>NZ_DFMC01000010.1:0-309788 GCF_002375335.1 Methylophaga sp. UBA3603
TCTAGTAAATTAGTGGCGATTCAGAACGTAGGCAGTGCCCTGGGGTTCAATACCCAGACATCACTATTCTTTGCCTCACTGGTTGGTTCAACAAACCAACCAGGAAATACAACGACGGGTTTAATCTCATAATTCTTTCCCGTACTATCATGAAGGAGTAATTTTAACCAGTTAGCAGCGGCTTTCGCCTGAATGACAGGTTTGTCAGATTTAGGTTTGTGATTGATTTGCACGGTAATGCCATCAAAGATGATGGTTGGTCTACCGCTTGGCGGTTTACTGTAAGTTTTTGTTTCTATTACATAGATACCAGTTGAAGATATAACAACGTGATCCAAATTAAAATTTTCGGCGGGCACGTCATGGAATACTCTAGCATCGAGTTCTTTAATGCTATCTAAGTATTGACCAACTGCTTTTTCACCATCACGCCCTTGCCTAAGCCTTTTAAGTTGCTTACGTACCGCAATTACTTTGGGTACGTAATATAAACAAGTAATAGCCAAAATCAGGCTGTAAATAAAAGGCGCCGGAGGTATATCTTGCCACCACTTTAACCACTCCATGAAAGTGAGCGTCCCGATGAAAACCATATATATGGTATAGGTCAAACCTTTATCGATAATCAAGTCATTTATTTGTCGATCAAGCGTTTCGCCGGGGTTACGAAGCGGAATATCTTTTAATGGTGACTTCATTGTCCATGACTCACATAATTGAAGAAGATGATTCTATTTAATCATTTGTAATCTAATTCAATATAGCAGGTTGTTTATTAAGGCAACTCTTACTAGTTCTCAAATCAAATAACTTTTCTCAAGCACAGAGCTTACTTTTAATGGCACTATTTGGAAATGAAAACGACTAACGGAACAGAGTGCTTATGTGACGGAAAATATTTTTTAGTCTTAGAGTCTTTCGAGCTGGCTTATCTGATAGTGTCACCATAGTTTTATGTCGATGACAAATATAATGAGGCAGTGGTAAATACTCCTCTGGAGGATTTGTTAATGCTTTTGTATCGCTAGAAACATCTGTTGAAGATTTAACACTAATTTCACCATCATTTGAAAAAACAGTTGCCTCCCATTTCAATTTAGGCTCATCAACATCCAGTCTATTTGCATTCTCAACTTCCTCTAAAAATATCCGATCCAAGGTTTTAATTTGCTCTTGTACTGAATAGGATCGAGGTTTCTTACTGGCATTCATTGAATTTATCTCCATGAGGATACTAAGCTAAAAACTTATTTTTATCTCAGCATATTAATTTCACGTTAGCAGTGCACCTAAACAAATTGGCATTATTGAACTTTGGCTCTACAGCAAGTTTGCTCACGCGTAGATGACGCGTGGAACTCTCATTCCCAAAATTTCCGGGAGTTTCCGGGAATTTCTTGGAAGCATTGTAAATACTATCCAAGCACGAAATAACCATAGTTATAGCATTAAAAAAACGCCTATACATACCTTACCCTCATGTTAATAAACTAGGTCTGGGATCAGTCCTATTATCGTTTTGGTATAACGGAGTAAAACAACGGTTGACGATATAGCTAGCTTTGAGCTTGAAAATTACCTTGCCGCAGCAGACGCTGGATTGAGAGCTTTAATCCAAAAAAATGATTTAAGGTGGTCAAAGCGATTCTTTATCGAAAGACTTATTAGTTATTTGGCTTCATACGTGAACATTGAAAATCTTTTGCCTGTGTGTCTCTATAGCCCTTTCCTCTGGCTTTGGCTAAATAAGAAGCTCTGTGAATAGCATCATCGGCAATTTCTTCGCCTGTCCCAAAGTAGAAGGGTCGTTTAATGATTGGTACATGGTAAGAGCCTGTCGGCTCTTCCCAAGCTTCAGTTATTAGCTCGTTAATACGGCTTGAGTGCTTGATTAACCTTCCTTCCAAGAATAGAACAAAGTGATAATGCTGTGACTTGGCTCGCTCTTTTTCGCGTACCCAGCAAAAACCAATATCTTTAAAGCCATAAATACGCTTTAGCCTATTAAATAACCTTTTCCTAAAGGCGGTAATGCGTCTGTTATCCCCACTGTAAAAATGTTGGTGTAAATCAAATCTAAGTACAAATACTCGCCCCCATTTTTGAGCCGCTATTTCAAACTGGCCAATCATTGGTTCTAGAATTTCAACATAGAGACCAGACTTAGACGAATTAACACGGTAGATTTTTCCTCGATATTCAAAAATATCCTCATACATAACCGTCTTACGATTACGCGTCTTGAGACGAGCCGCTCGCTGTTTTCCCTTACCCTTTTCTTGGGTGATTTCATCATCATCTATAGATATTAGAAATAACCCGCCTTTATGGGGCGTTTCGGAAAAACGTGAAGCCTCGCCCGTAGTGGGGTTAGCTTCACTTTTCTGTGTCAAAACCGCTGTGTCAAAACCGTGTACAAATTTTGGAATAATTTTAGACATATTTTCACCCTAGTTTTCAGGTGAAGATTTGCCTTATACCACGAGTACGATTATGATCTATTGTGTTGTTTAAAAAGCCCTTTCTTAAAGTTTCGACGCTGCTGGTCAGGTCTTCTTTTTTTATAACTGCTAAAACATAATCACCCCCTTGTTCAGGCGCTATACCTTGATCCATCAATCTTTTAATTTCTGTCTGTAATAACGCTTCAAGCACTTCAACAAGAATAAGCTTGCTGCTGATCATGGAGTGGCGTTTAGTTTTAGTTGAACCCGTTGCCGCTAGAGTAATGGCCTGTTGTAGGTGAATAAATTGCAAGGTGCTGCGTTTAAATGTGGGTATAACCATCCTCAGAGACCCTTGTAACCGATGAACTTGATCCTTCGCCTGCTTGGTGCTATCTGAGGTTAATAGTGCTTTTTCACGCCAATGTAATAGCTCATTTTCCCGTTGATTGAATAGTTGGATAAAGTCTGCTTTAAAATGGTTTGCTTTATCATACGTAAACGCCATCACCACAATTAATAATTGATCATGATTCAAATTGAAATATATCTGATGTTTACCTTGCTGGTAGAGATAATAAGAGGTTGCAAATTTACATAGTCCTATTATGTTCAATGTTGAAATTCTGAGACTACTTTGTGATGCTGGTATGTTGAAATATTGGCCAGTAATTAGCCTGATGATTGAGACATTTTCATGATTCAGGTCAATTGATGCAATTCTATATTTTAATAATTCTATCTTTAAATAAAGCTTCTCGATTTTCATCACACTCCACCTTCTTCAGCTAGTGAGTGAATAAACTCAACTAAATCTTCATGTAAGATGAAACGACGATTACCTCGCTTAAAGGTTTTAATCTGATTTTTACGAATTGCATCAAAAATATATGAGCGACTGAAGTCGGTAAATTCTATAGCGCCATTGATTGAATGAGAGATTTTTTCAAGTTGAGAAGTTTGTTTTTTCATTGATAACACTCTTATTTAGTTTTAAGAAGTGTTATGCATTCTATGGATCAAAAATATAAACTAAAGCCATATAATTTTAGATATTCATTGCCGGCATAAATTTCACTAGAATTTATGACGGCATTAATTTTCATATATTGCTTGTCTAACCTACTGATGGTGGAATACCCAATTGCAAAGCTAATGTATTGATAGTTTCATCTTTCATAAGATACTCAGCTTTTTTCTTGAGGGTTCTCCTCACACGTGCTTCAGGACTGGATACTGTATAGTCGTATAAAACTAAATTTCCAATTTCATAATCTGTAAGTTTTATATTGTCATAAGCAGTTATTAGCCTCAGGTCAATATATGGAATGAGACGATCATGAACCCATTTTGCTTTATCTTGTTCGGAAAACGACTTTTCGATTGTATATTTAGGATATTTTGTTCTTATTTCCGAGAGCCAATTTCTAAAATGTCTCAAAATTAATTCATCTGAAGCAAAAATATCAATTTTTAAATGGCGATAGCCCAGCTCTTCATTTGGATGATTTTGATGAGTCAATTCATCTAAACAAACATCTAATTCTTCGAGGGATAGCTCTTCATCATCGTCATCAATAGTAACTCTTGCAGCCGAGATTAAACCTTGAACATCTAGAGCAGTAAGATCTGTTACTGTATCTAAAGCTAAATCTTCTTCATTCACTTGCTTACTATTTTCTGAGCCTTGAATACAAGTATCAATAATGGATTTGTTCCTTATTTGATCAATCCAACCTGTAAAATTCTGCTCCATCACACTTTCTTTGGCAGATTTATTGCCAGTACGACTGTGAAAAATCATCTGATACAATTCTTTTCTTATATACAATTGACCATAAATCTCTAAGAGTGACATATTTCTCAATGACTCATATTTTGCTAGTGAGAACCACTCAATATCTAACCTTTGCATTTCACTAATTCCAAAATCACTTTTTCTATAAGAAGACTAGCATTGATCCTTTCTCGTTCATATTCAGCGCGATTATAGACTGCCATTACACCCTCTAATTTGTGATTAAGAACACGTTCAACTATAAACGGTTCAATTCCATTGTCAGCCATTTTGGTAGCACAAGTACGTCTCAAATCATGAGGGGTATATCGATTATTGTTCTCAAAACCTAATCGCCTCCTTAACCATGCTTGTATATTTGTCGCAGTAGTCTTGGGTAATGGTAGTTGCTGTTTTGCAGTTTCTGTTAGATAAACCCAGTGAGATTTGCCATTCTTAGATATTTCTTTGTTTACTATCCATTTATCTCCATCTTTATACCCATTTCTTGCTTCACTTATTCTCAGACCAGTTAAAAGAAGAAAGCGAAGCATTCGAACGTTATCCTCTGTCCGTTGCCAACTATGTGAGCTATTCTTCCAGCTCCACATATCAACAATTTCCTGATCGGATAAAATTCGTTCTCTAGGATTAGGTTCATAGCCAGTAACTCGACTACTGACTTCCAACATTGGATTATCGTCCCGATGACCTAACTCGACTGCAAAGGAGAATATTTTTTTTAGATTGCTCCTGAGCTGGTCAGCCGTTCTTGCTCCGCGACTAGAGTAGTCCTGAATCATTCCTACTAACTGTACTCGTGTAACATCACGAACTTTTTGGGCGCCAATCTTAGGTATAACAGCCCTATCCATATATCCCTGGACGAGCTCAGGTCGCTTATGTTTCTTATTCGCGACCTCATTCATATACTTTTCAACTAACTGAGCAACTGTAAATACTGAGACATTTACAGCCATTGTTATTTTTGTGGCTTCTACACGAGCTTTTTTAAGGCTAATTGCAGGATATTTACCTATTGTGGTGATGCTAGCTTTTCCATCTATTCGACGCCGAACTAACCATGTTTTGGAAGACCTTCGAACTTGAAGTATTAAACAATCCCCAATAAGCAGTCGTTTATCTTTACCTTCCCATTTTATATTTCTTATAAAATGGTCGTTATAACTCACTGGTATACTACGTTCAGGCATAAAGGTTTCCTTGGTAAACTCTGTTTGCTTGGGCATCGTTAATCTATGCCCATTGATAATATCTAACTATACCTTGTGTACCAACCTGTGTACCAATCAGGTTGGGACTAAATAAAATCATATAGGACTTGTTAATTACCAGTTCTTTATAAATCAATCGTCTAGGGACTATATGAAACAGATAAAAGTACTTTTCGTGTGCATGGGCAATATCTGTCGTTCTCCCACCGCCGAAGGCGTTTTTGTCAGTTTGCTGAAAGCTAAAGGTACCAGTGACAAATTTCTAATCGACTCGGCCGGTACCCATGCCTACCATGTGGGCGAACCACCTGATGCCCGGGCCCAACAAACGGCCAAACAGCGTGGTATTGATTTGTCTTTTATCAGAGCCCGCAAGTTTCGCTATGAGGACTTTGAGCATTTTGATTATATTCTGGCAATGGATAAGGACAATCTGGAGATTCTTCAGCAAGCCTGTCCGAGCGAACACCAGCATAAGGTCAAGCTGTTCCTCGATTTCGCTGAAGGACGTGATGAGACCGATGTTCCCGACCCGTATTATGGTGGTCAGAATGGGTTCAACCATGTATTTGATTTGGTCACAGATGCGGCAGAAGGTTTCTATCGCACAGTTCTAAAATAACAGTTGTCATTCCAGTGATGAGGGGTATCATTTAGCGCTTTTGCTCCCCCATTTTCAGGAAGTCATTATGCCCGTCTCAGGCCTTTTCAAGTCTTTTACCGGTTGGTCATTATTTTTATTGGCCATGCTTTTCTCCCCCTCAACATGGGCAGTAGAAAATGTCGCATTACTTGATTTAACCGGACACTGGGTCGGATTTGCCGCCTTAGCGATATTTTTCATTGCTTATGCGTTGGTAATCGCTGAAGAGCATATCCATATGCGTAAATCCAAACCGGTCATTGTGGCGGCCGGTCTGATTTGGGGATTGATTGCCCTGATTTATTCACAGCAGACTGATCCGGTTTTTCATGAAACAGCTGGCATTATGATTCGGCATAATCTGCTTGAATATGCTGAGTTATTTTTATTCCTGCTGGCAGCAATGACCTATATCAACACCATGGGCGAACGTGGTGTATTTGATGCTATTCGTGCCTGGCTGGTGAATAAGGGATTTTCATTAAGAACTATTTTCTGGTTGACGGGTTTAATGGCGTTTTTCATCTCGCCAGTCGCTGATAACTTAACCACGGCTCTATTGATGGCAACGGTGGTGATGGCGGTTGCTGGCAATAATCACAAATTTATTGCGGTCGCTTGTATCAATATCGTTGTGGCAGCCAATGCCGGTGGTGCCTTCAGTCCTTTTGGTGACATTACCACCCTGATGGTGTGGCAGAAAGGTGTTTTGGCTTTCCATGAATTCTTTGCTTTATTTGTCCCATCATTAGTCAATTGGTTAATCCCGGCAGCCTTATTGTCTCTGGCGATTAAAAATGTTGCCGCTATCGCTGTACATGAATATGCACCGCTTAAATCTGGTGCGATGATCGTGGTTGGATTATTTATTCTCACCATTGCCATGGCCGCCAGCAGTCATCACTTTCTTCACCTGCCCCCCGTACTGGGCATGATGACAGGACTCGGGTTTCTCAAGTTGCATGGTTATGTCCTTAAAATGAATGATAAACGTCTTTTAAATAAGAAAGAGATTGACGGGCAAGCTGCATTTAATATTCAGGATGAAACACAGCAAAAAGCACCTTTTAATATTTTCGAACAATTGCAACGCGCCGAATGGGACACGCTGATGTTTTTCTATGGCATTATTTTATGCGTCGGAGGTTTGGGAACAATCGGCTACCTGAGCGTGGGCTCTGAGTTTTTATATGGTCAGCTAGGCGCCACCACCGCCAACATTATGGTGGGTCTGATTTCCGCAGTTGTCGACAATATTCCAGTGATGTTTGCTGTGTTATCGATGATGCCGGAGATGAGTCAAGGTCAGTGGTTATTGGCAACGTTAACCGCTGGTGTCGGTGGTTCATTGCTATCCATTGGTTCTGCAGCAGGGGTTGCTGTGATGGGTCAAGCCCGCGGTATTTATACTTTTATGTCTCACCTGAAATGGATTTGGGCAATCGCACTGGGCTACATCGCCAGCATCTGGGTTCATCTTTGGTTGAATGCAGATTTATTTACGGTGGTATTGCCATAAGGTCCGCTATTGAGAAAAATCAAGCGACCGTAACAACTTGAAATAGCGAAAAAGGCCCCGAAGTATTACAATTGCCGATTATTTTTTTGAACACAAATCAGGTTGAAAATGCGTTACAACACAGATGACTTACGCATCGTTGGAATACAGGAAGTATTACCGCCAGCGCAATTGCATGAACAATTACCGATCTCGGATGCGGCATCTGAAACTGTGTTTAACGCACGCACAGCCTGTCAGAACATTCTGCATCACCGTGATGATCGTCTGATTGTTATTATTGGTCCCTGCTCTATTCACGATCCCAATGCGGCACGTGACTATGCCAGCCGTTTACAGCCGTTGATTCATGAACTGGCTGATGATCTGCATATCATCATGCGCGTTTATTTTGAAAAGCCACGTTCCGTTGTCGGTTGGAAGGGTCTGATTAACGATCCCTACCTTGATGGCAGTTTCCAAATCAATGATGGTCTGCACATCGCGCGAAAACTATTACTGGATTTGGCAGAAATGGGAGTGCCGGCGGCAACCGAATATCTGGATCTGATCAGTCCACAATACATTGCAGATTTGGTTTCATGGGGTGCTATCGGCGCACGCACTACTGAAAGTCAGGCTCATCGAGAACTTGCATCGGGTTTATCCTGCCCGGTCGGATTTAAAAATGCTACTGACGGGGGATTGCAAATCGCAGTAGATGCCTGTCTGTCAGCATCAAAACCCCATCACTTTATGTCTCTGACCAAAGACGGACATTCCGCTATATTCTCTACCACGGGAAACCCCGACTGCCATGTCATTCTCCGCGGCGGGAAAAAACCTAATTATGATCAAACCAGTATTGATGAGGCAGCCGAAGTCATTGGCCGTAGCGGTCAGCCGGTTCGCATGATGGTTGATTGCAGTCATGCCAATAGTGGTAAGGATCACCTGCAGCAGGAAGTTGTTGGTCGATTGCTGGCCGAACAAATTGCCTCTGGAGATAATCGTATTATTGGTTTGATGCTGGAAAGCAATCTGGTGGCAGGTAGACAGAATGTCGAAGCGGATAAAGAACTGGTTTACGGCCAAAGTATTACGGATGCCTGTATGGCTTGGGAGAACAGTGAGCCACTGTTACGTGAATTAGCAGCTGCAGTCAGACAGCGTCGCAAGAATTCCGCTGCTGCCTAGGGCTTGTTGATCTTTCATATCCACCACTGCTGGCGGCTATTTTTGTGACCGACAAGGCGGAGATGAAAGATCAAACAATGGAATCTTTGCTGCGTTTCATAGTCAGATTGCAAACTCGTTGCAACGGTCCTAAGTCCTTCAACATCAAGCCTTAACCTCTATCGCAACGCTACATAAAAAGCGTTATTAAGCTATACTATTCGGTTCGTAATTTATATTTGAATCAGGATTAAGCGTGAATCCAAGTGAATTCCTGAGAAAATCAGTAGGTTATTAAATGGCTGACTATGCCCTAATTTTGATAAGCACCATTCTGGTGAACAACATTGTGCTGGTGAAATTCCTCGGCCTGTGTCCGTTCATGGGTGTTTCCCGTAAGCTGGAAACAGCGATGGGCATGGCACTGGCAACCACCTTTGTGTTGACCTTATCTTCTATCAGCAGCTATCTGATTAATGAATATCTTTTGTCTCCGCTGGGCCTTGAATTCCTGCGCACCATCAGCTTTATTTTTGTCATTGCAGTTGTCGTACAGTTCACTGAAATGGTGGTGCATAAAACCAGCCCTCTGTTATATCAGGTACTGGGTATTTTTCTCCCGTTGATTACCACTAACTGTGCCGTATTAGGTGTTGCACTGCTTAATGTTCAGGAAAAACATGGCTTCCTTGAGTCTGCTTTGTATGGCTTCGGAGCTGCTGTCGGCTTTTCAATGGTCTTAATCATTTTCGCAGCAATGCGTGAACGTTTGGCCGCCGCTGATGTGCCTGTTCCTTTTCAGGGTGCCGCAATCGGGCTGATCACAGCCGGACTGATGTCGATGGCCTTTATGGGCTTTGCCGGATTGGTGAAGGTCTAACGTATGCTGACAGCCATCATTGCCATCACGCTGCTCGCGTTGGTCCTTGGACTTGTACTCGGATTTGCTTCAATCCGCTTCAAAGTCGAGGGTGATCCAATTGTTGATCAAATCGATAAAATCCTGCCACAGACACAATGCGGACAATGCAGTTTTGCCGGGTGTCGCCCGTATGCTGAAGCGATTGCTGCCGGTGAAGTTGATATCAATCGTTGTCCCCCGGGCGGTGAAACCACTATTCAGGCGCTGGCCGATCTGCTGGATGTAGAACCCAAACCACTGGATGAAGAATGTGGTGTGGAAAAACCCAAGACACTGGCCGTAATAGATGAAGATCGTTGCATTGGTTGTACGCTGTGTATCCAGGCCTGCCCGGTAGATGCCATTCTGGGTGCAGCCAAACATATGCATACCGTTATCGCTGATGAATGCACCGGCTGTGAATTATGTGTTGAACCTTGTCCGGTAGATTGTATTGATATGGTCGAAACCCAACCAAATCCACATACCTGGCGCTGGCCGGATCCTTCCCATGTTGATTTGCAACGGAGGACCGGCTCATGAGTGCACCGTTAAGCAATTTCCCCGGTGGACTGAAACTGCCAGGACATAAAAAACGTTCTACGCAGCAACCGATTCGCAAAACACCATTGAGCAAACAATTGGTATTGCCCCTGCAACAGCATATCGGTGCAGCGGCCGTGCCCATTGTCGAAGTTGGCGATAACGTATTAAAAGGCCAGCGTATCGCCAGAGCGGAAGGACATGTTTCAGTGTGTCTGCATGCTCCCACCTCTGGTGTGGTCAGCGCCATTGGAGAACATGCTATTCCGCATCCTTCCGGGCTTTCAGCACCTTGTATTACCATCGAAACCGATGGTGAAGATCGGTGGATTGAACGCGAGCAAATAGCCGATTTCCGTCAACACTCCGCACATGAGTTACGGCAAATTATTCGTGATGCAGGCATTGTCGGTTTAGGTGGAGCAGGTTTCCCCAGCTTTATAAAACTCAATCCGGGTGTACACCATACTGTCGAAACCTTATTGATAAATGGTGCTGAGTGCGAACCCTACATCACCTGTGATGACATGCTGATGCGTGAACGTGCCGATGGCATTCTTGATGGTGTCGAGATCATGTTATTTGCGCTGCGAGCTTCCCGCTGCATTCTGGCGATTGAAGATAATAAACCTGAGGCGATTGCGGCAATACGCTATGCCCTGACCGGCAGACCACATTTATCGCAAACCGAAATTGTTATTGTGCCGACCCGTTATCCAACCGGTGGTGAAAAGCAGTTGATTCAGGTGGTCACCGGCAAACAGGTTCCTACCAATAAATTACCGATTGATATTGGGATCGTCTGTCATAACCCGGGGACTGCCTATGCTGTGGGTCGTGCGATTCTGCATGGTGAACCGCTGATTTCAAGAGTCGTGACGGTTACCGGTACTGATGTCCCTCACGCCGGTAATTTTGAAACATTGTTTGGCACACCGATCAAAGATTTACTGGATTTTTGTGAAACCAAACGTCAACCCGATGAGCCCTTTATTCAGGGTGGGCCGATGATGGGTTACAGCTTGGCTGGTGATGATTTACCTATCACCAAAACCGCCAACTGTATTCTGGTCGGGGTGGATGATGTTGCCCCACCTGCTCAGCCGTTACCGTGTATTCGTTGTGGTGATTGTGCAGACGTCTGCCCTGCCAGTTTGTTACCACAACAGCTTTACTGGTATTCACGCGCCAAAGATTTTGAACAAACCCGTAATTACAATTTATTTGATTGTATTGAATGCGGTTGCTGTGATTATGTTTGTCCAAGCAAAATTCCGCTGGTCTCCTACTTCCGGTTTTCCAAAACCGAAATCATGAATCAGCAACGTGAACAGCAAAAAGCTGATCTGGCTCGTGAGCGTCATGAAAGCCGTTTGGCCAGACTGGAACGCGAAAAGCAGGAAAAAGAAGAGCGGCAGCGGCAGCGTAAAGCTGCGTTGGCGGCTTCCAAAGCAGCCAAAGCCAAAGAAGAAGAATCCACCACAAACGCAGAATCAGCAGATTCGGTTACTGAGGAAAAAGCCTGATGCCCATTTTTCGGCTGAGCCCACCGTTTTTAGCTGGAGCTAACCGCGTCACCTTACAAATGCTGCAAGTGCTTGTCGCACTGGTACCAGCAGTAATCGCTATGACATATTATTTCGGTCCCGGTGTGCTGATTAATGTCACCCTTGCTGTGGTGGTTGCCCTGATCAGCGAAGCGGTGATGCTTAAACTTCGTCATCGGCCATTAAAGCCTTTCCTGAGTGACGGCAGCGCTGCGGTAACTGCTATTTTACTGGCATTAGCTATCCCGCCACTTTCGCCATGGTGGATGACGGTAATTGGTGTGACCTTTGCCATTATCTTCGCTAAACACCTTTATGGTGGTCTGGGTTATAACCCGTTTAATCCGGCGATGGTTGGTTATGTTTTGCTTTTGATTTCTTTTCCGCTGGAAATGACCACCTGGTTACCCGTGCAGTCGATTGCTGAGCAACCAATGGGATGGTTAAGTGCCCTGCAATTAATTTTTACCGGTCAGTTTAATGGTTTGGGCATTGATGCTTATTCAGGTGCAACCCCACTTGATGCAATGAAAACGCAGATTGTATTGGATCGACATCCTGAATTTATCAGTAGTCAGGAATTGTTCGGCATGGTCGGTGGGCTGGGCTGGGAATGGATTAATATCTGGTTCGCTTTGGGTGGTATCTGGTTAATTTACCGCAAAGTCATTAGCTGGCATGTTCCTGTCGCCATGATTCTGGCTTTGCTGATCATCAGCAGTATTACCACGTTAATTGACCCCACTGTGTCAGGGTCACCATTATTTCATTTACTCAGTGGTGGCACCATGCTGGGGGCATTCTTTATTGCGACCGATCCGGTCTCGGGTTCTACCACCTTGAAAGGTCGTATTGTATTTGGTGCCGGCGTTGGCATTCTGACCTATGTGATTCGTATCTGGGGCGGCTATCCGGATGGCGTTGCCTTTGCCGTTATTTTGATGAATATGCTGGTACCGTTAATCGACTATTACACTCAACCACGTGTATATGGTGGAGCAACACGATGAAAGCATTATGGAATCAACCGGCATTTCGAGTTGGGCTGATGCTGGGTGTGTTTGCTATTGTGGCCACCACTCTGGTTGCTTTTACTGAAGAAAGTACTCGCGAACAGATCAGAGAAAATGAACGTCAGGCCCTACTCGAAGCGATAAATGTGCTGGTGCCTAAACAAGAATATGACAATAATATCCTGAGTGACACTCTCGTGTTACCGCCGACGCCGCAATTAGGTACCGAGGAGCCAACCGTTGTTTACCGAGCCAGAAAAAACGGTCATCCCGTGGCAGCAGTATTAACCGCTGTGGCTCCTGATGGTTACAGTGGCAGTATCAAAATTCTGATTGCCATATACACGGATGGCACGCTGGCGGGAGTTCGGGTTATCAGCCATAAGGAAACACCTGGTCTCGGCGATAAAATTGATGTGCAACGTGATGACTGGATCCTGCAATTTGCCGGACTATCACTGGAATCACCGGATGAATCACGTTGGAAAGTTAAAAAAGATGGCGGTGAGTTTGATCAATTTACCGGTGCGACGATTACTGCACGTGCCGTAGTCAATGCCATTAAGCGTACACTGGAATTTTTTGAAGCAAATAAGGGTAAGTTGTTTATCCCGGCAGAGGAAAACACATGACAATCTACAATCAGATTATTAAAGAAGGTCTGTGGAAAAATAATCCGGCTTTAGTGCAATTATTGGGTTTATGTCCATTGCTTGCAGTGACCAACACCGTCATCAATGGCCTGGGGCTGGGACTTGCCACCATCCTGACATTAGTGGCTTCTAACGGTATTATTTCCATGCTGCGCCACCAGATTCCCGATGAAGCACGATTACCGGTGTTTGTCTTAATCATTGCGTCAATTGTAACGGCCATTGAATTATCAATGAACGCCTGGTTCCATGAGCTTTACCTGATCCTGGGTATTTTCATTCCGTTAATTGTCACCAATTGTTCGATTATTGCCCGGGCAGAAGCCTTTGCTGCACGTAATCCTGTTACCCCGTCATTACTTGACGGTTTGATGATGGGTATCGGTTTTACCGCCGTGCTGGTACTGCTGGGTGGTATGCGAGAACTGCTTGGCCAGGGCACCTTATTCAGTCAGGCACATTTAATGTTTGGTGAGGCTGCACGTGGTTTAACCATTACCGTCATCGATGATTATCGTGGATTTCTTATTGCGATTTTGCCACCTGGCGCCTTTATTGGTCTGGGACTTATCGTGGCATTGAAAAATGCAATTGATGCCCGTGTGGCGAATCGGACCGAGAAAGTGAAAGCTGAAGTACTGACTCCGCAAACCACCACAGGCTAACGATGAATCAAACGCAGCGGCAACAATTTTTCAGCAGACTGCGCGATCACAACCCATCGCCCACTACCGAGCTGAACTACAAGACGCCGTTTGAATTATTGATCGCCGTGATCCTGTCCGCGCAGGCAACCGATGTCGGCGTCAATAAAGCTACCGATAAACTCTACCCGGTGGCCAACACACCCCAGGCCATTCTGGACTTGGGTCTGGATGGTTTGAAAAGCTATATCAAAACCATCGGACTGTTTAACAGCAAAGCGGAAAACGTCATCAAAACCTGCCAGCAGTTAATCGACAAACATGGTGGTGAAGTACCAGATGATCGCGAAGCGCTGGAAGCACTACCCGGCGTCGGCCGTAAAACCGCCAATGTTATTCTCAACACCGTTTTTAAACATCCGGTCATGGCCGTGGATACGCATATCTTTCGACTGTCGAACCGAACCGGTCTGGCGAAAGGCAAAAATGTCCGTGAAGTTGAAGATCGATTGATGAAGGTGATCCCGGACGAATTCAAACTTGATGCCCATCACTGGCTGATCCTGCATGGCCGCTATGTTTGTACCGCCAGAAAACCGCATTGTGATCAATGCATCGTTACCGATTTATGTGATGAATACCGGCGTACTCAACGCCAGCGGAAAACAGCCTGATGGCCATTTTCAGTCAGGATCGTGATGCGTTACGCCAGCAATACCATGATGTATGGCAAAAAATGCAATCCGGACAAATACTTACCGCGCTCGAACAAATGATTGCCGATGTGATTGTGTTACATCCGGAATATCACAACCTGCTCTCCTCCCCGATTCAACCCGGTCAGGAGTATTTTGTGGAAAATGGGCAGACCAACCCCTATCTGCATATGGGCCTGCATATTGCGGTGCTTGAACAGCTTTCCACTGATCGTCCAGCCGGAATCGTACAGGCCTATCAGCGGCTAATCGCCCAAACGGCTGATGAGCATAAAGCACAGCATATGATGGTTGACTGTCTGGCAGAACAGTTGTGGTTGGCCCAGCAAAACCAACAACCGCCATCCGAAACCGCTTATCTCAATGCACTTCAACGTTTAACGGAGAAATAGTTATGCAAGCATTACAATTTCACCATGCAACCGGCCCCGCCCAACGTGTTCAAAAAGAAATGCCCAAAGCCACGGGTTACGATGTTGTGGTCTCAGTAGAAGCTGTCGCGGTTAATCCGGTGGATCTGAAAGTGAAATCAACTATTCAGGATGCCTCCAATGGCAAAACCATCGGTTGGGATGCTGCTGGAATCATCACTGACGTTGGCGAACAATGTCAGAACTTTCAGGTGGGGGATAAAGTCTTCTATGCCGGTGATATTGGCCGTGATGGCTGTTACGCAACTCATCAACTGGTGGATTCACGGATTATTGCCAAAGCGCCAAAATCATTGCAGCCCCATCAGGCAGCTGCGTTACCACTCACAGCTTTGACAGCTTGGGAGTCGCTGTTTGATCGACTGAAAATTGATGCAGAAAAAGATAGCGATAAAACCTTATTAATTATTGGCGCTGCCGGTGGTGTCGGATCGATGGCGATTCAGCTGGCAAAACAACTCACCAGCCTCAAGGTGGTTGCCACGGCATCACGGCCAGAAACACAAAAATGGTGTAAAAAATTAGGTGCGGATGTGGTGATTAGTCACAAAGGTGAGTTGAAAGATAATTATCAGGCAGCAAATTTGCCAGCTGCAGATTATATTCTGTGTCTGAATGACAGTGATTATTACTACCCGCAAATGGTTGAACTGATTGCACCTCAAGGGTTAATCGCCCTCGTGGTCAGCTTCCAGCAACCAGTGGATTTGAACCTGTTAAAAAACAAAAGCGCCGGTCTGGTATGGGAGTTTATGTTTACCCGTCCTAATATGAAAACAGCTGATATTCAGCAACAGGGCTATATTCTGCAACGTATTGCAGAGATGGCTGATTTAAACCAGTTACAACCTGTTTCGCAGCAGCATTTTGATCAGTTAACGCCACAAACACTTGATCAGGCTCATCATTTATTAAGCCTGGGTCAAACAATCGGAAAAATCACGCTTGGAGCGCTATCTGATACATAGCGCGGCTGAACATATGCCCGTATAATTAATGCCACTATTATGGAGTCAGAGGTAAACCATGCAATCTTCTAATACACCAAAGTACCTGATCGGCAGTTTAATTGTTGTCGGGGTATTGTTTTTAATCGCTAATTTAATTTTGTCGAATATGCTGTCTATTGCCGACAATGTAGTCGAACCTGAGCCCATGGATGCTGAAGCAATTGCAGAGCGATTAAAACCAGTAGCCAAAGTAAACATTGGTGAAGAACAGGTTGCAGAGGCTCCCACAGCTGAGGAAACTGAGGCTGCAGATGATGCTGCCGATGCTAGCGTCGGTAAACAAGTTGTGACTCAGGTTTGTGCGGTCTGCCATTCAACCGGTATGATGAATTCGCCCAAAATTGGTAATGCAAATGATTGGGCTCCCCGTATCGAAAAAGGCATGGATACTCTCTATACTCATGCTATCAACGGTTTTAATATGATGCCGGCACGTGGTGGCAATCCAAAACTGAGTGATGATGAAGTTAAGGCTGCCGTCGACTACATGACCTCATCGGCTGAATAACCGATAAAAATATTAGTCCGTGAGCACCGAACATATTCGGTGCTCACGGATAACTGAAAACTCAGCGAGTAAAATTTAATCATTCTAAGCCACATGCTGAAACGATTATCGTCTAGCATCGACAGGGATCACATTAGCCGCCATGAGCTTACTCAGTTTTAATCTTCCCTTAGCCGCACTCCTCCCATTTGCAGCCGCTCCACTTGCTGCATGGTCTACCCGATACAATCGATTGGCTTCTGCCTGGGTAGCTGGACTGACAACATTGTTAACCTTGGCGATTCTATTCCCGTCCATGCAAGCTGTATTTGCTGGCGAAACCCTCATTCAACAATGGTCATGGCTACCAGCTATTGGTTTTAACATTGCCTTCAGGCTTGATGGCTTAGCGCTGTTATTTGCCTTGCTGATTCTGCTGATCGGTCTGCTTGTTATTTTTTATGCTCGCTACTACCTGTCAGCCAAAGATTCTATGGGGCGGTTTTACGCCTATATGCTGATGTTTATGGGCTCTATGCTGGGCATCGTATTATCTGAAAACCTGTTGCAACTGGTCGTATTCTGGGAACTCACCTCAATAACGTCATTCCTGCTGATCAGTTATTGGCAGCATCGTCAGGATGCCCGTCAAGGTGCGAGAATGGCCTTAGCGATCACCGGCGCAGGTGGTTTGGCCTTATTGGGTGGCGTGTTATTACTGGGCCATATTGTTGGCAGTTATGAACTGACTCAAGTGCTGGCGTCGGGCGATTTAATCAGAGGTCATGATTTATATCTGCCGACATTGCTACTGATTTTGCTGGGGGTATTCACCAAATCAGCGCAGTTTCCATTCCATTTCTGGCTGCCGCATGCGATGGCTGCCCCTACCCCGGTCTCAGCTTATCTGCATTCTGCCACTATGGTGAAAGCCGGTATCTTTTTACTGGCGCGTTTTTTCCCGGCTTTATCGGGTACCCCGGAATGGAGCTGGCTGGTCGGTACGGCCGGTATGCTGACCTTGTTGATCGGTGCCTATGTCGCTTTATTCAAGCATGACCTGAAAGGCCTTTTGGCCTATTCAACCTTAAGTCATCTGGGACTTATTACCCTGTTATTTGGCTTTGGCAGCCAAATGGCACTGGTGGCAGCGATTTTTCATATCATTAATCATGCAACCTTTAAAGGCTCACTGTTTATGGTCGCCGGTATTATCGACCACGAATCCGGTAGCCGTGATATGCGTAAACTGAACGGTCTGTTCAAAATGATGCCGCATACGGCAATGCTGGCCATGATCGCCGCCGCCGCCATGGCCGGTGTCCCATTATTAAATGGTTTTTTAAGTAAAGAGATGTTTTTTGAACAGGCGATCAGCGCGTCAGATACCACACTGGCAGCTTGGACCATTCCGGCATTAGTCACCCTGGCCGCTATCTTCTCGGTCGCTTATTCACTGCGCTTTATCCACGATGTGTTCTTTAATGGTGAACCAATTGATTTGCCTAAAACACCTCATGAACCACCGCGTTTTATGAAAATACCCGTCGATATTCTGGTGGTGTTATGTCTCATTGTTGGGGTAGCCCCCATGTTATTGATTGGGCCGATTCTGTCTGTAGCGGTTGCCGCTAGTCTGCAGGCCCCGGCTCCGGAATTCAGTCTGGCCATCTGGCATGGCTTTAACTTGCCATTGATGATGAGCTTTATTGCCCTGGTGTTAGGGGTGGCGGTTTATACCGTACGACATCGTCTGTTTGCCTGGCATGACAGATGTTTACACGGGATTGAAGGTAAAGCCGTGTTTGACTGGCTGCAGTGGAAAACCATCCGGTTTGCCAAAAAAGTAACCGATTATTTTGATCAAACTACCTTACAACCTTCCGTGAGCTGGGTGATTGGCGGTGCATTGGTGCTCAGCATCCTGACGTTCTTCCAGTTTAACTCACCATTATTCGGTGACAGAACTTTAATGGAAGCCGATGTCATCACCATTCTGATGGCATTGACGTTGATTGTGGCCAGCCTGTTAACAGTCGTTTTGCATCATCAGCGCCTGACTTCTCTGATTAGTATCGGCGTGGTCGGTCTGGTGGTAGCGTTAGGATTTGTGAAATTCTCAGCCCCGGATTTGGCTCTGACCCAACTTTCTGTTGAGGTGGTGACCATCGTGTTGCTGCTGTTAGCGTTATTCTTTTTGCCACAGCACACCCCTCAGGAACGTAGCTATATCCGTTTAAGCCGTGATGGGATTATTTCCATTTCTGCCGCTGTTGCGGTATTCCTGTTGACCATGGCTGTATTGAGTCGTGAATATACCTCCATTGCCAATTTCTTTATAGAGAATGCCAAACCGGGTGGTGGTGGTACCAATGTGGTCAATGTGATTCTGGTTGATTTCCGTGGTTTTGATACCTTAGGTGAAATAGTCGTGCTGGCATTGGCCGGTCTCGGGGTCTTTGCCATGCTGGAAGGACTCAAGCTTGCTGCACCAGCAAAAGATGTTGAAGGACTGGAATGGAGTCATGACCCACACCCACCGATTATGCAGACTCTGACCCGGCTGCTGTTCCCATTAATGCTGATGGTTGCAGTGTATATATTCCTTCGTGGTCACAACCTGCCTGGCGGAGGATTTATCGCCGGCCTGATTGCTTCGGTTGCATTGATTTCACAATATCTTGCTAACGGTATCGACTGGACCAATGAGCGGTTGCGGACCGATATGCATCGGGTAATGTGGCTGGGTCTATTGATCGCTACCGGTACAGGTGTCGTTTCCATGTTACTGAGCTATCCATTCCTGACATCTGCGTTTACCTATCTGAACTGGCCCGTAGTGGGTAAATTTGAAGTGGCCAGTGCCATAGCCTTTGACTTAGGGGTATTTCTGGTGGTGGTTGGCGCCACCGTTATGATTCTGGTTGAGCTTGGCAAACTGAGTCATGCTGCACATTTCATCAATGTTGAGGATATCAAGTAATGGAGTGGCTAATTGCCAGTGTCATTTCCGTGATGACAGGTTGCGGAGTGTATCTCACACTTAGAGCAAGAACCTTTCCGGTAGTACTGGGATTGACTCTGCTTGCCTATGCAGTAAACGTCTTTCTATTTAGCATGGGGCGTTTGCAAATCGGCATCCCGGCCGTTATTGATCCTGCCGCTGCAGCTTACACCGATCCCCTGCCTCAAGCTTTGGTATTAACAGCTATCGTAATTGCATTTGGTATGACGGCTTTCCTCATCGTACTGGCCCTAAAAGCCCGTAGCGAGCTGGGTAATGATCATGTTGATGGCTTGCATCGCTCAGATGATGAACTGAAAGCCACTAAACATAACACTACAAAGACAGAAACTGAACGGAGCCAATCATGAGTCCGTTTACTATTTTGCCGGTTTTATTGCCGTTAATTGGCGGCATCCTGATGCTGATGGCTCGTCCCATAGGCATTGATACACAACGTATTTTAAGTCTGATTTTAACTACTCTGTTGGTGGGTGTGAGCCTTGTCAGCTTCCAACTGGCCAACAGCGAGATTTATCAAGTCGTGCTGCTTGGCAACTGGCAAGCGCCTTTTGGCATTGTCATTGTGCTGGATCGCCTATCGGCACTGATGTTGTTGCTGACCTCCCTTCTGGCGTTGGGCGCGTTATGGTATGCGATTCGTAACGATACCGATAAACAGGGTCAGCATTTTCATGTGTTATTCCAGTTGCAACTGTTCGGCCTGAACGGTGCATTTATGACGGGCGACGTATTTAACCTGTTTGTATTTTTTGAAGTGCTACTGATCGCCTCTTATGGCTTATTACTCCATGGCGGGGGGCGTTTAAGAACCCGTGCAGGTCTGCATTACGTGGTGATCAATCTGGTAGGTTCAACTTTATTCCTGTTCGCTGTTGGCACGCTTTACGGCATTCTGGGGACTTTGAATATTGCTGATATGGCCATCGCCGTGCGAAACGTATCAGAGGCGGATCAAGGCATCGTTGCCACCGCGGCCGTCTTGTTACTGGTGGTCTTTGGTATTAAAGCTGCCATGTTTCCGCTATATCTGTGGTTACCCGGCGCTTATGCCTATACCTCTGCTCCAGTCGCAGCATTATTTGCGATTATGACCAAGGTTGGTCTTTACGCCATTATCCGGGTCCATGGCACGATCTTCGGCGAAGAAGCCGGTGATTTAGCGTTTGTGCATATTGAATGGGTATTGCTACTCGGTTTAATAACATTGGCTCTGGCCGCTTTGGGTGTGCTGGCCGCACGTGCATTACGTCGTCAGGTCGCCTATTTGATACTAGCGTCAGTCGCTACCTTAATGGTTGCCATCGGTATCAATAATGAAGCCGCCCTTGCTGCCGCTTTGTATTACTTAATCCATTCCACCATGCTTGGTGCAGCAATGTTCCTGATAGCCGATGTGATTATGAAAGGCCGTGGCATTTATTCCGATTCGTTTACCAAAGCCATTCCGATTGATCGGCCAATAATCGTCGGTTCAGTGTTTATGCTGTTAGGTATCGCCTTAACCGGTATGCCACCGTTATCGGGTTTTTTCGGTAAGGTGATGATTTTACATTCTGCTCTTAACCATCCTTGGTTTGCAGCCATTTTGAGCGTGATATTAACTGCCGGTTTAGTGATGATCATAGCGGTAGTCCGTTCGGGTTCATTATTGTTTTACAGTGTGCAAAAGGAAGAAGGTCAAAAAACCAGTCCTTTAAATAAGTCGGCTTTCGTGGCTGTTTTCCTGCTGATGCTGGTCAGTCCATTAATGGTAATGTTTGCTAAACCTTTAACTGATATGACCACTCAGATTGCTGGACAGTTATTCAACGGTCAGGCATATATTGATGCTGTATTAAGTACAGTTCCATATGGAGGAGATAACAGCAAATGATTCTTCAGCGACTATTTCCCCATCCATTCCTCACGCTGATTTTGTGGGGTATCTGGTTATTATTGAATAACACCATCAGCCCTGGTCATATCGTGCTGGGCGCAGTGTTGGCAATTTTAATTCCGTGGCTGACCTCCAGTTACTGGCCTGAAAAAATCAGTATTCGGCACCCATGGATGTTATTGCTCTATGTGCTTAGAGTATTGTATGAAATTCTGGTAGCCAACGCCGTCGTAGCCAAATTGATCCTGGGGCCTCAAAAGAATTTAAAACCGGGCTTCCTGCATTATGAACTGAAATTAACCAGTTCTGTCGGCATCGGGCTGTTAGCCAATACCATTTCTTTAACACCAGGAACTGTCAGTTGTGATCTCTCAAAAGATCGCCGCTATTTATTGATTCATGCGCTACATATTGATGACGTTGAAGCGATCAAAACTGATATTCATCGAAAATTCGAGAAGCCATTGCTGGAGATATTTGTCACATGCTAAATCTGGCCTTATCACTCGCATTCATCATGGTCGGTTTAGCGATTTTGCTAAGCTTTATCCGGCTGATTATTGGTCCGAATACACCAGACCGAATCCTGGCTTTGGATACCTTATACATCAACTCCATTGCATTGCTGATTCTGCTGGGTATAAACCTGCAAAGTGCTCTGTATTTTGAAGCGGCTTTATTAATCGCCGTAATGGGTTTTATGGGTACGCTCGCGCTAAGCAAATATCTGCTGCGCGGCGATATCATGGAATAGAGGCAATTATGCTTGAATGGGTCTTAGCTATCTTGATTTTAATAGGTGCGTTTTTCACGCTGGTGGGTTCAATCGGCCTGTACAAACTATCCGATTTTTATATGCGCTTGCATGGCCCGACCAAGGCCAGCACACTTGGCGTGGGAGCTATTCTGATTGCCTCGGCAATTCATTTCAGTTTTAAAACAGATGGTGTCAGCTTGCATGAAATCCTGGTGACGCTTTTTCTCTTTATTACTGCACCGGTAAGCGCACATCTGATGGCAAAAGCTGCCATTCATATCAAAGTTAAACAGGTGGAACGTACCCGCCAGTTGGAAAAATAAATTGACCGAAGTTGAACCACGTAAGCCCCAAATCTGGGTTGATGCCGATGCCTGCCCGGTGGTAATAAAAGAAATCCTCTATCGTGCTGCTACCCGAACAGAAACCCAAACCACTTTTATTGCCAATCATAGCTTAAGATTACCGCCCTCACCTTTTCTCAAATTCCAGCAGGTGCAATCCGGTTTTGATGTCGCGGACAATGAAATTGTCGAACGTCTGATGAAAGGTGATTTAGTCATCACCGCCGATATCCCGCTTGCCGCCGAAGCGATTGAAAAAGGCGCATTGGCTTTAAACCCAAGAGGTGAACTGTATACTACAGACACTATCAGCGCCCGACTGACCATGCGTAATTTTATGGAAACCATGCGTAGCAGCGGCGAACAGATGGGCGGCCCAGCGGCTTTTAATCAACGTGATCGACAAGCGTTTGGTAATCAACTGGATAAGTGGTTACAAAAGGCAAAGCGTTAAGTCGGAATTCTCCCTGCTATCAAATAGTCTTACTTTTGATGTCACTAGAGGTAAACAACATGAGCAATAAATCTAAATCTACTCAGGCGAAAAGTCCTAACGGCCCGGAAAATGCTGTGGACGACAGCACCATTTCGCCAAAAAGCTCAGTTGAAGTCAGTGACAAAGCAAAAACTAAAAAAGATAAACCGAGAAACGAACGTGATTTGATACTGAATCATGAAGATGCGCAGGCCGCCAGCCCTGATGATATGGCTGCCTGTGGCGAAGAAGATGTAGGTGCCGGTCTGGAATTTTTAGTGACACGCAACGATCATGATAAGTAAGTACTGATCGAACATTTTTTCTCCACTCCACACTTTTTCACTGGCCTTACATCAATCATTTACTCAGCATCCTGAGTAGCAATACCATTCATTGTGCTTCCTGACTTACAGCTCACTTGCGATGTTTTATTTTAATCAATAGAATGATATTGATTCTCATTACCAAATAGCATTCAGGAGCTTTTCGTGAGCAGTGCCCAATCTGTCATCCACCATCATGTACAGGTGCTGTATAGCGAACATCATAACTGGCTGAAAGGCTGGTTATCCCAGCGATTGGGCAATAGCACTGAAGCCGCTGATCTGACTCAGGATACGTTTCTCCGTCTCCTTGGTTTGCCCTCATCGCGCCACTTTTCCAGCAGCGATCAGGCGCGCAGTTATTTACGAGCTACCGCCAAAAACCTCTGTATCGACCTCTGGCGTCGAAAGGAAATTGAAAAAGCCTGGCACGATACACTTTCCAGCTATCCGGAAGAAACCGCGCCCTCAGCAGAAAGGCAGGTGGCCGTGCTGGAAGCCCTGGAAGAAATTAATCTGATGTTGAGTGAGCTTCCAGCCAAAGCCGCCAAAGCATTTCTTTTAGCTGTAGTGTGCCAGATGACAGATGCCGAAACAGCCGTTCAACTGGGTGTATCGGATCGCATGGTGCGTAAATATGTGGCTAAGGCCATGTTGGCCTGCCTGAAACTACAAGCCTCGCAAACAACTCGCGAACTCATTTCTGAACCACAATCATAAAATGGTTGAACCTTCTCATAAGACGTTGGAAGAAGCCGCCGAATGGTTTGCCATTCTTCGTGATGGTCAAGCCAGTAATGACCACAAGTCCGGCTGGCGTAAATGGCTTGATGCCAAACCTGAGAATAAAACCGCCTGGCTTTACGTGGAAAAAATCAGCCAGGGTTTCCAGCCCTTACAGCAAACACCCGACCCGCATAGCACAGCTGACAATCTATACAATGCCAATCAACGATTACGTCAACGCCGCCGACTTCTCAGTGGCATGGCCAGTATTGCTGTGATTGGTTTAGCAGGTCATTTCAGCTGGAATAGAAAATGGCTGCCTGACAGTGTGATGGCATTGGCTGCTGACTACCACACCAGTGTCGGACAACAAACTGATATCAACCTGCCAGATGGCACGCAGGTATGGTTAAACACAGCGAGTGCCATCAATGTTGATTACACGACCCAACAAAGACGCATTGAGTTACTCCATGGTGAGATCTTTATCGAGACAGCAAAAGATGTCAGAAGATCATTCGTTGTAGATACGGTGCATGGAAGATTAACGGCGCTCGGAACACAGTTTAACGTGATGAATCAGCAACAGGATATCGAGCTTACCGTCTATGACGGTTCAGTGTCTGTTCATACCAATAACGACCACTATGTTGAACTTCAAGCAGGTGAAACCAGCCGTTTTAATGAAAGCCAGATAATGCCAAAACAAAATGCTGTAACTGCCCGACAGGCCTGGAGGCAGGGATTGTTAGTCGCAGAAGATATGACACTGCAGGAGCTAATTGCCGAGCTTAACCGTTATCAATATGGCTATATCAATATCTCTGATGAGGTTGCTCAGCTGAAAGTGTATGGCAGTTTCCCGCTAGCGGATACTGAACGTGTTTTGGCAATGCTCACCAGCGTTTTGCCCATACAGGCACGTCAGGTGTTTCCAGGGTGGATCATTCTGGAACCAATCCAGAGTTAAATTTCAATTTAATCAAATACCTACAGATTGTTTTCGTTTTATTTCAAATTATGGTTCCGGGTCTACACGCCTCATCCGTTTATATCTGTATCAACACTAAACTCGATGAGGTAAAACAATGGTGAAACCACAACGCCACACACAACCGGGTAAAAACCGATTTAAGCCACTGGCACTTTCGATCCATCTTATTGCTGCTGCCAGCATGGGGACGTTGCTGACACTACCTGCTGCACAGGCAGAAACAACTCAGTCAGTGGCTCAAGCCACGCAACAATTTAATATCCCCGCCGGATCACTAAGCCAGGTACTGGCCCGCTTATCTGCTCAGGCAGGAATCTATCTTGTGGGTGCTTCGGAATTAGCCAGCGGCAAGAGCAGTGATGGATTGCAAGGCAGCTATACCGTTGAAAATGCACTAAGCCATATTCTCAACGGCAGTGGTCTGGTCGCGGTGGCTCAGGGTGACAAAAGTTACGCTTTGCATAAAGCCAATCAGGATGATCAAAGCGTCACTTTATCGACCTTGCAGGTACAAGGTCTGGGTATGAATGGCTCTGCCGCCAATGCCTATCGGGTGGGTGATGTTTTCGCTGGAGCACTGGGAAACCTGTCAAAGCAAAATACGCCATTTACCATTGAAACTTACTCTGAAGATTACATTGCTAATCTGCAGGCACGTTCGCTGGGTGAGTTAACCAAATTTGATGCCGCTATCAGCCTCTCATCGAATAATTTGATCACGGAAAATAACGCATTTTCGATTCGCGGCATCAACCCGGATTTCGATACCGGACAGAAACTCGATGGAATGAATTTCCGCAGCCGTGCCAAAGACCTCCCTCTGGAACACCTTGAACGCGTAGAGATTCTGAAAGGTGCGGGCGGTTTCCTCTATGGATTTGGAGCTCCGGGCGGCATCATCAATTATGTGCTTAAACGGCCCACTGAAGAATTCGAAGCCAGTGTTTCCACGCAAATAATGGATAGCGGATTGCTAATGGCACACGGTGATGTCGGCGGTCGTGTCGGTCCAGATGGTATATTTGGTTACCGCGTTAATGTGGTCAGTGAGGCTGGTGACACCTATGTCGATGACGGTGAGTCCTACCGTAAATCAGCCTCTGTTGCCGTCGATTTACGTATTACGCCGGATCTGACCTGGCAGGCAGATGCACTGATATCTGAGCGTAAAAGCTATGGTGGTTATTTTTCAATTAGTCCTACTGACACAGTCGGCAGTGTTATAGATCCAATTGATGGTGATAAACGTCTTACACCAGACTGGACCCGTTACGAATCAGAACACATGACCACTGGCACTGATTTAATCTGGCAGCTGAACGATAACTGGAACAACAAGCTCTCCTATCGTTACTCCACCAGCTACCGCAACCCGCTGATGCCCATTTTGTACGTGGATGGCGATGGCAACTATTCCGCTACGCTCTTCAATTACAACAATTTATTTAAAAGCTACCATACACAAAATGTACTAAGTGGTGTCATTGAAACCGGCTCCGTTACCCATAACGTAGTTGCAGGCTTATCACATACCCGCACCGTTTCAGGTAATAGCACCGGTATCGGCCAGTTTCGGATTCCGTTGGGTTCAGGTAATTTGTCTTCACCTGTCGAATTTGAACGTCCGGTCGGACATCTTGATAAGGAAGATGCCACGTTTAATTATTATTCCAGAGTTACACGTAAAGAGGTATTTCTTTCCGATACCTTGAATGTCGGTGACAGTTGGGACTTTATTCTGGGAGCACGTTACGGCAGTATTGAAGATAAATATGGCGATTACAAAGAAAATGAAATCACACCTTCCATCGCAGCTATTTATCGGCCCGTCGAATGGATATCACTTTACGCAAGTTATGTTGAAGCCCTTGAACAAGGGGCGACAGCGCCGAATACCGCGCCCAATGCTGGTGAAGTCTTTGACCCGTTGGTCAGTAAACAATACGAGACCGGCATCAAGGTAGATTACGATAACTGGTCAGCCAATCTTGCGATATTCAAACTGCAAAAAGGGCTCACACATGAGGATGAGAATGATGTCTTCAGTCAGGACGGTGAAGCGCATTACGAAGGACTTGAACTCTCCACACAAGCCAAAATCAATCAACAATGGCTAGTTGGTGCCAGTGCAATGTGGCTGGATGCCACCAACCGAAAAACTACTGATAAAAGTCTGGAAGGAAACCCCGTTCATGGTGTCGCTGATAAACAATTTCGTTTATACAGTGAATATCAGGTGCCCAATAAACAGCTGACCTTCACCGGCGGCGCGCAATATACCAGCCAACGACCGCTGGATACGGCAAACCAATGGCATGTCGGGTCAGTGACGTTGTTTGATTTGGGCGCTCGCTATGAAATTGAGCTCAACAAACAACTACTGACACTGCGGCTGAACGTTGAGAACCTGACAGATAAAGCCTATTGGCTAACCTCTGCAGGCAGCTCCAGTATTGCTCAAGGTGCACCTCGTACCATCAAATTGGGAGCCCAACTAGACTTTTAATATTTACAAATAGCCCGGCAGTAATTCACTGCCGGGACTTTCTGCATAAAATGAAAAAAGCATAAATCTATCCTGCTTTGCTTTTTTTAAACATGACCGACAAGCGTTTGGTATTTAACTGATAAATGGTTTTAGCAAAAGCTTGAGTTTTCTCACGGTTCCCGGCTGAACATCATTCATCCTAATCAAGTTTGCTGTATCCTGCCTTGAATTTGTGTAAAAAATAATCAAAATAGTGGCTTGTTGTGTTTACACGCAGCAAGCTGTTTTCGTTCAGGAACCCCCATGTTTTTCAAAAGAGCCCTATTACCGATTTCATCGTTGTTCTTCTCGATCTCGCTGTTAGCAACGGGTTACGGTTTATTGATGACATTCATTGGCATATTTCTTAAACAGGAAGGTCTCAATGAGGGCGCCATCGGCTTAATCAATTCCGCTTTTTTCCTGGGCGCGATGTTAGCCGCAATTTTCAGTCAAAAACTCATCGTTACCGTAGGTCACGCACGTAGTTTTTCGGCTTTTTCTGCGATTATGGTCATGGCATTTTTAGGGCACGCCTTATGGTTTGATCCCTGGTTTTGGGCCACATTACGTTTGGTATCCGGTTTTGCCTTTTACGCCATGCTGATCGTATTAGAAAGTTGGCTCAATGAAAAAAGCTCCTCTGAAGACCGCGGCAAAATCCTCGCAATATACACCATCGTATTCTTCCTGGCATTGGCATTAGGTCAATTGCTATTAATACTGGAGATGTCATCCAATACGATTTTCATTCTGGGTTCCATTCTGGTGCTCTGGTCGCTGGTATTGGTCGCGGTGACACGTGTCACGCAACCTGTATTAAAGCCCTTTGAACGTTACAGCATGCCAAAATTATTATCTATAGCCCCTTTGGCATTGGTGGGGAGCTTTATTGGTGGAGTGTTTGTTGGCGCGTTTTACACCATGCTACCGCTGTACGTCTTAAATCTATTTGATCAGCCTAAGGTGGTCTCATTGTTTATGACGATTACCATTCTGGGCGGGCTGATGGCGCAATTGCCTGTGGGCATGTTATCGGATCGTTTAGGCCGTCGGAAAATGCTGGCCTGGTCTGGATTTTTCAGTGTTGGTGTTTTGCTGCTGATGCTGATTTTGCCTTTGATTTGGCGTGATAGTGTGGCGTTGCTTTATACAGTGGGATTTTTATTGGGTGTCAGTTTGTTCAGCATTTATCCCTTGAGTGTTGCCCGGGCCAATGATGTATTTGATGAAAACACCGACCTGGTTGAGATTAGCCGAACCTTATTGTTTTCGTATGGCTTCGGGTCATTTATTGCACCGTTAGTTTTGGGTTTTGTACTGGGATTTTCAGCAATCGCCTTTTTTATCGTGCTGGCGTTGTTTGCCTTGGTATTAGGCTATTACTCATTACAAAGCGAGCGAGTTTCAGAAGACCATATGAATGTCTATGTTGCCGTTCCGGCAGCATCCGGCAGCGTTCTTGCTGAAATGGATCCACGCATGGACGATCAATGGGTAGAAGATCATCGTCCTCATCCGGAGCACGCGCATAATTAATCAAGTATCTAGTCTGTTGATAGCTGGTTTTAGTACCGGAGAATCTTCTCCATCGACTTGCCTTTAGCCAGCTCATCAACAAGCTTGTCCAGATAACGAATTTTCTGCATTAATGGGTCGTCGACTTCTTCAACCCGAACGCCACAAACCACACCTTTGATCAGTGAGCTATTTGGATGAATGGCTGGAGCTTGAGCAAAAAAGGTTTCAAAATCATTTTCCAGTTCGATTTGTAGTTTTAAGTCAGCTTGGTCATAACCGGTCAGCCAACAGATGACTTGATCCACTTCCGCTTTCGTTCGATTTTTGCGTTCAGCCTTTTGAATATAAAGCGGATAAACCTTGGAAAATGGCATGGTGAAGATAGGATGTTTAGCCATTTTTATCCCCAAATAGCGTTGGTCTCATATCAAGTTTGCTGACCCCTTGATATTCCTGTCATTTCACATCCAAAAATGGTTTTGACTTAATTATGGTTTAGGCCAGCGAGAAGTATAACTTTCGGGCAATGATATGCCATTCTCTGAAGCAAATTCATGCGTATACACATCCAGATCTTTTAATAAACTAGGGTCTGATTTTTCTGCTGCACTAGCGATTCTTTTGAATGTCTTTTCAAGATACGTTTGATTATTCAAATACAATCCAGGAGCAATGCCTAATTCGAATAACTCAAGACATTCGCGGCCATTCTGGTTCCTTGTTATGATACATTTAGCTGCTATCAATTGCAGTTGTTTGGTGTTTATTTGTTTTTGGGATACCTTTGTGTAGGACCATCTTTGAGTAAATGTTTCTGGCAGAGTGTGGCTGTTCTCAGCTAAGTGCTGATAGGTTAAATCAATCTGGTTCTCCATTTCTTCTGGATCATGGCTTTCAGCTATTTCAGAACTCTCCAATTGGGAAAACTTATTACTCTTAGATTGCTCTGGTGATACTCCAAGCTCTAAAAGGTCATTACAAGCCTCGCCGGCTTCGTAAATCTGACAATCAATAACAGATGGTGCCAATTTGCCGACTTGTTCGTTATCACTTAGCCATGAAATGACAAGTGCCAGGACAATGAAACCGAGAGTAGTTGATGTTACGGCAATTACTATTTTATTCATTTTTTTTCCTTAGTTTGTCTTCAGGTAAATAATGATGGATATTAAGTAACGAGGGAATGAATCAAAAGTGTCAGAGTCAATTGAAAATTAATAACTGGTTCAAAGATCTGATGGTTCGAAAATTTGGTATTTCAGAGCACTGCTGCTCACATCAAGAACCTCCACAACATAACCTTCCATCACAATTGAGGTATCGCCTGGTTTTAATATTATTGGTGTGGCGCCCTGTGGAATAATGGCGTGAAAATCGCTTGTTGGCGACAAAGTAGTTGACGAGTAATTGGTGGAGGCTCTCCCGCCGACAGTTCCGTAATTTTCATTCCCATAGTAACTTCCGGAAGCTGTCGTGTTTGCAGAACCGTAAGTTGTCGAAGCTCCACTGCGACTCATAGTCGTCTCATTGGTTATTATTTGAACATCGTTTCGGTAAAAAACTACCGCTCCTGATTTTTCAATCCCAACGAACCGAAGTTCACTGAAACCTTCGTTTGTTTTACGCCCGAAAATATCAGCATTACCAAATGCGTTTTCTAGATCACGTTTCTTGTTAACTCTCAGCACGATGTCGCCTTTGCCAGCTAAAAGCGGCTGATTGGTGGGCTGTTCCGCCAACCTGCTTTTTTCAATTGATGCGCAAGCAGATAGGGCCACACATACTAACGCTATTACGACTGCACGAATGTCTAAAACTTTCATCTGCTAACCCTATGTTGGATATACATTTAACATGGGAATGAGTCCTGTGACTCAATAATAATTCTTAACGGGAATGGATTATAGATGTGGCGCAATAATCTCGCGCCAAATAAGGCATTGAAATATTTGTTTTTTTTCAGGTAGGATTTTGCTGTATGAATTAATCGTGAATGATTAACGAATAATTTTCTGCCTGAACAGGCTTGGGATTGAGTTGATGTGAGCTGAATATCCATATCGGCCTCAAAATGTGAGATAGATCACAATTTATATGGTTTTTGAAATTAAAACAAACCTTTGATTTATTTGAAATATAAAGATGAATCGAAGATTTGAATTTGATTCAGACGAATTCATTAGCTGCCATTAAAAGAGAGTCTGCATTTCAAAATTCTTCTCTGTGCCCTCTGTGTCTCTGTGGTTATTTTTAAAAGCTCACGAGCTATCAAATATCAACTTCCTCAAACAGCTCTGGCACTTCGGTATCCCAGCCGAACTTTTCGGTGATGTGTTTACGCATGGTGTCACTGGCGACGACTTCGCCGTGGGTGACGTAAACTTTATCTGGCTTGAGGTTACCCTGCTCTAACCATGTCAGGATTTCATTGTAGTCACCATGAGCAGACATGGAATCCATATTATGAATTTCGGCTTTTACCGGCCAGTACGCTCCGTGGATTTTGACGGATTGAGCCCCATTCACCAACGCATCACCACGGGTGCCTGGGGCTTGGAAACCCGCAAATACAATACTGTTACGGGGATTGGGTAACAAAGTTTTAAGGTGATGCAAAACCCGACCGCCAGAGGCCATACCGCTTGCGGAAACAATCACACACGGGTAGCGCATGGTATCCAGTTCAATAGCTTCCTCTACTGTGCGGATGTACTGAGTTTGAGCATCAATCAGCGCGCACTGGCTTTGGTCCAGCTTATGTTCTTTGTGGTGCTTGATGAAAGTCTCCGTGGCTTTGATAGCCATCGGACTGTTCAGGTAGACCGGCATTTCGGGGATTTTGCCTTCTCCCATCAGTTTATGCACCACATACAGCAGCATTTGTGCTCGGCCAACAGCAAAAGCAGGCATCAGCGTGATACCACCTCGTGCTGCGGTTTTGGTAATGATTTCTGCAAGTACCGCTTCGGGATCTGATTCACCATGAAGGCGATCACCGTAGGTGGATTCGCATACCAGTACATCTGCTTGCTGGAGTGGTTCCGGCGGCCGCATGATAATGTCGTTTTGTCGCCCTACATCGCCCGAAAATACCACTGTGCGGTCTGAAGCTTTGTGATGAACATGCACACAGGATGAACCCAGAATATGCCCCGCGGGGGTAAAGCTGACTTCAAAGCCTTTTACTGGCTCAAATGTCTCGTGGTAATGCAGGGATTCGAAGTGTTTTAATGCTTCTCTGGCGTCTTTTTCGGTAAATAACGGTTCAGGGCTCTGGTGTTTTGAGAACTTCTTGCGAGCCGCATATTTGGCATCTTCCTCTTGGAGATAACCAGCATCTGGTAACAACACATTACACAGTTCGTGGGTGGCCTTGGTGCAGTAGATTTTGCCTTTGAAGCCGTTCTTCACCAGTGCCGGCAGATAGCCGGAATGATCGATATGAGCATGAGTGAGTACCACGGCATTGATAGTTGAAGGATCTATCGGAAATGGCGCCCAGTTACGCCGTCGCAGTGTTTTCACTCCTTGATACAAACCACAATCCACCAGTAACCGGTGGTTATCATCAGAAAGTAGATAGCGGGAGCCGGTTACTGTGCTGGTACCACCGAGAAAGCGAAGTTTCATATGCGTGTGATCCTTGTCTGGCAAATGCTGTTTTAGCTAGAGAACAAGTTTACTGGGGTTAGACATTCAAACAGTTGATATGGGTCAAATCTTTGGTGACTTCTGCTTTACCAATCTTACCAGAGACGCAACTTATCAGAGGACTGCCTTTAAGTTGGAAGACCACCCTACATTGACCATCTAAATTAAAAGGTTCGGTAAAGACTGGAATATTTAGATCTCTTTAATGTAGTAGGGATGTATCGATAGTAAAGCTTATTTTCTCTGCGCCCTTTGGGTCTCTGTAGTTAATTTCTAAAAGTTAATGCGTTATTAAATACCGGACAAAAATGCCCTGTTTATTTAAAATCAAAAAGTCAGAATTAATTGAAATTAAGGTTGGCAATAGTCATGGGCAGATTTGAATGAACATAATTCAGGATCGTCTTAACTCATGTTCTTGTATTTTTGTTTATATACGTTACTGTAGAAAACACTAAAGCATTTCAATTCTGTAAATCTCTAAGCAGGTTATGCGTAAGGCGAATTCATTTTTCACCTTGAGATACTGTTAGCCACATTGAATGGTTACCCCCTGCAAATTATCGCGTTAGTCATTCCAGTCTTGCAATTGCTGCAAGATATCTTCTTTAACTACCTTAAGGAAATAACCTAATGACACTACAACAAAACCATGGAGAAAGCTCAGTGAGTATCTCCACTATTATCGCCGCTTCTAAAAAGTCTGAATATGAGGACAAAGAAGATGAAAAATCACCTCAGGTTCCAAACCCTTCGAAAGGAACCTATCAGCCGGCTGATGATCCGGATGAGGATAAACAAAAAGAGGCTGAAGACGCACCGCCTATGCCGCAGCCGCCTACTCCTCCATAATGCATAAAAAAAGGGCCCAATTTAAATTAAAAACTGGGCCCTTTTTATTCAGTCAGAGAGAATTAATGGTGATGATGGTCACCGGTGCCATCCACCACTTTGACAAACGGGGCGGGGTGTTGCAGTGTGGTTTGTCCATGTCCAGAATGGGCTGAATGATCCATTTTATCGGCTGTATCCGTCATATCCATCTGATGACCATGGTGATGTTGATCGGCTTTTACCTGATCATCGTCGCTTGAAATTTCTGATTTTTTCGCTTGATCATTTTGATGCTCTTTATCCAGCCCTTCCATTTCTTCCATCAGATCAATCACGGATTGGGGACCAGTTTCGGGCATGGTTTTTTTGACCGGTTCCACCTCAGCAATTTGATCCCAATACAGTTCACCTGCTTCACATTTCTGAATAACTGGGAAATACAACACGCTGGTAGCTCCAACGCCGACACGGCCCCGGAAAATAAACTCATCAAAATGAATATCGTGTAATGAATTACCCGACCAGGTGATCTGTCTTACTGCTTCGGTTATCTCAATCCCATCCTTAAAGAAGGGTCGTTCAACAGGTTTTTTAACAATTTCCAGCTGCCAGCCTGCTTTGGGCATGGGTTGTACAAATTGCAGACCTTCGGGAATATCGACGGTAATGGAGGTAGTGGACGAACCATCACAGCCTGCTGTTACGGTGAGTATACCTTTGTAATAGCTGCCACTTTCGGCCTGAGTCTGTTCCAGAAACACTTGAGCATTTGCCAGGCCAGGAATCATCATCGCCAGGTACAGAAGTTTTGTTTTCATATTTACCGCCTTAGTCGTATCCGCTAATAGGTTATACAACCTATGTGCTACTTAAGCATATCGCGAATATTGGATAAATGGGCTTTGCCACGCTCTTTTCGCTCTTCTGGATCGACCTGTGTTTTTTCGGTCATCCAAATCAAGTCTTCTGGTGGTAATTCGCGAAGAAAACGACTCTCTTCACAATCCACCTTTTCGCCATAACGTTTGCGGGTGTTTGCCAGCGTCATTACCAGGCTGCGTTGTGCCCGGGTGATGCCAACATACGCCAGACGCCGTTCTTCTTCGATGGAATCCTCTTCAATACTGGTTCGATGTGGCAGGATTTCTTCTTCCATACCGACAATGAATACATGTGGAAATTCCAGCCCTTTAGCAGCATGTAACGTCATCAGATGCACTGCATCGGACTGATTTTCATCCGCCTGACGGTCCATGATATCCATCAACGTTAAACGTGCAGCAATATCACCTATCGATTTTTCTTCGGTGTCCTGATCAATCATTCGTTCGATCCAACTAACCAGTTCATCGACATTTTCCATACGACGATTGGCTTTATTTGGATCGCCGCTGACTTCTTCCAGCCAGCCGCGGTAATTGATTTCCTCGATCATATCTTTGATCGCGTCCAGCAGATTGCCACGAGCAGCGCGATCAGCAATATCAATCAGCCAGCGGGTAAAGACTTCCAGATTCTGCACTGATTTAGCTGGCAGGCTTTCCGCCAATCCCATTTCAAAACAGGCTCCGAACATACTGGTGTTACGTTTGGCGGCGTATTCACCAAGCGCCTGCAAGGTGGATGAACCGATACCACGACGTGGGGTATTAATGACCCGTAAAAACGCATTATCGTCATCCTGATTGGCCAGCAGTCGCAGATAGGCCATGATGTCTTTGACTTCGACTCGCGAGAAAAACGAGGTGCCACCGGTCAAAAAATACGGCACATTATGTTCGCGTAACACTTTTTCCAGCGAACGGGACTGATGATTACTGCGATACAAAATCGCATAATCCTTGAAACTCGCCTGGTGTTTGAGCTTGTGATATAGCAGTTCGGAAATGACTTTTTCCGATTCATGCTCGTCATCACGACAACCAATGATCCGAATGGCATCGCCCTCACCCATAGCGCTCCATAAGCGCTTTTCAAACACATGGGGGTTATGACTGATAAGTTTATTGGCAACTCGCAGGATACGGCCCATCGAACGATAGTTCTGTTCCAGTTTAATCAGATTTAATCTGGGAAAGTCCGTTTGCAGCTGCACCAGATTTTCAGGGCGTGCGCCACGCCAGGAATAAACTGATTGATCATCGTCCCCTACCACGGTGAGCTTTTCACGAATGCCAACCAATTGTTTGACCAGCTCGTACTGGCAGCCGTTGGTATCCTGATATTCATCCACCAGCAGATAATGAATTTTCGCCTGCCATTTCTGCAACACATCACGGTGTTCACGAAACAGAATCACTGGCTTTAAAATCAGGTCATCAAAATCCACAGCGTTATAGGCCTGCAATGCCTGCACGTAACGTGGGTAAACCCTGGCAGCAAATTCCTCTTGAGCCCCATCAGCAATCTGGGCGGCTTGTTCGGGCAGAATCAGCTGGTTTTTCCAGTTTGAAATCAGATTTTGTACTTCCTGGGCATGATCGCTGTCAGCCGCAAAATCGCGTCCCATCAGATCGCGGAAAACTGCCAGTGAATCCTGCGCATCAAAAATGGAAAAACCCGGACGATAGCCTAATGATTTGCCATCACGACGCAGGATATTCAATCCAAGCGTATGGAATGTGGAGACCATCAAACCACGTGCTGAGGCTTGTCGGGTAGACATCAGCTCCGCAACCCGCTCCTTCATCTCACGAGCGGCTTTGTTGGTAAAGGTAACGGCGGCGATATTGCTGGCTTTGATGCCGCACTGCTCGATCAGATAGGCAATCTTGCGGGTAATAACCCGCGTCTTGCCACTGCCGGCACCAGCTAACACTAACAACGGTCCATCGATGTAACGCACAGCTTCCCGCTGTTCCGGATTGAGATCTTTCACTAAATATTAATTCGCTGTGTCGAGGCGTCGATAGCCGATGGCTTCTGTTAAATGGACTGTTTGAATGTCGGGTGAACCGGCCAAATCAGCAATGGTGCGGGCCACTTTTAAAATACGATGATAGGCACGGGCCGACAGACCAAAACGGCTGATGGCTTTTTCTACTAATTGAAAATCCTGATCTGACAAGGTGCAAAAAACCTCTAGTTCTTTATGTTGCAGGGACGCATTGGCTTTATTGGCACGCTCCAGTTGAATCTGTCGTGCCTGAATCACTCGCTGACGAACCACTTCACTGGATTCCGGCGGGACATCATCAGGCTGAGGTCGCAACAGTTTTTTATCCACTGCCGGCACCTCCATCAACATATCAATGCGATCCAATAACGGGCCGGAGATCTTACCACGGTAGCGCCTGACTTGCTCTTCTGTGCAATGACATCTTGCCTGCCCCAGATAACCACAAGGACAGGGGTTCATTGCGGCAACCAATTGAAATTTAGAGGGAAATTCCGCTTGATTAGCGGCGCGGGAAATAGTTATTTTCCCAGATTCAATTGGCTCACGTAAAACTTCTAATACTTTACGATCAAACTCCGGTAACTCGTCAAGGAACAGCACACCTTGATGAGCCAGCGAAATCTCGCCCGGTTTAGGCTGGCTGCCTCCACCGACTAAGGCCACAGCAGAAGCGGTGTGATGTGGCGCCCGAAAAGGACGCTGCATCCAGTTTTCTACCTCAAATCCGGCAGACGATATTGAATGAATAGTCGCCGTTTCAATCGCTTCCTGCTCAGTCATCGGCGGCAGGATTCCTGGAAGCCGACTAGCCAGCATAGTTTTTCCGGTTCCGGGCGGACCAGCAAAAAGTAGACTATGTGATCCAGCAGCTGCGATTTCCAATGCCCGTCTGGCAGATGCCTGGCCACGCACATCTGCTAAATCGGCATAATTATTTTGACTATGTTTCTGTTGATTTATATTGGTCGATAAACGCAATTGGTCATGCAAATGTGCACAGACTTCCAACAAGCTCTTAGCAGCAAAACTCTCACCCTGTTCAGTCAGCGCCGCCTCTTCAGCATTCTCAAACGGCACCATTAATTGTCGGTTAGCCTCAGATGTGGCTAATGCAGTTGGTAATACACCGCGAACACCACGCAGTTCACCGGTAAGACCGAGTTCACCGATAAACTCCATACCACTTAACGATTGCACCGGAATTTGATTTGAAGCCGCCAGAATGCCCAACGCAATCGGTAAATCAAACCGTCCACCCTCTTTGGGCAAATCTGCAGGAGCCAGATTAATAGTGATACGTTGCTGAGGAAAATTGAACTGAGAATTAATCAATGCCGATCGAACGCGATCCTTGCTTTCCTTAACCGCTGTTTCCGCCATACCCACAATCGACAAACTGGGCAGACCATTGGAAAGATGTACTTCAACCGTCACTGCCTGAGCATAAATACCGGTCAAAGCACGACTGTAAACCGTGGCAATACTCATATTCCTTCCCTGGAAAATTAGTGTAAATCGATTCTAGACGATTAGCGCTATGTAATGAAGACCAATCCCGGCTTAATCAAACCTGGTTATCAGTTTCCTATATCAACAATAAAAAAGAGGCCAGACATTGTTAAATGTCTGACCTCTTGATTAGCTGATGGATTTACCAGTTATAGTTAACTGTAGCCAGGACTTCACGGCCTGGATTGTAATAATTGGCCGTACCGGATCCCACTACGTGTTGCTCATCAAACAGGTTACGTACATAAACCGTTAAATCGGTATTTTGGTAAAACTCGTAACTGAATGAAGAATCAACCAATGTAGCTGAATCGCTCTTTGCTGAATTCACTGCATCGAAGTAGTACGAGCCGGTATAACGAACGCCAAGGCCCAAACTCATATCCCGAGCAGGAAATGTGTAATGCCCCCAAACCGATGCCATTTGTTTTGGTGCAGATGTAAACTCATTGCCTTTAATAGAAGAGCCATCACGTAAGGTGCCGCTTACTACTTCTGTCTCCATGTAAGAATAAGCACCGGTTAAGCTGAAACTATCGCTTAATTCTACTTTGGCCTCTAAATCCAGCCCTTTTACTCTTGATTCACCAATAGTCTCCCGTTCAATCGATCCATTTTCTTGAACAACAGCGATAGTGACATCGTCTTTAGTAAGATCATAGATAGCCATTGAGTAAAGCGCGTTAGAACCAGCAGGAGCAAATTTCAGACCCACTTCATATTGCTTACCACGCTCTGGTTTTACACCAATTGATGGAGGAGCAACCGATTCAACCATACTGATATAAGTGGAAACCTCGTCTGTAACTTTATAGGTTAGCGCGCCACGCAATGATGTTTCAGTTAAATTATCCGACTTTTCGAATCCGGTAATATCCGTACTTGAAAGATCCATGTGATCAGTACGAACTCCAGCCGTAACAATAAAACGCTCAGCAAATGACAGGTTTTGTTGTAGGAAAATAGACTCCGTTGTGTAATCCTGATCATTTGCACTATATGGTGCTGGAAGACTCGATATACCGCTATAAACTGGATTGGCAATATTAATAGGTGCGACTACATTCGGGTCATAAATACTACTATCTTCGGTAGATGCATCACGATACTCAACACCAATAAGCGTACTTGTATCAAAGTGCTCAAAGCGAGCATCATATTGCACAATTGCGTTACCTATTAGCTCCTGAGCTTGGCTGTCTGTCCCAAAATAAGCTCTGTTTGCACCTGCGGCGCTTGAAGTGCCTGTCAAATAAGCATAACCAAAATCATCAGTTAAATCGCTATAGCGTAAATTAGCGCGAACAATAAAACCGTTATCAAAGTCATGGCTGAACATGCCGGTTATGCTGGTGCGTTCTACTTCCTGAGAATTGAAATCGGGTTCTCCATAAAACTCATCGCGGTCATACTCCCTGTCTTTAGGATAACCACCACTGTTAGGCGTACTATCGCGATTCAGGTAATCCAATAATAATGTCGCAGAGGTGAAATCAGTTGGCTCCCAGGTAATGCCGCCCATAAAGAACTCATTATCGTCTTTGGAATAATCGTATTCGCGTTCACTGTCCTGAAATTTACCGGTAAAGCGGTAAGCGAGCGTTTTGTCTTCGTTTAAGGTGTCACCGACATCAAGACCGACCTCTTTGTGGTCAAATGAACCATAACGGGCATAACCGCTGCCAAACTGCTCAAATTTTGGCGTTTTGCTGACAAAATTGACCGATCCACCCGGATCAGCAGCCCCAAACAAAGTTGAGTTAGCACCACGCAACACTTCAACACGCTCAAAGGCATAGGCATCTTCACGCACACCTCGCATTGATCCTAAGGTCAGACCATCGCGATATGTTGTCGCTGAAAAGCCGCGGATCTGGAAATAATCATTACGATCATCCGTACCGTAATAATCCGTGATAATGCCAGGCGTGTATTGCAACACTTCTTCTGTAGTGCTCGCATGGCGTTGCTCAATTTCTTTTTCGGTAATCACTGAGACAGAAGCAGGTGTATCCAGAATACTGGTCGCTACTTTTCCACCCACCGAAATTTCCTGAGCGACGATTGAATTTGCATCATCGTCAGCCATGGCTTGAGTATTAACGATGATTGGGGCAAACCGATAGACTTCTTTATCGCTTTCTTCCTGTGCATTCACGTTAAGAGACACAGCAACTAATGGAGTACATAGGAGAAGAGCAGCAGTATGACGTTGGGACTTAGTGTTTAAAGCTTTTAACGGGATTTTTTTATTATCAATGCGAGACATTTATCTTCAACTTACTAACGAGGAGAGGAATCGCCGCATGTATAGCAACGATGAATTGATAAATTATCAGCTAGTCAAAAATTACTGTCAATAATAATCTAAATAATATTCATTATTATCTACAAATAAATAAAGTTTGTGACCTCAAGGGTCTGTTGATCATTCAAATGTGACTATGAAGATCAACAAATCCCTGGTTATATTTAAAGAAAACGTTTACGCGATTGTTTTATGAAACGTTAAACTGCCTGACCATCGCCGTGAGTTTTTCACTTAACTTGGCAATTTCCTGGCTGGCTTTGGAGACTTGTTCTGAGCCTTCTGCGGTGCTTTCAGACACGTGTTGAATGGTATGAATATTTCGGTTGATATCGTTTACCACATGGCTTTGTTCTTCTGCTGCTGTGGTAATCGATAGATTCATCTCGGTGATGGCACGGACTGACTGTGTGATTGCCAGCAACGAACTTGTGGCTTCAGTGCCCTTGGCGACTAGTTGTGTAATACTCGACTGATTTTGCTCCATGGATTGAACCGCATTATCTGAACCGGCCTGTAATGTTGAAATAAGCGATTCGATTTCCTGTGTAGATTGTTGAGTGCGTTGAGCGAGTGTACGAACTTCATCTGCCACGACTGCAAAACCTCGTCCCTGATCCCCTGCCCTGGCGGCTTCAATAGCAGCATTCAGTGCCAACAGGTTTGTTTGTTCGGCGATGTTTTTGATGACATCCAGAATAAGACCGATGTTTTCGCTATCCGTCTTCACTTTGGTAATCACGCCGGAGGAATCATTGATTTCAGAGGCTAATGCATTAATTGATGTCATGATTTGCTCAACGACATTTCTGCCTGCTTCAGAGTCAGCTTCACCTTTGCGGGCGGCATTTGATGCTTTCTCAGCATTGGCCGCCACTTCTTCTACCGTTGCCGTCATTTGATTGATAGCAGTAGCAACCTGCGCCGTTTCATTTTTCTGTTTGGCAATATTGGTATTGGTTGTTTCGCTGACTGCCGAGGTTTCTTCCGCGGCGGTCGATAACTGCTCTGATGCAGATGTAATCCCCACCACCAGCTCCTGAAGCTTTTCAACGAACGAATTAAACACACTGCCCATCGCCCCGACTTCATCTTTGCTGGTGAAGGTCATTCTTCTGGTGAGATCGTTATCCTGTGCCATCGCGCTGAGGGTACTCATAACCTCTTTGATGGGCCGGACAATATTATTAATAATAATTTTTGAAATGAAGACACCAAGTAATAATGATGCTGCAGCGATGGCTATCAGGCTAAGGATGCTGGTTTTTTGTTTCTGCTCAACGTTACTGACCGCACGTTGTGAAATGTTATCAATACTCGCCTTCATCGCAGCCAGAGTGACGAATAATTCAGCTTCAATCGTTTTTAGTTCTCGTTGTTCCTCTTCAGACAAATAACCACCGCCGGACATGCTGCCCCCCCGTTTGATGACATTGATCGCTGCATCTACATAAGCCTGATAGTTCTGTTGCTGTTGAACGATTGTTTCAATATTTTCCGACATGCTTGTCACATCCACCAGCATTTCAGCTTGCAGGTTTGTGCTTTTGGCTTGTTCAAGAATACCGACGGTTTCAGCCAAGGTAAGCTGACTCTCTGTGGTTATATTTTCTATTTCTGCGAAATGGGTCTTGATGATACTTCTGGGCGCACCAGAGCGGGCATCCAGCAAAAGTGACTGCAAGGTAGCGGCTTTTTTGTACTGAAGTTCGCTGGTCTTGGCGACGCGTCTTTCAAGTGGAATAACCATCTCATTCATCACCGAAAATTCTTCTGAGATTTCTTGCATTTTTAAAATTGCAAAAGCCGCTATCAATAGTTGGGTCAACCCAAGAACAATGACCACGGTGAAAATTTTCTTGCCAATCGGCAGGTTATTTATGAACTTCATTGTTTATCCTGATAAGGGGCTCGGTGATGGCTTAAAGCGTTATGCCATATAACAAAAGATTATAACGGCACAGCTTCAGCAAACCTAGGAAATTTTCCCAAGTGAAAATTATCAAAAGAGACAACAGCCAAACGTCATTTGAAGAAAATGAATATTCTTTTTCACAGTATTTTCACGTTTTATTTTTTAGGGTCTGTGGGAGTCGTTTTTCCAGACCGCGAATAAATTGTTTTAAAAATAACGTTTCAGTCAATTTATAAAGCTTCGGTTTCGCATCCTTGGCAAAGCATTTTTGAACCAAAGGTAATCCATCAAATAATCGTCGTAGATTCACGGAAGACCTTAATCAAATACGGAGAAATCATGCTTCAACGTCGATTGAGCACCGCTATATCCACCGTTCTTCTTTTCACTTCCACCAGCCTCGCAGCGGATCAGATATTGCTCGATGATGGCAGTATTCTTAAAGGTTCTATTAAACAGATTTCTGAAGGCAAAGTGGTTATGGATACTGCTTTTGCCGATGAAGTTACCGTTGATTTCAATCGAGTGACACAAATCAGTACAGATCAGAAGCATCTTATTGAACTTGATAGTAGTGATCGGGTTCTGGGCCAGCTGACTGTTAATGATAAGGGGCAACACCAGTTAACTGGTACAGCATTTGGTACAGTGGATATCGATCCAAAACGGATTAATACGCTGTGGGAAAAAGATGCTGTGCAACCCCAGAATGCTCAACTGGAACAGCAATATCAGCAGGAAATTGAGCAAATCAAAACAGCTCAGGCACAGGAAAAAGCCGCATTGGAAGAAACGTATACAGCCGAAGTGCAACAGCTCCGAGCGGAACGCGAAGCACTACTGGATCCATGGAGCGGTAATCTGGCATTTGGTATTCAGGGAGCCAGTGGTAATACTGATCGAATGTCCGTCACCGGTCGGGGTGAGCTTTTCCGAGAAACTGTGAATGAACGTTTAGGCATGTACCTGGAAGTCAATTATGCCAAGGAAGATGACGAACAAACCGAGAACGAGAAACTGGCGGGTATCAAATTAGAACGTGATATCAGTGAAAACTATTTTGCCCGTGGCAGCGCCGATTTTGAGATTGATGATTTTGAAGAACTGGATTTACGGGCAATAGCCACCGCCAGTCTGGGTCGATTTTTTATTCAGGAACCGGATTTAGTCTTTAAAGGCTTTGCCGGTGTCGGTTATCGATTTGAAAGTTACTCTGATGGCACCACTGAAAAAGATCCAACGGGCGTTTTAGGTTATGAAACCAATTACAACCTCAATAGCCGAATGAATCTGTTTCACGATTTAACTTACTACCCTTCGTTTAGCAGCCCCGGACAAAATTATCTGCTGGTCACTAATTTTGGCGCTGAATTGCCAATTACCAACGATGAAGCCTGGAAGCTACGCGCCAGCCTGAGAAGTCAGTACAACAGTCAACCAGCCGGCGATGCTGAAACGACTGATACCAATTATCGGCTGAATCTGGTTTACGATTGGGAGTAAACAGACCCTAGGGATTATCCTGTAGCAGATAATCGACAAACTCCGGCCGTTTCTGTTGAGCGGCCGGGTGTTGTCGCCAGACAAGTTGGATGGACTTTCTTAAAGCATTATCTTCAATCGGAATGGCGCATAAACTTCCATGCCTTACCTCATCGGCAACGGCAGAGGCAAATACCAGTGAGATACCCAGCCCCGCCCGAACTGCCTGTTTCACAGCCTCTGTGCTTCCTAGTTGCATTGTGACTTTGGGCATCTGCTGAAAATCCTGTAAATACGTTTTCAGCAATCGACCTGTTCCACTCCCCGATTCACCGCCTATCAAATCCAGTCCGGCTAAAATTGATTTACTTATTGATGGCAGCTTTGCCAGCGGATGATCCGTGGGTGTAATCAACACCAAAGGTTCTATTTTCCAGGTTTGCGATTCAAACCCGGCTTTAGATGACCACCATTCCATCAGGGCAATATCGATTTCAGCGTTTTCCAGTTTGTCAGCAACTGTAGGATTGTTATCAATCAGTAAGTCCAGCTTGTCTTCCTCCTGTGATTGATGGCGAAGGAAATCATGTAAATAAGGCTGCAATAGATAAATACCGATATTGGAACTGGCGCCCACTTTAAGCTTGGGTGACTTAATTGCCAGTAACGCTCTGTCCTGTAGACGTAACATGCTCTCAGCATAAGGCAACAACCTTAACGCATGTTCTGTCGGCTGGCAGCCACTACGTCCTCGCTGAATCAGTGACACCTTCAGCATTTCTTCCAGCTTTTGAATATGCTGTGTGATGGTAGGTTGAGCCAAACCCAATTGACTGGCCGCCGCCTGAAAACTGTGCTGCTCGATCACGGTTATCAGGCTTTTCAGCCAGATCAGGTTGAGCATGACATTTCCTTTTTGTCAGATAACTGATTTGCTGGATCAAGTGGCTGTTCACCTCGTAATACGCTGAGAATGTTTTCAGCGGCACGTTGTTCAATGGCCAGTCGTACCTTGCTTACAGCTGAACCGATATGTGAGGTGAATAGTGTTTTGGGATGCGTCAACAGCTCCTGATCGATTTCACCTGGTCGATCCGCTCTTGCCCAATCCTCCATTTCAAATACGTCACTGGCATACCCAGCCAGATGGCCCTTACTCAGCATGCGTAAAACGGCAGCTTCATCGACAACTGAACCGCGACAAGGATTAACCAAAAACGCACCGGACTGCATCTGCTTTAAACGCGGTTCATTCACTAAATGCTGCGTTTGCGCGTTTAAAGGCAAGGCCATAATCACAATATCTGCCTGTGCAAGCGCTTCATCCAGTGACACAAACTCCAGGTTTAATGCCGCCTGTTTTTTAGCAGACAAAGGCTGCTGATCGGTATAAATTAATTTTGCATCCCAGCCAGATAGCCTTTGAGCAATCGCCTGACCAATCGCTCCCATGCCGATAATGGCAATGGTAGAGCCTTCAACGCCAAGCCCATAAAATTGTGGTCGCCAGCCTTTAAAATAACCGCTTCGCACATGTTCATCGGACGCCCGAATATGGCGGATCAGCCCGACCATCAGACCAATGGTCAATTCAGCCGTGGGAACGGTCAGTAAATCCGGCACAAAGGTCAGCCAGACATTGTTCGCCGTGCAGGCTTCCACATCAAAATTGTCGTAACCTTTTAATGCAGCACCGATTACTTTCAATTTCGGGCAGGCCTTTAGGAAATCAGCATCAACCCGATCCGGCATAAACACCATTAACGCATCCGCATCCGCTGCCAGCTGAATGGTGTCATGCCGTGAAAGACTGCAAGTTGTCTGATTGGTTATCACATCACAATGCGGTGCGAGCATTTCCAGCACTTCATCATGTACTTTATGGGTAATCACCAGTTTTGGTTTCATTGTCATCCTTTACTTGAATTTTTTGCGTAACACGCCGCTTAATGCGTCAACCAGCGTAACCATCAACAGAATCACCAGCAGAATCGCAAATACTTCCTGATACTGCATAATGCGTAGCGACCCCATCAGCTCAAAACCGATGCCGCCGGCTCCGACCATGCCCATGACCGTGGAAGCACGGAAGTTATATTCCCAGCGATAAATGGCCACATCGGCAAACTGAGGCATTACTTGTGGCAGAATGGCGTGATATAACACCTGCATTGGCGAAGCGCCGGCTGCTCGGGCTGCTTCAACGGGCGCTTCATCCACATGTTCTATCGCTTCAGCAAAGAACTTGCCCACCATACCGATGGAATGCAGTGCCAAAGCCAGGACACCGGGTAATGCCCCAAATCCCACAGCGGCAACAAAAATAATCCCCATGATTAGTTCTGGGACCGACCGCAACGCATTTAATACCACCCGGGCCAGTTGAAACACCACACCATGTGGTGAGGTATTTCGTGCAGCCAGAAACGCCATCGGGACTGAAAACATCACCGCGATTGCTGTGCCGGCAATACTCATCGCCAGGGTATCCAATAAGGGTGAAAACCAGTCACGAAGATGGGTAAAGTCGGGTGGAAATGATTCACTGGCCAATGTGCCAATAGCGGGCAAACCATTCGCCAGTAATTCAAAATTAAGGACATCAACATACCAGGCTGCCAGCAGAATGATGGCCAATAAGGCCATCACTTGCAGAGTTTGTTTTTTCCAGCGCTGGCTGTAACGTTTCAGTGCCTCTGATTGTTCAAGGACATGGGTAGTCATAAATCAACCTTACATCTTGGAAAAATCAAGATTCAGTAATTTGCCCATATCACGAATCACGTCATAGTCTGCATCGGTAATCGGTGCAAAACCCTCGGCTTTAAAGTTCTTCAACACTTCTTCATCATCCAGACTGATAAAGGCGTCTTTGATTTGTACTTTCAGTTCATCATTCAGGTTTGAACGCATGGCCCAAGGGTATTGAGGAAACGGCTTACTGTAACCCAGCACTTTTACCTTCGCCGGATCAATCAGTTCGCGTTCTACGACATACTTGAAAATCACTTCAGACAAGCCACCGGCATCGGCATTTCCATTGGCCACATTCACTGCAACGGCATCATGGCTTCCCACAAAATGCTGTTCATAATCAGTTTCTGCTTCGATCCCACCTTCTTCCAACAGCACCGTTTTAGGGATGAGATGGCTGGAGGTAGAAGCCCGGTCACCGTAGGCCATTTTTTTACCTTTGATATCCGCATATGAATCCACACCGGAATCGACGTTGGCAATCAGAATAGAACGATAAGTCGGCACCCCATCTATCACCATGGCAGCAAACGGTTCAATCTCACTTTTCGATTTCGCCATCACATAAGAAAGTGGTCCAAAATAGGCTAAATCAATACGGCCAAATCGCATCGCCTCAATCATCGAGGAATAATCGGTGGTGACAATCAACTCTACTTTTTTATTCAGCGTGGATTCGAGATAGTCTTTTAACGGTTGATTCCGCTTGATGAGCTCTGACGCATTTTCATCGGGAAGTAAGGCAACTTTTAACGTATCCGGATCTGGGTCAGCATCAGCCGCCATGCTTGGGGCAACGGCAGTGACCAATAAGGATGTCGCTAACAGTAATTGTTTAAACAGTTTCATCAGGCAATCTCCAGTTGTGTTGCAGTTTTAGTAGGTAAACGTTCAGGGGAGGATTTGGGTTGGCTATCTTGGGTGGACTTATTTTTTTCAGCAGGTTGCTGGTAAATCAACGCCAGTTGTTTGTCATCAAGCTGTTCAGGGGCAGCATCAAACACCACTTGTGCATTGGCCAGACCAATAATGCGATCGGCAAAACGTTTGGCGTATTCAAGCTGATGCAAAGACACAATGCTGGTGATACCGTCTTCAGCACAGATTTTTTTCAGCTGAGACAGGACTTTTTCGGAAGTAGCAGGATCCAGACTGGCAACGGGTTCATCCGCCAGAATGATGGTGGGCTGCTGAGCCAAGGCTCTAGCAATACCGACTCGTTGCTGCTGCCCCCCAGATAACTGATCAACACGCGTCATGGCTTTATCCGCCAACCCGACCCTATCCAGACAATGTAATGCCAGCTCCAAATCGCTTTTAGGCATCGGCATAAGGCTACGCCAGAATGAGTGATAACCCAGCCGACCCATCAGCACATTTTGTAAAGCGGTGTGACGCAGGATCAATTGATGGTGCTGAAAAACCATAGCGGTTTTACGGCGATGTCGGCGCAGGGTACGTTGATTGTTCAATACCCCGAATTCGGCTGAAATCACTTTACCTGAAGTCGGTTTGACTAGATGATTCAGTGCCCTTAATAACGACGATTTTCCGGCTCCTGATAATCCAAGCAGTACATTGAATTTGCCAGCTTGAAAGTCGATTGAAGTTGTTCGTAATGCTTCAATACCACCTGGATAGGTAATACCAAGATTATCAATTGAGAGAATCGATTGAGATGTCTTGGTTGCAGTCATATCATCACCTTTCGCAATATTTAGCACCGCAGTATTGCGGTTCACAATCGAATGCTAAGGTTTGTATATGACCGATAAATGAAGGTTAAATGACGATTTAATGACAGAAGGTGTGGTAAAAGACATAAAAAAACCGCCGTACTGCAACATACGGCGGTTTAGCAAAATCATTTTCAATACAATTTAATCAAGATAACTGCAGCAATAATCGACTAATTCGGTGATTTCGATATCAAATGATGAATTAGCCGGTACATTGAATGACTGACCGTAGGTAATCGGTGTCCACTCGGTGTCGCCATCGAGACGGTAGCGCAGCTGGCCGGCGAGAATTTCCATTAACTCGGCTTTCTCGGTGCCAAATTTATATTCACCCGGCATCATAATGCCAAGCGTTTTATAGCTGCCATCCTCAAAGGTGACTTTGCGGCTGGTGACTTTGCCATCGAAATAGATATTGGCTTCACGGGTTACCGTGACATTTTCAAATGTAGACATAGGATTCTCTAATGATAAAAATGTGGAGAAATATACGCCGGAGTTATCAAGGTGTCATCCAGTCTTTCATCTCTTTAAAGCCTTTTGGCACTTCATAGACGTAAAGCGTATCGGTTTTGGTTTCTGACCAGGTAGCACCATTACGATCTACGTAATGAATGGTGTCACCCTCTTTTTTGATTGCATAATGTACATAGGGACTGCTTGATTTAGGGTCGGTAAACACAAAACCATGCTGCATTTTTAACGGTACGTCCCTATCAACTCCTTTCTGAAAGGTGCCCAATGCCTGGGTAACCCGCCACCAATAGTAATCGTAGCGTGTGGCATTATCTTTATATTCCATGGCTCGGATATGCTTTGCGCCCTGCATATCAGCTTCTTCATGCCAATAGCTATCCAATTCCTGTGCACTTATCTGCGGTGGACGCACAAAGTTATAAAGTCCATTTTTGAAACTGAAGCTTTGTTTCTGCCAGTCCACTTCGGTGGTAATGGTTTTATTGGTTTTTTTGCTGCCCTCTGCAGGTATCATCGTCAACTGATCATCAGCTGATAATTCAACCTGATAGGTATTCTGTGGATCAGCTTCACCGGCTGGTGATAAAAATGCGATGCCATTATCAAAGGTTAAAACCCCACGTCCTGAGGTATCCACCCAATGTCCTTCAAGGCTTTGCTTATGGTTTTGACTGATCGTAGCAGCAGATTGTGTAGACGTATCTGCCTGAACACCTGCCATCATTGGCATGATCAACACCAGCAGCGCTGATGGGATCAAAATCACTGATTTTTTCATTTCTCTACTAACGTCCTTTTTAGTGATGGTAAAACGTTTATTTTGTATTGAGCTGTTCCAGTTCTTCTACACGTTTTTCCAGAGCTTCCAGCTTTTCACGGGTACGTAGCAACACCTGCGACTGCACTTCAAACTCTTCTCTGGTCACTAAATCCAGCTTGTTAAACGTAGAGCTCATTGCAGCACGAATATTCTTTTCAGCGTCTTCACGCATCTGCAGTAAGCCTGGTGGCAAGGCACGGGTAATAGTGTCGGCGATTTCATCGAATTTTTTCGGATCTATCATGAGGCTTCCTTTAAGTTTGGTTACTCAAGCTTATTCTACTGTAAAGCAGAATAGACTGACATTTTGGTGACAGTTTTGACTAATAAAAATCTGCTCTTGAAAGCGTAAAGCGCAAAAATAATCTGAGTTTATAACGGTAATCCTAAAAAAAAATAACACTATTTATTACAGAACTATTACAAATGACTTGAATATTCACTTGGTTATGCAATATCCTCAGATACTGGTTTATATTAGTGGCGCTAGGACGGTATCTAAATTGCTTCTTACAGACGACTCAGCTTCCCAAAAAAGCAGTCTTAACTTTGACTCACTGTGGCACCTTTATACCAACTGGTTTGAAGAACCCAACGTACGTCGAGGTGGCTGGAGTGGCGTTATAAAACAACCTATTCAGGTTGATTCGGGAGCCGTCGAGGTTTTTATCAAACGCCAGGAAAATCACTCCAGTAAAACGCTATTACATCCTTTTAAAGGTCAAGCTACCTTCTACAAGGAATACCGCAATATCAGGCGTTTAACCAAAAAAAATATCCCCACCCTGAATGCGCTGTTCTTTGGGCAGCGTGGCATGAAAGCCATCCTGGTGACCAAGGCACTTACTGATTATCAACCGCTGGATATCGCTTCACTGAAACTGGATCGTCCGCAAAAACGTGCATTACTCACTGAAGTTGCCAAAAACCTGAGATTAATGCATCAGCATCACTACCAGCACAACTGTCTGTATCCAAAACATATCTTTGTTAAATATGTGAATGGTGCATGGCGAGTCCGGTTTATTGATCTGGAAAAGCTCAAATGGCAACTTTTTAAAAAAAATGCCATTCATCGCGATTTGATTACGCTTTATCGCCACTCTGGTGGTAACTGGTCCGAAAAAGATCGTCTGTTTTTTTTCCGCGCTTATCAGCAGGAAGCAAAACTTTCAAACCGTTCCAAAAAATTATGGCGAAAGTTACAAATGAAAAATGCCACAAAAAGTAAAATGATTTTTACTGAATTGTCAGCGACATAACTAAAAAATCATTTTCCTCTCAACAGAGAACCTAATATTCCACGCACTAAGCGTCGACCAATCTGGCTTCCAATCGAGCGCATCGCGCTTTTGGCAAAGGCTTCAAATATTGATTGACGATTACTCGCACGCGATGGTTTCACCGTTACCTTCATTGCTTCATTCTTTTCTGCCAAAGCTGCCTGCTGCATTTTTTCAGCGCGTTCAGCTAGCACTTCATGGGCAGACTCACGATCCAAAATCTTGTCATACACTCCGGCTAGCAGAGAGCTTCGCAATAACTGCTGACGTTGCTGAGGCGTAATGGGTCCAATCTGACTTTGAGGAGGCTTGATCATGGTGCGTTGCACAATCTGCGGACGCCCCTTTTCATCCAGCATTGATACCAGCGCCTCTCCAACGCCCAAATCAGTAATCACTTCCGTGGTGGAAAACGCCGGATTATCACGAAAGGTTTCTGCCGCTGCTTTCACTGCTTTTTGATCTTTGGCAGTATAGGCACGCAGTGCATGTTGAATACGATTACCCAGCTGACCTAATACACTATCGGGAATATCAGTCGGATTCTGCGTCACAAAATAGACGCCAACACCTTTGGATCGAATTAATCGCACCACCTGTTCAATCTTGTCCAGCAGTGCTTTGGGTGCATCATCAAATATCAGATGCGCTTCATCAAAAAATAACACCAATTTGGGTTTTTCCGGATCACCGATTTCCGGCAACTGATCAAACAATTCGGCCAGCAGCCATAATAAAAAGGTGCTGTATAACTGCGGTGACTGCATCAATTTATCGGCTGTCAGCAAATTAATAACGCCTTTGCCATGCACATCGGTTTGCAGCAAATCATCGAGATTTAATACCGGTTCCGCAAACAGCTTGTCCGCCCCCTGCTCTTCCAATACCAGTAACCGGCGTTGAATTGCCCCCACACTGGCCGCAGAAATATTGCCATATAACGTCCTGAATTCGCCTGCATTTTCAGCGACGAACTGCAGCATGGCACGTAAATCCTTCAGATCCAGCACCAGCCAGCCATTATCATCCGCTACCCGGAATATCAGTGTTAACACACCTTGCTGCGTATCGTTGAGATTCATCAACCGGGATAACAGTAATGGGCCCATATCGGAAATGGTGGTACGAACAGGATGCCCCTGTTCACCGAACACATCCCAAAAGGTGGTTGGAAATCCCGAAAACTGAAAGTCCTCCAGCTGCATTAAGGTGACACGTTCACTGATTTTAGGATGCGGTTTACCAGGCTGACTAATACCAGATAAATCGCCTTTAATATCCGCAGCAAACACGGGTACACCAATATTACTGAAAGCTTCAGCAAGTCCCTGAAGGGTCACGGTCTTCCCGGTGCCAGTAGCTCCAGCCACCAGACCGTGACGGTTGGCCATTTGGGGTAACAAAAAAACCGGTAGCTCAGCCTGTCCTACAAACATGGGTTGTGCCATATGCTCTCCTTAATCTGTGCCAATTCGGTCTCGAAATCCTGATGGGATATTAAACACTTTAAATGTCTCGTATATCAGCTTATCGGTTTGCGGACTATTCTGATGCAAGCTATGCTGTAGTCAGTCACAGCAGACTTTCTGCCACATCGTAACGTTAAATAATAAGCTTTTTAGTAAAGATTTCATTAGGGATTTGTCATGACATCAATCGAAATATGGGCCATCGGCATTGTTGCAGCAGTAATTACAGGTATTTTGGGGTTTCTGTTGGGTCGGCGGCAACCCGTTGGCAGCCCGGAACAGATGAAACAACTGACCCAGGCGCATGAACGTCAATTAGCGCAGACGCAAGCCGAACTGGATGCCTATCGAGAAGAAGTGCATGCCTATCACGAAAAAACAGCCAATCTGTTTGTATCAATTGCAGCACCTTACAAAGAAATGTTTGATCATCTGACTGAAGGTTATGACAAGCTTGGTAATTTCACCGAACGCAAAGTATTACCCGATCGTGCCGGTGCATTACTGGATGGTCCGGATGCCAATAAACATATCCCACCCGAGCTGACAGAAGATTTAAAACCTAACCCCGATTACAGCAAGGTAAACCCGACGGCTGTACAAAAGGATTATTAACAAATCGTCTAGCGGATATTGGCGAGTAACCGCGCCAATCCGCTTTCCCTTTGATGTCGACGTAATACTGCCTGCTGCAAAACAGGCTGTGTCGACAGGATATTCACGTTTTGCCTTGCTCTGGTAAGCGCGGTATAAACCAGCTCCCGACTTAACACGACCGAATCTTCCTGGGGTAATAACAGTGAGACGTGGTCAAACTCTGATCCCTGGCTTTTATGTACCGTCATCGCAAACACTGTTTCATGGGCCGGTAAACGGCTTAATGGCAACCAGCGTAACTCCTCACCGAATAGAAAACAGGCCTGCAGTTCCCCTTCGGCAGTCGGCAAAACCAAACCAATATCACCATTAAACAGATTCTGCCGATAATGATTCTGCGTAATCATCACTGGCCGCCCCGGATAATATGGCTGCGCTGTTCTCCAGCCACGTTTTGCCAGAAGCTGGCTCATCAGTTGATTCACCGAATACACCGATTGCGCTCCATTTTTCACCGCACAAAGCATCCGATACGCTTCAAATGCCTGAATACAACTCACCGCATCTGCCCGTTTTTCGATAGTCTCAATAAAATGCTGATATCCGTTGAGTAACTGGGCCTGGATATTCTCTGTTGAGGGCACAGTTAAGGCGGATAAGGATTGATTTACCAATAAATCCGTTACCTGTTCAGCATCTCCTCTATTGACTGCCTGAGCCAGTTGACCGACCTGCCCTCCCGCTGCAAAACGATAGCTGTGCTTTAATTTGACCAGCGAATCCTGCAAGGGATTGTCATCTCTCGAAACCGGTAGCTCTATTTCGCTGATCTGTTTCACCCAGGATCGGAAATCAGCCGAAAAATCCGGTGTGTCGGCACATAAGTTAGCGAGTACTGCGCCGGATTCCACTGAGGCTAATTGATCACTGTCGCCCAATAAAATCAACCTTGCGTGCAATGGTAAGGCTTTCAGTGTAATTGCCATCAGATTGATATCAATCATCGACGCTTCATCAACAATCAGCATATCAACCGGCAATGGACGCTCTGCTGAATAGCGCCCCTGATCAAAACGTGCACTGATGCCCAGTAAGCGATGCAGCGTTTTAGCAACATATTGCTCACCAGTATGCTGACTGATTGCTTGTTGCAGTCTAGCCGCAGCTTTTCCTGTCGGGGCCGCCAAAGCTACCCGTGGTTTATCGTCGTTTAATTGCAGACATTGCAGAATTTTTAACACCACCGTGGTTTTCCCGGTGCCTGGACCACCTGAAATCACACACAACTGTCGGCGTAACGCACTTAATACCGCAACTTTCTGCCAGTCGGTATCGGGCAGATTATTTTGCCACTCCACCATAAATGTCGACAGATTTTCTGCTGCTGGCAGGGTGTCCCCGTCCTTCAATCGCCTTTGTATGGCAATTGCTACCTGTTGTTCTGACTGCCAGTAGCGATATAGATATAACAAGCCATCGGATGTCAGTACTAAAGGTTTAAATTCGCCAGGAGCACCGATAACCTCACTGTTTTGCAGAAGCTCCAACCACAGTGAGGCTTCAGGAATCGCGCTCTGAATAACCGGATTAAGTGATTGGAAGTCATTCAGATTCAGGCACACATGCCCTTCACTAATGGTTTCGCTTAGTAGTCCAGCCGTCAGGGTAACGATTGGCTCTTCATTCTGTTGCTGACGGCTAATATAGGCTGCAAACTGATAAGCCAGCTCGGAAAATCCCGCTTCTCGCAGTAGTTTTAAGGCATTCATTGAACACCTGCCATAAGCTGATCCACTGCTTCCAGTAATGTCCTGTCCAGCCGATCAAAAAACACACCGGTTTGTGACCACTCCGGCTGCATGCCACGTAAAAACAGGTAGTAAACGCCACCAAAATGCTGTTCCGGATTATAATCCGGTAAACGTTGTTGCAGATGTCGATGTAACGCCAGACTGTAAATCAGATATTGCAACGGATACCCATGACTGAGCATCGCATTCTGCAAGGCTTCACCTTGATACTGTGACTGTTCTGACCCCAAGTGATTGGATTTATAGTCGGCCACATAAAAACGGCCCTCATATTCAAATACCAGATCGATAAAGCCTTTCATAAAGCCGGTGAGTTCGTGAAAGTGCAGATCGGCTGCCAGTTTCTGCCAGATAGAATCTTTGGCCGTCTGCTGCAACGCATTTTTTAAGCCGGCCACATTCAAACCGGCCACCGGAAAATAAAACGCCATTTCATTAATCCGCTGACTTGCCGGTAAATCAGATAATCGCACACCATTGTCAGCATTCAATGGTGTCTGCAACACCGCCTGCAACCAGTCAGTAACCACTTCAGTCCAGTTTAAATCCAGACCAAACTGTGGCCGTAAACGCGATACCGTTTGGCTGATTTGGCTGTTATCAGCTGAATCAAATTCAATATTTTCCAGACATTTGTGCAGGAAATTACCGGCCTGACGCCCCCGTTCAAAGCCAAATCGATCTTTGCTGCTCCGTTGTAAGACCATCTCGGTTTCTACCGTCACCGGTTCAGCGTCGTAATCGGGTTGTTCTGAGACATGGCCTCGACTTAACAACGAAAAACTGCCAATCCGCCAAGGTTTATGGATTTCGCCTTTAAAGCGACGAGCCTGATAAATTGCCGTGTCTGATTGAGCAGACTGATATATAACGGCTGGCTGGGGCTGATACTGGATCACAGCAATACTGCCAGCACTGCTGGATGCCAGACGTTGTAAATCTTCATGCATGTCTTCTGAACTTTCACCATGCAAAAGTTGGTAGAGAGCGGATTTCTGCACATCTCTGACATTGCCCCAGACAATTACACAGCGTTCTCTGGCACGGGTTAACGCTACATACAACAGACGTAATGATTCAGCCTGTTGCTCCTGTTCTGCCACTAACTGCGCTTTGGATAAAAGCGGTTCGGCCAATGCAACACTGGGTTGATGCTGATTTTGTGGATCATGAAATTCAACGATATCCGTCTTGGTTCGATTGAATTTTGCCGTCCAGTTAAATGGACAGAATACAATCGGATATTCCAGCCCTTTACTCGAATGAATGGTCATGATTTTGACTAGCGCCGCATCACTTTCCAGTCGCAACTGTGCTGTTTCGTCTTCTGTCGCACTGGCTTCCTGCTGTCTGGCAAACCACTGATTCACTGCTTCAATATGATTATTCTGCCGGGCGGATTCAGCCTGGATTAATTCGGCAAGATGCAGAAAGTTGGTTAACTGCCGTTCGCCATCCGCCTGTTCAAGTAACCGTTGCAGACCATTATCCAGCTGCAACAATGACCGGAACATCGCCATAAAACCCGATTGCTGCCAGCGTTGCTGTAACAATTGCAGCTGATCCATTAATGCATTCCAACGTAATTCATCCTGCTGAATCGCATACAGATCTTCCGCAGAGTACTGAAATAATGGACCTGCCAATACTGTGCTGAGTCGTTGATGATGATCGGGCTGTGCCAATGCCAGCATTAAGCAGGACAGATCGGCAGCCTGCCGGGAAGCAAACACATTTTCCCTACCCTGCTGCACACTGTTAATGCCTCGACGCCGTAATGCCTGCTGAATCAATTCGGCCTGAGCATGGCTGGGCACTAATACGGCAATATCGCCACCTGTAAGCGGTCTTGTCTGTTGACTGTCTTCATCCAGCAATCGAGCTTTATTGTCGGCAGCGAGATTCAGTAAGCGGGCAATTTCGTTAGTAGTCACTTCGACTGCCGTGCTTTTCATCGGGTCAATGTTTAACGGTTTGTCGCTTTCCACAAAACAGAACTGCAAGGCCGCCTGTTCACCTTCATCGACTTGCAAAGCCGGCTTTTGATCACGCGAAGCATCCACTTCAACAAACGGGATTTGCTCATAAATAAACGGCGTAGCGGTTTGCATAAACAGGCGATTAACTGCGCCGACCAATGAAATATGTGAGCGCCAGTTTTTACCTAAGGTATAGGTTTCATCTGCATCCTGTTTCGCTTTGAGGTAGGTGAAAATATCGGCGCCACGGAAACTGTAGATCGCCTGTTTGGGATCGCCGACAAAAAACACCGGCAGGCCACTGTCAGCAAAAACCCGCCGGAAGTTATCGTACTGCACCGGATCGGTATCCTGAAACTCATCAATCAAGGCAGCCCTGAACTGTTCACGCAATCGTGTAATGAGCCACTCACCTTGCGGACCTTGCAGTGCCTGAGCAAGATTGATTAGCAGATCATCGTAGGACTGCACCTGCTGCTGGATTTTCTGTTGTGGCAGTTGTTCCCGGATATAGCTCAGCAATTGCAGGCGTAATTGCTGTAATTGCAATGCTCGAACATTGTGCAAATCCTGATAACGCTGTTTTAACGTATCCATGGCTGACCAGAATCTCAGCTCTGGTAACGCCGTGCCTTTTTTCAAACTGGCCTCGGCTTTTTCCAGCGTGGCCAACTCCAGCAGTTCATCCCAGGCTAACGGACAGGATTGTTCATTGAAAACAAGTTGTAGCAGAACCAGCAGTCTTTCAACTTTCTCAGGTTTGTAACTGGTTTTGCTCAGACCACCACTGTGCAGAAAGGCAGTAATCTGTTCAGACTCTTTTTGCCAGCATTGGCTGGCATGTGAGAAGGCATTATTCAATGCTTCGGTGATCGCCTCTGCGTCAACTTCCGGTAACGACTGAATCTGCAGATAGGGTTTCGCCACCAGATTACGGATCGATTGCAGCAGGCTTTCCGGAGTTTGTTTTCTGGCCAGTAAATAGGCACTGAAATCGCTATCCGCCTGCACCACATTTTGTCGCCAGAAGTCATCGGTGACGGAGAGTAATAACTCACGGTCATCACCAATCAAATCCATTTCAAACGGGCTGCCAGACTCAAAGGCAAAGTCTTTCAGCACCTGCTGACAGAAACTGTGAATGGTGTAAATCGCCGCTTCGTCAAAACTCTGAATCGCCAGATCCAGTCGTTTCAAATCTTCGTTGCGGTGTGGCTGTTCATTCAGAATCAGCTTGCGTTCATCACTGAGTTTTTTCCGCAGACGATCCCGCAACTCCTGTGTTGCAGCTCGGGTATAGGTGACCACCAGAATCTGATCGACATTGAGCTGATGTTCGAGAATCAAACGCAGATACAAGCCGGCCAGAGTAAAGGTTTTGCCGGTGCCGGCACTGGCCTCAATCAGATTGACATCGTGAAGTGGTGTTTGCAGCAGATCAAACTGTTTCATAGCTTGTCTCCCTGCAGCGCATCCCATAAAGGCTCATACACTCGCAGCGCCAGGTCGCGGAATTGATCATTCAACGGTAATTCGTTGAACAGTAATTGATGATAGGGATCAGACTCTTCACCCTGGTGAAATCTTGAGGATTGCCAGGCTTTATACGCTTCTTTCTCCGGATCGGCTTTTCCGGCATTCAATTCTGCTAAAGCATAAGCCATGCTGGTTTGTGGCAATAGTGAAATCGGTTGATGTAAACCTTGCCAGTAAATCGCTAATAAATCGGCCAGCAATTGTTCCGGCTCGTTCACAGGGTTCAGTTGCAGATAGTTGTCTTCACATTGTAATTGGCTTTGTAAGGCCACACCTTCAGGGCTGACACAATTCAACACCAAATGCGAACACCACAAACCTAACAGATCCTTGGCTTTCATTTTTGCCAGCCGGTAATGCAACAGCCCGGATGTTGAAAGTCCCTCAAGCTGGCCGGTCAAGGTGAAGTCACCAAGATCAAATTCAAAGGCCAATGGTTGCATTGGCTGAGAGCTGGTTAACGGTTGTAATTTATCAGTAAAGGCATCGACCGTTTCCATCTGCTGATCAAATAACAAATCGGCAAAATGTCCTTGTGGTAATACCCCTGTCGCCTGTATCACTGGTTGGATCTGCGCTTTATCCAGTGCGTTTAATCTGCCCTCCAGCATTTGTTGCCGGACAGACCAGGCTTCCAGTCCATTTAAAACAAATGGTTCACGAATTTCCAGCGTCGCATCATCATTTTCAAAGTTGATACCCAGTCGCTGCTGGGCCAGAAATCTTGCCGGATGACTGAAAAAGCTGATCAGTTGATGCAGACTGACAAAGCGCCAGCTTTCATCAGCTTCAGGCAGTGGTCCGGCAAACCAGTTTGTTGCTTCAGACAGTTTTTGTACTGGTGGACAGGCTTCAGTATTAAAACTGAATAATGTTTCACCCTGCCCCGAAAAATAGCGTGGACTAAACGCCTGTAAGGGATGTCGTGTAAGTAACTGCTCCCAGATATCAGTGCCGTCAACGGTCTGAAAGCGCCTGTTAAGCACATCGGCAAAATCACTGACCAGCACCGACGGTGGGATCGGCGAGTTATCATGAATACTGGCCCCCACATAGCTGATATAAAGATGCCGATTCGCTGAGAGAATTGCTTCCAGAAATAGATAACGATCATCATCCCGACGTGAGCGGTCACCCCGCCGATAATCGCTGGAAAGCAAGTCAAATCCGGGTTTGGGCTGGCGACGCGGATAGCTGTTGTCATTCATGCCTATCAGGCAGACCACATCAAAGGGAATGCTACGCATCGGCACCATATCGCAGAAAGTCAGGCCGCGGCCCATAAACTGATGCTCGGCACTGGGCAGTTCAATATGCAGGTCCAGCCAGTCGCGCAACAGCTCAATCGATATTTTTTGTTCAAAACCAACTAGCACTGCCGCTTCGGTCAGCGAATCTATCGCTTTCAAAATCGCATCCAGTTGCAGTTGCTCGTTTTCTTCTCGCACCGAAAACAATTTACGCAGCCAGTCCATAAGCAATATTTGCCAGTCAGACGGCGTTCTCGGCCGCTTTAATTCATTACGTAATTGGCTGAGTTGATCAATAAACGCATGGAGTTGCGCCATTAATTGGGCACGATCACCGGATATACCACCGACTGGTAACTGCGCATTAAATAACTGCCATTGATCGCGTTCCGCCGGTGGTAAGGCATATCCCAGCAATAATCTGTCCAATCCAGCTCGCCAGGTATTGGCATCCAACGCAGGTAAACCCAATGCCTGCTTGTCCTTGCCATCCAGTCCCCAGCGGATCTGGGTTTGGCGTAACCAGCCACGAATGGTATCCAGATCTGTATGGTCCAGTCTGAACTGACGCTGGATGGCCGTACATTCCAAAAGCCGCATAATGGTCTCAGCATCAAACCGGGATTGGGGCAGCCCGAGTAAATCGGTAAATGTCTCAATAATGGTCTGCTGTTGTGCATCCCCCCTATTAGCGATACTGAAGGGAATGAACCGTTCAGCAGGCTGGCTACTGAAAACGGCTTCTATCGCCGGAGCATACACTTCGATATCCGGTGTCATCACCACCACATCGGTGGGCGATAAATCGGGGTGTTTTTCAAACAAGTTTAATAATTGATCATGTAATACTTCGGCTTCACGCATGGCGCTGTGGCAACTATGGATCTGGACGGAATCGTCATCACTGGCCACGGCCACCAGCTCATCTGCATTATCCAGCTGATAGATATCCTGCTTAAGCTGGCTCAGGATGTCAGTAGCCTGGGGTTGCAGGTACAGCATCTCCGCTTCATGAGGAATCGCCTGTAGCTGCTCAAAAAATGTCTGGCCAAGTTTGCCCAGACTGGCCAGTAAAGGATGGCCGTTATCGGTGAAGTCATCTTCATCATCAAACAAAAGTCGTTGTTTAGCCTGTGACTTCTGATTCAGCAGATCACCCCAATAACCTTCACTGGGAGACAGAAAGTAAATTGAAACCTCGGTGAGTTGAGCAATTTCTGCCAGCAAATCCAGATAGATGGGTGGCATCGCTGTCAGCCCGAAAATGGCAATACGCGTTGGTAATATTGAAGTTGGAAACTGTCTGCTTTTAAGCGCCTGTTGCATCTTCTGCAGTAAACGCGCCCGGTGCATCGGCTCAGGATCATCCCTGGTTAACAACTGCCATAAAGCACCTTGCCAGTTAGTTGTTTTACCCGCTTCCCAATTGGCAATCCAGTCAGGACGATACATCAGATACTGGTCAAAACTGTCAGCAATGCGTTGTGACAAATCCAGCATTTTTCGAGCATCATCTGCTTCGCCAAGATAACGACTGATCGCCTCAAATTCCGGCTGGTTTTTGATCGTTGGCAGCAATTCGAAGATTTTCAGGCTCATCGCATCGGTTGAATACGGCGATTCGCGGGGAATATCCGGCCAGACCTGGCGAAATAACTTCCACAACCAGGCAGATGGAAACGGAAATTCAATATGTGCAGCAATCGATTGGTTTGAGGCCAGGAATAAATTAAGCCAGCGCGCCAGCTCATTACTCTGCACCATCACAGTTTCAGCCTGCAGAGGTGGCAAAGGATTCTGTTGCTGGGTTTCCGCCAGATGTGCAGCCAGCTGCGACATCGAATTGCTGTAGATCACTTTCAGCATATTAGTTTTTTCCTGACCAAGCTGGTATGTCCATCATCATTTTTAATGCTCGAATATTCATTACACTGCATCCTTTCGGGTCCAGTTTAATCAGGATGGTAATTTGCTCAATTGGCGATTATGCATACCTGAAAGGAATACCAGCGCCACGATGGCACCAATGAGAGCCATTGCCATATCTGACTGGGTGTCCCATATATAGCCTTGTGTCCCTAAAAATGCTTCGGCTGCTTCATTGCTTAGTAAAGCAACCCACCACTCAATAAGTTCATAAAAAGCGCTGAAAGCCAGACAAATCGATAAAATAAACACTACCAGCCAAACTTCGCCATTGACGACATGTTTTCGCTTTAATATTTCTCTTGCCAGTAATGCCGGCACAAAGCCCTGAAAGAAGTGGCCAACCTTGTCATAATTATTTCGCTCAAAGCCCAGCAAATTATCAAATAAGGGGACTTCGGCGTAGGTATAGTGGCCACCAACCATCAACACGATGCAATGTAGCAATATGAGCAGGTATAGCAACGGCGTTAATCGAAATTGCTGATACGTGAATAACAAAACGGCACCACCGATTAGCGCTGGCAATACCTCAAGAAACCACGTTAACTGGTCTTTTGGCTCAATACCTGACCAAACCAGTGTGCTCACAAACACTACTATCCAAAGTATTTTAATAGGTCAGTCCTCTCACCATATCGTTATCCGTTTAATATCAACCAACTCAACGGCATTATGCTTGCTCAGTCATTCACTAACCAGCCTTTTGCCACTGCCCGTTCGATATTGTCGGTTATCCACTGATGAATCTCCGGAAACAACTCTTCAATGAAAGCATGTGCTCCTGCGACCTGCGACTTTCTCACACTGTGCTCTTTCCACGGTCTGCCATCATTATTGATATTCAATAAAAATGGCAGTAATCGGTCAACAACCTTAAGTAACATCGCCTCCCTGCTGTCACCCAACTCCTGCTCTTCCCATAAATCGCTAAGATCGTTAATACTGTTTCCCGGATGATCGCTTAACCGTTGCAGACAAGAGCGTTCAGCATGGTGAGCTGCACTACGATCCTTGGCATATAGAAACGTATCGCCCGCATCAATTTCACCCAAATCATGGACGAGCGCCAACTTTAATAATGTTTCCATATTGAGTTGAAGCTTGAAATGATTAGCGATGGACCAACAAGCCATCGCCAAATGCCATGAATGCTCCGCAGAGTTTTCACGTCGTTCCCCAACGCTGATATAACTCTGTCGCTGAACATGCTTCAGGGCATCCAATTCAAGGAAAAAATCGGTGATGGAATTGAGGTTTGCAGTGGTTTTATTCTCAGACAACATTATGTTTCCGGGCCGCTCTCACAAGAGCAATCATTGTTCATTAAAAGACTCATTCATCACTATCGCTGCAGTTAATTTTTGGGTAATGCATTGATTGACTGCAGTACCTGGCGAGTGATCGCTTCGCGTTTATGCAAGTCTTCAAGCCGGTTTGGGGTATCAATGTTCAACGCAAAAAATACTGGTCCATTCGACCATTCAACCCAGCCTACCCACCAGCCGATTTGTCCTTCCCATCCGCTTTTGGCCCGGAGTATCCACTCTTTTCCGGCTTTGACAATCATAATATCTTTGACTAAACGCTGATCCGCTTCGTCAAACGGCAACTCATTTAAATAGAGTTTTTTCAGAAACTGAACCTGCTCCTGAGCGGTAATTCGCAAATTACCATCTATCCAGTAGGTACTGGTGTCTCCTGATGGATCGGCATTGCCATAGTCAATTTTGTTCAAATATTGCCGTGCTCTCTCCTCACCGATTTGTTGACCAAACAGTTCGTATACCCACACGGCAGAATTACGCATGGAAGAACGCAAGTCCTGATCCTGATTATGTATTGCGAAACTACGTTCAACCCCATCCCATGGAAACACCTGAAACTCATCCTTTACCACGCCAGCATCCAGAGCAAACAACGCATGCGGTACCTTGAAGGTTGATGCAGGTGGCAGACGTTGCTTGGATCTCGGTTCATTAAATACCATCAATTTGGCGTTGTCTTTACGCTCATCCAGCACCACAATTGTGCCTTGCGCAGCATAGTTATCAAAAATTGTCTGCCAGTCAGGTCGCTCTTCACTATTCAATTGAGCAAATGCATTGCTACACCCTAGAAGAATAAAACCAAGCAAGCTAACCACAGGGATCTTCATAAACACTCCGTTGACGTTTCAATATAAAAAAGGCGCCAAAGCGCCTTGTATTAAAGTAATGTAATTTGATAATTAAGCGTTGCCATTTCGCCAGGGGGGGACAGATATACCTGAGAGGCAAACATGGCCATATCCTAGACAAGATTCTGATTGATGTCATCAGCTTTAACCTGCTTCATGACCCTTTTTATCTGGATAAATTGTTCTTAGCTAGAGCCTTTCTTATATCGAGATATCTTAATCTAATGGCCTTAATTCATTAGCCTGGCTAGATCTGCTTTTGTAACTGAATCAAGGCATAAATACTGATTGAAACTGTTTCCTGGAATTCGCTTTCTGTTGAATTTTTTTGCACATCTGATGAATTATTTTTTTAGACGTTAACGAAATTTTTTGTTGACCGAAATAAGCTTGAAAAAAAACCACGATATCTCTAGCCGTCCAAAGCCCATTTAGATGTCGGATAAAGGTTGTCAGATCATGAATGACCGCATTTTTTTTAAATAATCGATATTTTAACTTCTCAAGATCGATAAGTTTTACATCCCATTCATTGTCTTGATACCTAACCATAATATGTTTTGGATAGAGACAATTATGTTGGTAATGAAATCGGTGTAGATGATGAATCAATTCGGCAATACGAATAATTAGCGCTTTCCTCTCCCGTCCATTAAGCGTCTGAAAGTCAATTTCATCAAGGCTTGCGTATCCTTCTAAAGCTTTTGTAACCAAAATAGCTTTGGACGACCTGACACCAAAATATAAAACATCCAGCGTTGGGATTCTTTTGGCATGCAGTGATTGAATATTATGGTATTCGCGCAGAAAGGTTGGAATACCTTTAATTGGATGCTTCAGTGTTCTTGTCATGTGGTTTTCTTGGCGCTTGATAAAGACTTTTTCGGGTTTACCCAAGCTATCAACTACACATTTCACAACGCCACTCCAGCCTCCGCGACGAATATTGGGAGCTTCAAACCATGGTGCATTGTTACGCCAAAGCACATCGAAAGTATCGCTGCTATTGTTTGCAGCAGAGCCTAATAAACTGCTTTGATTGATGCTTTTCAGCATGACATATTCTCATCTTTTTCGAGAATATAAGTCCGCCACATCGCATATTTCGGCAGGAAATCCAGATGGTTTTTTATACGAAAACCAGCTTCCTGAAATTCTTTTTCAATAATATGCTGGGGAATGACAAAGCGGTTTTGATATGGTCGTTTAGTTCTGTTGGATTCGAGTTTTTTACGTTTCCAGGCTTTCACATTGCCATCCACCCACAACGAGACAATCACTGTTGATTTGGTGACGCGGTGAAATTCTTTTAACAGCTTAAGACGGTCTTCAGATTGACCAATATGATGTAACAAACGGATGCAGAAAATATTATCTACATAACCGTCACTAACTGGTAACGAAAAAGCAGACGCTTTAAATGTATGTATTTTCTTTGAGAGATGTTTTTCACGATATTGCAACCCAATATCAATCATCTTCTGACTATTGTCGCTGGCGTAGACTATTCTTTCAGGGTTTTCAGTCAGTACCTTCCAAAAGCGTCCAGTGCCACAAGGGACATCAAGCACACTCAGCGGATCACCCGCAATTTTTAAGGCTTTTCTGGCGATCTGTTGATCTCGCCAGTTTGACAATTTTCTTGCTAAACCATCTGCATGCTTATAAAAGTAGGCTTTGGCATGAAGTTCGTTATATTTTTCTGAAAATTCAAGTTGAGTGGTATCCAGGTTTGACATATATGACATGCTCACTCTGATAAGGAAAGGAAGTGGCATTGTCGGTCTTCATGCTTAAGGGAAACTTAAGTTTATTGGACGACTATCGGATCAAAATCATGAATACTATGAAAGTGTTTTCCATGCACCTTATTAAAAATAAGTTTATGTTTATAAAACAGTAAAAGTCTGCCGCATATATCTGCTTTTCAAACAGATGCATATAAACAATCAACATCGGAAGATCCTTAATGATAAAACATACTGAATCTCATAAAACGCAACATGTTGGTTGGCTTCGTGCCGCAGTAATGGGGGCAAATGATGGCATTGTTTCTACAGCAAGCCTTATTGTTGGTGTGGCGGCGGCAGGTGCTTCAACGGAGATCATCTTTATGACTGGCGTAGCAGGCCTGGTTGCCGGTGCCATGTCTATGGCCGCAGGAGAGTATGTCTCTGTTAGTTCTCAGGCTGATACCGAAAAAGCCGATATTGAGCGTGAACGCATGGAGTTAGCAACTGATCCACTTCATGAGCATGAAGAATTGACTGCAATTTACATTCAACGCGGTCTGGATAGGTCTTTAGCCCAACAAGTAGCAAAACAGCTGATGGATAAGGATGCTTTGGCTGCTCATGCCCGAGATGAACTGGGAATTTCTAAGGAATTTACCGCTCGTCCAGTACAAGCCGCATTATCATCTGCTGCCACCTTTACGGTTGGAGCTTTGTTGCCATTGGTAGTGGTGCTTTTAGTTTCAAATAATCAATTGACAGTAAGTGTTTCCATCTGCGCTCTAATAGCATTAGCGGTCCTAGGTGCAATATCAGCGTTGATTGGTGGAGCATCCGTTGCAAAAGCCGTATCACGTGTAGTGTTTTGGGGGGCGTTGGCAATGGGACTGACGGCTTTGGTTGGTCGTTTATTCGGAGTGTAAGCCCCTCTCTTATGGGGGTTTTTCTGCACTAGCTTGCCGATAATCTCCTTAAAAAGGATTAGGGGTTTTGCTTATCTTTTTGCTGGAAAATCACTTTAACTATTGTTCCGTGACCGAGCGTGCTATCTAATGTCATCGTCCAGTGCAGTCGATCACAAATTCTTCTAACAAGATTCAATCCCAGTCCTGTCCCACCAACCTTGGTACTGTAACTCCGTTCAAACACCTGATTTAGCTTGTCGGCTGGGATACCTTCACCCGTGTCGCTGATCGAAAATTCATTGTCGCTAATCTGAATCCGTATGATTCCTCCCTGAGTATGCTCAATAGCATTTCGCAGCAGATTGCTAACGGTTATCTGCACCAGATTAACGGGTAGAAATAATTGCGGCGTGCCAACGTAATCACGTTCTATCAGCAATGAATTTTCAGCGATCTGGTCGGCATAATCTTCCACACATTGCTCTACCAGGGCCGCGAGGTCGATGGAGCTGTCCTGATTGATCTGGCTGCTTTCTTCGCGCGATAAAAGAAGCGTCGCTTCGATGAAGGCAAGCATTTCTGTACAGGCTCGGTTTATACGTTCCAATGCTCGCTGCGACGCAGGGCTATGCGTATCGGCCGAGAGTACATCCAGTGCGCCCATCATCACGGTCAGCGGCGTGCGTAGCTCGTGACTTGCCGCTGCAGTAAAAGATCGCTCCCTTTCGACAAATTTCTCTAAACGTTCCTGATATTTGTCAAACGAGGAAGCAATCTGACCGATCTCCGTGCCGACATAATCATCAGCAATACGTAAACCGGTTTGTCCCGGCTCAATACCTATGAGTCGTCGCGACAGATTCTGCACCGGTGCTAATATTGCCCGTGTAGCACTCAAACCCATGACAATCGCCATGATCAATACCAGAAAGAGTCCATAGAGAAGCATACGTAATACAGCATGTTCCTGTGCTTCCCACTCGGTAATATCGTAGGTCAAATAAACAGGGCTCCCATTCCATTCGCCCACTTCAACCTGATAAACCGAATCCCCCATTGAGACCGTGTGATGAGAGCCTGGCTCCAACTCAGCGAACTCTGGGGCAATATTGGTGTTTTTATCACCAATAAGAAATTCCCAGCCGGTGAATAATGCATTTTCATGATAACTGCCATCATCCAGTTGCGCCGTTAGCACCCGCAACTGCTCAGCAACCATGTCACCGAAAACTCTTGCCTCCAGTTGTGATTTGATGAGCAACACCCCTCCTGCAAACAAAAAACTAGTGATGCTGACGATAAGTACAAGTGCAGTGAGTATTCGAAATTTAAGGGATGCTTTAGATTTCATGGAAGTGATGGCTCGGCAACCAGTCGGTAGCCCGCTCCATGAATAGTGTGAATCAGTTTGGTGTCGAACGGTTTATCAACCACATTGCGCAGGCTGTAGATGTGCATACGCAACACATCATTATCGGGCAGCATATCTCCCCAAATGTGCTGCTCCAGTTCTTCACGGGTGACAACACGATGAGTATTTCTCATCAATAGCTCCAGCACTTTGCGTTGCACTGGATTGAGTTCCAACAGCTGACCAGCTCTTGTCGCAGCAAGTGTCTGGGGATCGTAGTGTAAATCGCCCACTATCAATGTTCGTGGTGTGTGAGAGCTGCCACATTTTATCAGTGCCTGCAGCCGCACCTCGAGCTCCTTCACGGAAAAGGGTTTCACAAGATAATCATCGGCCCCCGCCTGAAATCCCTCTAATTTATCGTCAAGCTGATCACGCGCTGTCAGCATCAGCACCGGCACATCGTTGCTGCCTTCATTCCGCAGACGCCTGCATACCTCCATGCCATTAAGTCCTGGCAACATAATATCAAGGACAATCACGTCATAACGCTCGCTCAGCGCGAGCTTCAAACCATGTGGTCCAGTCGCAGCAAAATCGAGCACATGCCCCTTAGGTTCTAAATAGTCAGCAATGTTTGCTGCAATGTCGCGATTGTCTTCGATTACCAGCACTTTCACTGCCACCCCCTACACCAATCAATAACTTTGTCAGTGTCTATCGGCCCATGTCAAAAAAAAGTCAACTCAACGGGTTGACAATTTATTTACAACTTCTGACTTAGGCTGACGTAAAAGCTTTCACCCTATCCCAACTGACAAGGGAAACATGACAAAGTGAAAAAAACACACATACAACGCCTTAGAGCATTAACCATTTTAGTTGCGCTCATGACCACGCCAAATCTGCACGCTCAGGAACTCGATCATGCGCCACTTATCAAGGCTCAAGATTTAAATTTTACTACCCTGCTGGAACAGACGTTAGCCAACGCCCCTGAAGCTTTGGAAACCGAAGTACGTACAGAGCAGGCGCAGGCCATGGTAGATGTTGGTGAAAGCTGGATTGCTGGCCGGCCAAGCGCGCAACTGGACTATATCGATGATCAAATGCTCAGTAACCTCGGTGAACGCGAGCTCACTTATGGCATAGCTCTACCGCTGTGGCGATCGGGAGAGAGAAATGCCATGCAGGCCCGGGGACAACAATACAATGCCCAGGTAGCAGCGTGGCAAGAAGCTTTTACTTTGACTATGGCAGGAAAACTACGCCAGGTACTGGCAGACATGCAGGATGCAGATACTCTGTTGGCCACAGAAAAACAGGCTACAGCAGATGCTCGGCAACTATTGTCAATCGCTGAGTCCTTACATGCTTCAGGCGAAACCGCACGGCGTGATGTTTTACAGGCTCAAACATTGCTGCTGGCCCAGCAACGAAATGAACTGGCAGCAGAAGCTGCTCGTGTTGATGCTGAACGTAAATACCAGATGCTGACTGGTCTGAATAGGCGACCAGCAAAGCCGCATACCGAATCCCTCCTAACAGCTGAAGAAGTCAGCCCAGAACATCCTTTGTTGCGGCTGTTAAGAAGCGATATTGATCTGGCAGCAGCCGAAATCGACAAGACAGAATTGGATGCACTAGGCAGCCCCACTCTCAGCATCGGGTCACGGCGTCAAAGAGCCGGTAACCAGAACGATTATCAAGATGCCTTGGCACTCTCAGTGACAATCCCCTTCGGCGGTCGCGCACATGTCAATGCTTCTACAAGTTCGGCACGTCGCAACAAGGTCGAAGCTGATGTGCGCTACCTCAATACTTACCGTGAATTGAACCTGCAACTTCACGAAGTTGCCCACGAGCTTTTCACATTGAATGAATCTCTGCCACTCAGCAAGGAGCAGGCCCAGCTGGCACGTCAGCAGTGGGAAATGGCAAAAACCGCTTTCGTTACCGGCGAGACCGATATAAGTCAGGTAGTCATCGCCTTACAGCAGTCGCGCCGGAGTGCCCGTGAGCTTGAAGTGATTACTCTGCGACACGCCCGCCTGATTACTGAATTTAACCAAATCGTTGGAGTCCTGCCATGAGCTTTTTTTTCCGCAAGAAATTCATTGTGGTTGTTTTGGCAATTTTTTCCGCATCTCTGAGTGCTCAGGAGATCGTGCCTATCAACAGTGAAGATGTAACCAGGATGGGGATTGTCTTTGCTCCAGCCATACCAGTGGACACGAGCTCCGGCGCACGATATGCCGCGACAGTCGTCAACTCACCGGACAGTGCAGCAAGCCTGACAACTCCTTGGGCCGGTACACTGGTTTCATGGAACCTCATACCCGGGCAGAGTGCAACTGCTGGCACTATTCTCGCCACCTTCAGTAGCCCTTCCATCTTGCCCCTGCAAAATACCTGGATAGATGCCGTCTCCGCTCTGAAAGGAGCTGACTTCGAACTGCGCAAAGACGAGTCTCTATACACAGATGGAATTATCTCGAAACAGCGTTTGACAAAAACCCGCCTGCTAAAGCAACAAGCCGCTTTCGCTGAACGTACTGCACGATCACATCTGGCACAAGGCGGTTTCGATAGCGCAAAACTTGAGGCGCTGCGCAAGCAGGGTTCGGGACTGGGAGAATTCTATTTGGTGGCGCAGGAAGATGGCGTCCTTTCACAGCGCATGTATAACGTCGGCAGCTATGTAGAGGCTGGACAAATCATTGCTATGCTGAATGCAGGCACTCGCCGTTGGGTCAGTACTCATATTCCTGCCAAAGCAGCAGAAGCATTGGAGATTGGCCATCAGCTGAGTATTGCCAATAGTGGCGAGACGCTGACGTTGCGCCAGAAGGATCTGGTCATCGACAGCAGTAATCAGACGATTAAATTGCTGGCGGAGTTTAACGCCAATACTTCTTTCACCACGGGGCAGGTCTTATCTATTGTGCTGCCACCGGTCGACAATGGTGTGCTCATTCCTGACCGTGCGGTCGTGCATACTGGCGGTGAAACCATAGTTTATGTACGAACGGCTGCAGGGATTGAAGCACGTACTCTGGAACTACAATCCATCGGCGCTAACTATCTGGCTTCCGAAGGCATTGCGGTTGGCGAGGAGATCGCCATTCAGGGCACCGCCGTTCTCAAGGGGATTCAACTCGGTTTGGGTGGAGCTGAATAATGCTGTCTTCACTTATTCAATGGTCCCTCAGTCAGCGTCTGCTGGTCTTATTGCTGTCAATATTGTTGATTGGTTTTGGTGGTCGCGCACTGCTCAATATACCTATTGATGCCTTCCCCGATATTTCGCCAACACAAGTCAAGATCATCATCAAGGCGCCGGGTATGACTCCGGAGGAAGTTGAGTCGCTTATCACACAACCTGTGGAAGTAGAATTACTGGGTATTCCATACCAAACCATGCTGCGTTCTATATCCAAGTATGCACTCACCTCAATCACACTGGATTTTGAGGACGGTACCGATATTTACTGGGCGCGCCAGCAGGTTAGCGAACGGCTCAGCAATGTCTGGGACAATCTCCCCGGAGGCATCAGCGGTGGACTGGCACCGATGAGCACACCACTGGGCGACATGTTTATGTTTACCATCGACAATCCCTCCATGACACTGGAGGAAAAGCGCTTCCTGCTCGACTGGACCATTCGTCCGGCGCTGCGTAACGTGCCCGGAGTTGCTGATGTGAACTCGCTCGGCGGCTTTGTGCGCACCTATGAAGTCAAACCTATTCGTGAAGCCATGAGAGCAATGGGTGTTAACTTGCAGGATATCGCCGACGCACTCAGCGCCAACAACAAAAATGATGGTGCCGGACGGATCGACCAGGGAGAGGAAGTCATTCTGGTTCGTGTAGAAGGGGCGATTAACGGCTTTGAAGACATCAGCAATACATTCGTCGTCAACGCTGAGGGTGATCGCATTCCGCTAGCCGAAGTGGCACGTATCTCCACTGGGAGTATGGAGCGCTATGGCGCAGTTACGGCGGATGGTGGAGCAGAAGCCGTACAGGGTCTGGTTATCGGGCTGCGTGGTGCCAATTCCCGTGAAGTTGTGCAAGGCGTTAAATCCAGGCTTCAGACGTTGCAAGACACCTTACCAGAAGGCACACAGATCAGAGTTTTTTATGATCGTACGGTACTGATCGAAAGTGCCGTAGGTACGGTATCCTCTGCCCTTCTGGAAGCTGTAGTTTTGGTTATCATTCTGCTTGGTTTGTTCCTTGGCAATGTGCGTGCCGCTCTCACTGTGGCTATCATCCTTCCCTTATCCGCCTTGTTCACTTTTCTCATGATGGGAAAGATGGGAATGTCAGCCAATTTGATGAGCCTGGGGGGGCTGGTTATCGCCATCGGCATGCTGGTCGACTCATCCATCGTGATCGTCGAAAACATTGTGTCATCCCTCGCGCATCAGCGCGGCACACGCCGACTGCCACACCTGCATATTATCTACCGTGCAGTGCGTGATGTGGCAGCACCTGTGACCTCCGGCATCATTATCATCGTCATCGTGTTCCTGCCGCTACTGACACTGGAAGGGCTTGAAGGGAAGCTGTTCGGCCCGGTAACCTTAACTATCGTCTTTGCGCTGCTGGGATCGCTGCTGCTATCCCTGACATTGATTCCTGTCATTGCGTCATTCCTTGTCCGCTCTGATGCTCATGCCGAGCCATGGCTGAGCAGGACCCTGGCAAAAACTTATGAACCTATGCTGCGCAAGGCATTACTTCACCCTGCCCTGGTTTTAGGGGCTGCAGGAGTATTACTGGCCGCCAGCTTTGTGGTGTTTCCACTGGTTGGCAAGACCTTCATGCCAACTATGGATGAGGGTGACATTCTCATCCAGCTGGAAACAATTCCTTCGATCAGTCTTGAGGCAAACACTCGTATCGTGCTTCAGATCGAACGTGCGATTCTTGATGAGGTTCCGGAAGTAGCACGCATCGTCTCTCGCATCGGTTCGGATGAAATGGGCATGGATCCGATGGGACTGAACGAGACTGATATTTTCCTGCAGCTGCGTCCGGTCGAGGAATGGCGCGTCGCTACCAAGACAGAACTTGAACAACACCTTCGCGAGGTCATGGATCGTTTCGTTGGGCTCAACTATGGATTTACGCAACCAATCGACATGCGTGTATCGGAGATGCTCACCGGCTCGCGTGGTGATGTCGCCATCAAACTGTTCGGCCCGGATCTGGATACCCTCAACACCCTCGCACAGCAGATCGCCACGCAAGTGGAGGCTATTCCCGGTGCTATTGATACCTTTGCAACACTGAACGAAGGCGCTCAATATCTGCAAGTGAGTATCGATCGCATCATGGCCGGGCGGCTGGGACTGGATGCTGATGCACTGCAGACCCGTCTGCGTGCGGAGATTGAAGGTGTCAATGTGGGCAATGTAATTGAGGGCAGCGCTCGTGTTCCCCTGATGTTGCGCTACGAAGCTATTGAAGGTGACGGGCTGACGCGTCTTAGCGACAGCTTTATTGACTTGCCTGATGGTGGCAAGATTCCGCTGTCAGAGATAGCCACTGTTGCCCGTGTCGAAGGCCCAATTATTATCTCCCGAGAATCCGGTCAGCGTTTCAGCGTTATCCGCACCGATGTGGCAGAACGTGATCTGGTGGGCTTTGTAGAAGAGGCACAGAAGCTGATAGCAGATAATGTCGAGATGCCCGATGGATACCGTTTGGAATGGGGCGGTGAGTTCGAAAATCAACAGCGCGCGGCCGCACGTCTAATGCTCGTGGTGCCACTTGCACTTGCATTGATCGCACTGTTGCTATTTTTGACGTTCCATTCCATTAAACAGACGCTAATCATTCTGTCTAACATTCCTTTTGCCCTGACAGGCGGGCTGATCGGTTTGTGGGTGACGGGTGAGTTTCTTTCTGTGCCAGCATCGGTGGGATTCATCGCCCTGCTGGGTATTGCAGTATTGAACGGCGTGGTAATGATGACTTACTTCAATCAGTTACGAGCCAAAGGTCTGGATATTGCTACGGTCGTAACCGAGGGGGCTCTCCGTCGACTGCGTCCAGTGATGATGACGGCCACGATCTGTGCTTTCGGGCTGGTGCCATTGCTGCTGGCCACCGGTCCTGGATCAGAGATTCAGCGCCCTCTCGCGATTGTAGTGATCAGCGGACTGATTAGCTCTACTCTGCTGACACTTTTCATGCTGCCAATTATTTATAAGGCATTTCATCGTCCCCTCAACAGCTCGGGAGACAGTGTATGAACACATCAACTATTGAAAAAGATAACGAGGAAATCTGCATACTGATGCTCAATGTTGCGCCGGAACTAGAGGAAGATCTGGTTGATTACCTGCTTTCCATTGAGCAGATAGTCGGTTTCACCTCCTATACAGTTTACGGTCATGGCCAGCATCAAGGACTCAGCGTGGCTGAGCAGGTTTCGGGTAGGCGCAAGCGTTCTCAATACGAATTGATTGTCAATGAGTCGTTTATCCCTCTCATTCTCGCTGGACTGGCCGAGGCAGTGGGCCGTGACATCACCTATTGGCAACAAGCTGTGAGTAATTTCGGCAGGATCGAAGGCTAATAAAATTTATTGATGCTTGATCAAAAACACATTCCTCAAACCTTAATTGGTGAAAGCTAACCGTCATCATTTATTGCCTGGTTTCTCAATAAATACCATGTTGGTGCAGATAGGATGATTGCTGTGTGGGTGTCCAAACTCAATTGGACTCTCTTAGACTGTGGTGATTACAGAAGATGTCACACTGGCAATTTTATTACCGTATGCTAACCAGTTAGCCACATTAAAAATTGCCATTCAGGCGATGATACGGGACATCAAACCGCCTGTATGGAAACATGTCACCATTATTGAATAAGCAAAAGTTGCTGGTGAACTGGTCAAGCTTAAATCCTCATTAAAATATGCGTATCATCAATAAGCCCCTAAGAGAAAGGATATCGAATGATGAAAACAAAAAGTCGTTTTGTAGAGCGTTTAAGTTGGTTTCTTGATGAGAGCATTACCCTTCCGGGGGGCTATAAAATTGGACTGGACGGTTTTATAGGACTGATTCCTGGCATAGGTGATTTTATAGGGGGACTATTATCCAGCGTCATTATCTACAAAGCTCACCAAATAGGCGTGCCACGAATGATTCTGGGCAGGATGATCATCAATATGATGATAGATACGGTTCTGGGTGCGATACCGCTTGCCGGCGACGTGTTTGATTTTGTCTGGAAAGCTAATAAACGCAATGCGACATTACTGAACGATTATCAACAACAGCCTGAAAAGGTTTATCGAAAATCGCTGCTGGAGAATATTGTCTTTCTAGCCGTGTTACTGGGCATCCTGGTGCTGATGATCGCATTGATTGGCTGGATAATTGGTTTGATCGCAGCAGCTATAAATAGCTAGAGTCAAAAAACTGAGGGTATTCGCATCGATACCCATTATCGATCTCGATCCTGTTTATGGAGAAAATGTTTATGTCTCGCCTGCTTTGCATCGCTTTGATGATGTTCACTTTGCCGGTTCTGGCCACGGAAAATCATTACGGCCCCAGACTGGAAGGTTTTGAGTATCCATTTACCGTTGACTATTTCCAGTTTGATTCACAAGGTCAGTCACTTGAGATGGCCTTTCTGGATATTCAGCCTGAAACACCCAATGGTCAGACAATGGTACTGCTGCATGGCAAAAACTTCTGCGCAGCCACTTGGGAAGGCACTATTCAATTCCTGACAGAGAATGGCTATCGTGTTATCGCGCCGGATCAAGTCGGCTTCTGTAAATCGAGTAAACCTGAGCATTATCAATTCAGCTTTCATCAATTATCCGCCAACACCAGCGCTTTACTCGATCATTTAGCTGTTGAGCGTTATTCGGTTATGGGCCATTCAATGGGCGGTATGCTGGCCACTCGTCATGCTTTGTTAAACCCTGACAAGGTTCAGCAGTTAGTGATGGTAAATCCCATAGGCCTTGAGGACTGGCTGGCTAAAGGGGTGCCCTATCGTGAAATTGATGGCTGGTTTCAAAATGCCCTGAAAACCAATGCAGAGAGCATTCGTAATTATCAAAAAAATACCTATTACGCAGGAACCTGGCAGCCTGAATACGATCAGTGGGTGGAGATGCAGGCCGGCATGTTCCGTGGCCCGGGAAAGGAAATTGTCGCCTGGAACTCAGCGCTGACCTACGACATGATTCTGACTCAGCCAGTAGTGTATGAATTTAAAAATCTGCAAGTGCCAACTTTATTGCTGATAGGCGAACAGGATAATACAGCGGTTGGTAAAAACCTGGCACCAAAAGACAAACAATCTGAGCTGGGTAACTACCCAAAAATCAGCCAGCAAGTGGCTGATCAAATACCGGATGCCACTTTGATCACTTTTAAAGAGTTGGGGCATTCACCACAAATTCAGACGCCTGATAAATTTCACCAGACATTGCTTGAAAACTTACGCCGATACTGAAAATCCCTGTTGACGGTTACAAAAAAAGGGCCGCAAAGCGGCCCTTCAATTTTTTGCATTACAGCAATTCTTACCAACGCATCATGCGTCTGATAATGCCGTCATTTCGGTACGAATGGTAAATCGCCCCACTGACATGCACAGCAACTAATGCCAACAGAATCCATGCTGAGTAAGTGTGTAACTCACCCCAGAATTCATTCATATCTTCGTTGGCTTCAGCAATGCGTGGCAAGGTAAATAACCACCACACTTCGGTATCCCACTTGGTATGCGCCGAAGAGAGATAACCACTGATACAGACAAAAAAGATCAGACCGTACATGGCAATGTGCGCCAGAATCGCTGACTTATGCATCCACGGCGTCATATCTTGGGCCGAGGGCGGTGCAGGCGGATATTTAAATCGCACGTACAGCATAATAATTAGCAATACCACCAGCGTCAGACCAATATTTTTATGTAATTGGAATGGAAAAGCCCGGAATTGTAACTCTTGCGATGGTAATGGCAGCCCCATCATCCACCAGCTGGAAATAAAGAGAAAAAATATCGAAACGGCCAGTAGCCAATGAATAACAACGACCGCTCTGTTAAAACCTTGTCTTTGCATAATGTCTTCCAACTAAATTATTTTAAGAATCAGGCAACTTCGCGATTAACGCGCGCCGCTTCCGTATGTCTTCCTGCGATAGCACCGACCAGCAACATCAAGTGCAGAATAAACCACAGCAAAATGCTCCATAGGTACATATCCCGCAAGATAGGTCCGGTACTCACGACAGCAGAAAATTGCAACAAGTCAACCACTGCCAGTCCGATAAACACCACCACCGCGGCAGCAGAAGACCAAGGGGTGTAATTCACCAAAGCGCCACCAATTATGACTGAGGCAAAAGCCAGTAATGTACCAGCCGCTGCCAACGTCATCATCGTTGATGGGAACCAGTCTGGTGTAGATAAAGCGACTCCCTGAACATGAGCAACAAGGTATTCACATTCAGCAACACTGATACCTTCTTCTTCAAGTTCTTCCAAAGGACAATCGGCTTCTGGCATTTCGCCCGATACCGGCATATTTGATGTCATAACATATTGTTTCATTATCTCGGTACCATGCATGGCTGTCAGAAACACACCAAGCATGATCGCCACTACGCCAAGAATACTGGCCCAGTTAGGCGTAGAGCTATTATTAAGATCATTGGATACCATAAGCACCTGCCCTCAATTATTATTGATTAATTATTTCGAACAGAAAACAGTTCCGTCTGGTGGACGTCTACTACTCTCTCCATTTATATAACCCTTTGCTATTTCACTGCTTAGGGTCTGCAAACGTTTGGCTAACATACACGCATTACTCACTCACGCTGGTTTAGTCTTATTATGTGAGAGCTGCCGCCAAACGAATAAAACCTGTGACATGTAAGGTTTTTATAAGTTCTTATCACAGGAACCATTCCCTTAAATAAGCATAACTGCTATTGAAGCTTACTGCTAACCAAGACAAATTACTGTCGTTAAAAATAGGGTGTATCCTTTACCTACCGTTTCATTTACTGAACCAACTGAACCATGAACCAACGCCAACTCCCAATCAAAAAACTGCTATTGAACTGTGATATGGGCGAGAGTCTCGGGCCGTGGTCTATGGGGATGGATGAACAGATTATGCCCCTGGTGGATATGGCCAATATCGCCTGTGGCTTTCATGCTTCTGATCCCGTCACCATGACCCGAACCGTCCTGTTGGCGAAACAAGCCAAAACACAAATTGGCGCCCATCCAAGTTATCCCGATTTGATTGGCTTTGGCCGTCGCAGCATGCAATGCACACCACTGGAAATTATTTCCATGGTGCAATATCAGATTGGCGCTTTGGATGGCATCTGCCGGGCACATGATTCTCGTGTTGAATATGTCAAACCACATGGCGCGCTCTACAACGATATGATGCGAGATCCCGATATTCTGCGTGCAGTACTTGAGGCCATTACCTCTTACGATAGCAACTTGCCCTTGATGGTGCTGGCCTCCACTGATAATCGTAAAACTGAATCGATTGCTGCAGAGTTTGGTATCAAATTACTATTCGAAGCCTATGCTGATCGTGCCTATGAGAATAACGGCCAGCTGCGCGCCCGCACTCAGGAAGGCGCTGTTTATCATTCAGAACAGCAAATCCTTGAACAGGCGTTATTGCTGGCCACCGAAGGTAGCGTCATCAGCCGAAATGGTCAGCGATTAAAGCTCGATGCTGACACTTTATGTGTACATGGCGATAACGCTGAATCGGTTAAGGCTGTTCGACATATCCGCAACTCCTTCAACAAACTATATCGCTGCTGATGAAACTCGAGTTTCATATTGAACATGCTGGACCGGATGCCGTGTTAATCCGGTTTGGTGATCAGATCAATACGGATCTGGTCCCCATCATTCGTGCTGCCACTAAACGGCTGCAAAAAGAATTTCAGGAAGAAATTCGTGGCTTGGTGCCAAGCTATACCACCCTGATGCTTTGTTATGATCCACGAAAAAATGACTTCCCCAGTATTCAGGATAAAATTCAGCAGCATCTTGCTAACTTGAATATCAGCCCTAACGAAATGGGTAATCTGGTTGAGATTCCGGTGTGGTATCACCCCGATGTGGGGCCTGATTTACAACATGTTGCCGACTATCATCAAATCAGCATTGATGACGTTATTCACCGGCATAGTGAAACCATTTATCAAATCTTTGCCATTGGCTTTGCACCTGGCTTTGCTTATATGGGCAATGTATCGGACCAACTTGCCACACCAAGACTGACAACACCACGGCCTCATGTTGCAGCTGGTTCAGTTGCCATTGCCGATCAACAAACAGCGGTTTATCCGATCAGTACACCTGGTGGCTGGAATATTCTGGGACGTACGACGATGAAAATGTTTGATCGTCACAGCCCGAAATTATGCCCGGTGCGCCCCGGCGACAGAGTGAAATTTGTCTCTGTCAGTAAAGCAGAATTTCTGTTGGCAGGAGGCCAGCTCGAATGACGCAGCCGGGTTTAAAAGTGCTCAAACCCGGCATTTTAACGCTGGTGCAGGATTTGGGACGCTTTGCCTATCAACATATCGGACTCTCCCCCGGCGGTGCTGCCGATGAACATGCTTTTTTATGGGCAAACCGCTTACTTAATAACCGCTCTAATACTCCTGCGTTGGAGATATGTTTTGGTGGTTTACAACTTGAAGTATTAGCTAATACCAATATCGCCATAACCGGCGCCGAGATGAACGCCACTCTCAATAACCAACCCATTGAAAACTGGCAGACGCATACCCTCAAGCTGGGCGATAAACTGAGTTTTGCCCATGCCTCTTCAGGAATACGCAGCTACCTAGCAATACAGGATGGTTTTGAGTTACAACCCAGCTTTGGCTCTGTCGCGACGGTCATGCGAGAAAAAATCGGCGGCATTGACGGTTACGGCAATCCGTTAAAAGCCGATGACTTTTTGCCATGCAGTCAACACAAACCAAAACTGACAACGCATGTACCACCCTTATTTATCCCCGATTACCAGCGCTCTTTAATTCTCAGCGTCATTCCCAACGAACAAACTGATCAATTTGACGAAGCCGAACTGGAAAAGCTTTATCACTGGACCTATCGGATTTCGACGCAAAGCGATCGCATGGGGATAAGACTGGAAGGCGAGCCGATAATGCCTAATGTACAAGGCATTATTTCCGAAGGCATCCCCTACGGCACCATTCAACTGCCCCCTGATGGTCAGCCAATCATCTTGCTGAAAGATCGTCAGACCATGGGCGGCTATCCCAAAGTTGGCACCTTGTTTGTACTTGATGCGTTTTTACTGGCCCAGCAACAAGCCCATACCGAAGTGAGATTTACCCAGATTTCGCTGGAAGAAGCTCAGGAAAAACTGCGTTATTTCTATCGGTTTTTTGGTGTGTAAGTATCCAGTCGATAAAAATTCATATCGTTTCATAATCAGAACATTCCCATCTGAAACGTTCTCTCAATGACCGTTACAACATCTTTAACCTCGCTTGCGTTTCTCCATTATCCTTTCGACGAACGGTGTCAGAATGATTTCCATCGCCAGGCCCATCTTGACGCCAGGCACCACGATATTGTTGGGACGTGACATGAACGAGTCTTTCAGCATCGACAGGTAATAGGGAAAATCCGCCACTTGCGGGTTCTTGAAACGGATCACACACAGACTTTCATCCGCGGTCGGTATTTCACGCATCACAAAAGGGTTGGACGTATCGATGAGTGGCACCCGCTGGAAGTTGATATGGGTACGGGAAAATTGTGGTGTTATATGGTGAATATAATCTGGCATCCGTTTGAGGATGACGTCCACTACGGCATCCTGCGAATAGCCACGATTGGCGCAGTCACGTTTGATTTTTTGAATCCATTCGATATTGATAACCGGCACCACACCAATCAACAGATCGGCATACTGGGCAATATTGACTTCATCGGTCACCACACCGCCATGCAACCCCTCATAGAACAGTAAATCACTGTCATTATCGATTTCTTTCCACTTGGTAAAAGTGCCGGGAGGTTGATTATATCTGGTGGCTTCACACTGATCATGAATGTAGTGACGCTTTTCGCCACGACCCGTTTCAGAGTAGGTTTGGAATAGTTTTTCCAATTTATCCAGACAGTTTGCTTCTGGCCCGAAGTGGGTTAGCGAACGGCCTTCTGCTTCAGCATTGATGACTTCAGCACGCATTTCTTCACGGGTGTATCTGTGAAAGCTATCGCCCTCAATAACAACGGGTTTGATATTAGCCCGGCGAAAAATATCTTCAAAAGCATGTTTTACGGTTGAGGTACCGGCTCCTGAAGAACCAGTAACGGCAATAATCGGATGGGAAACAGACATTTAAACCTTCTCCTTGGTGGTGGTCGTTGGGAGGCGGATTTGACTTCTTACGAGTACAATTTCCGGGCTGGGTAGCCGGTCCACGAGAAGGCATCGACCAGGATGTCATTGGTAATGATATAGGGCTGATGTTGAGGTTTACTCTTTACATTGGTTGAGTTCGAGGCGTCCAACATGCCAGTAATGACGCCTCGACCAACCGTAAAAGAAATGTGTTTACATGCTGTTGCCAGATCTAGTAATGCCAAAATATTCATCCTTTCGATTTGCAATTCCATAGGCGGAAAAGCGTGTCACTGATGACCAGTCATTTCTGGTTTTTTTAATCTAGACCAGGGAGGCAATAAATAAAAGGCATAAATATTTATGTTCGGTATAAATAAAATTTATGACTTAAGTCTTAACGACCATTTCATGACAGCACAGGATGGAGTGGTCAGCTAGGTAGCCAGTTTGTGTTGGATGGCTTTTTTATTAGATTAGCCAAAGTGAGATTTAATAATATTCGGTGAGATGGAGCTGAGGAAAAAAAGCGATATCTCTATCGGTTTTTTGGAGTACAGATTTCGTTTTATTCTGTTTTTGGCGTTAATGATAATCCTCATAATAGAATTTATCAGGGAGCTAAAATGTGTTCCTCGTGACTTGATTCAAGCCCTAATACTCCCAGCTACGATAAAGCTCGTTCTTTTCCTTTATATCTTCGTAAAGCCAGACCATTCGGTCCAAGTACCAGCTCTTGCCAAGATAAGCCAATGCAACACCTAGCACAGCGCCCCATACCAAGAAATACACAGTCGCCCAGATCGATAACAACACACCTACAAACGATATTCCATTAAGAATCGCGTGTAGCGGAGTGTTATGGTTACCCGGTATCGGAACAATATCCCGGTTTAAAAAAACACGCTCTCCCAGAACAGCCTTTGATGCCCAGTTTTTGGTAGATTTCGGTTTTTTGAAAAGAATTGGATTGAAAAATAACCACAGAAGCGATGCCAGTCCTGGCACCAAACACCACCAGCCAATCCACTCTCTACTCCAGAACGCGAGAACGATAACAGGAAGCACAGAATATCGGGTCCAGACACTGATTGGATTCGCGTGCCTCATCCAGTTGTCATCATCAAGCTTAAAAAGCCCTGCAATCTTGCGTTCTAATGTCATTTCACATTACCGATAGGTTAATCACCCGGTTCGAGTAAAATAGCCAGCATTTGAAGCCTCTTGATCTCAAAGTCTCTTTTCTAAACCTAACAACCCCGAAACAGCCATGCATGAATGAGCTTGGTATAGCGCGGCATCACCACATAGACCATCAGCAAAACCGCAATACCGGTGATGATCAAGGTATCCAGATAATGATTATCAGGCAGTCCCAGCTTGTGAAGTGGTGGCAGCAAAAACGGCAATAGCAACACCAGCGGATAGATAGCTGACTAGGTGACCAAAGCCTGTTTCCAACGAACCGGCGTTTTAGTATTTGCTTGCTCCGGAGTAAACCAGAAATCCAGCCCGCTATTAATATAAAAATCGTCGCCTTTCACCAACAATGGCGACACCTTGGCGATCAACTCATTGCGTTTGGCGGACTCCATCCAGCCACGTAAATGTGACTGTGTATCAAAGCGAATAATAATCGTATATGTTTCAGTCAAACCGGCAATGGGCCGGATGACATTCAAATCCAGATGCCCCGGCGAGCTTTTACAATGTGGGGAAATTTCATTTAACCATTCTTCATATTCGGCATGTTTATCCTTATCCACCTGATGGGTGATAACTGCCGTCGCGCCTTCGGTTATAGGGTCCAGACGATTTTGTTGCATTGTTCACTTCCTAAACATCTAGTACATCAAGGGAAAGCTACCCTCCCCTTTGATTTCATTAGTCTTACTTATTGCGTACATTCCGCACTAAAAAAGAATTACCGGTGCCACGTTTTAATTCAAATAAATCAATGGCTTTAAACAGGCTACTGAGATTCTTAAAGCCATAATTCCGGGTATCAAACGAGGTCTTGTTAGAAATATTTGATCCAACAGGGCCAAGCGCCGCCCAGCCATCTTCATCTTCGGTTGCCTCAATGGCCTGCCGCAGCAAATGAATCAGTTTGGTATCGGATTTAATGTTCTTGGGTTTAACCGCTGTTTTGGTGACTTCTTTTTCCTGATCCAGAAACAGAAATTTGGAGCACGCATTCACAAATGCCGACGGTGTTTTCCGTTCACCAAACCCCAACACAACCTTCCCTTCCGCTAATGCTCTGGTCACCATCGGCGTAAAATCACAATCCGATGACACAAAACACATCACATCAATCTGCTTGGTATACATCACATCCATCGCATCAATAACCAATGCGATATCTGACGCATTTTTCCCCTTGGTTAAATCATATTGCTGGATGGGTTGAATGGCATATTCATGCAACAGATCTTCCCATGCCTTTAGCGTAGGCGACTTCCAATTGCCATATGCTTTACGGATAGTGACCACACCATAGTTTGCGACCTCGCTCAGCACATCTTCAAACTTACTCGCGGGCGCATTATCAGCATCAATAAATAATGCGATTTTCTGTTTTAGTTCATCCATGGTTGCACCTCATGCGAATATAGATTTGTAGATGGTTAGCTATCTATTGATACTAAATTTTTATGACGACCTTATCACTGATGGCTGGATGGACTTCAATTGACTCTGACCCTTTCGATCTTATTAATTTTTACAGAACACATATCTAATTCCGACAAAGAATCACCACCCTATTCCTCAACGAAAATGACCACGATTTAACCGGCCATCCGATTAGCAACCGCAGCAATTTCTTCTTCTGTGAGACGATCAAGTATCCAGCCTTTTGCAAACTTTGCTGTTTCTGATTTGGGCAGTTGACTCTCATCAAGGTCTCTAATTCGGACACGCGCGGGCATTGCAGCACCCTCACCTACAAATATCGCTTCTTGCTGAGCAAGATTAGGCAAAGCCTTCGTCATTCCCGAGAGACCATCTGGAAGGAAACGAGAAACATGTTGTTGGTCTGCAGCATTCGTAAGTCTCAGCACAAGCCATGTACCACACTGAGAAATCACAGTACTTTCAACGTCTGCAGGCCTCTGGCTAACGAGCATTAGCCCGATCCCATACTTTCGTCCTTCGCGAGCGATTCGGCGGATAGCAGTTTGAGCCGCTACATACTCAGCCTCTCCCCTATCGGGAACATATCTGTGAGCTTCTTCGCAAACTAGTACCACTGGATCTCGCTTTCTTTCTTCAGTTGTTTGGTAAACTTTGTACTGAAACAAAAGACGAGCAAGCATTGCTGCAAGCGGTCCTGCCACTTCATTTGGAAGACCAGAAATGTCCAAAATACGAATGTCCTTATCGACAGCCCCTTCACCTTGGATCTGACCAACCAATTGGGCAATGATACGCTCAAGTTTTGGGCTCTCATTATTCCACTCCCGCATCATAAAACGAATTCTTGGGTCACGCCTCAATACTGAGAGCTTATCCAAAATAGATTTAAACCTCGTGGCGAAATCTGAGGCTGTAACGCTTTGAAGTTCCGAGCCCTGCACGCGCGCTGCTTGCAAGTAGAAAATGTGGTTGTAGAACTCTTGAAGGCTAAAGGGCCTTGGCTTATCGTGGTCAAACTCAACCAACTTTTCGAATGTAACTCCTTCCTTTGGTCTTGGCGCGTCGTGGTCCAAGCCATCGGTCGGGGCTACGCCACCATGGGCAGTTGGGGAAGGGTCAACTAGGTCGGCAGCAACCATGCGTGCGTAGGTAATGGCTTTGTAGACAATGTTGTTCTGAGAAGTTGCTTCTTGTTCAGTTTTCCCAATTACTAAAGTTCTGAATTAATCCGCAGACATCAGCCAATAGGGCAGGCTTATCGGAGAGCCAACTGTCTCTTCGTTTCCAAGTGGATCGTATGCCCGATACACGATCGCTCGTTCTTTGAATGCGTGTCCATATTCTCCATGGGGATCAATAACAATGATCCTCGGATGACATATTGCGTTTGGCTCTGGGGTGTGCTCCAGCATGCTATGAAGTAAAGCGGCTACCGCACCAGACTTTCCTGACCCAGTAGAGCCGAGTACGGCGCAATGCATTCCAAGCATTTTATCCACATTTGCTCTACAGACGGCATTATCTGCTCCAACATAGTGAGCAAATGGAACAAGTGGGCTATAGGCACCGTCATTTTGTTGCCCTTCCGCAGCCGAATAAATCTGACCAGTCTCCTCGCGAGTAAGCAAATGCACACTCTGCCGGGGTAACGGGTAAGTAGTTACACCCCGGATGAACCGCAATTTCTGTTCCGTCGCGTTCCAGACCCCCTCAGCAAAAAGTTCGACCTCCATTAGTCTTTGGTCCGCATCAGGAGGTATAGGCTTAGTGATTTCCAGTAATTCTTCAGAGCGCATGCGCAATAGTGTTACAAATCCGAACACAAGACGTCTTCCGAAATGGACTTTAACGATGCTGCCGATTTGTCCAATCGGATACACTCGACCTTCGAAAGTTCTAGTGAGCTCAGTGACATCCCCTGATAACTCAACCCGAATCGAAGTTCCAGAGACTTCGACGATATGCCCAACCTTCAAATCTGGAATTAGATCAAATGTATTCATACCGTGAATGCCTCTGCTCCACTATTGAGTATTTTAGTGACTCCAGAAAACGTCCACCAATCTAGCTTCGCTGGGTCAATCTGGGGTACATGTGGACCACCTGGCCCAACATATAATCCATCTTCGGTAATCACATAAACTCGCTTGCCCCATGAACTCGCTCTCCACTTTTCAAGAATAGGATTAAGTTTTGAAGCAAAGGCAAGTAGAGTTGTTTTATTCTCTGGGCGCTGAAGCGCTAGCTCTATCTCTTGGTTAATATGTTCATCCCCGAAACTGTAACCGCAGGTTGCAAGTACGTTCTCCTCTGGAGCACAAAGAGTGCGACGTAGAAGCTCAAACTGAGCAGCGAAGGGGTCGCGCTGAGTTGCTAGATATTTTGTCGATTGCGGGTAAATGAGAACTCGAGAAATTTTCTTCGGATATAGATCACCATCACGGACTCGCCATACACGATCATCTTCTCCCAAGTGCCAATCAATAGATCCATGAAGCTTAATTACATGTGCACGGTCTCTTAAATTCGGTTCCTCATCACCATACCTATGGCTTCGATACGCGACAGCTCCGCCAGAAAAACCGTCCCAGTAAGAAAAACCACAAAGGGCTAGTGAATCTTCTAGGAGAGTGTCATAGTTGGTAGTGAATAGCCGGACTGCTCTTCGGCGCTCCGCGATTCCCGCTTGGCTTCGATTAAATAGAGCTGAAACGAACGCAGCATGCTGGTCAATAACGACAATCCGTTTCTCATGTGTTCCGATTATCTCCGACGTACCATCTGGTTTGGCTGGTGTATATCCCCATCGAATTGTTTCAGCAATCCACGTCAGAATTCTTTGATGAAGCTTATCTAAATCTTCTACCGAGAGCTTGATGGAACCAAAAGTAACGTTTTTGTCCTTGGATCGGTCAGCAATCGCACGGTGATCACCCAGTTGACTCAAAATGTGTTCTATATGAGAGTTATCAGAAAGCTGATTCTTAATGAGCTCCAGAATAGAGAAGTCGTTTGGCTCCCCTTCGGTTTTTGCCTTCGCGAAAACTCGCTCAGTTAATGGCCACATCAGTGGAATGCCTGCATCAAGACTGATTCCCGCACCAAACAACCATGACTGATTGCTTGCTGCCAAAAGATTATCAAGCTGATCTAAAAGGTCTTTTGTATTCGTGTCCATTAAACAGAAATTCCTCTTAGTGATGTAAACGAACAATGCATCAATAAGGATTTATGCATTGTAATAATTATTAATACTATCAAGGGGTCAGCCAACTTGATTTTGATTTTCTGCTGTTTGGGAAGGTGTGTTTTCCATAACATTTCCATTTCTCAAATCCATTGCGGATGTAGTGGGTTGAATATTTCACAGATTTCAATTACTTGCAAACTCAGTAACTTATTGGGAGCTGATTAATCAGATTTAGCTGGTTATCAAGATGCTTAACTATCAGACAAATTGGGCTCAGGTTTCAAAAACGGTGCTGGATCAACCGGACCGCCTGAGTAAATGCCAAAGTGAAGATGTGGTGGCGTGGTGATAGCATTGCCGGTGTTACCGACATAGCCGAGTATGTCGCCTTTTTTAACCTTTTCGCCGGATTCAACGGCGAATGAGTCCAGATGGGCATAATAATAACGAGCACTGCCGAACCCAATCATGCTGCCCGATAGCCAGACATGTTCACCACCTCTAGCGCCTGTTCCGGTTCGGACATAACCATCAATAACCGCTGTAACTGGTGTTCCCCTTTCTGCAAAGATATCCACGCCGTGATGCTTCCGGACACCGCCATCACGATCAACACCGAAAGTACTACCAATATCCCGTTGGCCTGCTCCCTCTACAGGGAATGGTAATGAACCGCCATTGGCCATTGCCAGTGAATATTCTGCATTGGCAAATAACTCTGGTTGCAGAACGATGCGGTAGGCACCCGCTTTGGAGACAACCTCACTATTGGTTGTGTCATCTGCGTTAAGTTCTGTGATGGTTGACCATTCTTGATCGTTTTTTTCACGCCGCTCAAGGCTGGCGTAAAGCCTACTTTCAGCAGTATCCAAACGAGAAAATTGCCATATCAGCTTTTCGCCTCGTTCAAGTGACACCTGATAAACATGAGCCTCAACTTCATCGCTCGCAAAGGATTCGGTTGTGCGGTATTGACCGGCTGCTTGCACTGGCTGCTCACCCGCCAGATCTACAGCCTCTATCCAACGCTGCCCCATTGGGCTATCCAATAATCCCGCCATTCGTAAACGCCAGATAAACAGATCTCTTGGAGACCAGCCCAATACATCAAAGGCAATGTAATGGAGTGCATTTTCGCTGCTTTCTACTGCGTTTTGTCTTAAGTCATCACGCGCAATCAGAACAACAACTAATAAAGCTAACAGACCAAAAAATAACCACGATCGTATGATTCGTTTCTTTGGATTTATTGGCGACTGATCAACAGTGTCATGCCCTGTCTGAACATTGTCAGGCTCAGACACTTGATCGCTATCAGTTGCTTTGGTCGGGTCACTCATACCAACGTTCATCTCTTCTTAGATTATTGATGCGACAACTTCCAGGGTCTGTTTATCTCTCCCCTTTTTACTTTTTTAAACCATTAGCTCAATGTTTAGTTGCCAGTATTTTGTGATAACCAGAATGAGATCTTACTTCGCATTTGCAAATGTTAATTATTATCAATATCATTTGCGTCCTTTTTTTAATAAAATTAGGACACACATGGTGAACACAAAAAAACGACTCATTTCTACTTTAGTGACATGCTGTTCAATTTATTCGCTTCCCTTACTAGCAGATGACACTACCAGCTCAGCAAAGACTATGAATCCTTTAGTAGTAACTGGTCAGGCATACAAAGGCTATGCACAGTTTTCACCAACATCAGGAAGTAAGACAGATGCGGAATGGCTTGATGTTCCCCAGTCTGTTTCTGTAGTAACGGATACTGAAATTACGGATCGTGGGGCGGTTCGTTTAGTTGACGCCTTAAATGGTGTGGCCGGTGTCAACAATACGCTTGGAGAAGGCAGCCGCGATCAATTTGTTATTCGCGGATTTGATGCCTTGAATGATGTCTATCGTGACGGCATGCGTGATGATACTGGCTTGCAGTCTTATCGTAGCTTAGCGAATATTGAGCAAATCGAAGTAGTTAAAGGCCCCGCGGGTGCTTTGTATGGACGTGGTTCGACAGGCGGGCTGATTAACCTGATTACTAAACGTGCTAATGGTGATGATTTCACACGTTTGAATGCAAGTATTGGTAGTCATGGAAAAATGGTAGGCCGTGTAGATAGCTCGACATCATTCTCAAATACTGTCAATGGCCGTATCAATGTAGAGGTCCGCAAAGCAGATTCATTTGTCGATCATGTCGATTCAAAAGATTATTTCATTGCGCCAACACTGCGGTTTACCCCGAGTGATAATCACACTTTAGATGTGGATTTGGAAATATCAAAGCAAGACCTGGTGCCTTATCGTGGTGTGCCTTCAGTAGATGGTAAACCAGTGAATGTTTCACGTAGTACCTACTTTGGTAGCAGCAATGATTACCAAGAATCAAAAAGTGTACGTTTCTCTCTGAACGATGAATTCAAATTCACCCCGAATTTAATCTGGAATAACCGTGTGGTGATTAGCCGTGTTGAATTGGAACAGCAAGGCACGAGACAAGGCAATGTGACTGGCGACACGGTCACACAAACAGTCAGTAATTTTGGTTATGACCCTCGTCGTTTTAATGCACTGCAATCAGAATTAAAATGGTCTGTCGGCGCACATGAATTATTGTTCGGTGGTGAATATACACAAACCAAGATTGATTTAGATTTTGGTCGAGTAACGAAAGCAAACCAATCGATCTATGATCCGGTCACTGAACATGTGGTTAATGGTGGTTTCGAGCCATTTAGAAAAAATGACACCAAAACCTATGGCTTGTATTTGCAGGATATGTACACCATCGGTGATCTGACACTGACTGGTAATGTTCGTCACGACAAAATGGAGCTGGAACAACAGCGTGTGGGTAACCCGAAAGAAAATCTGGATGACGACAAATGGAGTTATCGTGTTGGCGCCAGTTATCGTCTGACTGAGGATTTATCGACCTATGCGACGTTTTCACGCTCATGGCAACTGCCTAATGCCGGCATTTTTGTTAGCAATGGTGCGGCTGAGTTTTACTCGGCTGATCTAAAAGAAATTGGCTTTAAAGCTTATACATTAGATGATGCGTTGATGTTTAATGCTGCCATATTTCAAATTGAACAAGAGCGCCCTGTAACGGATACAATAACGGGCGATGTTACAGATCGAGATACCTCACGTCATAACGGCTTTGAATTAGAGCTACGCGGGCAGTTAACAGAACAGTGGAGTGCTACAGCCAGCTATACTTATTTAGATGCTGAAGATAAAGATACAGGTAAAAAACCAAATGATGTATCTGATCAATTATTCTCATTAGGTTCCACATATCAAATCGATAGTCACTGGCGAGTGGGTGGCAACATCAAATATGTGGGTGAACGATATGCTGGAAATAACGAAGCGGTTAAGTTAGATAGTTATACTTTAGTGGATTTAATGGCCGCTTATCGGGTGGGAAAGCATAGCGTTCAGTTCAATGCCTACAATATCTTTGATGAAGAGTACTTCCTCGGGGCAACAGGTGGAGCGTCAGGACGTAACCAAATCGGTTATGGAGCACCAGCTGAATACATGGTGAGCTATGGCTATGAATTTTAAGCTGGAATAAGTCAGCACGCTATATTTCGACGGGCTATAAAGCCATGCGAAATTAGGCAAAAGCCGAGAGCTTTTTAATGGCAACCAAAAAAGTGGACAGTTTTTATATTAAAAAATAAATCTGTCCCCTTTTTTTCCGAAGTACTCCATGAATCTCATACTCAGGTTTATAGTGTCTTATCTCCAGAATTTTGGCACTGTAAAAACTTTTGGCTTATCCTGCGTCTAACCATACATAATCTATTGGTAATTAATTAATGGCTAAACCACAGTCTCTTTTTCATTATTTGCTTATCGGCTTCTTTATGCTGTCGATGCTTATGCCTGCTGCGCATGCAGAAAGTAATGATATGGCTGTGCACCATGAAATGAGTCAACAACAGCATGATTGTGATTCCGATGCTGAACCTCAAGCAAAACACGATGCCAATTCGCATTGCGCCAGTGATCATTGTCATTGTGCAGCAGCCAATTGTCATGCATCCGGTGTTTTAGGTTTTCAATCTGTTTTTACTGCTTCACTCTATTCACAAAGTCGCTTGGCCATTGCTGCTGAGCAGCTTGTTCGTCAATCTCCTACCAAACTAGAACGCCCTCCCCGCAGCTAATCCTCCCGTTGTAGCGGGTATCGTCCGATACCCAATCGAAACACGTTGAGGATAGATCTCATGAAACAATTTACACGCTGGCTGATCGCTATTTCAGCCGTATTATTACCCTTCTCCGCCATAGCGGATGTGACCGAATATACCTTGGTCATTGATCGTGAACCGATCAATATTACGGGCAAAACCGTAGAACGCATCACTATTAACGGTGGTATTCCCGGCCCGATACTGGAATTCACCGAAGGTGATGAAGCGGTTATCCATGTCATCAATAAACTGGATGAGCCGACCTCTGTGCATTGGCATGGCTTATTGCTCCCCCCCGAAATGGATGGTGTACCGGGCCTGGGTGGTTATGAAGCCATCAAAGCCGGTGAAACGTTTACCTATCGTTTTACCCTGCGTCAAAACGGCACTTACTGGTATCACGCTCATAGCGGTACGCAGGAACAGGATGGGCATTACGGGGCGTTGGTGATTTACCCCAAAGATGAACCGGTGGTTCAAGCTGATCGAGATTATGTGGTGCTATTGTCGGATTTCAGCAATGAAATCGGTCAGCAGATTTTCAACAACCTGAAAAAAAGCCCGCACTACTACAATTATTCACAACGTACTGTCGGCGACTTTTTCAGTGAAGTTCGCAAGCAGGGTTTAGCTTCCGCCTGGCAGGATGTTCGCCCTTGGGGAGAGATGCGGATGTCACCCACCGATCTGGCCGATGTGCGTTACGATGCGTTTCTGGTCAATGGTCAAACCAACGAACAAAACTGGACGGGACTTTTCAAACCCGGTGAACGTGTGCGATTGCGCTTTATCAATGCTTCGGCCATGTCGATGTATGACGTAAGGATTCCGGGTTTGCAAATGACCGTGATTCAAGCTGATGGACAGTACATCGAGCCGGTCACCGTAGATGAATTCCGTTTTGCCGTGGCCGAAACCTATGATGTGATTGTGACGCCGGAGGCGGATCAGGCTTACACCATTGCAGCGGAATCTATAGACCGTACCGGATTTGCTTTAGGTACGCTCGCCCCACGAGCAGGCATGAATGGAATGGTGCCAGCACACCGACCCCGTTCATTATTAACCATGGCTGATATGGGCCACGATATGGATCACGGCGATCATCAGATGAGCCAGACTGATTCGATGGATCATAGTGGACACGATATGCATGGCGATGATCATCAGGCGATGCAGGAAGATGAACCCGCTGAAATGCAAAGTGGCTGGGCCGATGCCAGTACACCAGAAGGTCACAAAGCGTTGCAATAAAGTGATTTAAGAGCACTGGGCACTCAAGATGATCTGCGTCCTGCCGAAAGGGAAATTGTGGTCAAATTAGGCGGCACCATGGAACGCTTTATCTGGACGTTAAATGGCCATAAATATGGCGATCCGGGCTTTGAACCGATCAAACTTAGCTATGGTGAACGGGTCAGGCTGATTTTTAAAAACGAAACCATGATGGCGCATCCAATGCATTTACATGGCATGTTTGTGCAGCTGGAAAACGGTCAACCCGGTGAAAAACTACCCAACAAACACACGGTAAATGTCGCACCTGGCACAGAGTATTCGGTATTACTGACAGCGGATGAACCCGGTGAATGGGCATTTCACTGTCACCTGCTCTATCACATGTCTGCTGGCATGATGTCTTCCGTAGTGGCTGCTGAGTATGACGAAGATGATTTACCAGCTGCTCCACCAGCACAACAAGAGATGGGAGGTCATCATGAGCATCACTAAATCCAATCTATTTTTGACCATCGTGTTGAGTCTGTTTATCTCCAGCAGCCATGCCGATGAAAATTATGATGGGCATGGACACGAGCATGAATCGCAAATCTTTCATGCCTTATGGTTTGAAGCCCAACATGGCGGTGGCAGTGAAGGTGATAAATCGCATATTGAATGGGATGGCTGGATCGGCGGGGACTATCACAAGCTCTGGCTCAAAGGTGAACTGGAAGGCCACAAAGGCAAGCTGGAACAAAGCGAAGTCTGGGCGTTGTACAGCCGAAATGTGCACGACTTCTGGGATGCCCAACTGGGTCTGCGTGTGGATACCCAACCAGAATCGACCCGCTATCTAACGTTGGGCTTTAATGGTCTGGCACCCTATCTGTTTGAAACTCAGGCGCATCTGTTCATCAGTGATTATGGTGATGTCAGTGCCCGGCTGAAACAGAAAAACCATCTGCTGTTCACCCAGCGGTTTGGCTTCGAACCCTACTATCAACTGGACTTTACTGCCCAGAATGTTGAACGTCAGGAATTAGGCCGGGGCTTAAGCGAGGGTGAAATCGGCTTCAAACTGTTTTATGAAATCACCCGTAAAGTCGTGCCTTATCTGGATCTGAAATACGAACGCAAATTTGGCCGAACGGCGTCTATCGCCAGAAATGCCGATGAGAGCGAAGAAGACTGGATTGCTTCCATAGGTATCAAACTGCTTTTTTAATTTGGGTATTAAGTCAGAAAACTGGTTCCCACGCGCTGCGTGGGAACTCCATTACTCAGCACACCATTACTCACTGATTGACCTAAATTGAAGCCTGATTAATAAATTTGCTCTAAATTTGGGCAAAATTATCGAATTCTCTCAATACCGTTTTAATGACAAAAATTCTCGTTTTCCTCTTAAAGCTATTGGTTTTGCTTGGTTAAGTTTTTCAGACAACTTGTAAAGCCACTCTCAAACTAACACGGTGCATTTTTTGCTTATACATCAGATTATTAGGCTTAACAGGTGTCAGCATTATGTTCAGTCAATCTGCCGTATTTGATGATGTGAATCAACATGCCCATTCTTTGCAGAACTGGCCGCAGGAATATGCTCAACTAAGCTCGGGCAAATTTGAAGGTTTCCTTGAAGATATCCAGCTGGATTCCGTGCGGGTTTTTCGTGAACGAATGAAACAAAGCGTAGTGCAGAACACCCATACACCCACTGGCAAAATCAGTTTAATGATTCCTCATCATATGGATGCCAGTGATACTTCTGACCAGGCCCGGCAGATCATGGCCGATGGGGTGACTCTGCTCCCTTACGAAAGTGATTTCGCGTTTGTAGGTCCCGCAGAATTGGATTACAGCGTCATAGCCGTTGATCAGCAACGCCTAAGTCAATTGCTCAGTCCTGAAACCTATTCACGTCTTATCGGGTTTAACAAAAGTCATGGTGTGAAAACGGACTCTGCCACGTTAACCCGGCTTCGTCATCATCTTGCCGCAATGCTGCAGCAGTTAACGTCTATTCCCGAAGACCCGGCATTATCAGAGAGCCAAATCCAGCAACAGCTAAAAGCCATTGAAGACCAGATTATATTAATGGTGTTGGTCATATATGACGCTAAGGAAACCGGCATCAGTCATCCAAAAAGATTGGGCAATCAACATAATTCTATTGTGCAACGCTGCCATGATTATGTGACGTCAAGCGAAGGCAGCTGTGCCAGTGTGGTGGATATTTGTGAGTCATTACATATCCCGCATCGCACATTGAATTACAGTTTTCATAAAGCCACCGGCACCTCGCCGATGCAATATTTGCGGGCTGTTAAACTGAATGCCGCACGGCGTGAGTTATTGCAGACTGCTTTTTCGATAACGGATATCGCCGCCAATTACGGCTTCTTTCATATGGGGTATTTTTCGCAGGAATATCGCCGTTTATTTGGCGAAACGCCGAGCATGACGCGTAAGCTTTATGCCTGATGTTCCGGTTTGCCAATAGGCTAATCCAGCTATTATAAATATCAGCCCACCCAAATATTGATCAGCGACCGAAGAAAGCTGCAGCCAGTCCGGTAAGTTTTTCATCATCATATGGTGATGGTGAGGTTCTGAATGAGTATCGCTGTACATATTTGGGAACACCAGCATCAACATTCCCCACATGACCAACGGCATGATCACCGTTATCAGGGTTAGATTCTGCCAATAACTTGTCTGCTGATGTTTTTGTATCATCATCAAACACAAGACTATTCCGCTTAAGGCCATCAGCCATTTCATCACGCTGTATAACAGTGCACTTTGCATAAATAACGGATGCAATTCCGGTAACATCCACACCCAGGTTAATACGGCAAAGCCACTCATTAATAATGTAAACGGCCAATGTGATTCAACAACACTATTCGCTATCGGACGAGTTGAATGATGCTGCAACGCACTGATCCATAATAACGGTGCAAGATGATGCACCATCACACTCTGAGCGCTGTGCAACCAGATTGAATAGCGCGCCAAGGCATCAAACCACGGTAGCATACCGGTCAAAAACACCACATTCCCGATAATAAATAACAATGGTCGGTTGATTAGTTGATTGGCAACAGTCCATTGATGCAGCGTGATCACAAAGATCACACTGCATAACAGATCCACCGTGGTGAGCAGCATCGTATTGACTTATTTGGAGCAGCAACTGCCAGAAGCAGATGCGGTATCAACACTATAGCCATCCACCTCTTTCGGCAGATCCATTGCCGGATTGCCGTCAAAGAAGTTATTGGGTTTTAACGAAAAGCCAACGTACTCCACCGGCATAATTGGAAAATCTTCCGGTTTGCAGACATGCGTATGACCATAGGTATGCCAGACCACAATATCGGTGTTTTCAATCGGTCGATTTTTCTCCACATAGTATTGCAGACCATCACCCTTATTCTGATTGGGATACATGCCTGAGCAATACATTTCATTGGGATCATACGGCGTCACCCATAAATACTTGCTGGCAAAACCGGCGCGTTTTCCAATGTAACTATTGGGGCCCGCCAGCATCAGCGGATTATGCTCTGCCACCAATTTATAACTTGGTGGATTACCGACCGAATTTTTCAGATTAGGATTAATGATCTTCCAGAAACGTCCTGTCGCGCCATTGGCTTCACGGGTGGCTTCGAGTTCGGTTTTGAATAAGGTGGTTTCGGTTTTGAATACATTGCCCCACGGGTTGGTTTCCGCATTCTGATCGGCCGGTGAAAAGTTGGTTTCCACTACGGAGTTATTTTCGCCATCCAACATCATATGCAGCCTGGCATTAAAGAAATGCTGGTGTGTAGGGCCGTAAATTTCCGGCGTGACAATGCCTCCGAATTTAGGTTTATCGCCTGGCACCATACCGCTGGTCTGGATAATGCCGGTCAGTTTGGTTTCCTGCTGGATGGTACCGTCCTGATACAGATACCAGTAAAAACCATAATCATAGTTACCGACGGTGCAGAAAAAGCTGATGACCAGGCGACGTGAACGACGCATTTCATAGGTTTCACTACGAAACTCGTAATGCTTCCATAAGGTGCCGTAGTCTTCTTCATGCATACACACGGCATTTTTCATCAGAAACGGCAGCCCCTGATCATCGACGGCAGGTATATCAAAATAACGAATAGAACCCAGACAATCACAACCGAGTTCCAGTTGATTGGCCATACGACCCAGCCCGTATTCTCCACCGTCAAAAGCACATTTCCAGTAATGATTGAGCGCGGTATCAGAATACGGCACCGCCATATCATTGATACTCGCCCGATAGATGATAGGACGAACCCGCTCGCCATCTTTATAGCTGATTTGATTCAGCACCAGTCCCTCACGTGGGGTATAGCCCACTCGGAATGACCAGTTCTGCCAATCCACCCTCCAGCCATCCACAGTAAAGCTGACTCCTTCCGGTTGCACGATATGTAACGGTTTCAGGCCTTCACGGGGTTTGCCTAATGACGGTGTATCGTAATTGCGTTTGGTTTTGGGGACCGGTGTATTCATACCGTCATCAATGATCTCAATAACCTTCTCTTCATTGAGATCAATAATCGCCATCAGGCCTTCAATCGGACGGGCATAGCCGTTATCGACGATCTCATCCCGTACAAACGCAACCCCACGCATCAAACGGCGACCACGATATTTTTCATCATCACCGTAATAACCAAATGACCAGGGATCGATTTGAATATTTTCAATGTCTTTGTCGGTTAAACCACGACGCTTCACCGCAGCCCTGAAGCCTTCATCGGCTTGCACAATATCCACACAGCTGAAGAACTCTTCAATCATTATCGGCGGCTGACCGCTGACTTCCGGGTCCAGTTGTTTCCACTCGATAATCTGCTCAGCAATCAGATCGATTTTGGCTTCGTGAATCAATCCCGTCGATTTATCCAGCACCACCGCAAAGGCTTTACGAGAAATGGGGTTACCCGCCTCAAAGGCCAGTACTTCATCTTTGGCAGGTTCATCCAGTTGCAAATAGGGAAAACGGCATGAGGGACTGAGCTGTTTCTCTTTTCTGAGCAGCAAAGTGGCTTCGGCCAATTCTTCAAGGGTCAATGGATCTAACGGATGGGTAGGTTTAATGCCGGGTGTGGTTTCTGGTTTGTAAGCAGTGTGGATTGGCGTATTCATGGTGACCTCGATGGAATAACATTTCTCACTCCATACTAGTCACTTCAACAATGCGCAATATCACAAACTGGCAAAAGTCGATTGTGTTAATTATGAAAAAACTAACACGCATTATTTAATGACTTTTCCCATGCACTGAGGGAACTCAACTCTGGTCACAACTTTTTGAAGCAGATCGACCCGTTTATAAAACAGCCATTATCAGGCTAGCACGCGGTTGCGGCCTTCCTTTTTGGCTCGATATAGATTGTCATCACTACGTTTCATCCAATCCCGCCAATCTTCTTTTGGCTGCAATGTGGCGATACCAACACTGGTTGTTACGCTTCGATCCGGTAATAAACGCATGGATTCAATCTTCTTGCGCAACTCCTCAGCAACCAGCAAACCCTGTGCTGAATCAGTCTCATAAAGCAAGATCAGAAACTCCTCCCCGCCCAGACGAAATACTTTGTCAGAGCGCCGAATACGCTTTTGCAGTAGTTTGCCAATACCACGCAGAACGTCATCACCGGCATCATGCCCCAAGGTGTCATTAATCTTCTTGAAATTATCCAGATCCAATGAAATCAGCGTCATTGGCACCGCATGACGCTCAAACATTTGCACAGCTTGTTCCAGCGAGTCGTGTAACTGCACGCGGTTTGACAGCCCCGTTAACGAGTCAGTCATGGCCAGCTCGTGTAATTCATGTTGCTGAATACTGATCACCCGAACAAAAATCACGGCAAATGCACTGACACACAGCAAGGTGGCGGTAGCCCTTGATGCCAGTTCGGCATCTAAAAACAGCCATGACATTGGCAATGACATCGCCAGTAAAACAATATTTGCTCCCCAGGCGTAGCGTTCCGGCAGCATGAAATAAAAGGAAATCACTGCCGGGTAACACCATAACAAACCAATCAGGCCCTGCTGATAAATAGTGAAGCCTAGGAAAATAACAACTATTGGTGTCAAGCCAACCAATATCAAAAAAGGATAATAGCGTCCATGCCAACAGTTCCAGGCATTAAGCGCCATGATCGAAACTACGGATAACGAGCCCACGCCCAGAACATAGCGTTCCATGAAAAAGTTATAGAGTGAAAAAGGCATGAGAACTACAAAGACCACAAATGCAACCCCAACAATGGTCTTCACCCGAACCGGTGATTCCTGTATCAAGGTCTTTGAATATGCTGTCACTTAACGTAACTCGGCATATTTAGAATGCCTTGCTACCAACAAAATATTTGTTGTCCACATTACGTTTACTCCGCATCATGTCGTTTCTAATTCTACTGATAAACGTGTTGGAATGCCCTGTTCTGTTACAAACTGAAACATTCGAAGTAAAAAAAAGTAATGAATCGAGTAATTGTTACAGAATATGCCATATTCTGTGACCAACATGTCGCCTTGCCAAAACAACCGTGCAGGCACATATCGCATTTGATTGAGGTAATAGCCAAGTCACCGTTAAAGCGGCCATAACCTCAATAGAATTTTGAGCTCGATCCCATGCTCCGCGTGGTGAACGTGTGATTGCCACTCCTAAATATTTTATATCTCTGTAAGAATGAGCTTAGTTGCCAGAAATCGCTAACGTATGGGTTGTTGACGATAAAACTGGCACAACAAACCATAAACCTTGGGCATTTTTTCCTTCATGGTTTCCGGTGACTCAAAAAAAGCCTCACTGCAGACAGCAAAGAATTCTGCCGGGCTGTTTAACGCATACTCATCAAGTGGCAATGAGCGATGGTGTTGCCTGTCATTTTCCAAGCGATCCCATGCAGCAGTAAAAATATCGTGCCACTCACCAGGTCGCATATCAGGATGCATCGGAGGTGCCCCATTGGCGCCATCACGGAGCATATCGATCTTATGTGCCAATTCGTGAATGACCACATTACTGGCCTTGCCGTGACGAGTAGTGCCGCCGCTTTCAGTAATCGCCTGCCAGGATAAAATCACCGGTCCACGCGCCCAGGCTTCACCACTCAGGCCCGGACTTCTCGGGTGAACTACACCATCATCCGTGCGATAAGGCCGGTTGGGCAGAAAATCTCCCTCATAGAGAATGATGGTCTTCCAATGGTCATACCAATGTAGGCCAAGATGCAGAATAGGCACACAAGCCATAGTGGCGAGTTTCAGGCACATCGCATCTGTGAATTGAAACTCCGCTCCAGAAAGCACGTTTTTCCGAGCCAGCAAACGAAAGGTCATCTCGCGTAGGTCGTCACGCTCAGTTCCTTGATAACGCTCCATGACCGGCCAATCGGCAATCGCCGACTCCCATTGGTCGGCGGTAAACCCCATTTTTTTAATCCGACGACCTTCGAGCCAGTCATGCAATCGCTTAAACATGTTTCAGGTACCCCTTAACTACTGCAAAATCTTCGAACGGATCAGAGCTCAATCACCTGATATCCAGAGAGTCAGGGGAAACATTCAAACATAAAAAGCGGTTTACTTAATTAAAAATGGCAGTGAAACCATTTTGCGCCATTGCCAGGCAATCCAAACTGAAAACAGCATGATGGCCAAGGCAACCATCATCATGCCCCATTCTGCATGTAAAACGTGTGTCACCACAGGCCCAATCATAAATAAACCCAAACCCGCTGCTGCTAGGGCTCGCACCTGTTTGAACAGCAATGCCACTGCACCTGACACTTCAATAAAACCGACCAGATACATAAACCAAAGTGGATATCCCCAACGTTCAAAAGCCTGAATCTCAAACTCCAGGCCAGCGAGCTTTGCTAGTCCCGTGAGGAGAAAAATCGCGGCCAGAAGCAAACTGGCATGTTTTGAAAAAGCATTCATGATCAACATCCCTCAGACTGTTTATAGCTCAAAGACAAATGAAATCAAAGACTGTTACAAAACATGGCTTAAATCCCTCGGAAGGTGATTAAAACGGCCTATCAAAGGATGGCAACACCAGCCGTATGAGCGCGCCAGAAAATGTTGCAAAATGCGGTTTGAATCGAATTAAAGGCTTAGGATCTCTTTGAACTTTAAAAACCCGTGATAAAACGTCATGGCAATCACAAAAAGGGCGGCTATTACCATGATATAAACGTATATCCGTTGCAATTTGTCTTTCAGCTTTTTTTCCATAACTTCTTTATTCTAGAGATATATCAATGGCTATATGGCCTGACCATGGTCTGTTTCTGAACCCCGTCAGTTAGTTATTTAACAGGATTTTTTTGGTATTGGCGAGATGCTGATCCAGAGAATAAAGTAATCTTTTGAACTCCGTCGATTGCTCACCTAATGCCGTCTTACTAATAAGCTCTACCAGCGCCTCATCTTTTTTGAGACATTTATCCAAAATAGCATTTGTTGAATCAGCAGAAAGCAACTGGGTCATTTTGCCACCAAGCTGCTCGACCAATTCTTTATCGGAATCAGGTGTCGACGGAAGTTCGTGCAGCGCTTTAACGACCTCTCGAAACGGCTCTATATAACTTTCCCTTTCGCTGGCAATCTCAAACAGCTGATGATCAACATTATCCTCGGTTAATAACTCACCCATTGCCCGGTAAAAGTCGGCTGTTTCTATGATTAATTTTAAAATTTCCAGAGCATCTGCCTGGTCATCGGTGCGTAGTATCGACATATCAAACGTTTCCTGTGGTTGATGTTGGAATATCACCAACAATGGCTTCGATTGCTTTAGGGATGACTTCAAATTCTACAGGCGTTGTCGTTTTAAATTCACCATCGGCTTCCAATTCTTTTGGTTTAGAAGTCTGGATGCTGAATTTTTCAGCTGCTTTACGGACGATGCGGTCTGTCGTATCCAAAGCGCCTTGTCGTAAACTCGGCCCGAGCAACAACAGTTGCCACCATCGTTGCGGCTTGATAAAAAACAAATTCAGCTGTCCATCCAGCAACGTTGATCGTTGATCAACGATATTGCCTCCCCCATAAAACCGACCATTACCTACCGCCAGATGAATCACCCGGGTGGAGATGTGCCAGTCATCAGTTTTAATGTGTACTTTAAAGCTTTTATTTCGCTTTATCGCTTTTAAAAAAGCGCCCAGATAGGCAAAAATACCAAAGAACTTTTTGCTATCTGAAGTGAGTTCACGTGTCACATCAACACCTAACCCCATGTGAGCCACATTGATAAAAAAATGCTCATTATTGACCTTAGCTAAACTGATCTTTTCGCGTCTTCCATCCACGATGACCTGTGCAGCGTCTAATAAATTCTCTGGAACACCAAGCGATCGTGCAAGATCATTGGCCGTTCCCATCGGGAAAATAGCCAAAGTTCGTTTACAGCTATGTAAGGGCTGCAAAGCTGAACTAATGGTTCCGTCGCCACCACCTATAATGACGATTCCGTCTTCATGTTCATAATCTTTAATAAGCGACACCAAATGGGACTCACTCTCAGACTCACAAACGGATACCTCGATACCTGAAGCTTCAAGCAATCGCACGGCTCCCTCCAAGGCTTCGTTTTGCCCATTTCGGCTATGCGGATTAATAATTAACAACGCGTGCTGCAAGTGTTTATTACCTTGTTAAAATAGTTTTCGTCAGGAAAATGAAAAACGCTACAAGAAGACTATAAGTACTTAATACGATCGGGGCGTTAACCCTAATCAAGATACCCGATGCACCAAACGTCGTCGCAAAATATAGCTGCCGCCTCATGATTGTAGGGTGTGTTTATTTATTTCCGCCTCTGTCATGACTTGATAAAGCGTCAATCAAGGCACGAGGAGCGCTTTTTGTAAGATAAGGCAGCGCTCCCCTACTCCAGACCCGCCCTGAATCGCTGGTCACCAATAATTACATCATTCCAGCGTGATGGCGCCACCTTAATTTCACCCGCTAATAACGCCTGATAAAACTGGTCAATATCATTGTTCTCTTTTCGAAAGCTTCCAAGATAAGACGATTTCCATTGCTTATCCTGCTGGAAAAATAATTTTATTACGGTTTGTTCAGGTTTTTTTTCAATCCAAAGATATTCTTGGTCTCCATCCTTATCCAGATCCAGTGCCTGTAAAAAATATTGCTGTGTCTGCCGCAGGTTCCAGTGATTTTTTGTCTCCTGTTTATAAATAGCCGTCAGTAACGTCTCAGGTGGATTATCGGATAACAGGGTGATGGCAGCGATAAATTCGTCTCGGGTAGAGCTGGGACGCTCATTGTTACCGTTGGCATACAGAGCGTTGATTCTGACCAACAGACCTGGATGTGCTTCGCCGTATTGTGCTTTGAGGGTTTGTAATCCCTCATAGCCTGGCCGTGCCAAGTGGTTACGAAAATAGCTGAGGTCGAAGTCTTCAACAGTGACTTTGTTGTCAGCCAGCCGTTGCAATTGATCAGCCACGACCATTTTTCTGAAATCCAGCAGTGGAGAGTTAACCGATAGCATCGCCACCAATACGACCAGACCAATGGCAACATTCGTCCGGCTGAGCTGATGTGTCCATCTATCCCGGTATTTGGCAATACCCCATAGGTAGCCGATAGCGAACAATGCCAGTAAAAACCAGATCAGGTAAGCCCAAAAACGACTGAGACTCCAACCGTACTGATCAATACGCAGGCTCAAACCATAGAAGCTGATCACACTGTAAACAGGCAGTATCGCGATACAGATATAAATAAAGCGGTGCAGCCAAACCGAGTAAGGCCAGTTGTCCGGCTCATCCTGATACACGGCATTGACGAAAAACAAAATCAGGGCCTGCATCCATAGAATAAGGCTGCTCCCCCCACTCTCCCACAATGGTTCGAGACCGGTAAAGGGTAAAGCGCCAAGAAATAGCAGTGAGACCAACGACAGCAGCACAAGCAGAAATTTAATCAACGCCTGCTGAAGACGGGTAATGGTATCGATAATATGAGTGAGTTTGCGAAAAATGATAATGGCGAAGCCATTGGCAAGCGCAATAGCAGGGTAATAAAACCAGCGTTGCTCAAACAGGTCACTGAAGAAATCAATATTGATAGCTTTAAATAGCGCGGCCCACAACATCAGCAACAGCCAGAAGCTGCCAGCAAAAAGCATTGCCAAAGACAAAGTCAGGAAATTACGCCATGACCAGAGAAACAACGCGCTATAAGTAACACGTTCCCCTCTGGCCCATTGCTGGCTGTACATTAACGCTTTAAAAGTTGCGATGACCATCGTCAGCACAAAGCTGAACAACAGTACATTAAAACGAATATGTTCGATGGGCGTGACCTGATGGCCGACGTAATATCCCAGCAGACCGCTGACCAGCGCGAATGGCAAGGTAACTTTGACCATTGCCCGTCCATTGTTCTGATCCAGCCCAAGCAACAGCATAATCGGCCAAATAAACATCACGCTATAGAAAGCGAATAACCATTCTGGTTGGCCGTGTGGCCAGTAATGAAGTTCAATGGCTTGATGCAGGTACAGCAAACCGAGCCCCTGCAATAGTGATATCAGAATCATCAGTTTTGATGGTAATTGCGTGGATTTATCCTGTTGATTCAATTCCATGGGGAAAGCCGTCCTTAGTTTCGTTTTGGTTTAGTGAATAGTTTTAACACGACAGAATCCAAATTTTCTGGAATACGATAGTCAAATTGAGAAAAAATAGCTGAGTTGCTCTCACCCTAAAAGTTAAACAAGCCTAATGGTGGGTTAATCATCTTTACTTGGGAGTAAACTGCCCCTAACACCTAAACCAGGTATATAACTCCAACATTAACCCTATTTATTCAGCTAAGCGGCATACCACAACACGGCAAAAAAATGGCATGTGGTCCCCCCCAGAACAAATAAATGCCATATAAAGTGACCATATTTCAGTTTTGAATCGGTGGCAAAAAACACAACCCCCAAGGTATAAGACAAACCACCTGCCACTAACCATAAAAAACCAGTAGTGGGTAAGTTTTCCAGCAAAGGCTTGATAGCCACCAAGATCACCCATCCCATTAATAAATAAAGACTGGTAGAGAAGATCGGATGTTGTTGTTTTTCAACTATTTTAAGAACAATACCAATACCTGCCAGCCCCCAGATAATGCCAAATAGTGTCCAGCCCCATGCGCCATACAGCACACCAAAGGTGAAAGGTGTATACGTCCCAGCGATCAACAGATAAATTGCAGAATGTTCAATACGCCGGAAAAGCTGCTTCGCCTTCCCCGCAGGCAATGCGTGATACAGCGAAGAACCCAGGTAAAGAATTATCATCGTCGCGCAAAATATACTGACTCCGACTACAAAGGCCGTATCAGCTTGACGAACAGCTTGTGTGATTAAAAAAGGCGTACCAATCAGTGCAGCCACAAGTCCGAATCCATGGCTGATCGCATTGGCAATCTCTTCCCCACCAGATTGCTCCCGCTTGAATCTGCTATGTGATTTTTGCATACGCCCCTCCTCTGGGAATGTTGATCAGCAACTTTATGTAAATTATGAGCTGTGAACATGACCAAAATAATTACTCTAAGCCCATGCGCTTATGCCACACATTTCAACAAAGACTGAGTTAAATCCTGACTAAGAGCCATGTCCAAATTCATCGGTGTATAGCAAAGCTTTGTTTGCGGCAATCTTCGGGGGCATATCTACATTTTACAACTCACTTCCCTTGGTTCGACAACGCACAGACACTGCTTTCAATGTAGCCAATACTCTCTTCACACTATGGCAAGTCTGATATCAATCCGCCGGATTGGATCGAAGATTTAAAACGCTCATAGTACGAATAGGAGTACTTTTTATGAATTCTATTTTTCGTAAAACATTAATAGCCAGCGCCCTTACCGCGATTTTCAGCTCAGGGGCCATTGCAGCAGATGATTACTCGAAAACTATCGATGGATCGGATGCGAGTAAACAAGGCGAGATGCAACAGAATGAATCATCTTCAACGCATCCAGCAATGCCGAATCACGAAGATGAGTTTAATAAAACCATTGATGCTGATGTGCCCAGAGCAGGTAATAGCGCTGATAAAGAGATGCAACAATCTACTGATAGCCCAAATGCCAATGAAGAAGAGTTTAACGAAACCATCGATGCTGAAGGTCCCAGTGCGGGCAATAAAGCTGATCAGCAGAAGCAAAAATCATCTGATGGTCAAAATGCCGATGAGTCCGAATTTAACCATACTCTAGATGATGAAGGCCCTAGCGCAGGCAATAGAGCTGATCCAGCAAAAACTGATCGTCCATTATCCGAGCATCAAAGTAATGTAACCGAGGAAGAAGAAGAGGAAGAAGAAATCGGTAATACAGAAATCGAAACCGACACTGATGTTGAGATGAAAGGCCAAATGGATAGAAACAATGATGTTGAAATGAATGAACAACCTCATGGCCCAACCGGTGCAGGCACACCAGCTAACAGAGGTGGACTGTACGATATGTCAGCCAATGAATTGAATGGCATGGACGTCATTACCAGTGATGGCGAAGATATCGGCGGTATTGAAAAAATCGTTATGAGCCCTGATAACCAAAACGTTCATGCCGTTGTTACAGTTGGTGGTTTGCTCGGCGTAGGTGGCAAAACCATTTTGATACCGCTTGAAAAGTTCACTCGCACAAATGATGAATTGCACGTTAAAGCAACACAGTCTCAGCTTAAAGAGATGAATGATTACGGTTCAGAAGACTATATTGAACTGGAAGGTGATGCAGCCATCAGCACTGCATTACGTCAATAATTGATAATCTGATTGGCTTTTTTGTCCTCTTAGCCAACTGATGATCATAATTCGCCCGGTGGAACGCATGTTTCATCGGGCTTTTTTTTGGGGCATGATGATACCTGGAATCAAGCTGGCCGATCTGAACTATCAGGTTCGAGCATATTAATCAGGTATGCCTTTTAAGTTGCCATGTTCCATATTTGCACGGCGCTACCACTGCAAAGCAGAATTCCGGCTAACCATGCATAGTAGGGAACCATGTATTTCACTCTTCGGACCCGATTAATAACATAGGTAAAAAGCAGTGCCAGCACTGGCCAAAAGGCATTAATAACTACTGTCTTTAACATTCCTACCGACTCCAGCGCCGCGAAAAATAACGCATAAGCTAAACAGAAACTAATGATGCCATGCACTGCAAAAGCCAACAGCCATCCCCCCCCCAGGGAGTGTCTTTCAATATACAACTTTTTACTAAAAACCAGCATAACCGGCACTATAGCTAAGGCACCAAACACTAAAGATACGAAATTATCAGTCAGAGGAGAACCGCCGGTCAGGCCCAGAATCATGAAGGTTTCACCTACAGACCAGGCCATCGCGGTAAGTGCTCCCAAAAACACCGCCTGCATGGTAATTTTTCCGCGTATTGCGGTGACAATAAAAATGTTTATACCCGCAGCTATCAGCACAATCGGAAACACCATCTCGGCGTTCAGCGCCTCACCTACAAAGACCGCTGCAAAGATAATCGAGATCAGTGGTTTGAGTTTTGCGAATTGGGCTGCTACCTCAGCTTGGCCTTTAAAAGCAACCGCCGTAATGTAGTACATGCCAGTGGCCACGGGAAAAGTGAACACCCCAGCTGCTGCCAGACGCCAATTTAAATTTATCACTGCGCCGCTCAGCCAAGCCCAAATGGCAAGGCACAACGCAGCGGAACTCAAGGCAACAAACAAGCCCAACAGAACGCCATGACTGCCTAGCCTTGGGGGAATTTTATCTAAACCTAGATTAACAATTGGTGCGGACAACGCCCACAAAACTGCGCTCATAACGGGCAAAGTATAACTAGGCCAATTTGAAAAAATATCTGTTAGTTCCATAGAACCAGGTACGCATAAATTAAGCAGGGTGTTAACACCCCAAAAAATGGAATTCTAATAATTAGCCTGAGTCTCTCTCTGGCAAAACCCGAATACAGAATTCTCATTCCCAGGCCGTGGTTATTTTCAGCGTAATCTTCTGAGGAAAGATCATCCAGAGTGGCATGGTAGGGGAACCAGTGATAATAGCCGATCGACATAGTAATCCACAGCATAATAGAAGCAATCAACCCATTATGTATTGCTGCAAAAGAGGTAATACCTAATATTAGAAATATGAGCCCCATATACTTAGGGTTCAGAGTGAACCTATAGAATTTTCTAACCATTTTCAGTTCGATTCTATCTGTCAGGTAACGGTTGAACATAGAGTCCAGTGCATCCACTGATAACAAAAAGGAAATGAAAGCGATAAATGATGACAAGGCCGACAAGGCCAAAAAGGTGCTTTCCCAAATGAAAGGTAAAGTCAGGAAGTCCGCTCTTGATACCAGGTACTGGTTAGTCTGTACAAGAAGAATCAGACTGCCAGCAATCATAATAGCGATTACCGTCATCGCAGCACGCGCCTTCTCGCGATAGGATTCTTCAAGCTGGTGCTTAACAGAAAAGGGATCATCCACAACGCCTGCATTCCCCTCTTCGCCTTTCCACTGCAGGCTGGAGGCCGTCAGTATTCTTCTGAGCGTGGCGACATTGAGGAATCTCAGTTTTTTGCTGGATGAGAAATAAGCTAACCAAAATCCAATGTACACACTCAAAGACAGTAAATAAACAATTCTTGAGGCAGACAGTTCGAAATGTAGGAAACTCTCCGGCAGCGTGGTAATTACAACGTACATCAGAAAGAAAACCAGTACGGCATACCCCAGAATGGGGACTATGGCACTATTGGATGACCAGTCTCTGACCGCAACATCCTCATTGTAAAGCAGATTCAATTTGGCAATTGTGTCCTGATAGAATTCACATTGCTCAAGGTCTCTGACTAACGAATCACTTTCTTTTACCTTATCCTTGGATAAATCAGTGATATCAGAGTGCTTAACCACCTTGGTTGACTCAAATATTTCTTTTCCAAAATATAATGATTTGAGTTTGTTAATACTTACGGGCCCATGCCAACGATTTTCGTTAAAGTAGTACCAGGCCAGGTAATCATCGTCCGACATTATCAAACCTCCTGTTCTATGTTTGCGGAAAATACACAAACCTGATACTACCAAACTCTTTACTAGTAATATTAGGGTTTAGGGCTGAGCGACTCCCACCACCAGACAGGCAAAATCAAAGCCATAGAGAATCCATGAAAATATTCAAAGCATTTGGCAAGTTGAAAAATCTCCAAAGATAAATCTGTCCATATTTTGCGACAGATCTATAAAAGAGCATTAGCCCATTTTATTTGCTTGTCTAAATTCAAGAAAACCAGTTACATCCTAAATTTTAGACTTGTTGTTCTCTACCTTTCTTGACCAGAGTTACATCTGCTTTGGCATGGTTTCAAGGATCAGCCACTGACAGATCCCTACATAAAGATATAAAACTTCCTTCTGGCCAGACGGCTGACTTTACTCCTGTCTATGACTTTACGAAAAGTGTCTGGCTCGACTTAATCATCTCAATATGCGGTATGCCATCTTCATCATAAGGCTCCCCGGAAGAGTGAAATCCAAGCGACTCATAGAATTTTTGCAGATAAACCTGTGCTGAGATTTTGATGTCATTGCCTGGATATTTTCGCTCAGTGAAATTTATGGCTTCCTCCATCAGAGCACGGCCAATCTTTTGTCCCCTGAATTTTTTCAGGGTCATTACCCGGCCAATCGAAGGCTGGCTGTTATTAATCCCCGGATCAACCACTCTGGCATAGGCTGCCAGTTCACCATTTACCAAAGCAGATAGATGCCATGCATAAGGATCCAACTCATCTGTTTCCTGATAGGGACAGTGTTGTTCGACAACAAAAACGGATTCGCGAGCCATGATGATCTGGTAAAGCTCAAGCGCGGCAAAAAACTCCAATCGAGACCATTTAAACTCGAGCTTCATATTTTTTTGTTCCTGTTTAAGCAGATCTGTACTCAACACTCTTCCAAACCAGGCCGATTAGTCCTATTGCCAATAAGGCAAACAGAACAATGGCCGCGGTTGCGTCTAGAACCAATAAAGTTAAGCCCGAGACAAGCAACCAGAGTACTGGAATAATAGCAATAAGCCACAAGGCCCAACATCTGAACATAATCAATACCAACCCCAGCGTTGTTATGGCAGTTGGATCGGCATGGATACCAAATACTTCTGCCTGGAACCAGGACCCGCCAGTGTAAGGTGCGATAAACGGCAAACCAATTAATCCAACAAGGGCGATGACTACACCGATAAAAGTAGCTGGTCTTTTGCGTGGATTGCTGTCTAAAGCAACTCCAATCAGCGCTAGCAATAACAACAGGGTTGCTTGACCAAGAAAGCAGTAACCAATATAACCACCAGCCCAGTTGAGTTCAGCATAACGTTGAATAAAGAAGGCAAAGCCGACAAAGCCCCAAACAGTTGCGATAAGAGCACTGGCAAGGCGAGCGCGGTTGGTGAGTGCCAACCAAACTGCTGCAACGCCTAAAGCCAACGTCAGTAGATGCAACGGCCAGAAGGTTTCACTCATGCGTTCAAGAAGGCGGAAATAGATATCAGCAGTAAAGGGAATAAAATCCTGCAGCGTGTAGCTGGACCAGGTGTTCATAACGACTCGATATAATCTGCCATCTTTTGCCGGGTGCTGGCCGAAGGCATAGGACTCGTACCCGCATGCATATTTTCTCGCAGATGCTCGACTTTTGTGGTCGCGGGAATGGCACAGGTAATCGCCGGATGACTGACGATAAATTTCAACAGAAAATCTGCCCAGGTCGTGCAGCCGCATTCTGCCTCAGCCCATTCCGGCAGTGGTTCATCGCGACGTTTCATGCCTTTAATCAGACTACCGCCATCAAAGGGTCGATTGGCGATAACAGCAATACCCTTTTCTTCTGCTAGTGGTAGCAGACGGTTTTCCGCTTCTCGCTGAGCAATATTGTATGTCAGCTGGATGAAGTCGATATCCTCGTTAGCCATGATCTGCTCGAACTCCTGGTGGCGACGGCCGTGTGAGGTGGTAATACCAATATGGCCGATTTTGCCTTCGGCTTTCATTTCCCGCAGTGCTGCCAGATGCTCGCGCCAGTCTGTCAGGTTGTGTATCTGCACTAAATCAAATTGCTCGACAGTCCAACGTGCTTGCAGATCAGCAACCTGCTCACGCGCTGAACCGCCCGCAGGACTCCAGACTTTTTCTGCTGAAAAAAGGCTGTCTGGAATACCCAACTGTTGCAATGCATAGCCCATGACATCCGGGGCAGAACCATACATGGGTGAGGAATCAATCAAGCCACCACCAAGCTCGAAAAATGTTTTTACCACTTCGGTTCGGGCATCAAGCAACTTTGGATCGGTGCCGACATTGAACGTTCGCCAGGTTCCCATACCGATGACCGGTAGCTTTTTGTTACCAGAATAAGATTTCTGAAGCAGTTCATTGCTTGCCGCAAAGCTCGACATCGATGGCAGCATAGTCATGGCAAGACCGGCACCGATCAACTTGAGACTTTGTCTGCGGGTGAAGCGATTGGTCATGGTCAGCGCTCCTTGTGATTTCATTTCAGCACTTTGCCAGCATGTAATGGTTGCTGCTCAATATTTAATCAAACCATACCAGTACAAATAGCTCACTGACAATTTAATGGGTTTGTCATTTTTAGACGCATTTTCTACTTTGAAATACGCCCCTATACGCTATACAATGTGAATGTTAATTATTATCATTTAGCATTAGCGTTTACGAGCATTGGTTTTGCTTACTCTTGGTTATGCTTTTTCGTTTTTCAAACAGGTCCGTTTTCATGCCAAATTTTTCATCTCCTGCCTGGCCAATTGCCAGTCGGATTTTTGCCAGTCTTGTAGGTGGCTACCTGTTCACCTGGGGTTTGATTGCCATCGTTATCGCGGCGTTAATTCCACTTGGTGTGGAGTTTCATGATGCTGAGATGGGCATGCTGATGCTGGGTTTGCTGGTCTATTTGAGTTTGTTTTTGTGGGGCATGGCCACCGATAAATTAATCTGGTTGTGGCTAATCCTGTTTGGCGGTGGTGTGGCTATGACCCTACTGGCCAGTGTTGTGCAACAGTCATTTTTACAAGGAATTTAATCCATGTTCAGTAGCTTTCGACAGGCAATGGCTTGGCTGCATACGTGGTTTGGCCTGACCTTAGGCTTTATTCTGATGGTGGTCTTCTTTTTTGGAAGCCTGTCGGTTTTTGATCGCGAGATTGATCGCTGGTCGATTCCGGAAACCCGATTTGAACCACAGGTAATGCCATCATTTGATGAGATGTTGTTGCCCATTCTGCGTTCGGTTGAACCCAATGAAGAAGACTACAACACCAACATGCCCCTGTTGCATGATACAAGTCAGGGGCCAATGACGCCTCGCACCGAATTACCTGCTGATGAGTTCTGGGCCTACACCACGCATCGTGATCCGGTATTAATTATGGGTGTTGGTTTTCGGGTGCCACAACCTTTGGATCCGGAAGGCCACAATCATATTCATGGCAATATCACCATTGATCCACGTACCGGTAAAGCCCTGCCTGATGATCAGTTAAAAATAGGTAGCAAATTTTTCTATCCAATGCATTTCAGCCTGAACTGGAACTGGAATCGAATTGGGATTTATATCGTCGGTATCGCCGCATTTATTATGATGGCGGCACTGGTTAGTGGCGTCATTATTCACCGTAAACGGTTTCGTGAGTTCTTCACTTTCCGCCCCACCAAACAAACCCAACGCAGCGTACTGGATTTACATAACCTTACCGGCATGGTGGCGTTGCCGTTTCATTTCTTCTTCACCTTTACCGGTTTGCTGATTTTTGCCAGTTTCTTCTTCTTTCCGGTAACACATACCCAGCTCGAACCGTTACATAAATATCACGAAATGGTTGAGGCCAATGAAACCGGTCTGCCGCATGATCGTGCCGGCGTTCCCACAGAGATGGCTTCCATTGATGCGATGGTTGCCAAGGCTAAACAGCGTTGGGCTGAAAAGGATATGCCAGGTGAAGTAGGCTTTTTGCAGATTAATCATGTGGATGATGCCAACAGTTATGTGAGCATTTATCGAGCTGGCAGTGATCGGGTGGCACTGGTTGGTGAAGGCATGCATTTCAATGGCATTACGGGCGAATTAATCCGTGAAGAACCTCCCCGCTCCGCTATTGCAGAAACTGAAGAATTTCTAACCGGTTTGCATTTACAGCATTTTGAACATTGGTTTCTGCGTTGGCTGTATGTGTTTGGTGGTCTGGTTGGCGCCATCTGCATTGCTACCGGTTTTATCTTCTTCGTTGAAAAACGTAAACGCCAGCATACGCTGCAGGGTAGCTCTGGTAGTCAGGTGGTTGATGCTTTAGCGGTAACGACCGTGACTGGCATGTTAGTGGCCACGGTAAGTATGTTAGTGGCTAACCGGTTACTACCAGCCGAAATGGTTGGCAAAGGTTACTGGGAACAGGTGGTGTTCTGGGGAAGCTGGGGCGTGATGTTACTGCATGCTTTCTGGCGCAGCTCTGCCGTTCGTCATATGCGTATTTCACCTGCCTGGCGTGAACAGAGCATTTTATTTGCTGTGCTTGCCGTTGCTGCGGTGATTCTTAACTGGATTACTACTGGCGATCATCTTTTGAAAACTGCATTTCATTATTGGCCGGTAGCTGGGGTGGATTTAAGCTTGCTGGTCAGCAGTGCGATTGCGATTTATGCCGCCAGATTTCTGAAAAGGCGTGAAAATGTTGCTGTGCATAAGGCCATTGAATTTTCTGCACAAAACCTGGAGGCTAGCCGTGGTTGAGATCGTTTGTTGGATAGCTGCTATTTTTGCCACTATGTTGGGCATGGCCTCGCTTTCACTCAGCCTGCCAAATCATTGGCGGCAGGTTACCGGTATCGAAACCAGTCTCCCCTCACGTTCCGAACAACTTAGCCTGCGTATTTTGGGTTATTCCAGTCTGGTGGTGGCATTGCTTTTGTGTCTTGCTGCCGATCATCCAACGATGGCCGTTTTAGTCTGGGTAATGTTGTTAAGTTTAGCGGCAAAAGGCATTGCGACCATCCTTACCTGGCGTCAGCATTGGCTTAAGCCGATACTCTGGCTATTTAATCGTAGTGAACTTAACTAAAGACGTAGTGAATGTTAGTTCTCATCTCTGGCGTCTTTCTCAAACAGATTTGTTTTGCAGTAATGAATCACAATGATGGATAAGCCTAACAAGAGAATTGCCACGGTTATCCCAAGAATCCGCCAGGTATCAATGTTTTTCATATCCAGAATCAGGTACCGTGCCAGCGCGACAATCGCGATGTATAACGGAAACTTGATAGGTAACTCACCTGATTTGTAATAGACCGCGACCATGGTCAACACTTCCAGATAGATAAACAACAACAATAAATCTGTCAGCAGTACTGTACCGTTTTCAACCATGAAATTGATTTCAATTCCCACAGCGACCAGGGTGGCGATAGCCACAATGATCAGCCCGATATCCTGGGCAATTGCCAATCCTTGATTCACTACCGTTTTAATTTTTTCTGACATGTAGACTATCTCAATAAATTTTTCAGAGCGGATAGTAGCCTAGCAGCCAAATTTGTAAAGCTTATTGTCTGCTATTCCGAAAATTTCGAATGTGTCTGGACTGTGGGTCAAAATTCACCATTGTGGAAAGCTAACTGAAATCATTGGCCTCGACATACGAAAGTGATTGAAACAGAATGAAAGCTACATCACTTGAGAAATTGCTTTATGAATGAATTTGATTATTACTGGGATATTTTTATTCGTTGGATGACAACGCCCATAATGGGATCGGATTCCGGTATCACCATTTCGAATATGCTTGGATTTGTATTGATTGTCTTTGTTGCCTGGTGGGCATCAGCCAAAGTCGAGAAAATCCTGCAACGCATGACGCTGGGGAAGTCCTATCGGCATATCGATGATTCTACTTTTTATCTCATCAGCAGACTGTTTCGTTACTTCATCTGGATCAGTGCCACATTAGTTGGCCTATCTTATATTGGGTTTAATCTGACCGGTCTGGCTTTTATCGGTGGTGCAATAGGCGTCGGTATTGGTTTTGGTCTGCAAAATATTGTCAGTAACTTTATTTCAGGCATCATCCTGATCCTAGAAAAGTCGCTGAAAGTCGGTGATTTTATCGAAATATCCAACGCCACTACCGGCATTGTTCAGGAAATTGGCCTGCGTTATACCCGCATCACTACGCGCGATAATATCGATATTCTGGTGCCAAATTCGGAGTTTATTAATGGACAGGTCACCAACTGGAGTTTTAGCGAGAAACTGCGCCGAATCCATGTTCCATTTGGTGTCGCTTATGGTGTTGATAAAGAACTGGTTCGTGAAGCAGCACTTGAGGCCGCCTCTCATGTTCCGGGGGCGATAACGGGTGATCCGGGCAAACTTGCTGAGGTTTGGTTAACTGAGTTTGGCGATAGCAGTCTGAATTTTGAATTAGTGATATGGGTTGGGAATGAGTTAATGAGCCGACCGGCTCGTACCAAAGCGTTATTTTTATGGGAAATCGAAACCCAGCTTCGGGCAAAAGATATCGAAATTCCATTCCCGCAACGTGATTTACATATTCGCTCGGGAAAACTGGCCGTAACCATCGAAAAATAAACATTTAGTGGTCACTCGACCAAAAGTTTTTCATCTAAGGCTTTGAAACAACGTTATACGAATTCTCAATCAGGGTTGGAGCTGCCAGTTTGAGAATAATGGCCAGCCATGAATATCAGTGCCCAGCTCACTAAGCCACTGACCAAGCATATGATTGGAGTTATGCCAGAAACTGTAGGGTTTAGGATAGGGTACAAAATAAAGATCAAATGTCCCGTGATAAATTTGTTGCCCCTGGTTCTGTCGATAAATTTTTTCAAGTTTTAACTGTAAATCATCTACCGCTTTGGCTTCTGCTTCAATTGAAACGGCATTTGCGATAACAACGGTTATCTGGTTATGGATATTCTCAATGGACGCGGGCCCGGAGAGTTGTTTACGACCTAATCCTGCTTGAGTGGGAACAAATAAGGCCCGTAGACCGGACCAGATGCCGGTATTCCCTTCTGCATAATACCGCCAGTCGCCGTAGGAATAGCGTGTCATATCCCCTTGTTTATCTTCGATGATTAAACTCGAGTGGTGTCCGTGATCGAGCACAAATACTGCCCGCGGGCTTTCCGGAGGTTGAGGTGGGATAATTCGACCAGAGCAACCATTTAACATCAGCATGATTGGCATGAATAAGATCAGCCACCACATTCTGATAGAAGTTGCTTTCATAACATTATTTAATTTTGCTGATTCCAAAGCAACGTAGCAGACAGCGTTCGTAGAAAGACTCTGGCAGGCCACGTTTCATACGGAACAGAAAGTATTTTTCAAAGGCCATTTTCGCCCATTGAACCCAACGGCCCTTTTTCATCCAGGCCAGATTGCGTGGGGGAATTTGTGGTAAGGCGACAAATGCAGCTCCCGTGTGTCCCATATCCGCCAGACAGACAGCATTTAAACTGGCGCGGGTTTTAATCGGACGATTTTCGATAGCGGCTTGAATATTGGCCACCGCTGCTTTGGCCATGCTTTCAATCATATAACCGGTTTTCGGCACGCCCACGGGTAAAGCAGTCACTTCAACTGGGGGAATCGCAATACAGACACCAACCCCATAAATATTTGGGTAAACCGGATTACGCTGGAATTCATCGACCTTAAGAAAGCCTCGGGGATTGACCAGTTCTTCATTCAGATTTGCAACACAATCAACCCCTTTAAACGCTGGAATCAACATACTGTAATCAAATGACAGTTGATGGGTTTTGATGGTCTCGGCATTATCGTCTACCTGCTCGACCAGCATTTGGCCCTTTTCGATGGACTTAACACGGGCATTGGTGATCCACTTGATATCGTTTTTGCGAAACTCGGACTCGAACAGCCCTTTTGAATCACCTACGCCGCCTAATCCCATATGGCCGATATACGGTTCAGGAGTGACAAACGTCATTGGTACCCGATCCCGTACTTTGGCCTTACGTAATGCCCGATTCATGATGAAAGCAAATTCATAGGCAGGACCAAAACAGGAAGCACCCTGAACAGCACCCACCACAATCGGGCCAGGATTTTTCAGAAATTCACGCCAAGCCTGGTAGCTGTCTTCAGCATGATCAACGGTGCAGATTGAGTGAGTATGGGCATGCGGACCAAAGCCTTCGATTTCATCAAATGCCAGCTTGGCCCCGGTTGCCACAATCAGAAAATCGTAATTAAGAATGGTGTTATCACCCAACAAAATCTGATCGGTAGCCGGTTTGATTTTGGCAACACCGGAATCATAAAAATCGATATTTTTGCTGGATAAAACCGAGGCCAGTTTAAAGCTGATATCTTCACGTTTTCGCCAACCAACAGCGACCCAGGGGTTGCTGGGTACAAAGTGAAATATCGGCGTATTGGAAACTACGCTGATATGGTGCGTTTTATCTAGAGCAGCACGGCATTCATAAGCAGCGGGTAAACCGCCGGTACTTGCTCCGATAATGACAATATGTGCCATATCTATCCTGAATTAATGCAGCGTATCCGAGTCATTCTGAATATTAAGCGGGTCACTGAATAAGCCTGCCACATCCACTGGATCAAACTGATAATGGGTATTGCAGAACTCACAGGCCAACTCAACAAAGCCTCGTTCGGCAATAATGTCTTCTGCTTCCTGCCGTCCCAGTAACTTGATGGTATCAGCCACTCGCTGGCGCGAGCAGGTACAGGCAAATTCCAATACGGTTGTACTTAATAGTCTTACCATTTCTTCGTTAAATAATCGGTATAACAAAGAGACTGCATCCAAGTTCAGCAGTTCTTCATAGGTCACGGTATCGGCTAGAAAATTAATCCTCGTCCAATTTTCATCATGCTGTTCCGGATCCTGATCAGGTAATTGTTGCAGCATCAACCCACCGGAAGTCTGCTCATCGGTAGATAACCAGATACGGGTTTTCAATTGTTCAGATTGCGCAAAATACATTTCCAGCATTTCAGCAATTGACTCGCCCTGGACGCTGACAATGCCCTGATAGGGTTGTTTGGCTTCAACATTTTCAATAGTAATCGCCAGATTACCGTCGCCGAGCATTTGCTGCATCGTGGCATCATCAGCAATTTCACCCTCCCAGTTCGCTAAACCACGGAGAGTGTGATCACTGGTGCATTCAACCATTAATAACGATACCGGCCCATCGGAACGACATTGCAATACCAATCGGCCGGACATTTTGACTGTTTCAGCCAATAGCGCTGCCGCTGCCAGCATTTCTCCCAACAAGCCAGCAACCGCAGGTGGATATTCCCGTTGAACTTTAACCGTTTGCCAGGTTTTTTTAAGTTGCACCCATTCGCCACGGATAGCGGCATTATCAAAGATGAAACGTTGTAAATGATCTGCCTGAATGGCGTCGTCTTGCATGATAAATCCTCACACTGCACCTGTAGCGGGCGGTTATATGGCAAATGAAGCTGCCGAATGATAGCGACATTTTAACGTATCTGAATACAAGTGGGGTTTACCCCTGAGAAGATCAAGCCATAAACTATCAGCGGCTTCGGGCGGCTAAAAAATCTCTCAGCGCGGCTGGCAAATGCGACTGAATATTCTTGCACAGCTGAATCAAGCTTTTTTAATTGATATTCATCAGCACTGTGCCTCGCGATGGTTAGGGTACTTTTTCGAGGAATTAGATTGTGATTCGGTTGTGGGGGGGCAAGTGTGATTAAAACAAGCGTGGATTGTTGGGTTTCATGCTTCAACCCAACCTACCATGAGCAAATGTTTTGTAGAACCGAAGATTAGGATTTAAGTTTAAGCAGTCAGGGTAAAAGATGATGAAAAAGCCCATTACTCTTACAAACCGAGTAATGGGCTGATTTCCATTTATGCGCGTTGTAATAACATCGCGTTCAGTTTTTTGACGAAGCTGGCCGGATCTTCCAGTTGTCCGCCTTCGGCCAATAAAGCCTGATCGAAGATAATGGATGTCCAGTCACTGAACTGTTCATCGTTCTGTTCGTCTTTCAGTTTAGCAACCATTGGATGTTCCGGATTGAGTTCCAGGATTGGTTTGCTGGCTGAAACCTGTTGGCCTGCAGCTTTGAGCATGCGTTCCAGGTTACCGCTCATATCGTAATGATCGGCCACCAGACAGGCTGGTGAATCGGTCAAACGATGAGTGATGCGAACATCCTTGACCTTCTCATCCAGGGTTTTCTTGACCCGCTCAACCAGATCTTCGAAGTTTTTCTCGACTTCTTCGTGCGCTTTTTTCTCTTCTTCGTCTTCCAGCTCACCGAGATCCAGATCGCCTTTGGCAACGGATTGCAGGTGTTTGCCGTCAAAGTCAGTCAGAGAGTTCACCAGCCATTCATCGACGCGGTCGGTGAGCAACAGGACTTCAATGCCTTTCTTACGGAACACTTCGAGATGCGGACTGTTTTTCGCCGCAGCATAGCTTTCGGCAGTGATGTAAAAGATTTTGTCCTGCTTGTCTTTCATCCGACTGACATAATCTTCCAATGAAACGGTTTGATCGGCATTACCGGTTTCAGTGCTGGCAAAGCGCAGTAATTTGGCCAATGCTTCTTTGTTGGCAAAGTCTTCGCCTGGACCTTCTTTGATCACCTGACCGAATTCTTTCCAGAATTCAGCATATTGTTCAGGTTCGTTATTGGCCATTTTATTCAGTTCAGAGAGAATTTTCTTCACTGAAGCAGCACGTATGGTATCAATGACTTTGCTGCTTTGCAGGATTTCACGCGACACATTCAATGGCAGATCATTGGTATCAATTACACCGCGGATAAAGCGCAGATAACGAGGCATCAGTTGTTCACTGTCTTCCATGATAAACACGCGTTTCACATACAGCTTGATGCCGTGCATACGATCGCGATCCCACAGATCAAACGGTGCTTTGGATGGGATATACAGCAGTGAGGTGTATTCGGTGTTGCCTTCGACCTTGTTATGGCTCCAGCTCAATGGATCCTGAAAGTCGTGAGCAATCTGCTTGTAGAACTCTTTGTATTGCTCATCGGTGATATCGTTTTTGGATAACGTCCATAAGTCTGTGGCTTTATTGACGGTTTCATCTTCGATAATGCTTTCATCAATTTTGCCTTCTTCATCGGGAACAGGCTCTTTTTGCATGATGATGGGCAGATTGATGTGATCAGAATATTTACGGATCACATTACGCAGACGCCAGCCATTGAGAAATTCATCCTCATCTTCACGCAAATGCAGAGTGACTTCGGTACCGCGGGTGGCTTTTTCGATGGTTTCAATATTGAACTCACCTTCACCGGCCGATTCCCACAGCACACCGTGTTCTTTGGTAGTACCAGCACGGCGGGTTTTCAGTGTGACTTTATCAGCCACGATAAATGCAGAGTAGAACCCCACACCAAACTGGCCGATGAGTTGTGAGTCTTTAGCCTGATCACCAGTTAACTGGCCAAAAAATGCTTTGGTACCACTACGAGCAATGGTGCCGATATTATTGATGACTTCTTCACGGGTCATACCAATACCGTTATCAGTGATGGTGATGGTGCGGGCTTCTTTATCAAAATCAACACGGATATTCAGATCGCCATCTTCTTCGTATAACGCATAATCGGATAACGCTTCAAAACGCAATTTATCGGCAGCATCGGCCGCATTGGATATCAGCTCACGCAGAAAGATCTCTTTGTTGCTGTAAAGCGAGTTAATCATCAGGTTGAGAAGTTGTTTGACTTCTGTCTGGAAACCCATTGTTTCCTTATGTGCATCAACGCCCATTTCTGTGTTGCCTCCATCTGGCTGTTTTAACGATAGCTCACAGATGGGGTTGGTCATATTGGATATCAAGAGTGCATCACTATAAAAGCCTAAAAATTTGGTAAATCAGCCATTTAACTTTGATTAAGCTTGAATTAATCAAGGCTGTGTTAGCCTGTTTTTGGCCATGATGCCCACCCAATTCAAATAACTAAATCAACCTAAGATGAAAAGGATAGACAGCATGCGTAAAGTATCTTTGAGTTTGTTACTGGCATTTAGCCTGACGACTCAAGCCAATGAAAACAAAATTGATATAGAAGAACAATCGGTTCTCGGTCATCAAGAAATCGTCACATTATTTCCTGGCGAAATACAAACCAAAGCACGGATTGATACCGGAGCTGCAACCAATTCGATGTATGCAGTTGATACAAAGGTCATTGAAGAGAACGGCGAGGAAATGGTGCGGTTTACCTTTGTTGATCACGAAGATAAAGAATATATTTTGACCCGGCCCATCGTGGATAAAGTCACGATTAAACAGGCCAGCGGTAAACAAACACGATATGTAGTTGAAATGGGTCTGTGTGTTGGCTCCCATTACGAAGAAACCCGTTTTACGCTTGCTGATCGCAGTCGTATGACCTTCCCGATTCTGGTGGGTCGCAACTTTTTGAAAAATTCATTATTGGTGAGTTCATCGGAAAAGATGGTTGCATCACCGGAATGTGAGGTGAAGCTCGCAAAGAAAGATCCGGAAGAACTTCCCGTGGTACAACCTTGATTCCGTAAAAGCTATTATAAAAGCCACATTACAGAACGCCGGCTCATAGTTGAACCGGCGTTTTTTTTGGTCTATGACTTAAAGGATTTAATATAGGTAATATTTTCTAGCCATAAGAGATGTTACTGTATTGCTTTAAGCTTTTTTCAGAGATGGAATGTCCAAACAATCACTTAGAATCCTGACTTACAACCTGCATAAAGGCTTTAATACCGGTAATCGGCAGTTCATTCTGCATGAAATGCGGGAAGCACTACGAGAAGCCGATGCCGATATTATGCTGTTACAGGAAATTCAAGGTGAGCACACTGGTCATCAGCTAAAACATCAGCATTGGCCGGGGCCTCACTGCGATTTTATTGCAGAAGATATGTGGCCACATTTTGCTTATGCCAAAAACGCCGTTTATAGCGTAGGACATCATGGCAATGCCATACTCAGTAAATATGCATTGCAGAGTTGGGAAAATATTAATGTTTCGCCATACACTTGGGCCAGCCGCAGTTTGTTACATGGTGTCATCCACATTCCTGACACCCAGCAGGAACTGCATATTGTCTGTCTGCATCTTGGCCTGACGGGCACCGAACGTAAACGTCAGCTACAAACACTATGTGAACGCATTGATGAGCATGTGCCACACAACGCGCCTTTGATTGTTGCCGGTGATTTTAATGACTGGAACGGTCAGGCTGAAAAACATTTCTCCCAACGATTAGATTTGAAAGAAGCTTTCCGAACACTGCATAAGAAACATGCACGAACCTGGCCCTCCTGGATGCCGATTTTCAAGATGGATCGCATTTATTATCGTGGCCTTGAACCTACCTTTTGTGAATGCCCCCCACATTCTTCCTGGAAGATGCTGTCGGATCATGCTCCATTAATTGCCGCATTTGAATTTTAAATACAGACCAATCTCTGCTCATCTTTAACGAGGAATTGCTCGGCGAAAGCCGCCAATAACGTTACAATAACGCCTCTTGTTTGTTGTATAGATTCAAGGAGAGCCTGTGCCTGACATCGTAGTAATGTTTTTCCTGCTTGGCCTGGTGGGTGGTCTGGTGAAATCCGATCTGGCCATTCCCAAAGCCGCATACGATGTTTTAAGTCTGTTATTAATGCTGACGATTGGCCTCAAAGGCGGTATGGCGTTACATGGCAATATGGGCTGGAGTCTGATGCCGGAGCTGATATCCGTCGCTTTTTTGGGCTTTATGATCCCGCTTATTTTATTTCCATTACTGTTGAAAGTGGTTCGTCTTAATCTGGCTGATAGTGCCAGTTTTGCTGCACATTACGGCTCAGTCAGTGCCGGGACATTTGCTGTTGCGCTCGCTTATGCAGAAAGCAATCAATTGGTTATTGGCGGACAGGTAACACTTTATCTGGTGTTACTGGAATTACCAGCCATTATTATCGGTTTAATGCTTTACCGGCATTTCAGTGGGGTAAAACAAGCTTCCTCCGGAGGCATGTTAAGTATCCTGCATGAATCATTAATCAATCGAGGCGTTATATTGCTGGTTGGCGGGGTGTTGATTGGCTGGATGTATGGCCCAAGGCAAGGCGCCGGGGTAACTGATTTATACACTGGGGCATTTATGGGCGTGCTCGCACTATTTCTATTGGAAATGGGTCTGGTAGCCGCCGAAGCATTGAGTAAATTATCACGCGATAAAATTCCCGTAGTACTATTTGCCATCGTTGCACCCAGTATCTTAGCGTTGGCTGGATTGTTTGTCGGTAAATTGCTCGGACTGCCAGACGGCTCCGTATTGATCCTGGCAAGTTTAACCGCCAGTGCTTCGTATATTGCTGCACCGGTTGCCGTTCGTTCGGCCATTCCACAAGCTGATATTGGTTTAGCTATGCTGGCGGCATTAGGCCTGACGTTTCCATTTAATGTGCTTGTCGGCATTCCGCTATATCACAGCCTGATTGGTTAATTCGTTTTTCCAATGGCTGATTCTGCCAGTATTTCCAGCAAGCTTTCATGCGGTTCAACAATTGCATAATACTTTAAGCAATCAATTGCAGCGAAGAAGCTGATCAGCAATGCTAACCCTCATCCCCTTTAGTAATGCAGGTTTAATGGCATTTTCCAGGCTAGGTGCATTTGCATTGCAGAATCCATCACGGCTTTGTTTTGGTGCGTGATGGTTCAAAAATAACCAAATGGACAGTCGAATAAGGAGCTATGCATGCAATCATTGGCGTTGCTAAAACCTATTCAGTCGATTTTGTGGAGCGTTGCTCTCCTGCTTCTTGGAAATGGACTTATCAGCACACTGTTAACCTTACGAGGAACCAGTGAAGGGTTTTCCAGTGCAGTAATGGGCATGATCATGTCAGCTTATTTCGTCGGATTTATCTGTGGCACCTGGGTGAGTGGACGCTTGATTCGTCGTATGGGGCATATTCGTACTTTTGCATTTTGTGCTTCTATCTGCGCCACCACCACGCTTTTACACATTATCTTCATCGACCAATGGGCGTGGATGGGCTTTCGTTTCTTTTATGGATTGGCCTATATCACGCTGATGACTGTGATTGAAAGTTGGCTCAATAGTCAGGCGGCCAGTCATGAACGTGGACGCATCTTTGCCTTTTACATGGTAGTCAACCTGGGCGCGCTCGCTCTTGCACAACAATTGTTGCATCTTGATTCGCCAGAAGGCTTTTTATTATTTGCTTTGGTATCGATTCTGGTGAGCTGGGCGATTTTACCGCTAACCCTTACCAGGCGTAATCAACCCAACATCGCGACTGAAAGACCAAAAAGCAGTTTAAAAAACTTATTAAGAATCGCTCCACTGTCTGTTGCCGGGGCGTCTTTATCCGGATTGGCTATGGGCGCTTTCTGGTCAATGACACCTATTTATGCCACCCAACTTGGATACGATATCAGCGGTATTGCTTTGATCATGAGCCTGACCATTATCGGGGGTGCGGTGTTGCAGATTCCAATTGGTCGCTATTCGGACAAGCATGATCGACCGAAAGTCATGACATGGGTGGTGATGCTGGCTGCAGCTATATCGATAATGATGATTATAGCGTCCTCACAAAAATTGCTGCTCAGTATGTTCTTTATCTGGGGTGGCCTGGCGTTTTCCATTTATCCACTCTCGGTTGCCCAGCTGATCGATCAACTGCATCCGGATGAAATTGTTTCCGGTTCATCCGATATGCTGGTATTGCATGGAGCCGGCTGTGCGTTTGCTCCGGTGCTGTCCGGTTCTTTAATGACATTACTGGGGTCGCATGGCTTACCGATTTATATCGGAGTGGTCTTGCTGTTACTTGGCGGTTATATCGTTTACCGTCGACGCCGGGTGGTGGATCTGGTTAGTGGTCAAAATGCCCACTTTGAACCGATGGTGCAAACCAGTGCCCAGGCACTTAATATGATGTTTGATCAACAGCAACGTGATTTATTCGATGATCCGAGTTTTTACGCCGAAGAAGAACAAAAGCGGATCATCAATGCTCTTCGGCAAAGCGGCTCTTGACGCTAGGGCAGCTAGCGTCAAGTGTAGCTATGATTTGGCTATTGGAAATTACTTCCAGCGTAAATTCACACCGGTATAAACAAACCTGCCTGCCTGGGGGTAACCATAACTGGTGGAGTAATCCTCATCCAAAAGGTTTTCAACACCAACATAGAAGTCGGCCTTCTGATTGGCAAGCGTATATTTTAGTCGAGTATTTACTAATTCAAAACTATCGAGTTTATCTCGAATAGCTGAATCCTTTCGGTTAAAGTAATTTTGTGAACCGATACGAATGATATCCCCGCTCAATTGCCATTGTGGTGTTAACTGATAGATGGCCTGCAGGCTGGCTTTATGTGAAGGGCGATACTGCAGTCTTTCAGTAGTGGCATCTGATGACTTATCTTCAGCACTTAAAAAGCCTAGCCCAGCGTTAATGGTTAATTTATCCGTAAACTGATATCCGCCATCAATATCAACTCCCTTAAAACGCAATTTATCACGGTTTTCAAATACATCTGTGATGTTGCCCTTTTCAATAAAATCTTTAATATCTGATTGCCAGAAGGCGATATTCAATGCACCTTTTTGCCATTGATTTTTCACACCCACTTCATAATGTTTGGCCCTTTGAAAACCCAATTCACTGTTACCAGAGCCCTGCTCAAACAATTGACGTATGGTTGGAGCATCCACTTTACGTGCAATTGTTCCATAAAGGGTTGATATATCGGTTATCGGTTTAGTGAGTGAAAATTGCCCGCTGTGCGCCGACTCATCAGTATTTCCCGACTTATCTAGTTCATGTCTCGCAATACCCAGCACAGCCGTAATATCAAATGCCAATGGCTGTGTTAACTCGGCTGCATAGGATTTTACCCTGATCGATTCATCGGAACTGGTTTTGGTAAATGGTCGTGATGGGCAAGTTTGGGCGCCGCCACCGCCACCGCCACCGCCACCGCCACCGCCACCGCCAGAAATGGTGCATTCCAGACCAGCCTCCTCATAGCTTTCTTTACGCTGATCAAAACTAAATGCCAGTTTGGATCCGGTTGTGGGAATTACACCTGTCAGTTGGGCGTGGCTTCCATGCGTTTTAGTCTGCTCTGTTCTGGCAAAAGTATTATTACTGGTGATAGTTGAGAAAGAATTATCATCGTAACTGGCGCTGCGCTCTTCTAGTTGGTTTTCAAAAAACCATAAGCGCGTTGACCAGTTATCGGCTAGTTGATAATCCCCTCCAAGTTGAAGAGAAAAGCCTCGCTGAGACTCAACACGCTCAAACCTGGCACGTTGAGCAAAATCGTCTACATTGTTATCAAAGACAATCGGTGGCTTGCCGTACTGGCCTTCAAGATAGCTGGCAAACATGCCAATAGTGAGTTTTTCGGTTAAATTTCGATTATATGAAAATATCAGGTTTTCCCTCCGATCATCACTGTTACGCCGCTGGTCATTATCCTGAAAGTTATCTGCAGAAGTTTCCAGCGGCGAAGTGAAATCATTGGACAATGAAAAGCCATCTCGCTCTCTCACACCATACCCAAAGAAAAAATCCTGATCGGCATCCCCATAACCAACCTGACCATTGGCTAGCCAGAAGTCATCTGAGCCACGTTCCAGTTTGGAACTGGCCTGAAACCCGCTCATCGCATTGCGGGTTTTAATATCCATCACACCAGCCATACCCCCATCACCATACAAAACCGATGAACTACCGATATTCAAATCAATTTTGCCAATAGCAAAAGCCGGAATCAGACTGGGGTCAAACTGACCATCAAACGTGGAATAAAAAGGGATACCGTTCAGTAGAAGCTTGACCTGCCTAGTTCGTAATCCACGGATATCCATGCGAGGAGTACCGTCACCCCCATATCTGGTATTGACTGATGGCACTAAGCGCAACGCATCTTCCAGGCTTCTCGCACCTAACAATTCCAGATCGTGCTGATCAATCAACACCTGTGAACTGTTCACCGGATTATTTTCAACCTTAATTTCAGCAAGCTCGTAGTTTTCATTTGTTATTTCGGCAGCCATGATCTGTGCTGAAACAGGAATTATCAGTGCACTGAAAACCAACCTGGATATATTCTTTAATATACATCGGTTGACAGCATTATGATGTGAAATGCTCACAAAGTCTCCTTGAGTTTAGTGATTGTTTTTTTGCGATTTCTTTAGCGTTCGCCAGGCCAGAAAGCCAATCAGCCCACCCACTGCACCAAAGATAAAGTGAGTAATAAAGGGATACGCCAAACCATGTCGCAATGAATCCGTTTCGACCCCTGCCCAAGTTAGAAATCCCATTTTGAACAGGGGTTTTAACATATGAGCAAGACCAGCGGCTAAAGGCAACAACCATAATGTAATGTTGGAAACAGAAAGTTGTTTAAACGCGAGGTCAAGGACTATCCCCTGGCTCAAAACGATAATCGCAGCAGCAGGATTGTCACGTATCACTAAAGCGGCCACTAAACCACCACTTCCAGCCAATGTGGCAGAATAGTGATATGGCGAAACCAGTCGTACAAATATCAATATTGCCATTAACGTCAGTCCCTGACGACCTGGCAAATCGAGTCCGAAACGGAAGGTTTCATGCATTAGCATCGCCATTGCACCTGCGATAAAAATCCATGCATGCTGGGATTTATCTGATTGCCAGACCTCAGAACTGTTTGAGATAGCTCTTTTCAGCAACTTTCCACTCATTGGGGGTTTCCTCATCAGGTTCAACAATCAAGGTGGCTTCTCCACCCAGCCAGATAGCACGTGGCCAGCTTCCCATTGCAATTTGGATAACAGGATCGGTTAACACTTTTCCTTGCCGATCCTGTACCACTGTTATGTCGGTCAAATCCAACAAACTCGAAAGGCTTAAGGTTTGCTGAACATGATCACGCATGCCAGGCAACCACAGTAAACGTCCATCCACTCCCGAGCCACATAGATTAACCGCTGCCAGCGCGCCAATTACACCATCCTCTGTTCCCGTCAGGCCATGGAGGATAACGTTGTATTGCCTTGCAAGATCACGGGCTTGCTGCTGAGTCACCAATCGTTGTTTACAGATAAAACCGAACTGCAGCATAGCCATGGAAAGCTGTTGTTCCGATGCAATGCACAAACCAACATCAGACCCCTCGGCACTCTCGTTTAAAAGATACTCAACACACAATTTTTCAATATCCCTAACGGGAGCATTGAACTGCTCAATAACCAGACAAGCAGCACTATTATGGGAAGTAAATGGCACCAGCGGACTCATCAATAATTGATGGCGTGTTATAAATCGGCATCTACCCAATTGCTGCTTATTAATCGCAGCGCCAAGTGAACGCGCATGAAAGCCGGTGCCACGGCTTTCAATATTATCTGTATCATCAATGCCGATATACCAGCGCTGTGCTTTAGTTGGTAGCATAATCTTCCTAACCTGTTATCGACGTATTCCAACATATATAACGATTAAGGTAAATATTTCTTTAATACTGTTTACTGAACTCAGCTGCCCAGCAGCTGAGTCATTTTTTCAAGATCATCAGCAATCGAAACGTAGGCTTTCTTTTCAAGATCACGGTAAGCAGTCAAAATGGATTTCCCAAACTCGGTGACTTCAGCTCCACCTCCATGTGAACCACCTTTTGCTGTCACCACAAGCGGTTTGGAAAAGCTCAGATTCATCGTATTCACCAGATCCCAGGCACGTTTGTAAGACATTCCCATCGCACGTCCGGCAGCAGAGATTGAACCATGCTGTAAAATGGCATCAAGCAAATCGGCTTTCCCCGGCCCCAACGCGACTGAGTCTTGGTTATGTAACCTGATTTTTATACTGACTGAATCTGACATGCAGCACCCTGATGAAGTAATTTTAAACAGATAAATAATAGCATTGTCGACTTACTCTCAGTTGAATAGCTGCGTTTGTATTTATCCCTTTAGCTTTAATGAAAAAACATCAAGACAAGACAAACAGGTTATTGTTTATTACCCTGAAGAACTCACTAACGGAACAACTGATGGCTCATAGTCACACACATCATCACGACGTCGCTAATTACAATCAGGCATTTGCCATTGGCATCAGCCTGAATATTATATTTGTCATCATTGAGGCCAGTTACGGCATTCTGTCTGGATCAATGGCTTTGCTGGCTGATGCAGGGCATAACCTGAGTGATGTAGTCAGTTTATTACTCGCCTGGGGAGCCAGTATCCTGGCGAAAAAAGCTGCCACTGAAAAACGCACTTATGGTTTTCGTAAAGCCACCGTGATGGCGGCATTAATCAGTTCTGTCATGCTGTTAATTGCCTTGGGTGGGATTGCCTGGGAATCGATCAACAGGATGCTGACCCCTCAGCCAGTGCAAGGTATGACCGTTATTATTGTCGCCAGCATTGGTGTGGTCATTAATACCATCACGGCACTGTTGTTTTTTAAAGGGCAAAAACAGGATTTGAATATTCGCGGGGCTTTCCTGCATATGGCTGCCGATGCTGCTGTCTCATTAGGCGTAGTGATTGCCGGATTGTTTATTTTGTTTAAAGGGTGGTTATGGATTGATCCGGTGGTCAGCCTGCTCATTGTTGCTGTTATTCTGGTAGGCACCTGGCGATTATTAAATGAATCCCTCAACTATGCGATGGATGCTGTCCCAGCCAATATCGATATTAAAAAGATCCAGCATTATTTGTTAAGCTTTGAACAGGTCAGACACTTTCATGACCTGCATGTCTGGCCTTTAAGCACCAATGAAACAGCTTTGACCGTTCATCTGGTCGTTGATGAGTCCGATCTGAATACTGTGTTGCTCTATCAGTTGCAAAACCATTTGCATGATCATTTTGGGATCGTACATTCCACCATTCAAATCGAGTCAGTAATGGAAGCTGAAAACTGCCTGCTAAACAGCAGTAATGAATGCCATTAACCATACTCCATCGTGAGCTCACAGAAGTAAACCAAGCCTAATTGATAGATGATTACCCTGATTTAACCTATCAATTTAAAATGTTGGCGTGTTGTATAGGCAGGAGAAACAAATGAGCCAGATATTTTTTGATAATTGGGAAACATTATTTCGCACTTTGATTATCGGGGTGCTGGCATACGTCAGTCTGGTCATCTTATTACGGATTTCAGGCAGACGAACTTTATCCAAAATGAATGCGTTTGATATGGTTGTGACTGTAGCTTTGGGTTCTACTTTGGCGACTATTTTACTTAATAGAGATGTTGCATTGGCAGAGGGAGTCTTGGCGTTTGCTTTGCTGATCGGCATGCAATATCTGGTGACCTGGTCCAGTGTCAGGGTGCCTTGGGTACGAAAAATTGTCACCGGCGAACCTGCACTGCTGGTCTATGATGGAAACCTGTTATCGTCAGCACTGAAACGTGCACGAGTCACTGAAGATGAAATTCATTCGGCTGTACGCTCCTCGGGTAGTCAAACACTCGAGCATATCAAAGCCGTGGTTTTGGAAACCGATGGTTCATTTAGTGTGGTAAAGCAAGAAAATAGCCAAGCAACTACGAGCCTGCAAGGTATCGTTGTTCCAGGTAAAGGCAAACTCGATGGATCTGACCTGCATTAACGATGAATAAATTTGTCAGCGATCCATAAATCCCTTCTGGCGAACGTTATTAAACTTCCTTAAAGCGTCTGGCTTTGTTATGTTGACAAGTTATTAATTAAATTAAGATTGAATGAAAATGCACGGAAAGTTAATCAAATGGAAAGATGACAGAGGTTTTGGATTCATCCTCTGTGAGCATAATCAACAGCAAGTATTTGTTCATATTTCAGCCTTCCCATCCAGCAGTCCCCGTCCCAAAGTTGGTGAACTGCTTGATTTTGACATTGAAACCACAGCCGATGGTAAAACCAGAGCCATCAATATTAGCCGTGGGGGATCAGTAAAAACGCAAACGCATGCTTCGACGATTAAACTCAGTAAAACGCCGGGTAACAAAACAAAAATTCTCAGCGGAATAATTGTGCTGTTGGTGATTGGGTTGATCGTGGCGAGCGTAACTCAATAACGCCAATGTAATCCAAATCCGATTAAATAATTTAGTGCTCGTCGTATAACGCCACATATTCCCCTGAAAACTTAGCCGCCAGCTGTTGACCGGAATACAAAACTGCTGCTACGCGGATACGGGCTTTTCCTTTACGACGTAAGATTTTGAGGAACCTTGTCCAATCATTTTCATCCACTAGCGCAGCCGTAGCAGTGAAGTCTCCGATCATGGGTTTGAGATAGGCCATCTCGTTTCGCTGAATCACCAGTTGAGAAGCTATCCCCTCCTCCGCCAATCGTGTATGCAATAACGACCAGGCTGATAGAATCGCCAACGTTGATGCACTGCCACCAAATACCGTTTCCTGATGGTTAATATTGGGGGCCAGCGGTGCCTGCAGAGTTAATGATTTTGCAGTCATGTTCTGCACACTTACCTGCATGGCTGCCGACAAAGGAATGTGTTTATACAGATAGCGTTCGAGTTGATTATGTGTCATATCTATTAGTCACTACTATTGTTGCTGTGCATTATCAAGGTAATCCAGTACTGAATTCATCAGCTGATTGATATTTTGATATTTTTGCAGATCGGCGGTCAGTATTTCACCTTCAGCCTGCACATAAGGTGCCGGCACCAATTCATCGGCACAGTGTTCAATAATGGCCTGAGCAGAGTCTTCGGTGGTCTCTAAATGAAATTGCAAACCAATGACTGATTGGCCCAATTGAAATGCCTGATTATGACAGCCAAAACTTTTTGCCAGCCACAAGCTATTCTTCGGTAAATCAAAGGTTTCACCATGCCAGTGAAACACCATGGCCATTTCAGGAAAAGTGAAAGCAGCTGCAATATTGTTAGCCACCGCCTGAATTGGCCACCAGCCGATTTCTTTTTCTATATTGGGATAGACTCTGCCACCCATCGCGCTGGCGATCAGTTGTGCACCGAGACAAATTCCCAGAACAGGTTTACCGGTCTCTATAAATTGCCGGATAAACTGCTTTTCTGCTGCTAACCATGGATACTGAGCTTCATCATTCACGCTCATTGGCCCGCCCATCACCACCAGAAAATCCACATCATTAATATCTGGTAAATTAGCTTGTTGATAAAACCGGGTAGCATTGATTTGATAGCCATGATTTTGAAACCAGGCTTCAATACTGCCTAAACCTTCAAACGGTACATGCTGAAAATAATGTGCCTGCATTCTGAGTCCTGAAAAATTACTGAAAAGGGCTATGACTATCCCCCGTTCTGTTTAAAGTTTGCCTGTTTGCTCAATAAATTAAGCATTGATTAATCTGGCTTAAGTCATGGCACTGTATTATCTGGTTTAATGGAAACTGATCACATCAAACAGCATTTTGGAGTATCTTGGCCGGTAGAAGCCTATTATTTCGCCTTATGTTGTTAATGATAAGTGCTTTCCGAGGGAGAATCATTATGACAAAAAGTATTTTTTTATCTAAACCACACCACAAACTGACATTTACTTTAGCATTGGGCTTAATGCTGACAGCCTGTGCACCAGAGCCTGAAGTAAAAGACGTTCAGGCAACTGAAGCAGAAATCGAATACTTGTTTGACCGTTGGAATAATGCTTTGCAAACCGGCGACGCAGCCGCGGTAGCAGCTTATTATGCAAATGATGCGGTTCTGTTACCAACACTCTCTAACCAGGTTCGTACTGACCATGAGGGCATACGTGACTATTTCGGATATTTTCTCGCCCTGCAACCCAATGGCCGGATTGATGAAAGTAACATTACCATTAATGGCAATATTGCAATTGATGCCGGAATTTATACCTTCACCCTGACAAAAAATGGGCAGGAACAGGAAGTTCAGGCACGCTACAACTTTGTATATGAACGTCAGAATGATGGTGAATGGTTAATCATCAATCACCATTCATCAGCGATGCCAGAAGATATGGTTGATGAACCAGAGCTAATGAAAAATATTCTGATTAAAGAACAGGGCTAATTCTGTATTATCATTCCTGCTCACGTCTTCTGACAGGCTTTTTGAGCACAATAATAAAATTAATTACAACAGCGAGGGAAAAAAATGACTATTGCACTGACTCCACTGATTTCTTTGATAGCCGGTATTCTGATCCTGGTGGTACCAAGATTACTGAACTATATCGTGGCAATTTATCTGATTATTATCGGTTTGGTAGGTATCTTTGGCGGCAATCTCAACATTACGCCTTAGGCTTAATAGATTAGGTACCAATGACGGCGGGAGTTGTAATAAACTTTCGTCGTTTTTTGATTTTATTATGATGTTTGTATCTTAATGGCATCGATCGCTTGATGATTACTATCAATGCCATAACGACTTCAGGCTTAATTTTTACCCTTTACCTCTTTCAACGAAATTTTACGGCTGTTAGCCAGTTCCACTAACTGTTCGAGCGGGTCGGCCAACGCTTTCACTCCTTGTGCAATTTCGTCTTCTTTATATCCCAGCTGGTGCATCAATTTGATCTGATTTTGCAGCAGTTTCTGCATTGCAGCGACTTCTTTCAACTGATGCATTTGTTTATCGTGACGATTTTGTTCAGTGACCCGCTGTTTGGTCAGCCGGTTTTGATAGGAAATATCTTTCCACAAATCACGCAATTGCTGAATAATTTTATCAACTCCCAATAGATTAAAATCTCCAGGCGAATGCACTTCGATGGATTTGATAATCAGGCGGTGGGATTCACTCACAGAGGATAATGAACCGTAAAACGCATTTTTGAGATTACGGCTTTGGCCTTTATTTTTTATCTTTTCCAGAACATAAAGACGGTTATACAATATATTTAGTTGGTGAAAGAAACGGTAAAAATCTTCTACCGTCCAGTCTTCGCTGGCGCTAAAGCCTATCGGGCTAATGGTCTCTGACAATCGTGGCCTCCTTGTTCGACTGATATCATCCAGCGATTAATCAGGCAAATTAATCCTCTTTACGGCTGATAATTTCACCCTCAATGATATGAGTCTCATGACGAGATTGTCGAGAAGATCGTTGCGAAAACGGCTGATGCTGGTTACCTGCTTGCTGAGCTCTACGCATTTGTTTACGCGCCCGGTACAACATCAGGGGGATCAGAATCCAGCTTAGCAACACGACCACCACCAACAACGCCAGGCTGAGCATCATCACCATTCCCAGTAAAATCCAGGCAAAAATACGTTGCAAAAAACCGGCAGACTGAACTTGTCGAAATTGTTGTTGCCAGTTTTGAGCTTGCTGGCGAAAAGCATCTGATCGAAACATAAAACCTCTTTTTTTCAAGCACTTTAACTGCTGATGTGATCTTTAAAAACCGTTATAGAAATAAATAGTTTTTATGATGGTCGGTTGTTTAAGGGTTAAGAAAGTCGCCGGAGATGATACGTTTCTTACCCGATATAGGTTGATTATAAAGATAAACCCAGGCTGAGAGCTTATTTCCATTACTCAAACAAATTATTTGCTGCTGCCGCACATATTCGTGGGGCTCTGCAAAACTTGAAGAACATTCTTCATAATCATCAAGCTCGGCAAACAGCAATTGGGGATTATGGATACGATACACCTCCCCGACAACTTGCTGCTGCGGATTATCTGTCAATATCACTCCTGGATAATAAGAAATAAGATACATGACAGCCTGCAACATTCCGGTATCGATATAATCACAGCAGCGTTGCAACAAATCATGGCGTTCAGTGTTTTTACGTAAGGTACCGTATACAAAAAGATAATCTTCAGTCATAAATTCAGGCTATGAAAGATCAACAGAAACTCATTACACTCTACGTGGTGGATTATCTCAACTAAACATGAATTCAGACTTAACATCTCTAAAATATATCGGACGCTTTGCACCGTCTCCCACTGGCCCACTGCATTTTGGCTCTTTGGTCGCAGCAACCGCCAGCTATTTGGATGCACGTGCACATAATGGTAGTTGGCTGGTGCGAATGGAAGACCTTGATAAACCTCGTGAGGTACCCGGTGCAGCTCAGGATATTATTGATACGCTGATAAGCTTTGGTTTTCAATGGGACGGCGAAATAATTTATCAAAGCCAGCGTGATGATATCTATCGTCAGGCACTTGAAAAATTAATCTCACAACAATTGGCCTACCCATGCGGTTGCAGTCGTAAAGAAATTAACGCTGCTGCCCAAATGGGTATTGATGGCCCTGTTTATCCTGGGTTTTGTCGTCATGGTTTGCCAGAAGGGAAGCAACCAGTTTCCTGGCGGTTGCGGGTAAATAATGAAAGTATTGATTATGAAGATCGTGTTCAAGGCAAACAATCTCAAATTCTCGGTCGGCAAGTCGGTGACTTTGTCTTGAAACGGGCAGATGGCTTATTTGCCTACCAACTTGCGGTGGTGGCTGATGATGGGTTGCAGGGGGTCACACATATTGTGCGTGGTGCAGATTTGCTCGATTCAACACCGAGACAGATTTATCTGCAACAGCAGCTGGGGGTTAACTCCCCGGAATATGCCCATATACCAGTGGCCACCAATCTTCATGGTGAAAAACTCAGTAAGCAAACCCGGGCACAACCGGTAAAGCATAGAGACAGCGGAGCTGTGTTGTGTCGTGTGTTGAATTTTCTGGGGATGCAACCACCAACGGATTTAGCCCATGTCCCGCTGGATATCTTATGGGAATGGGCCATTCAGCATTGGAACGTTCAGCTGGTCCCCAAAATTCGGCGCCAGGTGACGTTAATTCCTGCAGAAAACGATTAATCTGTTTCGCTATTCATATGGAAATAAACGTATAACACCACTATCGCCTTTGGCATCACAAATTAACCAGATCTGTTCGAAAGGATGTTTGTCCGGTAACACTATTTGATGGCGATGTTTTTCAAAATTCTTTTGTTGCCATAATGAATTCATATTGCGTAACACCAACCATACCCTCTGGCTGTGGTATTTTTTCTGCGATTTAGTAGTAAGAACAGCATTCAGCGAGGCAATTAACCGATTGTTGATGGGTAATTCTGATAGCTGGTGTAAGGCAGCTAATATCCTGTCTTCTGCTGCTCTTCCAAGGATTAACTTTGCCTCTGGTTCACTACCGTAGATATGCGCAATCTCCAAATCAAGCTGTGTGCCATTGAGATAACATGAAACATCCGGTTTGCGCGGCAGGTTATGCCAGATATGTCGCATCGGTACAGCAAATTGTTTTTCGTACAACCGCATAAACAATTTAGCTGCTTCATGTTCCAGATGAATTTTTTCCTGAATACTGTTGTTCATGGAGACTCATCCAGAATCCGTTATTCACTCTATCTTTGGCTCAGGCAAAAGTGGTGGGCTATTTTCCATATAAGTAAGGTAACTGTGCCATATCTGATGCGTTCGTAATTTTGTCATCCGAATAGAACAGCTTAATCCCATGATGCTACGGATAGTCCCATCTCTCCAAATATTATAGATGGAACCGCATTGTTCCTGACGATAGCCGAGCCAATTTTGCTGGGCCTTTTCAATCGATTCTACAATCACTATATCATCAGCATAACGGGCTCTGGCTTCGGCAAGATAATGTTGCATTTCAACCTCTTGCTGCTCTAATTGCTCAGCCATGCAAACACCAATCTCATAGGTTGTGTTGGCATTTTGGCAATTTTCTGCAGCTACTACAGGAGCTGAAACACACAATAAAAACAACCCAATGATTCTCATCACGACTCCTGGGTGAATCAGGCAAAAAAAAACTTATATCTCTTCAACAATACAGACATTACGCCCCTGCTTTTTGGCTTTAAACATCGCAGCATCAGCACGTTTAAATACTTTTTCGGTATTATCACCCTGATGAAAAGTAGCTACGCCAGCAGAAACAGTAATGGGCACAGGTTTGCCATCATATAGAAAACGTGTGTTGCTGATTTCTTCGCGAATTTTATTGGCCAGAACCATGGTTTCAGCTAATGCGGTCGCAGGAAATATCCCGACAAATTCCTCTCCACCAAAGCGAGCAACAAAATCAATTTCACGGGTAGAAGTCGATAAAATCTCGGCAATACGAATTAATATCTTATCGCCTGCCAGATGGCCAAGATTGTCATTTATCTGTTTGAAGTTATCAATGTCCCAAACCACCAGGCTAAGCGGATGTTTGTAACGCTGCCAGCGAATGTATTCTGTTTCTAAAGCATCCATCAGAGCCTGACGATTACCGATCCCAGTCAACGTATCTTTGCGTACCATTTCATGGGCTTTGCGAATACCATCCTGTAAGGATTTGGTCTCAGATTCCAGTTCCTGTAACCGATCTGTCAGCTTTTTGATTTCTAATTGTGATTGATAATAGCGTGTCTGATCAGCGTTTCGATATTCATCTACCGCTCCGCTCAGTGCTGTCAAACGTTCACGAATAATCGTCTTCAACTCACGCGGTTCACTGGCAACATCAATTTGTTTGTAAATATCATCCAGTCCGGCATCAACCTTTTGACCAATTTTCTGTCGTTGATTAAAGGCTTCTTCTTCGTCTTTCACTGTCACCCGCAGCAAATCATCAAGCTCATTAATGCGCTCGCTTAACGTGGCAAGAAAAGCCCGGTATTCAAGTTGTTGAAGCTGAGCTTGAGCTCCCAGCGAATTAATCAGCGCAGTCAGGGCATCAATAATTTGCGGTAAGTTCTTTTTATCCGGCTGGGATTGCAATTGCGCATGGATCTCACGGAGTTGTTCGTTGAACATTTCTGGCAACTGCAGATTATCAATCATACTGCACAGCAACTGAGTGACTTCAATAGTACGTTTCTTAAAGCCGATTTTCTGCAACAGCCCTGAACGAGGTTTTTCCTGGTCCGGTGAAGCAGATACCTTAACGTTAATCGCTTCCAGTAAAGACACAAAATCCGGTAACAATTCACGGGTTTGTTGGTTGGTAGCATCTTTCAGCTGAATTAGCAGATTATCAACAGCTGGCTTTGATTCTGCTGGTATGGTTAACGATAACAGCAGATGACGTAATAATTCTGAAGCATCGGAACTCTGCGGACTTTCATCCATTTGGTTGATAAATTGCTGTATTTTTTCGAGGATATCGCTGATCCGACCAACATCTTTATTACTGCGTAATTCCTTTCGCAGTGAATGCAGCTGTTTATCCAGGACAGGATTAATCCCTTCAGAGACCAGGGCAAGTCGTCCAAGACTGCGTTCCAGAAGTTCGGTATAAGATGTCTGTTTTTCTTCACGTGCAAGCAGCTCGAGATATTTGTGCTTCCATTGTTCGAGTTTACTTTCCAGCTCTTCTGCCGCCATTGGTCCGACCTTTGTTATAGGCAATGTAGGATTTATCCCTTTTCAGGAATCTTACATCAGCTGTGCATGGATCTGAACTCATAATTTTCCGCAATGTGATGCAAGCCAAGAACGCTTTAACAAGTTTGAGAGCCCTGAAACAGCATCAAGCTGAGAAATATTGATAATGACTATCCCATGTAATGAACCAGAATCTGTTGTATTGTTCATATCTACCACTGCAGGAGGTTATTTTTGTGTCTGACAAAGTGGAGATGAGAGCTCATCAAACCCTAGTGGATATTTTTAACCCGTTGCAGCCTTAATGCATTTAACACAACAGAAATAGAACTGAACGCCATTGCTGCACCAGCCAGCCACGGGGCCAGTAAACCTGCTGCTGCAATAGGAATACCCAAAGAATTGTAGCCAAATGCCCAGAACAGGTTTTGTCGAATATTTCGCACGGTCAGGTGACTTAACTGAATGGCAGTATCAACGGTATTCAAATCAGCCCGCATCAACGCGATATCCGCTGTTTCAATCGCCACATCGGTGCCACTTCCCATTGCAATACCAACATCTGCTTCAGCCATTGCCGGGGCATCATTGATACCATCCCCCACCATTGCCACGACCTGTCCCTGCTGACGTAATTCACGGATTTTATCGGCTTTGTGTTCTGGCAAGACTTCGGCAATTACCTTATCAATACCCAGCTCAAGAGCAATGGCATCCGCTGTAAGCTGATTATCTCCGGTCAACATAATGATCTGTAAACCGCGTTTTTTTAAAGCGGTAACAGCTGATTTGGCCGAATCCCGAATCGTATCAGCCACAGCCAGTAAGCCGATTACCTGCTGATCTACTGCAATCAACATGGCGGTTTTCCCCTGTTTTTCCAGTTGCTGTTGCTGAATTTGCCAATCACCCATATCGATATCGTGATCCTGCATCAGTTTTTTGGTTCCCAAACGGATCTGGGAGGTTTTGCCGTTCACCTCAGCATTACCCATCACCCCATGACCACTCAGGGCGGTAAAGTTCTCAATCATTACACTCTGAGTTTTTTGGGGTTTTAACCCATCAACAATAGCCTGTGCCAGCGGATGTTCTGATTTGCTTTCAATAGCGATGACGATGCCAGCGATAACCGATTTTTCATAATCTTCTGCCAGCAAAAAATCTGTTAATGCCGGTTTGCCCTGGGTCAACGTACCCGTTTTATCAAACACAATCGCTGTCAATGATTGGGTTAATTCCAGCGTATCGGCTTGTTTGAATAAAATGCCAGCTTCAGCCGCCCGCCCTGACCCGGCCATAATCGAGGTTGGTGTAGCCAGCCCCAAAGCACACGGACAGGCGATAACCAGCACGGCCACCATGGTTTCCAAAGCCCTGCCACTATCACCGGGGGCAAACCAAAACCACCACAGTAAAAATGTAATCAGAGCTATCACCACAACCACCGGAACAAATACACCCGAAACTTTATCCGCCAGACGCTGTATCGGCGCTTTGGAGCCCTGAGCCTGTTCAACTACCCGAACAATTCGGGCCAGTGCCGCTTCTTCGCCCAAATGGGTAGCGCGAACCCGTAAAAAACCATTTTTGTTAAAGGTGGCACCCACCACTTTGTCATTGACGTTTTTTTCCACTGGCATGCTTTCACCGGTCAACATGGATTCATCTACAGCCGACTGACCTTCGACTATCACTCCATCAACGGGGATCTGTTGACCGGGTTTAATCTGCACAATATCGCCCTGCTGCAACTCTTTTACCGAAACCAATAAGGTCTGACCATCTGGTGATTCGCGTAATGCCTGTTGAGGCTGCAGTTTTAATAGTTTGCGAATAGCCTCCGAAGTATGGCCCTTGGCTCTTGCTTCAAACCATTTGCCTAATAAAATTAACGTGATCAATACCGCACTGGTTTCAAAATACAGACCATCATGCGCTGCTATCGCACCAAATTTGAAGGTAAGCCAGACACTGTAAAAATAGGCAGCTGATGTGCCCAACGCTACCAACACATCCATATTGGCACTGAGATTTTTTAAGGCGTAATAACTACCACGATAAAATTGCCAGCCGATAATAAACTGCACCGGCGTGGCCAAGGCCATTTGTACCCATGCATTCATCAAAACTGCTGGAATCGGCAGATCACGGGTCCAACTGAAATGACCGATCATGCTGTAAAGCAGCGGCAGAGATAAAATTGCTGCGGCAATAAATTTATATAGCTGGATTTTCTGCAAATCCTGCCGTTTATCCTGCTGGTGCTCAATATCAATTAATTGCGCTTGATAACCGGCTTGTTCAATGGCTTTTATCAACACATCTGCTTCAAGCTGTTCGCCACGAATCGTGGCCTTTTCATTGGCGTAATTCACCTGTGCCGACTTCACCGAAGGCGTTTTTTTCAGGGCTTTTTCGATGGTGTTCGCACAGGCAGCACACCGCATGCCACTGAGTTGCAATTGCACAATTTGTTGAGCCATTTAATGTCCTGTTGCTGAAAAATTAGTGGAGCGTTCTATTAAAACAAGTTTACAGGGGCCAAACCCACAATATTACCGGTAAGGCTGTCAGAATCACCAAAATAGATAACGGTAAACCAAGCTTCCAGTAGTCAGTAAAGTTATAACCACCGGGCTCCATGACCAATGTGTTGGATTGATGAGCAATCGGAGTCAAAAAAGCACAAGAGGCACCAATCGCCACGGCCATCAATAACGGGTCTGCCGAAACATCCATGCCGCTGGCCACACTCAAGGCAATTGGTGCGGCCAATATCGCCGCCGCGGCATTATTGATAATATTCGACAGTAACATTGTTGCCACCATCAGGATCACCAACGTCATTGCCGGTGGCGTGGACTCCGACATATTAAGTAATAAAGTGGCAATTAACTCTGATCCCCCCGTTGTTTCCAATGCCTGACCCACTGGCAACATCGCCGCCAGCAGCACAATCACCGGCAAATCCAGACTTTTGTATAACTTTGCAATCGGCAATAAACCCGCAAAAAACATCGCCACCACCCCTGCCACCATTGCCGTTGCAGTGGAAACAGCATCAAACATAATCAACAGAATTACGCCGATAAAAATGAACGAAGCTATGGCCACTTTCCGCGGTTGCCCAAGACGCAAGCCTCGCGATGCCAAGGGCAGACAACCCAGCTCTCCCATAACTGATTTGAGCACGTCCTCATTACCTTGCATCAGCAAAATATCGCCAGCGACAAAGCGGATTTGATGCAAACGTTGTTTGAGCTGATGACCTCGACGTGCCACAGCAAGAATATTGACGCCGTAACGTTGGCGGATTGACAGACTGCTTAAGGTATTTCCAACCAAAATTGAATCATGCGCCAGAATAGCTTCGGCCAAATCCAGAGCTTTGGTTTTGCTCGAATCTGCCTCGTCGGCTTGCTCTTCAGTTTGCTCATCGGTTTTATCGCCGATAAGCTTCAGTCCCGTGACATCGGTAAGCGCTTTCAGGCTGTCGGAATCCGCTTCAACCAACAACACATCGTCCTGCTGTAACACTTTATACATGGAAGGTGTATTAAAGCGCTCTTCACCACGTAATAATGCCAACACCGTGATATCAGCCTCATCTTCTACTGCAGCGACCAAATCCATCAGACTGCGTCCGCTATAATCAGATTGTTCCGGCACGGTGAGTTCTGAGAGATAACTGCTGATCTCGAATAATTCTTCTTCGCTGTTACTGGCCTCACGCTTAGGCGTCAGTAAACGGCCAAATAGCACCAAAAAAATCACGCCGACAATCGTAACTGCTGCGCCAACAGGTAAAAAATCAAACATGCCGAATGCGGGTGAATCTGTTTGAGCACGATAACTGGCAATAATAATATTCGGTGGTGTACCAATCAGGGTCAAACAACCACCCAATAACGAACCAAACGCCAGAGGCATCAAAAACATTGATGGCGAATGTCCGCTCTGCCGGGACATCCAGATCGCCACGGGCATTAGTAAGGCCAATGCACCGACGTTATTCATAAATCCGGAGCAAACTGCCACGGTCACGGTAAGCGCGGCCATCTGAATGGTTGGATGACTGCCCACTCGGGTCAACTGGCGAGCAATGACATCGACCACACCGGCATTAACCAGTGCCTGACCAAGAATTAATACCGCAGCCACCGTCACCACCGCTGGATGTCCTAAGCCGGAAAAGACATCATCTGCGGGAATCAGACCGGTTAACGCAACAGCTAACAGGGCCAACACCGCCACCACGTCATAGCGCAGCTTATCCCAGATAAACAGGCCCAGTGTTGCTGCCAGCACGGCAAAAATAATGATTTGATCAGTGGTCATAAGATTCCTTTTAAACCGCAATATAACAGCTTGTGCCGAGAACGACGTTAGTACGGGTTAATGTAAAAATAAAGTCTTAAGCCCTGATCATGCCTGTCTGCATCTGCTAGACTCAATGCGATATTTCATCATTGAAACAAATTGAACCCCGGAGCATTTATGGCCCATGAAGAGCTGCACCTGAATTTACGTAATCTGACCCTGGAGGATTACGATCAGCTCAAAATTCTGATGGACACAGTATACGACGACATCGGCGGTGCCTGGCCGCAACCCACGATTGAAGGATTAATTAATCAGTTTCAGGATGGACAGATCTGCATTGAAGATTCGGGTGAACTGATTGCTGTGGCATTAACCGTTATGGTCAGTTATGAGCGATTCAGCAATCCGCATACCTACGATGATTTAATCTTGAAAAATGACAAAATCTGGCATAACCCGAAAGGAGATTCGTTGTATGGTCTGGATGTATTTATTCATCCGGAATATCGGGGTTATCGGTTAGGGCGTCGTTTATATGAAGCGCGTAAGGAATTATGCCGTTCAATGAATTTACGCGCTATTCTGGCCGGTGGACGGATCCCTAATTACCATAAATTTGCTGACAAGCTTTCACCTGCAGAGTACATCGATCAAGTTTCACGAAAAGAGATTTATGATCCGATCCTGACTTTCCAGTTATCCAATGATTTTCAGGTCATGCGGTTGATGCATAAGTATCTGCCGGAAGATGAGAAATCTCTGGGCCATGCCACATTGCTGGATTGGAACAATATTCTTTACACCCCACCCACTTCGTTATTGGATGTCAAAAAAACTCAGGTTCGTCTGGGCGCCGTGCAGTGGCAGATGCGTGAGTTTCATTCGGTTGAGGAAGTGCTTAAACAGGTTGAATACTTTGTTGATGCATTGTCGGATTACAAAAGCGACTTTGCCCTGTTTCCCGAGTTTTTCAATGCCCCATTAATGGGACTGACCGATCAAATGGATCAGACTCGGGCAATCCGATACCTGGCGAGTTTTACCGAACAGTTCCGCGACGAAATGTCGGAAATGGCGGTCAGCTACAACATTAATATTATTACCGGCTCAATGCCATTACTGGAAAATGATCGGGTCTACAATGTGTCTTATCTTTGCCATCGTGATGGCCGGGTCGATGAACAGCGTAAAATTCACATTACCCCGCATGAGCGCCGTGACTGGGTAATTGAAGGTGGCAATAAATTTCAGGTTTTTGAAACCGATGCCGGTCGTGTTGCCATCATGATCTGCTATGACATTGAATTTCCTGAACTGGGCCGTATTGCTGCTGATCAGGAAGTTGATATTATTTTTGTTCCATTCTGGACTGATACCAAAAACAGTTATTTGCGGGTTCGCCATTGTGCACGCGCCAGAGCGATTGAAAATGAATGTTATGTTGCGATTACCGGTAGTGTTGGCAACTTACCGAAAGTGGAAAACCTGGATGTGCAATATGCCCAATCCTCGGTATTCTCACCGTCTGATTTCGCCTTCCCCCATGATGCAATAATGGCTGAAACCACGCCTAACAGTGAGATGATCATGTTTTCCGATCTGGATCTGGAAAAACTCAAACTGGTCCGCAATGAAGGTGCCGTCAATAATCTGAAAGATCGCCGGGCCGATCTTTACGAACTGTTTATCAAACCAAAAGATTAAATACCTTATCGCACCGTTTTATTTGGGTGCGATAAAGATAGTCTGGTAAGAAATATCGGACTGCGGTCCGTCGATAACCTCAACATTAAAAGTCAACGGGCTGATGCCGCTTTGCAGCTCTGATTCCGGCACCCGAACCAGCGCAGTCACGGTTAGTACTTTGGCGGGCTCTAAAACATAAGAGTCATGCACCCCATGCAGACTGGCCCCCTCCAGACCTTCAATCTGATATTGCACTTCAATCGGCATATTCTGCTTGTTGAGCAATTTCAGCGTATAGCGGTTCTGTATCGAGCCATCACTGAGGCGCACAAATAAAGGCTGACGGTCCGGTCTGACACTGAAGTCGGTGGCTGATAAGGATAAAAAGCCGTAGGCTATACCGCCCAGTGACGCCAGCAGGATCAAGCTGTAAATAATCACCCGTGGACGCTTGTACAAGGGTTGTGGTTTGCTGTGACCTTGCAGCTCGGCATAGGAAGCATAACGAATCAAACCACGGGGTTCATTAATCTTATCCATTACCGAATCGCAGGCATCAATACACAAACCACAGGTAATACAACCTTCCTGCTGACCTTTACGAATATCAATGCCGGTCGGACAGACATTGACACAAAGTTTGCAATCTATGCAGCTGCCTTTACTCGGGTCGGTCTCACCTTTTTTCAGTTTGCCTCGTGGCTCGCCCCGCTCAGCATCATAAGCGGGCAAAATTGTATTCTGGTCATACATAACCCCCTGTAAACGGGCATAAGGACACAACCAGAAACAAACCTGCTCACGCATAAACCCGGCAAAAACATAGGTAAAAGTGGTAAAGATTGCCATCGCAATCCACACCGCAATATGCGCCTGGAAACTAAATACATCACGCCACAACTCAAACGCATCAGTGAACCAGGCTGAAAAAGTCAGCCCGGTTAACAAGGCGATAGCCAACCATAGCGTGTGTTTACTGATTTTTCTCAGTAGTTTACTGACCGACCATGGCGCTTGTTTGAAACGTAATTGTTTTTGAGGAGTATTGCCTTCGAGTTTGCCTTCAATCCATGTATAGATATCGGTCCACACTGTCTGGAAACAAAAGTAACCACAGAAAACCCGTCCGGCAACACTGGTGACTGCCGCCAGCAAAATGGCAAAAAACAACAACGTCAGTGAGAGCATCCAGATATCCTGCGGAAAAATCGTCAGCTCAAAAAAATGAAACTGACGATTGGGAATATCCAGTAATACCGCCTGTTTATCATCCCAGCGGATATACGGCACCAGAAAATAAAACAGCCAAACCGACATACCAAACCATTTCAGGTTACGAAACCGGCCTGACATACGTTTTGCGACAATTTTCTCGCCGCCGGCATTCACATCCCAATCGGCCATTTCCTCATAGATATCGCCATTTTTTTCCATAAAGTGAATAGGTTGTTCAGTCATAATTATTTCACCTCTGGGGTCAAATGATGTGATGTGATGTGGTGGCGGGCTGAATTAATAATCCGCGCAAGATACTTAATGCCTGTGACAAAGTCGCATGATCCGGCGACAATCCCAGCGACAGGCGCACGGCCTGTCGCTGATTGTCAGTGAAACCAAAACTGTTACATGCCACCACCGATACGCCCAGCACGGTGGCTTGTTCAGCAAAGGCCTGGGCCTGCCAGCAACTGGGGAGCTGTAGCCAGATATGATGGCCTTCCTGATGACTGTAAAAGTCCATTCCTGCTAATAATTGGCTGGCAATCTGTTGACGCAGACGGTTCTCTTCCCGAATGGCTTCAGCAAACCGGTTAATACGTCCATCGTAAATCCAACGTGTCACCAGCGCAGCCATTAATGGTGAGGCCATAACGCTAATCGCTCTTAATACATTAGCGAGGCCCAGTGCCTGTGAGTTACTGGGAGCAATCACATAGGCCAGCCGCAAAGCGGGCGTGATACATTTGGAAAGTGTCCGTACATACCAGGTACGATCAGCTGCTAAATCGACTAAGGCTTTAACGGCCTCTGTCTGCAGCGGCGAATAAGGATCATCTTCAATAATCGTGATGTCATATTCGTTGGCAACGGCAACGACTTGCTGCCGACGGGTTAATGACATGGTGGCGGTTGTCGGGTTATCCATCGTCGGCACCAGATAAATCGCCTTGATTCTGTGATCCCGACATGCCTGTTCAAATGACGCTGGAAGTACCCCTTCTTCATCCATAGCTAAAGGCTGCAATACCAGTTCAAGCTGTTCAGCAGCCGATTTCAGGCCGGGATAGACAAACTCACCACAAGCAATGATATCACCGGGTTTTGCCATACAATGCAAAATGGCATACAAAGCAGACTGTGCTCCACCGGTGATCAGTGTGCGTTCTGCCGAGACATTCGTTATAGTTTGATTTAGCCAGCCCGAGGCAGCACTTCGATCATGTGGGTTCCCGGCACTATCCTGATAATGCATCTGTAACACCCGGTCGGCTCCGGAAATCAGCTGGGCGATACCTTGTGGAATATGTTGCTGTATACCCGCTGACTCGGGCTGCGGCGGATTATTCATGCTCAAATCCAGCAATGGACGAGCCTCGGAGATATGCGAAATAAGTTTACTTTCGACATGCTGTCGTACATAACTGCCACGACCGGTGGTGGCATCGATCAATCCACGTCGGCGCGCTTCGTTGAAAGCACGGGTAACCGTAGTCAAATCAACATTTAAGGTTTCGGCCACAGCGCGTTGTGGTGGTAAACGATCACCGGCTTTGACATAACCAGAATAGATATCGGCTTCCAACGCTTCCACAATACCAAGATATTTGGATTTCGCATCGGTTTCGATTCGGGCTTTCCACAAGTGCATAGGTAAATTCCTAGGGGCTGTTTATCTTTCATCGCCACCACTGCTGGAGGCTATGAAAGATAAACAGCCCCTAACATTTAGGCTACAGGCTAAGCACTTTCCCGGACAAATACAATTTTATTTACATACAAAAAAAGACAATGTATGGGAATATTGAACTAAAAAATGATATTGTATGGAAAATAGCGTGTTAACGCTAAATTTGTCGAAAATAACCATACAATTTTTTACAACACCGTTAGCGGATTTGAATTTTATAAGTTTGCGTTGCGCAAGAAACTCAATTGATTAAAAAAGTTAATGAGGTTTAAGGGCCAAACGCTTTTCGGAAATAATTTGTTGCCACTCGGCCACTGGTGCAGGCCTGCCAAAGTGATAGCCCTGATAAACATGGCAGCCAAATTTTTCCAACAGCACTGCCTGCTCTTCGGTTTCCACTCCTTCAGCGATCACCGCCAAATCCAGGCTTTGTCCCAACGCAATGATGGTGCTGACAATTGCTTCATCGTTTGGATCGGTCAGCACATCCCGGACAAATGACTGATCGATTTTCAGTTTATTCAGTGGCAGTAATTTTAGATAACTTAACGACGCATAGCCGGTGCCAAAATCATCAAGTGCAAAACGCAAACCACGTTGGCGCAAGGCATTCATCCTCTCGATTGTCTGATCAATATCTTCAATTAAAAGGCTCTCGGTGATTTCAAGCTCCAAATGATTTGGATTGACATCTAACTCTTTCAGACAACTGTCGATATAGTCAATAAACTGCATATGTCGGAACTGCCGTGGGCTGATATTGACCGATAAAGTAAGATTTTGCATTTCAGGTAGCTTCGCCCACTGCGCCAAAATCTGACAAGCCTCTCTTAACACCCAGGCGCCCAGAGGAATTATCAGGCCGCTGGATTCGGCAACCGGGATAAAGTCGACCGGTGAAATAAAGCCCTCAACCGGATCATGCCAGCGAAGTAGGGCCTCCATGCCAACATACTGCTGGTCACTGCTGATTTGAGGCTGTACATACAATTCAAGTTGCTGAGAAGCAATGGCTTCTCTTAATTTGCGTTCCAATTGACTGCGACGATTAACTTCCATCTGCATAACCGGATCAAAGAATCTCAGACTGTTTCGGCCCGAGGCTTTGGCTCGGTACAAAGCCATATCAGCTTCCTGTAAAAGACGCTCAACATCTCCCTCGGCATCGGAGAACAATGCTATACCCAGACTTGCGGAAGCAATGTACTGAGTTTGTTCAAGTGCAAATGGCATGACAAAATCCAGCAGAATTTCCTCGGCGTATTGTTGTACAAGCGCTTCTACTTCTCCCCGTGCTTTACCCATTTTAGGTTTGACGATTACAAACTCATCAGACCCCAATCGGGCAGCCAGATCATGTGGCAATAATCGAGACTGAAGTCGTTTTGCGACGCCTTGTAATAATAAATCTCCAGCGTGATGTCCCAAGGTATCATTCAGGGTTTTAAATGAGTCCAGATCGACAATTAGTAAAGCACCTTCCATTTCCGATTGGTGGCCTTCTGCCAGCGAATCCTCCAGAAACTCCATTAACAATCGGCGGTTGGCCAGACCGGTCAGAGAATCATATAACGCCAGTTTACGAAGCTGTTTTTGAATTAACAGATAATCGGTAATATCAGTGGAAATCCCACATAAAGCGTAAATACTGCCATCTTCCTGACGCAATGGTAGTTTGACCGATAAAAATGTTTGGGGCTTATCTGAACCAAGGACGGTATTTATTTCTTCTTCAACAATCCGTTCGCCTTGTTTGATAACCCTTAAATCATGTTCCTGCAACGTTTTACAGGTATCCCGATCAAATAGAATGGCATCGGTTTTACCCAGAATCTCTTTTTCGTCCAGCCCAATCAGTTTGCAGACATTTTTATTTACATATTGATAGCGTAACTGCAGATCTTTGATGTAAATATGAGCATCCACACTATCAAGAATCACGTTGAGATTTTGTTGGGTCTGACGCAGAGAAATATTTTTTTCCTTTACACGGCGACGCATCAACAGCAAAAACATTAAAGCACTGAGAAAACCGACTACCAAAGCAATAAGCAACCACCAGATTTCTTTTGGAATCGTCATCTTGCTAGTAGAGCTGTTCCATTTTTTTAAGACCGTAAAGTACGGCGAATTGGCATCTGCCTGCCATTGTTGTAAGTAGCTATCAATTGCTTTTAGCACCTCTCCATGTTTATTTTTGGGGACAGCAAAAAATAATCGACTCGGTTGAAATACCACTGGCGTTGGTCTTAAATTCAGTTCTGCCGCTTTAAGCTCACTGATAAAATTATTAGCGGTGACAGCATCGGCAATGCCATCCGATAAAGCAGCGAATGCTGCCTGTTGGGTATCAACAACAACAAAGGTGACATCAATATTGAAATTTTCAGCTAATTGTCTAAGGTAATCGTATTGAATGGAGCCCTTGAGCAGTGCCAGGCGTTTACCATCCAGTTCCAACAGACTGCTGAGGTTATGTTCACGATTTACGTAGATCTGCGACCAGCTGAGTAATGCAGCCGTATTATGAAAATCATAAAACTCAGTTCGCTCTGAGCTGGTTGCCACATCAGGTAATAAATCAATTTCCCCTTTAGCAAGAAGCTCCAGACAATCATTCCAGTAGCAGGGTACAGCAACCAGCTTCCAGTTTTCCTGTAACGCAATAACCTGTAAAAGATCCCCCAGAATGCCACTCACCTGTCCGTTTGGGTCCATCACCAATTTGGGTGGGTTTTCATAAACACCCACCCGTAAAACAGTTTCCTCAGCCCACAATTTGCCGCTGGTTAGGATGGCAGATAACACCACCAACAACCTGAATAAATTGGCTAGTTTTGTGTTTGAACTCATTATGGGAATAGCCGCCGGGATAGAGCACCATTTATACCAGATTATAGTGCTCTCATTGAGCAAATATAATTAATCAATCTGCAGTGACAGGCCAATGCATTACGGGTTGGTATTGCGGCCCATGATCGGTGGAAACTGATTTCATTAATACCAGCTGTTCTGCTTTAAAATTAACTGGGGCAATGGGCACGTCTAGAGATTCACTGGCTTTTCGCGCCAATGTAATATGGGGTAGGTAAGGTTTTACATCGACTTTAATATCTGCCTGACTGGCGATATGCTCCAGTTGGTTCACCAGGTTATACAATTCACTGCTTGGAGCACGACTTGTCAGGCAAAATATCTTTGGACCATCCCAGTATGACAGGTGATCAAACTGCATATCTATTGCCGGGAAACGTATTGAGTCAGTCTGTTTTAACAGTGCATCTAATTGTTGTTGGTCTAGTTGGCCGAGAAATAACAATGTCTGATGTAAATTGGCGGTGGTTTGTAATTTCAGCGAGGGATCTTCCGGTAGACGTTTCATAATGTGCTGAATCTGCATCCTTGAACTGGTATCGGGAGACAAGGCAAAAAAATATCTGCCTGGTGTTAACAGGGTGTTTTGTTGTGAATTCATATTAATCAGAGTCCGCCATTACAATCTGATTCCGACCATTTTTCTTGGCATCGTATAGTGCATCATCAGCTCGCTTAATCGTATCACCAATAGTTTCGCCATGCCTATACTCACTTAATCCAAAACTGGCAGTAATTTGCTGATTTACCGGGAAATTGTAATTCTGCACCTGATGACGCAACTGATCGGCTAACTGAAAAGCGCCATTTTTGGAAGTTTGTGAACAGAGAATTAGAAATTCCTCCCCGCCCCAACGACCTACCATATCGTTCTCACGCACCTTGGACATTAACAGAGAAGCAAATTGTTTGATAACCTCATCGCCTACATCATGACCATACTCGTCATTAATGGTTTTAAAAAAATCAACATCTAGCAAAAGGATTGAAAAGACTTGTCTGGTCTGGCTGGAAGTTTCGATTTCCACGTTAAACCGCTCGTGTAACGCATAACGGTTAGCTAATCCGGTCAGGTGATCATGGCGCGAGATTTGTTCTAACTGATTATTCAGATTACGCAGGTTTCGATTATGATGATGCACCTGCCGATAACGATAAACTAATACTAACAGCACTAACGATACGCCCACCAATAATTGCCAGAATAAAGCCGTATTATTTTGTTGAAACTCTATAGATAACCAATTGTTCAATACACGCTGTCGTTCAACTTCTGAAGTATCATCAATGGCCTTGTTGAAAATTTCGAGCAACTGGGTTTCGCGGGTGCTCACCCCCACCGACATTGCATACTGCAAATCCAGCACATTGCTAATCTTCAGGTGCGAGATTCCCCAGCGAAGCATCTGATAATTAATGGTCGGTACCGTATCGATAAATCCATGGGCTATACCGGTTTCGACCATTTTCAGGCCTTCTCTTGAGGTGTTTACGGTGGTGATATTGATATCCGGATAGCGACTACGAAGCAATTCGACCCCCGCATAGCCTCCCACCATCACAAAATCACGATGTTGGATTTGTTCAAACTTCACCACAAACTGGTGATCTGGCTGAGTGGCTACAGCTAATGGATAAAAAATAAAGGGTTTACTGACATTGAGCCAGTCACGTCGACTGGGGACATCCTGTGCGCTGGCAAGAATATCGCAATTGCCATCCTGTATAAATTGCAACGATTGCTGCCAGCTTGCCGTGTTGACCAGCTGAATGGCCATATTGATTTTGTCAGACCATAAAGCATAAAAATCTGACATGATACCGGTGAACTCACCTTGCTCATCAATGCCTTCATAAGGCAGCCAGTCAGGATCAACACACAGCTTAATGACTTGTTTTTGGGTGAGATAAGCCTGTTCTGCTTTCGTCAAAACGACTTCTGCGTTGGCTGAAATATGCCCGGCCATAAAGCCAATCAATATCAGTATTGATTTTATGGTTCTTGTAACCGTCCCTGGCTTCATTACCGACCTTAGTTCACGTTACTTAATGATTATCCCGGATAAACACCCAATCATTTTTTTGACTCATTTCTTCACTATATCGATAGCCATCCGAGTCAAATTGCTTGAGTTTTTCCGGAGAGTTAATTTGTTGGTCAATAATAAAACGACTCATCAGTCCTCGCGCCTTTTTGGCATAAAAACTGATCATTTTGTACTGACCGTTTTTCCAGTCTTTAAAAACAGGCGTAATAATAGTCGCCTTGAGCTTTTTGGCATCAACGGCTTTAAAGTATTCATTTGACGCCAGATTGATCAACACGCCATCTTTCAATGCTGGTTCAGCCTCCAGGGATTGCCGTATTTGATCTCCCCAAAAACTGTAAAGATCCCTGCCGGCATCATTCTGAAACGGGGTGCCCATTTCCAGACGATAGGGTTGCATTAAATCCAGGGGTCTTAACACACCATATAAACCGGAGAGTATTCGTAAATGCTGCTGTGCAAAGTCCAGCCCTTTATCATCCAGGGTCTCAGCTGCAAGACCGGTATACACATCTCCTTTAAATGCCAGAATTGCCTGTTTGGCATTTTCTTCGGTAAAGGGTGTTTGCCATTGTTGAAACCGCGCCATATTCAAACCGGCAAGTTTGTCGCTGATCTTCATTAAATTGGCGATTTCCTGAGAAGACAGCTTTTTCAGTTGCTCAATCAATTGTTGTGATTGATCCAGAAAACGAGGTTCAGAGTATTTATTGGTAGACACAGGCGTATCGAAATCAAGCGTCTTGGCCGGAGAGATTACAGTGAGCATAAGAAATTCAGTATTCCATCAGTCAATTTTATTTTTTAGGTGCATCTGGATCATCACGGTCAGAGATGTCTTCATAGTCTGCAATATAATCGTCGTTATCATACACCGCTTCAGCTTCCACCTCATCATATAGTGGGTTGAATGGAAACGGTTTTTTCTCATCATTGTATGTCAGAAATAAAACAATTTGCTGTATAAAGCGAGACAAGTCTTTTGAAAATCCTCGAATAGCATCATTGGCGCTGCCACTAAATAATGCAAAGACAAACTGCACAATGACCACAATTGCTAACACTGACATCGTTAGATACAGCACAAAACCGTAAAGCAGCATATATAACAGGCGTATCAGTTGGTTTTTTTCATCACTATTTTTAAATTCCGTATTATCCATGTCATTTCTCCTGGTAGGTGATAAGTCAATATCACTTTAACACTTCCATAACTTGTTGCGGAAAGTCGAGCAATAAATTTCATAAAATGGTGAATTGCTGGAGCAATGGGCCGCTTTATGGGAAACTTCAACGTTTATTTTGTTGATGAAAGACTACCATGGACCGATTCTTTGCCTCGTTGGAAACTTCGATAAACCATTTCACTGAATATACTGGCAAACTTTGCAGCTGGTTGGTTTTGCTACTGGTATTGTTAACCTGCTACGACGTAATGATGCGTTATCTGTTTCAACAGGGATCTGTCGGTTTACAGGAACTGGAATGGCATCTGTTTGCATTGATATTTCTGCTCGGCAGCGCCTATACCCTCAAACATGATGCCCATGTACGGGTAGATATTCTCTATCGCAGTCAACGGCTTAGTAATAAGCACCGTGCATGGATTGATGTCATTGGCATTATATTGTTTCTGATGCCGTTTTGTCTGCTGATTCTGATCAGCAGCTGGCCATTTGCCTACAATGCTTATTTATATCAGGAGGGCTCACCCGATCCAGGCGGCCTGCCCTACCGCTTTATTCTCAAAGCAGCTTTGTTGCTGGGGTTTCTACTGATAATGATTCAGGCTGTAGCTGAGTTAATTCGGAATATCCGCATTATTCAACATCATCAGGAGCAAAAATAATGGAATATATTGCTTTACTGATGTTTGCCTTGTTGATCCTGCTCCTGCTGACCGGCTATCCGGTCGCCTTTGTGCTCGGTGCCATTTCGCTGTTATTCGGTAGTATCTATCTAGGCTTTGACTTCTTCCAGCTGTTGCCATTTCGAATTTGGGGCATCATGACCAACTTCACCTTACTGGCGGTGCCATTGTTTGTGTTTATGGGTGTGGTTCTGGAAAAATCCGGTGTTGCTGAAGAACTACTCGATACCATGGGACGGGTGTTTGGCAGAATTCGCGGAGGGCTGGCAATATCCGTTGTCATGGTGGGTGCTTTGTTAGCTGCCACCACCGGAGTAGTAGGAGCATCAGTAGTCACCATGACCGTTATTGCTTTACCTTCGATGCTGAAGCGAGGTTACGCCCCGTCTTTAGCCAGTGGCACTATTGCCGCTTCCGGCACGTTAGGACAAATCATTCCCCCAAGTATCATATTGATCCTGTTAGGTGATGTTATCGGCGTGCCGGTGGGTGAATTATTTATCGGTGCAGTAGTGCCGGGCATAATGCTGATTGTGGCTTACATTCTATATATAGTCTATGTCGCATGGCGTCACCCACACCTGGCACCAGCGGTACGGGATGATAATCCGGAACTGGCCGCGCTGTGGATCAGTGTTTTAAAGAGTCTGCTCCCCCCCTTATTGCTCATAATCGCGGTATTGGGTTCCATTTTTTATGGTATTGCCTCTCCTACTGAATCTGCTGCGGTTGGTGCGCTGGGATCATTGATACTGGCTGCTCTGCATCGTCGTTTGACGCTGCCTAATCTTCGCGATGCTATGGAGAAAACAGCTCGTCTGACCAGCATGGTGTTTTTAATCTTTATTGGTGCCACCGCCTTTGGACTGGTGTTCGTCGGCATGGGTGGTGATGGACTGATTCTGGATATTTTTTCAGGTCTGCCGGGAGGGAAATGGACGTTTTTAGTTCTCAGTATGTTGCTGATATTCATACTGGGCTTTTTCCTCGATTTTATTGAGATCTGTTTTATTGTGGTGCCGATCATTGCACCGGTAGCAATCCATTTGAATATTGATCCATTGTGGTTTGCTCTGCTGATTGCGATTAACCTGCAAACGTCATTTCTGACACCGCCATTTGGTTTTTCACTGTTTTATCTGAAAGCCAGTGCCCCATCTAACTTGAAATTGATGGATATCTATAGAGGCATCATGCCGTTTGTAGGTATTCAGATTATTGTGCTTGCACTGCTTATCAGTTTTCCGGCCATCTCACTTTGGCTGCCAAACCTGATGGGGTAAAACTTGACTGCCAGGGCTTGTTGATCTTTCATAACCACCTCTGAAAGGTCAATAGCCCCTAAACTGTCACGCTATATTCTTTAAGGGTGTACCAAAGTCCAATTGTTTATTTTTTGGTATATCAATATCATACAATCAATATCCATGTATCCATTAAAGGAATAAGCCAAGTGCATGTATCTAAATTAACCCTTGCCAGCCTCTTTTTTATTAGTTGCAGTCAAATGGCTAACGCCAGCCCTGTCGACGCCACTTCATTACTGAACCAATATAACCTTATCACTTCTGGCGATGTCACAAGTACCTCAGAGGTCGAAGGAAACGCACTTATTGGAGGCAATGTTAATGGCGGCCTTTACAACATGCATCAAACATCAAATGCCGCTGTGCCGGCACTGACGGTGGGTGGAAACGTTAGTGGCAACGTTCAAACCAAAGGCAAAGGTCTGAATGTAGGTGGAAATATTGCCGGGAATGTCACAATGAATGATGGTGGAGATGCCTTTGTTGGTTCGGTATCTGGATCCTTACAAAATAATGCAAACGGTAGCGGCTCCACTTCAGTTGTTGGTGATATCTCAGGTAGTGTAAACACCAATGGTGGTAATACGACTTATGGTGGAAATCTGACGGGTTCGGCAAATGCTAATGGCGGCGGAAGCGTATTAAACCAACCGGTTACCGCCCCCTTCGATCCTGCTACTCAAGCTTCAAATGCAATGAATGTATTGAGCAATTTTTCTAACCAATTATCCGGGCTTGACGCAAACAGTGGCTATAGCGTTAATGGAGGAAAAGTCACCTTTAACGCCGTCGGCAATGATAGTGGGCTGGCAATCTTCAAAATCACTGATGCAAGTAATTTTTTCGACAAAGCCTTTGAGTTTGATTTCAGCATGACCAATACGCAGAGCATTCTGTTTAATGTATTTGGTGGGGGTAATACCGAATTTGATATCAAAGCGAATTTCCTGGCGAGTGCAGCGACGCTCTACGGTTCGATGTTTTTATGGAATTTTGTCGATGCTACTGAGCTTAATCTGGCCAGCCAGTTCGGTGGTAGTATTCTGGCATTGAACGCAGGTGTCACAAATAGTAATAATATTGAGGGCACACTAGCGGCCAAAAGCCTGACACAATATGGTGAGATTCACTCTCAACCTACTGATTTCGTCCCACCGGCAGCTGTTCCGGTCCCAGCTGCATTGCCTTTGTTTCTGAGTGGTTTGATTGGATTCTTCTCACTTCGTCGTAATCGCAGAAAATCACTTTAATTTAAGTTATAAAACCAAAAAGCCACCAACGACATCGTTGGTGGCTTTTTTATTTGCATAGGGCTTGTTAGCTCTCAATAAAAGCAATGCCTTGCACCTGGCTGATATTGTTTTCAGCAAAATGCAGCATCATTAAACGGTCCAGTCCCAATGCAACGCCACTGCATTGCGGCAAACCACACTGCATTGCTGTCAGCAGATTTTCATCTATCGGCATTTGGGGTTTGCCTTGTTGCAGACGCAATTGATTATCCTGCTCAAAACGCTGACGTAATTCGGTGGCATCACATAATTCGTCATAGCCATTAGCCAGCTCCATTCCACCAGCGTATAGCTCAAAACGACTGGCGACCTGATGTCCTTCAGCATTCATTTCGATTTTCGCCAACTGCGCCTGAGATGCAGGAAACTCTGTAACCATCACCGGCATTTCCAGCGCTTTAAGCTGTGGTTCAATTACTTCGCTCATCAACATTTCCAGCCAGCCATCCCGATCAGTTTGCCAATCAGCAGTAAGCCCGGCTACGCGATCCAATGCAATTTGCTTCAGTAAATTGTCATCAGCCTGATAAATATCCAGCTGCAAGTATTTAGCGAATAAATCACGATAAGGAAAAATAACTGCTGCAGGTAAGCCGATCACCTGTTGCATAAAAGCATCGACTTCCGCCATTAACTCAGTCAGCGAAAATCCTGGTCGATACCACTCCAGCATGGAAAACTCGGGCGCATGCTGGCGACCCAACTCACCATTACGAAATACCGTGGCAATCTGATAAATCGCGCCGCTGCCGGCCGCCAGCAAGCGTTTCATCGCAAACTCAGGTGAAGTATGCAGATACAGGACTTTGGAATCGCTGCCAGCCTCAAACCGGGTGGAAAAACTGTCAAGATAAAGCGCAGTAGGTGCCGCCGAAGACAAAATGGGAGTATTAACTTCCAGTACATTGCGAACTGAAAAAAAACGGCGGACATTTGCCAGAAGCTTTGCCCGCCGTTTTAATATGATCTGTAATTGCTCATTTTGAAGCATTATTCAGACTTAGGGTTAAGGCATGTAAGCTTGCTACATGCAACACTAAAAACACAAAAACTGATAATGATTTTAATCTTTTTTAGCACGTTCGACGTAAGATGCTGAACGAGTATCAACCCGCAACACTTCACCGATTTCGATAAATAATGGAACTCGCACTACTGCGCCAGTTTCCAGCGTTGCCGGTTTACCACCGCCACCTGAAGTATCACCACGCACACCCGGATCAGTTTCAACCACTGCCAGATTAACGAAATTAGGCGGTGTCACCAGCAATGGTGTGCCATTCCATAGAGTGACCGTGTAAACATATTGTTCTTTCAGCCAGTCTTTACTGTCAGCAATCGCATTGGCATCGGCAGCATATTGTTCGAAACTACTGGGATCCATAAAGTGCCAGAATTCACCGTCGCTGTAAGAAAATTCCAGATCGATTTCTACAACGTCAGCACTTTCAACAGATTCGTTAGTTTTGAAAGTACGTTCGTTAACGCGCCCGGTTTTCAGGTTACGGAATTTAACGCGGTTAAATGCCTGACCTTTACCTGGTTTCACAAATTCATTTTCGATGATGCTGCAAGGATCGCCATCCATCATGAATTTCAGTCCGGCTTTAAACTCATTTGTACTATAACTTGCCATGCTTACCTCTTTTGGGGGACGATCGTCGCCTGTTCACAAAATCAAAGCCCACTATGATACCGCAATCGCAAGCTGACGTAATCTTTGCTGATTGGCAGGATGAATTAAGTCATGCCATTAAAAACCCAACAGTCTTGCTGCAAATGCTGGGGCTGGAGAATCGTCTGCAAGCGATTGATACCGAGAGCTTAAAAAACTTCCCGCTGCGGGTGACGCAAAGTTATATCAATAAAATGCATTATGGTGATGCCAATGACCCTCTGTTACGTCAGGTTTTCCCGCTAATTGATGAAAATATTGAGGTCGAAGGTTTTTCAGCGGATCCGGTGGGGGATTATCTGGCAATCAGCTCACCCGGTATTTTGCATAAATATCAGGGCCGGGCATTATTGCTGACAACCGGAGCCTGTGCCATTCATTGCCGTTACTGTTTTCGCCGGCACTTCCCTTATAGCGAAAGTAATCCGTTAGCCAGTCAGTGGCAACAATCGGTCGCTGCATTGCAAAGTGATAACAGCATTCGGGAAGTGATTTTCAGTGGCGGCGATCCATTGGCATTAACCGATAAAAAATTAGCGGCCATGGTGGAAGACTTGCAGAAAATCCCACATATCAAACGGCTGCGAATTCATACACGGCTGCCATTAGTGCTGCCAAAACGGGTTAGCAAAAGCTTATTAAACTGGATTAGCAGCTCTTCATTACGGGTGGTGATGGTCATTCATGCCAATCATGCCAATGAAATTGATGCTGAAACTGCTGAGGCGCTATTGCAGTTACGCAATGCCGGTTGTGAACTACTCAATCAAGCCGTTTTATTACGTGGTGTGAATGATCATGCGGACAGCTTAGTGGCACTTAGTGAGAGGTTGAGCGAGGTTCAGGTAGTGCCTTATTACCTGCATTTACTCGATAAAGTAAAAGGGGCCAGTCATTTTGATGTAGCTGAACAGCAAGGAATAGAGCTCATTGCTGCCATGCGTCGCGAATTACCTGGCTACCTTGTGCCGCGGCTGGTGCGCGAGCAACAAGGTGAAACCAGTAAAACCATTATTGCTTAGACGCTTTTTTCCGTTCAGACATCGGGATATATTCACGCTGTTCATGACCAACATAAATTTGTGTTGGACGATAAATACGGTTATTGGAAATCTGTTCACGCCAATGAGCCAGCCAACCGGCTGAGCGAGCGACTGCAAACAATGCGGTGAACTGATCTTCTGGAATGCCCATTTCTGAGTAAAGAATACCGGAGTAGAAATCCACATTCGGATACACGCCTTTATGGCCCAGACGATCCACACAGACTTCTTCCAGTTTCATCGCCGTAGCAAACATCTTATCAAGTGAACCACCACGTTCTTCCACCAGCTTGGTCACCAGCTTGTGTAGGATGGTGGCACGTGGATCTTTGACCTTATATTCACGATGCCCCATGCCCCAGATAACTTCTTTGTTGGCGAGTTTTTTATCGACCCAGGCTTCAACATTTTCTGGTGAACCAATTTCCTGCAGCATGCCAACTACACGCTGATTGGCTCCACCATGTAATGGACCCGAAAGCGTACCAATCGCTGCTGAAATAACGCTGTAAGGTGATGCTAATGTTGAACCGGCAACCAAGGCTGCAAAGGTTGAGGCATTCAAAGTATGTTCAGCATGCAGAATCAGGCAGACGTCCATAATCCGCGCCATCAGGCTGTCCGGTTCTTTACCGGTAAACATATACAGCAGGTTTTCCGCCACGGATAAATCATCACGCGGATTAATGGGATCATAACCTTGGCGCATGTGTTCCCACATGGCGACCAAAGGTGCCATCTGCGCAATAATATTAACCGTCATATTGCGGACATAATCGATATCTTTACAGCTTTCGGCATCGGTCAGACATTCTGTGCCCGGATAGAACATGCCCAAACTGCAAACCGCTGTTTGCAACATATCCATCGGATGACCGGTATGCGGGAAATGACGCATCATTTCACGAATATGATATTTGATGCGATAGCTGCTGCGCAGCTGTTTGGAAAAGCGATTTAAAGCTGCTTTAGTGGGGAGTTCGCCATCCAGAAGCAATAACGTGGTTTCTTCAAAAGTACTGTTGGTTGCCAGTGTTTCCAGTGGATAACCACGGTAACTAAGGATGCCTTTTTCGCCATCAATAAATGAAATGGCTGACTTCGTGGCAGGCACACCTTCCAGGCCGGGTAAAAAATCGCTCATCTACTACCTCGTGTTTAAATCCAGCTGGTGGAGTTATTGAAATTGGGGGTCATTATACTGCAATGGGACAAGACCGAAACCCCGCGCTATCGGTAGCAGATTTCGCCTTCTCAAATCTATTTATCCATCACGACTAATATATCGTTGCTTTGGAAAATCTAGCCTAACGTATCAGCCCAGATGTTTTCGGCCCAACCCTGAGCATAACGACCTTCCTGTTCACTGGCCGTCTCGGAAACTCCACCACTGGGGTGAGGAACCATATCCTGACTGTTTTTATCATAACGATAAACCGCGGCAACATGTCCTGCTTGCCGTCCATCGACAAAACTGTAGCAGGTATTGCTAAATATAGGTTGTTGCTCTGGTAATTCATCACGCAACAAAGCTATAACTGCAGCGACACACACTTTAGCCTGCTGGTTAGCTATATGTGCAGATTTCGGTAGTTTGGCGGCCACCGCATCACCTATCACATGCACTCGTTCAACCGCTGTGGACTCGTAGGTCAGAAAGTCTACGTCACACCAGCGATTATCAACATTAATCACGCCAGCCATTGCAGCCACCGCACCAGCTTTCTGTGGTGGGATGACGTTTAATACATCTGCCTGATAACGGTCAAAAAAGCTCTCAACCTCCAGATTGGCCACATTGACCGACTCAAGCGGGTTCATTGGCTGATACTCAATTAAACCATCATATTGCTGTTGCCACGCTTCGGTAAATAAGGCTTTTTTAGAGACAATATCCGGGTTGGCATCCAGTATTAGTAGTTTGCCGGTAGGATTATGCTGTTTAAGATGCAACGCAATCTGACAAGCACGCTCATAAGGCCCAGGAGGACAGCGGAAAGGTGCTGCCGGAACCGTCATTATCACCACTCCGCCCTGCCGCATCGACTTAAGCTGATTGGCTAATAACAAAGTCTGCTCACCCGCTTTCCAGGCATGGGGAACATGTTCCTGAGCTTCAGCCGTAGCAAGGATAGGCAGCTGGTCATAAATAAAACTGACGCCGGGGGCAATAATCAATCGGTCATAGTCCACTCGGCTTTCATCTGCCAGCCAGAGTTGGCGGTTTTCAGTATCAACGGCGATAACTTCGGATTGTACAAAGCGAATAGCCTTATCTGTCTGTAAGGCACTGTAGTTATGAGTAAGCTGTGACAGGTTGCGACTGCCGCTAAGCACCAGATTGCTCTGAGGGCAGGAGATAAACTGACGGTTTTTTTCTATCAACGTGATATCAAGTTCTGGCGCCCACATTGCCAGATATCGCGCTGCAGTGGCTCCAGCAAACCCACCACCAATAACTACGACTTTCTGTTTTTGATGACGAAAACAAGCAGTAGATAATCCCAATGGCAGGGCTGCCATAGCCGATAAATAAGCTGCATTTTTTAACACTTGTCGACGCTTGATAGTCATATCAGAGCACTCAGCTGTTAATAATTATTGACTCAAGAGACTTTTTCACCCTGAGCCTGCAGATCGGCATGATAAGACGATCGCACCATTGGTCCACTGGCCACATGTTCAAAGCCCATTTCCTTACCTGCTACTGCCAGCTCGTCGAACTCTGCTGGAGTGACAAAACGCTCAACTGCCAGATGATGCCTGCTAGGTTGCAGATACTGACCCAGCGTCAGCATCCGACAACCATGATCGCGTAAATCCTGCATCACCTGTTTAACTTCATCGATGCTTTCACCCAAACCGAGCATCAGGCCAGATTTAGTGGGCACTTCAGGATGCATTTGCTGAAAGCGCTGAATCAGATCTAATGACCATTGATAATCCGAGCCAGGTCGAACGGCTTTGTAGAGTCTGGGGATACTTTCCAGATTGTGATTAAAAATATCCGGTGGATTATCCGCCAGTATCTCCAGCGCCACATCCATACGACCACGAAAATCAGGCACCAGCACTTCAATACGGGTTTGTGGCGATTGCTGACGAATTTCACTGATGCAGCGGCTGAAATGGGCAGCGCCACCATCACGTAAATCATCACGATCGACCGAGGTCACCACTACATGTTTGAGCTGCATGGCGGCAATGGTTTTTGCCAGATGATTCGGTTCATTCTCATCTAATGCATCAGGACGACCATGCGCCACATCACAGAAAGGGCAACGTCGGGTACAAATATTGCCCATGATCAGAAATGTCGCCGTACCGTGGGCAAAACACTCCCCAAGATTGGGACAGGACGCTTCTTCACACACGGTGTGCAAATCATGATCACGCAACATTTGTTTGATGCGCTGTACTTCAGGTGCACCTTGTGATTTGGCACGAATCCATTCCGGTTTGCGCTTAGGATCACTAGGAACGATTTTTATGGGAATACGCGCGACTTTAGAGGCACCTTTAAGCGCTTTTACATCACGTTTTACCGGTTCAACCGTGTCAGTCATGTGTTGTTACCTTGTTGCATGTGTGCGAGAAAAACAGACACAAATTGTTGTTTTACTGAGGCCATATCGACCGTTGCACCTAATGTTTTCATATCGGTCATTTGCATGCCTGCGTAACCACAGGGATTGATATCGGCAAATGGCTGTAAATCCATATCAATGTTTAAACTCAGGCCATGATAACAGGCGCCGCGTTTGACCCGTAATCCCAGTGAAGCAATTTTCGCTTCGCCACAGTACACTCCAGGGGCATCTTTACGAGCATATGCGTCAATCTTATGCTCGTCCAGCATGGCAATAACCGTGTTTTCCATACAACTGATCATATTGCGTACGCCCATGCCGAAACGACGTAAATCAATTAATGGATAAACGATTAATTGTCCCGGACCATGGTAGGTTATTTGACCACCACGATCAGTTCGTACCATCGGAATTGTATTTTGTCTCAGCAGATGACCGTCCTGACCATTAAACCCCTGAGTGTAAACATGATAATGTTCTAATAACCACAGTTCATCTTCGGTGTGATTATCACGTTGCTGCGTGAACTGCTGCATGGCTAGCAGGGTTGGTTGATAATCCCGTAGGCCGAGATCCTGTATCTTCATCAGAGCACGTATTTAACGGCATCGTGACTACTGAGTTCCTGATAGATAGCGTCCAGTTGTTTTTTACTGGTCGCCTCAATAACCACGGTGATGGAAGTATATTTGCCCCCTGAGCTCTGTCTACTGGTGACAGCTCCTTCAGTAATATCACCAGCATGCTTGCGGACGATTTCCACCACAATATTATCCAACTGCGGGTGGGTTTCTCCCATTGCCTTTACCGGATATTCACAGGGAAATTCCAGTAACGTCTCTTCGCCGTTTGATTCACTCATCAGATTACCTCTTGTTTATAGCGCTGAAACAAGATGTCCATTTGTTGCCACACGGGGCCGGGTTTACCATTACCAACGATTTCACCATCCAATAAGGTCACTGGCACCACTTCTTTGGTTGAACTGCTGATCCAGATCTCATCCGCATTTCGCAGAGCTGATTCACTGATGGCTCTTTCATGTAGCGGCATATCATTTTGCGCCGCCAGCTCAATAATCAGATCACGGGTAATGCCAGGCAATACTTTTTCATCTTTTGGCGCAGTAAAGATGACACCGTCGATGACCACATACGCATTACTGGCTGAACCCTCGGTCAGATAATTATCGCGGAGCAATAACGCTTCCTGTGCACCAGCATCCTGCGCCAACTGTTTCATCAGACTGTTTGCCAGCAAGGTAATTGCTTTAATATCGCAACGCATCCAGCGAATATCGGCTGTGGTAATGGCCTTGATACCATCCGTCTTCCAGCTATCGGCAACCGGATGCAGCGGATTACTCATCAGAAACACACTAGGTGCCACACCAATCGGAAAGATATGATCTCTTGGTGCTACGCCCCGGGTGACCTGCAAATACAACGACTGATCGCCCGCATTATTCCGGGCGATCAAATCATTAATAATGCCGGTCCATTGCGCATCTGAAAACGGGTTTTCGATCCGTACGCCGTCCAGACTATTCTGCAATCGCTGCAGGTGCCTATCGAGTAAAAAAGCGCTTCCGGCATACACCGGAATCACTTCATAAATGCCATCACCTAATAAATATCCGCGGTCATACACAGAGACCTGAGCTTTATCAGCGGGGATAAATTCGCCGTTAAGATAAACTATTGCCACGAAACATTAACCCCAGATAAGCATCAACAAACTGTCGAGGATTCGTCTCCACCAGCTGCCTTTTTCAACCTCTTCCACAGCCACCAGTTTACGAGTGGCAACCACTTCATCGCCCAAACGGATTTCCACCTCTCCCAGCTCAGTGCCTTTGGCAACTGGAGCGACAACAGGCTGTTGGATATTGGTTGAGGCCTGCAAGTCTTTATAACGTCCGCGAGGAACCGTAATAGATAATGGCTGTCCCAGACCCAGATTCAACTGATCAGTTTGCCCCTTCCAAACCTTGGTTTGAGTAATCGCCTCATCTGCCGCATAAAGCTGATGCGTTTCAAAGAAACGGAAACCAAAATTAAACATTTTTTGGATTTCCTGGGCTCGTGCATTTTCACTTGCCGTGCCAAGAACCACAGCAATCAGGCGCATACCATCACGCTTTGCTGATGCAGATAAGCAGTATCCAGCCTCTTCGGTGTGACCGGTTTTCAATCCATCAACCGTATTATCACGCCATAACAATTTATTACGATTGTGCTGAGTAATACCGTTGTAGGTATATTCCTTTTCTGCATACCATTGGTAATGTTCGGGATAATCCCGGATTAAGGCTGCTGAAAGGATCGCAATATCATGCGCCGTGGTGTAATGCTCTGGTCCCGGCAAACCGGTGGCATTTTGATAGTTGGTATTGACCATACCCAGTTTCTGAGCATATTGATTCATCATCTGGGCAAACACTTCTTCGCTACCCGCAACATGTTCAGCCAGCGCTACAGCAGCATCATTACCTGATTGCACGATCATGCCTCGCAACAGGGCTTCCACGGTTACCTTAGTGTTCACCTCAATAAAGCTGCGTGAGCCAATCATGCGCCAGGCTTTTTCACTGATTAATACTTCATCATCAAGTTTAATATTGCCATCGTGGATTTCCTGGGAAACCACATAAGAGGTCATTAATTTGGTAATGCTGGCCGGTGGCAGACGCTCATCTGCATTTTCGGACATTAAAATATGTCCGCTATCGTAATCCTGCAAAATATGGGCAGTACCCGCAATTGAGGGTGCTGTAGGATTCGGCGTGATCATTCCCGCCGAACTGATAGTGGCGACACTGAAAAGTAGCCCTGCCAGGCTCATTTTGAAAATTTTAATCATTTAGTTACTCTCAATAAAAAACAGTTATTCCTTGATAAGCCGGGTATCAGAAAAACCTAATCCCATTAGTTGATTAGCGATCCTATCGCTATATTCAACACTTTCAAGTGGGCCAATCCGAACCCGGTATAAGGGAGTTTGAACACGTTCAACAGATGAAATATGAACTCGCTCTTGAATCTGTTGTTGAACTTGTTGCTTTATCTGTTCTGCCCTGCTTAATGTGCTGAATGCTCCTATTTGCAGAAACAGTCCGACTTTCCCCATTGTTGTGGTTTGGGTTGAAACAGCATTTGCTGTGGGTGTTACATTGGCGACTACATCTTTTTTAGCGGTAGTAGACGCAACGACATTCTTACTGCTGATTGCCCTTACTTCAACCTGGCCAGTACCTTTATCAATAATACCCAGCTTGGTTGCGGCGCTATAGGATAAATCTATCAATCGATCATCATGAAACGGTCCACGATCATTAATTTTTACCACGACCTTGCGTCCATTCTCCAGGTTGATGACTTCAGCATAACTTGGTAAAGGTAATGTTTTATGAGCAGCCGTCATCGCATACATATCGTAAGGCTCACCACTGGAGGTGCGTCTGCCATGAAACTTTGTACCGTACCAGGATGCTTTGCCACGCTCTACATAATTTTCACTACTGGCAAGTGTGTAATATCTTCTGCCGAACACTTCATATGAAGCTGGATTACCATATTTACTTCTTGGTTCATCACGTGGGACTGCATCCGGGATTTTCGAAACATCCGGTTTTACTTTTGGTGCAGAATCCTGTTGTTCAGTCACGGTTCCACAGGACCAAAGCCCCGTCAGCATTATCGATAAAGTTAAATACTTAACTACACGCTGTTTCATTTTACAGACTCATAACCATCACGAATCGCTTCTGACAATTGGATAACAGCCATGGCATACATACGGCTGTGATTGTAACGGGTTATCGCATAAAAATTTTGCCGGCCTAACCATAGCTCTTCACCATCGGGCTGGGTCAGGCTGAAAACGGTAATCGCATCTTCACCCTCGGGTAATTTATCGGTGCTCAAACCGGATTTTCTTAACTCTTCACGCGTTACGGTAGGCTTCAATCCGCGATCAATCAAATCCTGTGGCAGATCATTACCTTCGTACTTTGTAGCATGCACAATGTTTTCGCCTGGCTGCCAGCCGTGACGACGCAGATAATTCGCGATACTGCCGATAGCATCCGTTGGATTATTCCAGATATCACGGTGGCCATCATTATCAAAATCGACAGCATATTCACGAAAACTGCTAGGCATAAATTGTCCCAGCCCCATGGCCCCGGCATAAGAACCAATCGGTTCCAGTTGAGACATCTCCTCTTCGCGAGTCAGGATTAAAAAGTTTTTCAATTCCGAGCGGAAAAAAGTGCTACGCGGAGGGTAACAAAAGGCCAGAGTAGATAAGGCATCCAGAACCCGGAAACTGCCCATGTTGCCGCCAAAACGGGTTTCTACACCGAGAATAGCCAGGATTATTTCAGCAGGTACACCCAATTCTTTTTCAGCTCTTTCTAACGTATCGGCATGTTTTTTCCAATAAGCTACACCCGCATTAATACGTGCCTGATCGAGGAAAATCTCGCGATATTCATACCACGGCTTACTTTTCTCAGCAGGTCTGGAAATAGCTTTAAGAATGCTATCTTTGACTTCAACCTCAGCAAACAGGTTTTCCAGTTCGGCTCTGTCAAACGCATGTTCTTCAACCATTTCATCAATAAATTTATCCACATCCGGTAGTTCAGGATTGGCAAATGCTGGCGTCATTATCAGGCTTAACAGTGTAGCGGTAATGTGTTTCTTCACGGTGACATCATCCTCCGATGAGTGTGTATGGACATCAGGATACCGAAGCCTGCCAGCAAGGTCACCATGGATGTACCTCCATAGCTGATCAGTGGCAGCGGCACCCCGACAACAGGTAAAAGACCAGTAACCATTCCTACATTTACAAAAACATAGACCAGAAATGTAATGGCAATACTGCCCGCCAATAATTTCATGTAACTCAATTGCGCTTGAGCAGCTATATAGAGGCCTCTCGCAGTAATTAACAGATAAACTGTAATCAACAGTGTCAAACCAATCAGACCAAATTCTTCTGCAATCACCGCAAAAATAAAATCGGTGGAGCGTTCCGGTAAAAACTCCAGATGCGACTGCGTCCCCTGTAGCCAGCCACGACCTTGTAACCCACCCGATCCAATCGCAATCTTCGATTGAATAATATGATAGCCGGCACCTAGTGGGTCCGACTCAGGGTTAAATAAGGTCATCACCCGGCGTCGCTGATAGTCATGCATGAAGTACCATAATACCGGCGCAGCTGCAGCGGCCAGAGCTAGAAAACTCATGATCAATCGCCAGGAAACACCCGACAGAAAAACCACTATCAACCCCGAACTGGCAATTAACAATGCCGTTCCCAGATCTGGCTGTTTGGCAATTAACAAGGCTGGAACAGCAATCATCACCAGTGCAAAAAACATTCTGACAAAGCTGGGCGGTAATGGTCTATCTGCCAGATAAACGGCTACTACCAAAGGCACCGCCAGCTTCATAATCTCAGATGGTTGAAAGCGGAAAAAACCCAAATCAAGCCAACGCTGAGCGCCTTTTCCTATCGTGCCAAACAATAAAACAGCAATCAGCATTAGCAGTCCGACTGCATAAATCCAAAACGCAACATCTTTGAATCGATCGGGATGTATCTGCGCCAGAAGAATCATCACCGTTATGGCGATTGCCATTCTGACTCCCTGACGTAGCAATAAACCAATGTCTTCACCGCCACTGCTATATAGCACGACAGAACTGAACAGCAGCAGCGTCAGGATGCCCAATATTAATAAGCCATCCAGGTGCACACGTTGCAATCCTGAGCGCCACTGAAATCCGGGCACCCGTCGTCTGTCCTGCAGCAAACCGCTCATCGCTCTGGGCGACTGTCTTACCTCATTCCGTAACTGGCTCATCAGTCTCAATTCCAAAATATACATCGATAAGCTTACGTGCAATTGGAGCGGCTGTGGCACTGCCACTTCCCCCATTTTCTACGACTACTGCAATCGCTATTTCAGGATCATCCGCCGGGGCAAAAGCCACAAAAAGCGCATGATCATGTAATTTTTTGGCCAGTAACTCCTCATCATACTTAGCATCCTTGGCTATTCCGAATACTTGTGCTGTGCCTGTTTTCCCTGCAATCTGGAATGGTAAATCTGTTCCAATATGTCTTGCCGTACCACGTTTGCCGTGGACCACTTCAACCATCGCTTCGATTACCGACTGCCAATGACTGGAATTTTGTATCGGTAAACTGTCAGCCTGTTGCACACCCAACAACTGCATACCTTCGTCATTATCCGCTTTGGTAGCGCGAACCAGTTGGGGGGTATAAACCGTTCCCATCATTCCAAGCGTTGCGGTTGCATGAGCCAGTTGAATTGGCGTCATCTGATTAAATCCCTGCCCTATCCCCGATATCAGCGTTTCACCGGGATACCAGGCCTGATTGCGCTGATTACGCTTCCACTCTCTGGAAGGAGACAAACCTTTACTCTCACCAGGAATATCGACACCTGTCTGATGACCAAAACCAAACAAATCCAGAAAGCCATGTAACCGATCAATCCCAATTGCATGTGCTAAATCATAAAAATACACGTCACAGGATTCGGCCATCGCACTTTTCAGATCAACGTGACCATGTCCTATGCGTTTCCAGCAGCGGTACCGATGAGAATTGCCTGGTAATGAATAAAAACCAGGGCAAAATGTTCGGCTTTGCTGGGTCACGACATTTAACTCCAAACCCGCCAGAGCAACAAAGGGTTTGAATGTCGATCCCGGGGGATAATGACCGCGCAATGCACGATTAAACAGGGGTTGATCGATGGAGTCACGCAATTCTGCATACTCTTTGACGCTAATGCCGTTCACGAAAGAGTTTGGATCGTAATCCGGTTTGCTGACCAAGGCTAACACACCACCGTTTTTTGTATCGAGTACGACAACAGAGCCATTATATTCACCCAATGCTTCTGCGGCCGCCTGCTGCAGGTTAATATCAAGATGCAAATACAGATCCTGTCCTGCAGTGGCCGGTTCACTGAAAAGTTCTCTAACGGTGCGCCCCTGCACATTGGTTTCAACCTGACGATACCCTACTGTGCCATGCAGAAAATCTTCGTATTGTTTTTCAACACCGGTTTTACCTATCTGCAGTGTACCTTTGTAATTTTGTCGATCAATAACCTGTGTTTCCTGCTGATTGATACGACCGACATAACCCACCGCATGAGCAAAAAGCGGTCCCTGCGGATAATGCCGTATCAACCGGCCTACCACATCAACACCCGGGAAACGATGACGATTAACTGAAAACAATGCGACTTCTTTCTGAGTCAGCTGGTTACGAACCACTATTTCTTCGAAGGCTCGATGACGTTTACGGCGTTCATTAAACGCATCAATATCTTCAGCGGTTAGTGATAACAGCTCAGCCAATTCGGCAATTGTTTGATCCACATTCTTTACTTTCTCCGGGATCAACTCGAGACTGAATGTCGGAATATTTTCGGCCAGTAACACACCATTACGATCGTAAATCAAGCCGCGTTGAGGCGCTAACGGCTCAATATCCACCCGATTGCGATTGGAAAGTGAATCAAAGTGTTCAAATTCGACAATCTGCAGCATCACCAAGCGAAAAATAATGATGCCAAACAACACTAGCGAAAAAAGCCCGGCGAATATCAGTCGGTTACTGACCAATCGACTTTCACGAAAATGGTCTTTGAGCCTGTGCCGGGGATCGATCACAATCAACTCACCTGAAAACTACGACGTATTTTCCTTAATACGGCATACACAAAGGGCCAGACCAGTGTACTGGTCAGTACGGTCAACCAGTGGTTCCAACTGAAGGTGATCGGCGCACTCAGCATCACGATAAAATGCACCAGAGAAACCAGGGACAATATTGTAAAAGCCTGTTGCCAAAGAGGATATTGACGAATTTGCAAATGTAAACGCCCAACCAGATAAATCACCAGTGCATAGGCAAATGCATGAATCCCCAGAATACCTCCGGTGACCACATCCATCACCAATCCGGTAAACCAGGCAACGCCAATGCTGACCCGTTGTGGTAAAGCCATTGCCCAGTAAATCAGCGTGATAGCAACCCATTCCGGACGTGCATATCGAAGCGTATCTGGCAGTGGCACCAGCATTAATAAAATGGCGAATAACAAGGTAATGTATATGACACTGCTATGCTGTGACTTCACCAGAACCATCAGTTACTTTCCTCCGATGGCGTCACTGGCGCATCCACTGCAGGCTGTTCTTCCAATGCAGGCTGTTCTTCCACTGCAGGTAAATCACTTTCTTCAATTTGCAAAGGATATGTAATACCGAAATCAATTTTTTCACCCGGCAGTACCAACATGACTTCTCGACTGGTTGCCAACCGAGCAGCTGGACTAACGCTAATTTCGGCAAAAGATTTTCCCTGAGGGAAGTTTACTGAGATCACCTTTCCAACGGGGTAACCAACCGGGAAACGCCCCCCCAGGCCCGAGGTTACCAATAGATCTCCAACGCGCACATCGGCATTGTGCGGTAAAAACTCCATCTGTAAATTTTCTCCTAGACCCCGCCCAGTGACCACAGCGCGTAAGCCATTTCTGACAATCTGTACTGGAATACTGTGGCTGGGGTCGGTTAACAACACGACGCGGCTGGAAAACTGGCTGACTTCCGCCACCTGTCCCATGACACCTAGAGAATCGAGTACTGGCTGCCCTTCATAGACGCCAAAGGTTTCACCTTTATCGATGATGACATGCTGATAAAAAGGATCTAAGTCGACACTGAGCAGTTCGGCAACCTGCACCCGTTCCTGTAGACGAAATGATGAACCAAGCAATTCTCGCAAGCGCATGTTTTCACTTTCCAGCGCCTGCATTTTTTGCATCCGCACACTATTAGTGAGGTTTTGTGCTTCAAGCTTCATGATTTTCTCACGCAGTTGCCGATGGCCCTGAAAAAAATCAGTAAACCATGTGGTGAAATCGTCTGGCATAGAGGCGAGTTTCTGTACAGGATAAACAGCCGTAGACAGGGTCATCCTGACGGGCTTGAAATAATCCAGTCGTGTATCCAGAAAATACAATAACAACGATGCGACTACTGCAAGCAGCATCCGAGTATTTAATGAAGGTGTTTGGGCAAATAACGGTTTAATGGCTCAGTTCCGAAAATGAAAAGACCTTCACAAATAACCTTGCTATTTGTAAAGGTCAAATACCTACTTCAATCTGACTGAAGACTATTCAAACGTAAATACGTCGCTCCCGCGTTCGTCAATAAGTTCTAATGCTCGACCACCCCCTCTGGCAACACAGGTCAGCGGGTCTTCTGCGACAATGGCTGGCAAGCCGGTTTCTTCCATTAACAGGCGATCCAGGTCTCTTAGTAACGCACCACCACCCGTCAGCACGATGCCTCGTTCAGCAACGTCAGCACCCAGTTCCGGCGGTGTCTGTTCCAGCGCAGTTTTCACTGCAGCGACAATACCGGCTAATGGATCCTGCAACGCTTCCAGTATTTCATTACTGTTCAGTGTGAAACTCCGGGGGATTCCTTCTGCCAGATTACGTCCACGTACTTCCATTTCTCGGACTTCGTTTCCAGGATAGGCAGAACCGATTTCTTTTTTGATCTTTTCAGCAGTGGCTTCACCAATCAATGTGCCGTAATTCCGACGGACATAATTGACAATCGCCTCATCGAACAAATCACCACCAATTCGCACTGAAGCTGAATAAACAATACCGTTCAGTGAGATAATCGCGACTTCAGTGGTGCCACCACCAATATCCAGCACCATCGAGCCGCTGGCTTCTTCTACCGGCATACCGGCACCAATGGCCGCTGCCATCGGTTCTTCAATCAAAAATACATCACGCGCACCGGCGCCGGCAGCAGATTCACGAATTGCCCGACGTTCGACTTGTGTTGAGCCGCAGGGTACGCAGACCAAAACGCGCGGACTTGGTTTTAAAAAGCGACCTTCATGCACCTTGCGAATAAAATGCTGCAACATTTTTTCAGTAACAGTGAAATCGGCTATAACACCATCTTTCAATGGACGTATCGCAGTGATATTGCCAGGAGTACGCCCTAACATTCTTTTAGCTTCTGCACCTACCGCGGCGATCGAGCGAGGGCCGCCTGGCCCCTTATCCTGTCGAATTGCGACTACTGAAGGTTCATCCAAAACGATGCCCCGGCCGCGCACATAAATCAGCGTATTAGCTGTACCCAGATCGATAGACAGATCGTTAGAGAAGATCCCACGTAAACGTTCAAACATTGAAGAAACCACATCCGGAAGAGGTAAAATGGATACTTTAGCAATGCTCAGGTCTGTTGGGCAAGCAACTAATGATTTAAACTTCAACTTTGTGAAATCAATTAACTTACGGGACGACTGATGAGTTTAGATAAATCCGATGTAGAAAAAATCGCGCATCTTGCGCGGCTTGCCATTGATGAAAGCACGATTCCTGATTACGCCCGAGATCTTAATAACATTCTCAATCTGGTCGAACAGATGAGCGCGGTGAATACCGATGCAGTCAGTCCCATGGCGCACCCACTGGATGCACACCAACGATTGCGTGAGGATGTGGTATCCGAAACTGACCAACGTGAATTGTTCCAGTCTATTGCCCCTAAAACCGACGCTGGCGTCTACCTGGTTCCACAGGTCATCGAATAAATCCAACACAGGCAAGTACATGCATAACAAAACTCTTTCTGAACTTTCGGCCTTGCTACACAACGGTGACATCACCAGTGTGGAACTGACTCAACACTTTCTAAACCGTATCAAAACGCATAATGGCAATTTGAATGCTTTTATCAGTGTGACTGAAGAAAGCGCGCTGGCGCAGGCTGCGGCTGCTGATAAACAGTTTGCAGACAAGACTGCCGGTAAACTGACCGGCATTCCAATGGCGCATAAAGATATTTTCTGCACCAAGGGCGTTCGTACCAGCTGTGCATCAAAAATGCTCGATAAATTTGTTGCGCCCTATGATGCGACTGTGGTGGAAAAAATTGCAGCCAGTGGCATGGTAATGTTGGGTAAAACCAATATGGACGAATTTGCCATGGGTTCATCCAATGAAACCAGCTTTTACGGTCCGGTCAAAAATCCCTGGGATACTGAACGGGTTCCAGGTGGTTCTTCCGGAGGCTCTGCAGCAGCAATCGCTGCTCGACTGGCACCGGCGGCTACCGGTACAGATACAGGTGGTTCAATTCGTCAGCCTTCATCTTTATGTAATTTAACCGGTTTGAAACCAACTTATGGTCGTGTTTCCCGTTACGGCATGATTGCTTTTGCCTCCAGCCTGGATCAGGCGGGCCCGATGACGGCCAACGCCGAAGATGCGGCATTATTGTTAAATGTCATGTCGGGTTTTGATGAACGCGATTCCACCAGCGTGGAACGTGATGTTCCAGATTACACCGCAAATCTGAATGATTCCCTGCAAGGTCTGCGCATTGGTCTGCCAAAAGAATACTTTGGTGAAGGTCTGGCACCGGAAGTGGCAGAAATAATTGATGTCGCCATTAAGGAATTCGAAAAGCTCGGGGCAACCGTCAAAGAGATCAGCCTGCCAAATACCTCTCTGGCGATACCAACTTATTATGTGGTTGCCCCTGCAGAATGCTCATCCAATTTGTCTCGTATGGACGGCGTGCGCTTTGGCCATCGCTGTGAAGATCCAAAAGATTTACTGGATCTGTACCAACGTTCACGCGGTGAAGGTTTCGGTGACGAAGTTAAACGTCGCATCATGATCGGAACCTATGCACTATCTGCCGGTTATTACGATGCCTACTATCTTAAAGCTCAGAAATGCCGCCGTTTGATAAGCGATGACTTCCAACAGGCATTTGAAGAAGTTGATGTGATTATGGGACCTACCGCGCCAACCACAGCCTTTAAACTGGGTGATAAAGCCGATGATCCAGTAGCCATGTATTTAGCGGATATCTATACCATTAATACCAATCTTGCTGGTTTGCCCGGTATGTCAATTCCGGCAGGTTTTGCCAATGGCTTACCTGCTGGTTTACAGATCATTGGTAATTATTTCGATGAGGCACGTTTACTTAATGTTGCTCATCAATACCAACAGGTCACTGATTGGCATAAACAAATTCCAACAGCATTTCAGTGAAACCTAGGGTCTGTTGATCTTTCAGAGCCGCCTCTGTTGTGACTAAAATGCTCCAATCAAGGCGCGAGGAATGCAGTTTGTGAGATACATCCATGTATCTCACCCCTAAGGGGCTTACGCTTAAAAACGTTCCAGACGTTTTTGTAGTTGCTCTAAATACATGACGAGCAACGTGGAGTGGTACATTTTCAGTCACAACCCAAAGGGCTGGGACTATTTTTCCGCCCTACAGTGTTGAAAATGACTTATGTAGAACAACTACATCGCATCATTTCCGCCTTGTAGGACGAAAAAAATAGCCTCCAGCAGTGGTGGCTATGAAAGATCAACAGACCCTAGAGGCGAAAGCCCCTTTTTTAAAGCCATTCATCGCGGAGCGAAAAAATGAAAGCAGCAGAGCTATTTGTCCGTACTCTGGAAAATGAAGGTGTGGAATATGTTTTTGGTATTCCCGGTGAGGAGAATCTGGATGTCATGGACGCCTTGCTGGATTCCTCCATTCAGTTTATTACCACCCGGCATGAACAAGGTGCGGCCTTTATGGCAGATGTTTATGGTCGACTCACTGGCCGTGCAGGAGTCTGTATGGCGACACTCGGTCCGGGTGCGACCAATCTGATTACCGGTGTGGCTGATGCCAATATGGATCATGCCCCCCTGGTAGCCATTGCCGGTCAGGCTTCGACCAATCGCTTGCATAAAGAATCGCATCAGGTCCTGAATCTGGAAGCGATGTTTTTGCCCATCACCAAATACTCCACTCGAATTGTCAGCCCTGAAGTGATTCCGGAAATTGTTCGCAAAGCTTTTAAAGTGGCGCAGACCGAGAAAACCGGTGCCTGTTTTATTGAGTTTCCTGAAAATATTGCCGAGATGGAAATTGACGATGCTCCACTGCGGGTCAAACACGCCACACCTCCTGAACCGGCTGCTGAACATATCGAACGAGCAGCAGAATTAATTTCCAATGCAGAAAATCCGATTATTCTGGCGGGTAATGGCGTCATTCGTGCGCATGCCGCTAAAGCGCTTACAGAATTTGCTGAAAAGCTGGGAATTCCTGTCGCCAACACCTTTATGGCCAAAGGCGTCATTCCGTTTGGTCATCCCATGTCACTGGGCAGTGTTGGGTTGCAGTCAAATGACTATGTGAATACCGGCTTTGCCAATGCCGATGTAATTATTTGTATCGGCTACGACATGGTTGAATACCACCCCTATCTCTGGCATCCCTCACGGGATCGCACGCTGATTCATATTGATACCACCCATGCTGAGGTTGATGGATATTACAGTGTGGTATTGGGTGTTGTGGGCAATATTACGCACAGTCTGAATCGAATTGCAGCCCTAACCACGCCGCACGAAGGTAAGGCCATGCGTACTTTACGCGATAGTCTGATTACAGAAATGAATCAGCATCGCCGTGATACCGAATTCCCTGTTAAACCACAGAAAATCATCTGGGATCTGCGTACCGCCATGCATCTGGAAGATATCGTAATCTGCGATGTGGGTGCCCATAAAATGTGGATGTCACGAATGTTCCGCTGTGAATACCCGAACACCTGCATTATTTCCAATGGCTTTGCCAGCATGGGCATAGCAGTTCCGGGTGCAATTGCAGCCAAACTGGCACATCCGGAACGCAAAGTCGTTGCAGTAACCGGTGACGCTGGTTTTCTGATGAACTCTCAGGAAATTGAGACAGCCATTCGTTTGAATATCGCGATTGTCATTCTGATTTGGAACGATGCAAGCTACGGTCTGATTGAATGGAAACAGCAAAACCAGTTTGGCCGAACCAGTAATGTAAAATTCGGCAATCCGGATTTTGTACAATATGCGCAATCATTTGGCGCAACGGGTGTCAGAGTGAATAAGACCGAAGAGTTAATGTCTGTTTTAAAAGAAGCTTTGGACAGAAATACAGTCACCGTTATTGATTGTCCGGTGGATTATCGTGAAAATCTGAAACTGACAGAATCTCTAGGTCAATTAACCCAGCAAACTGAGAGATAAAATGAAGTCTGGAAAACGTTTTGCACTGTTTATAGCCGCCCTATTTGCATTATTGTTTGTCGTCTTTATGTACAAGAATGCTACCGCTCCGGCCTACACCGAACTTACGTTTGAGGATGTAGACGGAAAAATGCATAATTTCACCGAATATGCCGGTAAACCAATATTGATGATTTTCTGGGCGACTGATTGCCCGGCGTGTATTCAGGAACTGCCCGAACTCATTGCTTTGCATGAAGAATACGCAAAAAAAGGCTTGGTCATGCTGGGCGTTTCACTGCCCCACGACACACCTTCACATATCAAGGCAATGCGTGAAGACCGGGGTCTTCCCTACACGCTTATCTGGGACAGTGAAGGCGAAATTTCCAGCGCATTTAATAATGTTCGGGTGACACCAACGCATTATCTGATTTCGCCCGAAGGCAAAATTGTGATGCGCAAAATTGGTGTACTCGATAAAGAGAGCGTTTCAGCACAGCTCGACAAAATGGGCCTCAGCTGATTTATAGCTTAAAACTGCTACACATCAGATAGCACATATGGTATAAAGTCCGGCTTAGTTTATTCAGAATGATGCGTTGGCAGGACGCGTCAGTCACTAAAAATGCATCAGGAGCAGGATTAACATGTCCAGAGTATGTCAGGTAACGGGCAAACGCCCTATGAGCGGAAACAATGTTTCACACGCTCACAACAAAACAAAACGCCGTTTCCTACCTAACCTTCACTCACACCGTTTTTGGGTTGAGTCTGAAAACCGTTGGGTAAAATTGCGTGTCAGCAATCATGGTCTGCGTATCATTGATAAAAGAGGTATTGATACCGTTTTATCTGATCTCCGTAGCCGCGGCGAAAAAATCTAAGGAGTCAGGACATGCGCGATAAAATCAAATTAGTTTCATCAGCAGGTACAGGTCACTACTACACTACTGATAAAAACAAACGCACCATGCCGGAAAAAATGGAAATCAAAAAGTTTGATCCCGTTATCCGTCAACACGTGATGTATAAAGAAGCAAAAATCAAGTAACACTATTGTTTACTGCTTCTAAAAAAACCCGCTCTTTAATGCGGGTTTTTTTATGGCTCGAATAAATTAAACTTAAAATTGTTCTTTATTTTGGGCAATGAGATGAACTGTGCCGCGCTCCAAAAATATTGAAATCTCAGATGATATCTATGTTGCAACAACGTAGTAGACGATTCACCTCAAAACCGTATTATAGTGCGCTATGACTATATTGCTGGAAGCACAAAATCTGTCACGTTATTTTGGACCCAATGTTGTGGTTCAAAATATCGATCTCACGGTAAAACGCGGAGAAATACTGGGTTTTCTCGGTCCCAATGGTGCTGGTAAAAGCACCACTATGAAAATGCTTAGCGGTAATCTGGCGCCGGATAAAGGCGAGATCCATATCAATGGTTTTGATTTATTGTCGCAACCTAAGCAGGCCAAGGCTCAACTGGGCTATCTGCCGGAAAATCCGCCGTTATATCGTGAATTGACCGTCAACGAATATTTACAGCATTGTGCCAGACTCAATCTGCTCAAAGGCCAGCAACTTAAATCTGCAGTTGCAACGGTCATTGAGCGCTGTGGACTGGGTGATGTCCAGCGACGTTTGATCGGTCAATTATCCAAAGGCTACCAACAGCGTACCGGCATCGCTCAGGCGATCGTGCATAACCCGGCGGTGGTCATTTTGGATGAACCGACTTCTGGTCTGGATCCCCTACAAATTCGGCAGATCCGCGAACTCATTCGTGAACTGGCCAATGAACATAGCGTGATACTGTCGACGCATATTCTGCCAGAAGTGGAAATGCTCTGCGATCGGGTACAAATCATCAGTAAAGGCCAGGTCATGTTTGCCGATAGCCTGACAGCTCTGCATCAGCAAAGACTCAACAGCAGCCTGAGGATCACTTTATCTGCCCCGCCACCGATCACCGAGCTTCAGGCTCTAACGAATGTGTCTTCGGTGGAGCCCGTTTCAGCCAATCAGTTTCGAATCCTTTATCACCCGGAACAGGATCCTACAGAAAACCTGATAGCGAGTGCCGTATCTAAACACTGGCAACTGCAGGAACTGTTGCGTGAACAGGACTCGCTGGAAGATATTTTTATGCATCTGATAAAAGATGACGCACCGCTAGCTGAGGTTAAAAACTGATGTGGTGCGTGGCAAGACTTGAAATTTCGCGACTGTTTTTGTCTCCTTTTGCCTGGATAATGCTGGCATTAGTACAGTTTTTACTGGCATATATGTTTCTCAGTCATATTGAGTATTTTGCTCAGATTCAGGGCCAGATTTCAGCCATCCCGGGAGCTGCCGGTGTAACAGAAATGATTATTGCGCCATTATTAAGCAATGCTGCTCTGGTGTTGCTATTGATTGCCCCATTTATCACCATGCGGGCTTTTGCTGATGAACATCGTAACCATAGTCTGCCTCTTTTGATCTCTGCGCCACTTTCCGCCAGTCAGATTGTGTTAGGTAAATACCTCGGATATCTTGGTTTTTTTCTGCTGCAATTAGCATTGATTGCTTTAATGCCACTATCGCTGCTTGCCGGATCAGCAATCGATTTTTACCAGTTTGGTGTGAGCATGTTCGGGCTGTTTTTGCTGGTAGCCAGTTTCTTGGCCGCCGGAATATTTTTATCATCACTCACCACCCAGCCGATTATTGCAGCGGTGATGACATTCTGTTTACTGTTTTTATTATGGATAATTGATTTTGCTGCGGCCAGCGCTGTTTCAGGCCAAATTAACTGGCTGGCCTGGTTATCCCTGTTAGGACATTTTCAACCGCTGCTGGCAGGACAGATTAACAGTGTTGATCTAAGCTTTTTTGCTCTGTTCTGCGTGGTATTTATTCTGATGACTATTCGGCGACTTGATGCAGCGAGGTTGAGTCTATGAAGATGTCAAAACAGTTTAAATATCAACATCGCCTGCAACAGATCATCTTTTACATTTTATTGCTGGTAGTGATTATCGCAGTAGCCGTTCTTTCGAATCGTTACAGCTTTGAGTCAGACTGGACAGCTAACCAGCGACATACCCTCTCTTCTGCTACTACCGAATTATTACAGTCGCTTGAAACACCAGTGACAATAGAAGTATTTATCAGTCCCGGACATCAGTATCAATCAGCAGCAGAAAGTTTATTAAAGCGCTATCAACAGCATAGTCAGCAACTTACAGTGTCGTTTATTGATCCTGTCAGCCAGCCACAGCGGGTTCGTGAACTGGACATTCAGCAGCAGGCTGAAATGGTAGTTTCAGGTCAACAGGGACAACAACATGTATATGATTTATCTGAGCAATCGCTAAGCAATGCCATTATAAAAGTCAGTCGCAGTAACTTGCCTGAATTAATCTTTATTACTGGTCATGGTGAACGGGATATTGCCGGTGATGGTGCATTTGATATGTCGCAATGGGGACAACAGTTGAATAGCACCGGCTTTGAGGTGCAATCTCTGACCATGACAGAAGCGATGCAACTTAACAGCGAGGATAAAAAAATTGTATTGGTTATTGCCAGTTCACAAGCCGCCTGGCCGCAAAGCGATATTGTCCAGTTACAGTCATGGTTGCAGCAAGGCGGTAATCTGCTCTGGCTCAGCGAACCTGACACTGATACGGGCTTGGCGGCCATCCGTGAACAGCTTAATCTGAGCTTTGTACCGGGTACGATGGTGGATCCCAATGCCGGTAAATTAGGTCTGGAAGATCCACGTTTTGTGATTGTGACAGATTACGCCAATCACCCGGTTACGGCAGCCACTTCCAGCGTCACCCTGATGCCAGAAGCGCATGCTATTCAATTATCAGAAGCTGAATCTGCTTGGCAAGTTACTGAGCTGATGCAATCACAAAGTGATAGCTGGTCTGAATTAGGTGATATGACCGGCACTAGTCTGGATGATTTACGTTTTGATGCAGAAATCGATATTCCAGGGCCGTTAATGCTCAGCGTATTAATGGAAAAACCTGTTTCAACAACTCAACAACAACGTGTTGCCGTATTTGGTGATGGCGATTTTGTCTCCGACCTGTATCTTGGCACAGCGGCCAATCTTGAACTTGCGATGGCTCTGGCAAACTGGCTGGTTGCTGAGGATGATTCAATCGATATTCCGGTCATCACAACCCGAGATAACCAACTGGTATTAACCGAGCACCAATCATTATTTATTGGTATTGGATTTTTACTCGGATTACCACTTAGTCTGCTTTTGATTGGCATAAGTATCTGGTGGATTAGAAGACGCTGATGAAAAGCACATATCTGACCAATCTGCTGTTATTGGTGGTTGCGGTTCTATTAGTGTGGTTAATGACAGAATCGCAAGTAGAGGATTCAGCTTATATCACTGATAAAATTCAGGCGGCACAGGTCAATCAAATTACAATTGTTCGCCGTGAACAGCAAACCATTCACTTGCAACGCGATCAGCAATGGCAGTTAAGCCAGCCAATACATGTGCGAGCCAATCAAACCCGGATCAATCTGTTACTCAGTCTGTTACAACAACCAGCTCATCAACAGATCCCGGTGACACAAACAACTGACCTGGCAGAATTCGGACTGCAGCAGCCTGAGTTGTCATTAGTTTTCAATGAATACCATTTTGCTTTTGGTGATACTGAACCGCTCAGCGGGTATCGTTATATTCTGCACAATCAGCAGATTTATTTAATTAACGATGATATTTCACCATTACTCGGTGCCAGTGCCAGTAGCTTTGTCGATAACCGTTTATTGGATCCGGCCAGCAAAATTGCAGCTCTGCACTTGCCTGAGCTGCAAAACCAACAGGGCCAGCAAAAATACGCGGCACTCTCCATAGTTCAGCAAAATGACAGCTGGCACTCCATGCCGCAAAATTATCCTCAGGATAAACTCCTGGCACTTTTGCAAAACTGGCAACAGGCTTATGCCATGCAGGTTGTTATCATGTTAGATGATGAAACAAGTACACCGGATGAGCAGGAAGTGACCATTAAATTAACCGATAACACACAGCGTAAATTTGTTGTATCACATAGCGAGGAAGGTCTTACGCTTACTGATCATCAACAACAATTACAATATCTGTTTCCAGCCACCATTATTCCTGCCCTCTTTTCAATAAACGAGTGATATGCCTGAATTACCTGAAGTCGAAACCACCCGCAGTGGCATTGCGCCATATATAGAAAATCAGCAGGTTAAGCAGGTTGTCATTCGTGACTCTCGACTGCGCTGGCCTATCACTGACAACCTGGATGAAAAACTGTGTGGGAAAATCATTCAGTCGGTCAGCCGCCGCGCCAAGTATTTATTGTTGCATACCACTGAAGGCACGCTGTTTATCCACCTGGGTATGTCCGGGCGGTTACGTATTCTGACTGCTTTTCAGCCAGCCGAAAAACACGATCATGTTGATATTGTGTTTGCCAATGATATTATTCTGCGCTTTACCGATCCACGCCGCTTTGGGGCTGTATTGTGGACCAGTGAGCCACCGCTGCAACATCCGTTATTAAACCATCTGGGGCCAGAGCCACTGGGGGAGGATTTTGACGCCGAATATCTGTTCCAACGTAGCCGTAAACGTCAGGTCAGCATTAAAACTTTTATTATGAATGCGGAGATCGTTGTAGGTGTGGGGAATATCTATGCCAGTGAATCGCTGTTTCTCTCCGCCATTCACCCTCAGCTGATAGCTGCAAAACTAACAAAAAAACAGGCAGAAAAACTGGTTGCCGCGATCAAACTGACATTGGAAAAAGCTATTGCAGCGGGCGGGACAACCTTACGGGATTTTCGGGATAGCGAAGGCAAACCCGGATATTTTGCTCAGGAATTATGGGTTTATGCCCGGCAGAAACAAGGCTGTAAACAATGTGGTCATCCAATAGAATTGATTCGCCAGTCACAGCGGGCGACCTATTTCTGCCCATATTGCCAAAAGATTTGAAGCAAATTATTGTTTAGAGAAATACTCTGCCAATAGGCGAATTTCAGTTTCGCTGTACGCCGCAGCATGATGTCGCATAACAGAAGACTCTCTCGCCCCGCTGGCAAACCCCAGCATCTGTTCAATAAAATAATCTTGCTCCAAACCTGCAAGTTTGGGCATTTCACCTTTGCTGTGGCCATTGGTACCATGACAAGTCGCGCAGGATGAAGCCAGTAAAGCCATATTTGGCTCAGCCTGAATCCAGGTCGAAGTCAGTAGCAATGCAAGACATATCAGCAGTCGTTTCATAATCCCCCTTTCGTCCGTTTCACGGCGATGTATCAAGCTACGTTATAATACGTAACCCATTTTATGCAAAGCCATTCATGACCGAGATTATTAAACTAGATGCCACCATTCCCGAGTCATTAAGTGGCTTGCGTGTCGATCAGGCCTTGGCCCAGCTGTTCTCAGAATACTCCCGCGGTCAGCTGACCAAATGGATTAAAGCCGGCGATGTATTGGTCAATCAGAAAGTCTGTCGCCCTAAAGATGCGGTACGCACCGGTGACCAGATTGAAATTGCCGCACAGCAGATTATTCATGAAGATAACTGGCAGGCCGAAACTATCGCACTGGATATTATTTATGAAGATGACGATGTATTAATCATCAATAAAGCGGCAGGCATGGTAGTGCATCCTGGCGCTGGCAACCAGAATGGCACAATGGTCAACGCGTTATTGGCTCATGCGCCCCAACTTACTCATATTCCGCGCGCCGGGATTGTGCATCGCATTGATAAAGACACTACCGGACTATTAATGGTCGCTAAAAGTCTGCAAGCACATCATTCATTAATCAGCCAACTACAGCAGCGTACCGTAATTCGTGAATATCAGGCCATTGCCTGCGGTGTGTTTACCGCCGGGGGAACGGTTGATGCACCAGTTGGTAGACATCATATTGATCGTAAACGTATGGCCGTGACACAAAACGGTAAACCTGCCGTGACACACTATCGGATTGAGGAACGCTTTCGGGCACATACCCATTTGCGTTGCAAACTGGAAACCGGGCGCACTCACCAGATCCGTGTGCATATGGCGCATATTCGCCATCCTTTATTGGGCGATCCTTTATATGGTGGCCGGTTTAAAACACCAAAAGGGATGACGGATAGCTGTCTGGCTGCCTTGCAGAATACACATCGTCAGGCTTTACATGCCGGTTTACTGGGGTTTGATCATCCGACTACTGGGGAAGCAGTAAGCTGGCAGATCCCCTTACCCGATGATATGCAACGATTATTGGAACTGTTACGGATGGATGCTACCAGCCATACCGATTAACCAGAGGAAAGAACTGTGAAGGCACCAAACAATCTGCATCATGTCATTGATGTGTTTTTAGCCTTTCTCAAACTGGGTCTGACGGCGTTTGGCGGACCGATTGCTCACATTGGTTATTTTCGCACTGAATTTATCAATAAACGGCAATGGCTTTCTGAACAGCAGTTTTCTCAGTTACTTGCTGTTACACAGTTTTTACCTGGCCCAGCCAGTAGCCAGATGGGATTTTCAATTGGCTTGTTTCGCGCTGGCTGGCTTGGTGCCATTGCTGCTTTTATCGCGTTTACCCTGCCTTCTGCATTACTGCTGTTTGCTTTTGCCGCCATTGCTCATCAGCTGGACAATGCTATCGGCATGGCTATTATTGATGGTCTAAAACTGGTGGCGGTTGCGGTGGTCGCTCATGCCGTTATCAGTATGGCTCAGAAACTGACGCCGGACTGGCAACGTATCTTGATAGCACTGTTCAGTTTTGCCTTACTGTTGATTTTCAATCTGGCGATTATGCAAATTGCAGTGATTATCCTGGGTGGACTGGCAGGCTGGTTTTTATGTCGCCAGCAACAACTTTCAGCGGATTTTAGATTCCCGGTCAATTATGGCAAACAAACCGCGTGGATATTATTCAGTGTGTTTATGTTGCTGCTTATTCTCAGTCTTTTTGCAGGCAGTGAGCTTAATACCACTAATATGCTGGCTGGCTTCTATCAGGCCGGCGCATTGGTATTTGGTGGTGGCCATGTTGTGTTGCCGTTGCTCGAACAACAGACCGTTGCCACTGGTTGGCTCACCACCGATCAGTTTTTAACCGGTTATGGTGCCGCTCAGGCCGTTCCTGGCCCGATGTTTACGCTGGCAACCTATCTCGGCGCTGAAATCCCCACTCAATTGCCCTCGGCCTGGAATGCCCTACTGGCTACCCTCGCCATTTTTGTTCCGGGGTTTTTATTATTGCTGGCGATATTACCGCTGTGGCAGCAACTTGCTCATCTGCCCAATGCAGGTGCCGTTGTTGCCGGCATTAACGCAGCTGTAGTCGGTTTACTGGCCGCTGCTTTATACGATCCGATTTTCACTGAAGGCGTAAATCATTGGCTGGATTTACTGATTGCGCTCGGCGGCTTTTTAATTATTTTCGTGCTGAAACGTTCGGCATTATGGACTGTATTGTTCTGTGTCAGTGCATCAATCGTTGTTGCTTTGGTCTAATCTGGAGAAAGAAAACAGCTCCGCTAACGGGTGTTCGCGCTGTTCGATATTCGCTCTTAACAAGCCAGCACCAATCATGCTGTAGGTAATACCGTTTCCACCATAGGCCATGGCAAACTGCACACGTTCACCATATTGGGGATGAGCACCAAAAAATGGCAAGCCATCTTCCGTTTCAGCGAAGGTACCCGCCCAGGAAAATGTCGGGTTCATTGGTAGTTTGGGAAACAATTTTTCGACTTTCTTGGCCAGAGTCTGGGCTTTTTTATCGACACGTTTATCCCGTTTTGCCGGGATATCAATATCATCATCTTCCCCACCGACCAACAAACGACCATCGCCAGTAGTTCGCATATAAAGATACGGTCTGGTGGATTCCCACATCATGGTTTTATTTAATTCGCCCAGTAACTCGGGATCTATCGGGTCGGTGATAAAGGCATAACTGCTGCGATTTGATGCTACATTTTGTTTCAGTAATTTCTGACTGGCATAACCCGTTGCTATTACCACGTGTTTACAAACAATTTTAAATCCAGACGTTGTCGTTAAAACAACCTGTTTATCAGAAGGCTTCAAATCTTTTATTTCGGTTCGGTCATAAACGTGATGGCCACTACTTTTCAGCCTGTCCAGAAGTTTATGCGCCAGTCGATAAGGGTCAACTCGAGCAGCCAGTTTGCTAAGGATGGCCCCGGATGATTTAAAACCATACAATTTTTTTATCGCGTCTGATTCCAACCATTCAACATCAAATCCATGTTTTTGTCGTAACAGAAATTCAGCTTTTAGGGATTTTTTATCACGACTGCGACTGGCATAATACAGACTTTCCTGCATTTCAAAATCGACATCACCGACAGTCTCAGCAAGTTTTTTAAGGCCATTAATTGCCTCTGCACATGCCCGATAAGCTTTTAATGCATCCACTTCGCCATACAATTCTGCAAGCTCAGTCAGATGAGTATCAATTTCGTATTGCAGCATAGCGGTACTGGCAGCAGTGCTGCCCCAGCCAATATCCCGTTGTTCGATAACCGCCACGGCATATCCATTTGAACTGAGATCGTCAGCAATCAAAGCTCCGGTTATACCACCGCCAATAACTGCTACATCACAGTCAATATCCTGATCCTGAGCCGGAAAGATTCGCATCAATCCATTTCTAATCGCCCAGTAGGGATACCCGCTTTTCAGGTCCATTTTTCAGCCTTGTCCATTGTAAAGAAAGCTCAGCATAGACTAGTTCTTTCAATACTGGGCTAACCTGAGTTAAGGTCAATTTTTGGCCAAAAAAAAGGGGCGATAAACGCCCCTTTCTCAATAGAACTTTTAGTAGACTGCTTATTTTTTCGCAGCAGCTTCACGTTCTTTAACTTCTTTAATAACCTCTTCTGCCACGTTACGTGGGCATGGCAAGTAGTGCAGGAACTCCATAGAGAACTGACCACGACCAGATGTCATCGTACGTAGAGTACCGATGTAACCGAACATTTCGCTCAGTGGGACTTCAGCTTTAATACGTACGCCAGTTGCACCGGCATCCTGCGATTTGATCATGCCACGACGACGGTTCAAGTCACCGATAACATCACCAACGTTATCATCCGGGCAGAACACATCTACTTTCATGATCGGCTCCAGCAATTGTGGGCCCGCTTTCGGAATGGTTTGACGGAACGCACCCATCGCAGCAATTTCAAAGGCCATTGCTGATGAATCCACGGCGTGGAATGCACCATCAAACAAGTTTACTTTGACGTCAAGTAATGGGAAGCCCGCTAAAACACCACGGCCCATCATTTTCTTGAAGCCGGCTTCAACAGCTGGCCAGTATTCACGAGGAACGCTACCACCGGTTACGGTTGATTCAAAATTGAAACCGCTGCCTGGTTCACCTGGTTCAATGATGTAGTCAATACGACCGAATTGACCAGAACCACCCGATTGTTTCTTGTGGGTGTAACTGTCTTCGATTTTTTGCGTAATGGTTTCACGGTAAGCAACCTGCGGTTCACCAACAATTACATCAACGTTATGGGTACGCTTCAGGATATCGACTTTGATATCCAAATGTAATTCACCCATACCTTTCATAATGGTTTCACCGCTATCGTCATCGGTTTCAACACGGAAAGAAGGATCTTCTTTAATCATTTTGCCCAGTGCAACACCGAGTTTTTCAGCGGCAGCTTTATCTTTAGGCGCAATCGCGATTGAGATAACGGGATCCGGGAAGACCATTGGTTCCAATGTCGCCGGATTTTTCGGGTCACATAAGGTGTGTCCAGTCTGAACATCTTTCATACCGACGATGGCGATAATGTCACCAGCGTGTGCGTAATCCAGTTCGTTACGATCATTGGCGTGCATTTCCACCATACGACCAACACGTTCTGTTTTGCCGGTGAAAGTATTCAGGATGGTATCGCCTTTTTTCAATTCGCCTGAGTAGACACGAACGAAAGTCAATGCGCCAAAACGGTCATCCATGATTTTGAATGCCAGTGCACGCAGTGGGCCTTTGATATCAACTATAGCGTGTTTACCGGTTTCGTTACCTTCCAAATCAACTTCTGGTTGTGGATCAACTTCAGTTGGATCAGGCAGGTAATCAACAACGGCATCCAGGATTAACTGCATACCTTTGTTTTTGAATGCCGAACCACAGTATGTTGGGAAGAAATCCAATTGCAATGTACCTTTACGGATACATCTTTTCAGATCTTCGATAGAAGGCTCTTCACCTTCCAGATATTTTTCCATCAGATCATCATCCTGCTCTACAGCAGTTTCGATCAGTTTTTCACGCCATTCTTCAATTTGGTCAGCCATATCAGCTGGTGGCTCTTCGATGGTGTAGTCTTCAGCATTTTTCTCATCTTTCCAGATCCATGCTTTACGGGTCAGCAAATCGACAACACCGGTAAATTCATCTTCAATACCGATTGGCAAAACCATTACCAGTGGCGTTGCTGCCAGTACGTCTTCAACCTGTTTTACAACACGGTAGAAATCAGCACCGATACGATCCAGCTTATTAACAAAGATCAGACGAGAAACTTCTGAGTCATTCGCATAACGCCAGTTGGTTTCTGATTGCGGCTCAACACCACCACTACCACAGAAAACACCAATACCGCCGTCCAATACTTTCAGTGAACGATATACTTCAATCGTGAAGTCAACGTGACCTGGGGTATCGATAACGTTCAGACGATGGCCTTTCCATTCACAGGTTGTGGCTGCTGACTGGATAGTAATACCGCGTTCGGCTTCCTGATCCATAAAGTCCATGGTGGATTCACCATCATGAACCTCACCGGATTTATGAATTTTACCGGTCAGTTTAAGAATACGTTCGGTGGAGGTGGTTTTGCCCGCATCAACGTGAGCGAAAATACCAATATTTCTGTACTTGGATAAATCGGAAGAAGCCATAATCCTGTCTCTTTTGTGTGAAAAACCGATGTTGTTTACATCATCAGGGAGTTAAACCCGCAAATTCTAAACTACAATGCTTCGGGATGCATCCCGAATTGATATCAAAGCCTGTAAGTGCCCTGATAGCAGTCTTTTGAAGTTTCGGATTGAATTACTACGCCCTTAACAGGCGCATTTTTGCGATTTTTAACGGAGCTTTTGCTGTAATGGCAACCATTGATGCCGATACACTACGCCCGGTGTGGCAAACACCAGAAACAAACTCAAGGTAGTGACAAAAAACTCCCACTGCTGGGGATAAATATTGCCTGCATACTGCTGCTCAAAAGCGATGGAGACCAGTAAAGCTACAAAATAATATACTACTACTTCAAACAGTCTTAACCAGGCATTTTTACCATTTTTTAACGGGATAAACAGAAATAATCTTGAATTTACCCATGGTAAATTTGCCAGCACAAACATTATCAACAGCAGTAACCAAATCGACATTTTTAAACCTAACTAAATATTCTGGCGCAAAGCGCAAATAAACTTCCCGGAAACAAACCGAGTAACAGTACTGCTAATACGTTGCCACTCAGCAGGTACTGCATTGAGGTTGTGGCTGCGATATGGGGCTTTTCGGTGGCAGTGTCGAAAAACATCACCTTGACCACTCGCAAATAATAATACGCACCTATAACCGACATCACGACAGCAACAATAGCAACGGCCAGTAAATTAACATCGACGACTGATTTAATCACGCCTAATTTCGCATAGAAACCGGCCAGTGGTGGAATACCCGCCATGGAAAACATCAGTAACAGCATCATCAACGCATGCCAGGGGTGGCGTTGCCCCAGACCTTTAAAGTCTTCTATCTCTTCAGCTTCAAAGCCCTCACGACTCAGCAGCAGAATCATACCAAAACTGCCTAATGTCATCAGTGCATAGACCAGGGTGTAAAACAATGCTGCAGCATAGCCTGCCTGTGTTCCGGCTAAAACACCTAATAATAAAAAACCAACGTGCGAAATGGTGGAATAGGCCAGCATCCGCTTTAAGTTGCTCTGTGCAATTGCCAGCAGATTACCCAGGATAATCGACAATACGGCCAGCATGATCAGCATATTGCGCCAGACACTAAGCATATCGCCCATACCTTCCGTCAATATACGTATCAACAAGGCAAAAGCCGCTATTTTGGGGGCACTAGCGACAAATAAAGTAATAGCTGTGGGCGCCCCCTGATAGACATCCGGTAACCACATATGAAACGGTACCGCACCAAACTTGAAGCCGATACCAATCACCAAGAACACAATGCCCAGACTCAGGACTGTCTGATTCAATTCTTCAGTGTCTAATGCTACGGCTATGGCCTGGATACCTAATTCACCAGTGACCCCGTAGATAATCGACATGCCGTATAACAACATGCCCGAAGCCAATGCGCCCAAAATAAAGTACTTCATTCCGGCTTCGGTAGCGGCAAATGAATCTCGTTGCATGGCCACCATGGCGTATAGACAAAGCGACATCAATTCCAACCCTAAATACAGCGTCAAAAAGTGATGTGCCGACACCATTACCAGCATACCCAGGGTGGCAAACAAGGCCAGTACATAAAATTCGCCCTGCAATAAATTTCGGGCCTGTAAATAACTATAGGAATAACTCAACACAAGCATATTTACCAGACAGATCGCCAGTTTAAGGATATCGCTAAGCGGGTCTTTGATATAAGTTTCAGAAAAGGTCAGCCCACCCTCACCCATCATCCAGAAAACCGTGAAAAAGGTTACTAAAAGACTCAATTGGCTTAATGCATGTACCAGATTGATTCGACGATTACCGGTAAAAGCGACCACGAGCAGCACAATACAGCACATAGCCAGCAGCAGCATCTCTGGCAAGGCAAACAGCATATTTGGAACCTCAAACGCCATATGGTGTTTCCTTTAAAGCTTTGACTGAGTGATTTGCAGCAGCAGATTATCTACCGACGCATGCATCACATTAAGTAACGGATCGGGCCAAATACCAATCACTAAGACAATGACCGCCAGACTTGCCAACAGCAGCATTTCCCGTGAGTTAATATCCTGTAATTTAGCGACTTGGTCATTGGCGATCTCTCCAAAAAATACCCGTTTGACCATCCACAAGGTATAAGCCGCGCCCAGAATTAAAGTCGTGGCCGCCAGAAAGGCATACCAGAAGTTGGCCTGAAACGCCGCCAGGATCACCATAAACTCACCGACAAAACCTGAAGTACCGGGCAACCCGGCATTGGCCATCGCAAAGAACACGGCCAACGCGGTAAATTTCGGCATGCTGTTGGCGACACCGCCATAGGCACTGATTTCCCGGGTATGCATCCGGTCGTATAACACGCCCACGCTGAGGAACATCGCCGCAGCGATAAAGCCATGCGAAATCATCTGGACCATCGCACCTTCAATCGCCAGCACCTGCCCATTCCCGATACCGATAGTGATTGCCTCATTGGCAGTAATCCGAAATATAATAAACAAGCCCAGGGTGACAAAACCCATATGAGCAATACTTGAATAGGCAATCAGTTTTTTCAAATCGGATTGCGCCAACGCGACAAAGCCAATGTAAACAATGGCAATCAACGATAAGCCAATGACCAGCCAGTCCAGCGTCATACTGGCATCCGGGGTAATCGGCAGAGCAAAACGTAGTAGACCATAACCACCGATTTTCAGCGTGATCGCCGCCAGAATTACCGAACCACCGGTAGGCGCTTCAACGTGAGCATCGGGTAACCAGGTATGTACCGGCCACATCGGAATCTTCACTGCAAAGGCAATTAAAAATGCCAGGAAAATCCATATCTGTTGAGTCAGAGTCAAGCTGACAGCATGAAAGTCCAGAATCGAAAAACTGCCCGCCTGAAATTGCAGATATAACAGTGCAATAAGCAAAAACACTGAGCCGAAAAAGGTATACAGAAAAAACTTAATCGTGGCATAGACCCGATTGGGTCCTCCCCAGATGCCGATCACCAGAAACAGCGGAATCAGCATTGATTCAAAAAATAGATAGAACAGAATGGCATCAAGCGCTGCAAACACACCCAGCATCAAGCCTTCCATAATCAAAAAAGCAGCCATGTATTGTGCTGCCCGATCCTGAATGACCTGCCAACCAGCGATAACAACCAGAACTGTAGATATCGTGGTCAGGATCATCAGTGGCATCGAAAAGCCATCAATGCCAAGGTAATACTCGATATTAAATGTGGCGATCCATGACAGGCGTTCAACAAACTGCATTTGATGACTGGTGTTATCAAAACCGATATACAGCAAAAAAGACAGCATCATGGTGACGACACTGATAACTAAAGCCAATTGGCGGGCCAAAATCTGATTCTGTTTACAGAACAACAGCAAACCGCCGCCGATAATTGGCAGCAGAATCAATATACTGAGTAGCGGGAAGTCCATCATCTAATCAGCTTGCTCCTAAACCACAAACCAGGTGAGCAACAGCCACACCCCGATAATCATTACAAAGGCGTAATGGTATAAATAACCACTCTGCATTTTGCGCCCTACTCTCGAGATTAAACCCACTGTTCGTGCTGTACCGTTAACCACTAAACCATCAATTAACATTCGATCACCCACGCGAGAGAACAGCCAGCCCAGACCTCGTGATCCACCGGCAAAAACTTTGTCGTTAAATGCATCAAAGCCGTATTTATTTTCCAGAATTTGCCATAGCCACATCAGTCGATGCTGAATTTTGGCAGGCAGATCCGGACGTTTGAGATAGAGATACCAGGCGGTTACCAAACCGGCCATTGCCAGCCAGAACGGTGCGGTCATCAATCCATGGCTGATAAATCCGATTAACCCATGATAGTGGGCAGCTGCCAGTACATCATGCTGCGGCATAACGGTTATCGCATCGCTGAAGAAATTGTCATACACCAAAGTGCCAATCAAATAACCGGCCAATACCGATGGAATCGCCAGCAGAATCAACGGCCAGGTAACCACGCTAGGGGATTCATGTGGCGGATGGCCATGCGCATCAAAACGTTCTTTGCCGTGGAACACCAAAAACAAAAGCCGAAAGCTGTACAGACTGGTAACAAATACCCCTATCATCACAGCCCATAAGGCGAAGCTACTGCCTGGGATGGTCGACTCATGTACCGCCATAATAATGGCATCCTTGGAGAAAAAACCGGCCAGCCCGGGAAAACCAATTAACGCCAGCGTACCAACCAGACTCGTCCAATAGGTGATTGGCAGATATTTTTTCAGCCCGCCCATTTGCCGAATATCCTGCTGATGATGCAGCGCTAAAATCACTGAACCAGCCGCTAAAAACAGCAACGCTTTAAAAAATGCGTGGGTGAATAAATGAAAAATCGCGGCAGAATAAGCCGACACCCCAAGTGCTACGGTCATATAGCCGAGCTGTGACAAGGTTGAATAGGCAATAACCCGTTTGATATCGTTCTGAATCAAGCCCAAAAAGCCCATAAACAAAGCGGTGATCGCCCCAATCACCAGAATAAATGACAGTGCAGTTTCAGAATATTCGTATAGAGGTGACATTCTCGCCACCATAAAGATACCTGCCGTGACCATAGTAGCCGCATGGATCAATGCAGATATCGGGGTCGGGCCTTCCATCGAATCCGGTAACCACACATGCAGTGGAACCTGCGCTGATTTACCCATTGCGCCGATAAATAACAGAATGCCAATCACCGTCATTAACGACCAGGCGTAATTATCAAATATGGAAATGGTCTGCCCCGCCATCACCGGAGCCTGATTAAATACCTCCATATAATCCAGACTACCGGAATACATCAATACGGCAGCGATACCTAGCAGAAAGCCAAAGTCCCCCACACGATTGACCAGAAATGCCTTGAGATTAGCGTAAATTGCAGTGGGCTTTTTGTACCAGAAACCAATCAGCAGATAGGAAACAAGGCCAACCGCTTCCCAGCCAAAAAACAGCTGCATAAAGTTATTGGCCATCACCAGCATCAGCATTGAGAAGGTAAACAGCGAGATATAACTGAAAAACCGGCTGTAGCCGTCATCATCATGCATATAACCAATGGTGTAGATATGCACCATCAGCGATACAAAGGTCACCACGGTCATCATCACTGCAGTCAGTGAATCAACCAAAAAGCCGACTTCAATGCTCAGGCTGCCAACTTGCAGCCACTGATATACCGCCTGGTTATAGGTTGCGCCATCCATGACTACCAGCTTCAACACCCAGAGCGATAAAAAGAACGCAATACTGACACCGGCGATTGCCGCTCGATGTGACCAGTTCCGGCCAATCCTACGACCAAAAAAACCAGCAATGATACTGCCCAGTAAGGGGGCTAAAACAATGGTCAGTAACAGGGTCTGGGTCATGCCGTTAGCCCTTTAACCGGTTGAGATCATCAACATTGATGGTGCTGAGATTGCGGAATAATACGACCAGGATTGCCAGGCCAATCGCTGCTTCAGCCGCCGCAACAGTCAGAATAAAAAACACAAATACCTGGCCAGCGGCATCCCCGGCGTAATAAGAAAAGGCAATAAAGTTCAGGTTAACCGCCAGCAACATCAATTCAATACACATCAGCAGGATAATGATGTTTTTACGATTGAGAAAAATACCGGCAACAGACAAGCTGAACAAAATAGCGGCAACAATCAGAAAGTCAGATAAAGCAATCATGGTTTTCCTTTCCCATCCTGGCGTTTTTCCGAGGCCATTTTCACCAGACGGACGCGGTCTTTACTACGAACTTTGACCTGCTCAGCTGGATCCTGAGTTTTGCGTTTATTGGGCCGTAAGGTCAGCGTAATGGCTGCCACGATGGCCACCGTCAGAATCACCGAAGCGATTTCGAATGGATAAACATAAACCGTATACAACAGTCGGCCCAGCGTTTTGGTATTACTTTCATCAGAACCTTCAGGAACTGGCACCTGATCCAAACCAAAATTCGCCGCACCCAATACGGCAATTAATTCCAGCACGATCAAAACGGCAACTAATAAGCCTAACGGCAGATAACGGGTAAATCCTTCCTTAAGTGCACTGGTATCTATATCCAGCATCATGACCACAAACAGGAACAGCACCAGCACCGCACCGACATATACCAAAACCAGGCTGATCGCCAGAAACTCGGCTTCCAGCATCAACCAGATGGCTGCACTGGTAAAAAAGGCCAGCACCAGAAACAATGCTGCACGCACCGGATTTCTTACGGTAATCACCATGGTGGCGGCAAACAATAAAATGCCAGCAAAAAAATAAAACAGTATTTTTTCCATAATTATCCGGCCTATCGATAAGGCGCATCAGCCTCCCGGTCAGCAGCGATTTCCGTCTCGTATTTATCGCCAATCGCCAGCAACTGTTGTTTGTCCATAATGTTTTCACCACGATTTTCAAAGTGATAGGCAAATACTCGGGTTTCGACTATTGAATCCACGGGACAGGATTCTTCACAAAATCCACAGTAAATACATTTGAATAAATCGATGTCATAGCGCGTGGTTCGGCGTGTGCCGTCTTCACGAGGTTCGGTATCGATGGTAATTGCCAATGCAGGGCAAACCGCTTCACACAACTTGCAACCGATACAGCGTTCTTCACCATTGGGATACCGACGTAAAGCATGTAAACCGCGGAAACGTGGCGATTGTGGCGTTTGCTCTTCGGGATATTGCACCGTGACCTTGCGCGAAAACAAATGTCGCCCGGTCAGACGTAATCCCTGCACTAACTCCCACAGCAGAAAACTCTTAAAAAAGTGACGAATTGACTCATTCATGGACTTGTCACCTCGACGATGTTGTTAAACCAGGGCCCGATATCGAACACCTGCATGGTCGAAATAATCACCAGCCAAACTAATGTCACTGGTATAAATACTTTCCAGCCGAGACGCATCACCTGATCATAACGGTAGCGAGGAAAGGTGGCGCGGATCCATAAATAGATAAACAGAAACATACTGGTTTTCAGTAATAGCCAGACCAGTCCCGGTACCCAGGCAAACATCGGCTCTAAAACCGGAATACCTTCAAAAGGTGATAACCAGCCGCCCATAAACAAGGTGGCGGCCAGGATCGAAATCAAAATCATATCGGCGTATTCAGCGAGGAAAAATATCGCAAACGCCATCCCGGAATATTCCACATGGAAGCCGGCAACAATTTCGGATTCACCTTCGGCAATATCAAACGGTGCGCGATTGGTTTCCGCCACACCAGAGACAAAATACACAACAAACAACGGTAACAAAGGTAACCAGTACCAGTAAAAAATACCGCCTTGCTGAGCCATAACAATCTCACTCAGGTTCAAGCTACCAGCGGCAATCAGTACGCCTACCAGGGCAAAACCCATGGCAATTTCATAGGAGACTACTTGAGCGGCACTGCGCATCGCGCCTAAAAAAGCATAGCGTGAATTGGAGGCCCATCCAGCAATCACAATGCCGTAAACACCCATTGAGGTAATAGCCAGTACATATAACAAACCGGCATTAATATCGGCCAACACCATGCCAGCGTCAAACGGGATAACCGCCCAGGCTGCCAAAGCAGGACCAATTGCTAATACCGGTGCCAATACAAACAAATAGAGATTGGAGCGCGTGGGCAAGATGATTTCTTTAAGTAATAACTTCAGACCATCAGCAATCGGTTGCAGCAGGCCACGCGGCCCCACACGATTGGGGCCAATACGCATCTGGATATAGCCAATAACTTTCCGTTCGGCCAATGTCAGATAGGCTACCGCCAGCATCAATATCGCTACAATCAGCAAAATTTTGCCTATATTGGGTAACAAATGCTGGGTGAGCAGATCAAGCATCTGCTGTCTCCAGTATGGCTGATAATTCTACATCACCAAAGGCTGATGTTAATTTGGCACTTAATGGCGAGGCTGCAGCTAGATAAACCATGCCCTCAGCAACCTGTTCATCTATCAGTACGGTGGTCGATACGGAGATTTCACCCTGCTGAATATGCACCTGATCCCCCTGATGTAGACCTGACAGCTCAGCCTGTATCGGATGAATCCGCAAGGTATCCAGAAACTGATTTTCCGGTGTTAATTGCAGGGCTTTACTATGTCTGACCAGACTGTCTGTACGATATATCGGCACCTCTGAAATCAGCTGCAAACCGTCAGCCTGAGAAATTTCAGCTGGAATATACAAACCGTGTTTAACCGGAGAATGCCGGTTCAACTGATCCTGCAACTCCTGGCGCACCCCTTCTGAAGAAACATAATCAAACCCGTTGAATTTTGAAATATTGCCCAGTACCCGCAGAATTTTCCAGCCTGGACGACTTTCTCCCGGTGGTGCCACTGCGCCGGTAAAGGACTGCCATTGATGATCCAGACCGACAAATGTACCAGACGTTTCTGCAAATGCCGCCAAAGGCAGTAATACGTCGGCATACTCATGAAGACTGTTGCAATGAAAACTGTTTATTGCGACCACAAAACCGGCTCGTTGCAAGGCAAGTTGGGCAGCAGAGGGATTTGAACAGTCAAATTCCGGTTCAATATTCATTAATACATATGCACGTAACTGCTCTTCCCAGACCGTTTTAGCATCCAGGCCAGGCTTTACGTCTTTAATCATTTCGTTATGCGGTAAAGCGCCGGCCAAATGCAAAGCCTGACTATTCGCTTCCGGTAGAATTAACAGCCGTGCTCCTGTCAGTTTACTGATAAGCGCCGCCATTGATCGAATGACTGCTGCCTGAGGGTGCTGATTGGCTAATGCACCAACAACAATTAATGGTTGATTGCCATTAGCCAGCTGCATCGCAATATTCTGCTCGGTTGCCGAGGCCGCTTTTTCAGGAATCAGATGTTGCCAGGCTGCAGCAGCCTCCTTATCCAAATGTAATAACGCTTTGGTAATGCCGCTGAGCAAGGCGAATAGTTGTGCCGTATTCACCACCACCTGACGGTCTGTCGGCATCAGCAAATCGGTTTTGAAGAAATTAATATCACTGACCAGCCCGCCGGCATAAGCCGACTGGCGAATTCGATGGGCTAACAGGGGCGCTTCACTGCGAACATTACAACCCAATAAGACAATCGCATCACAATCTTCAACTTCTGCCAGGCAGATTGGGCTGAATTGCTCCTGCCCTGCGTCACTGAAATCCTGCTGCCGTAAGCGATGATCAATATTCTGACTACCAAAATTACGTAGCCATTTCTGGAACAGATAGGCTTCTTCCAATGTAGCTGTGGGGGATATCAAGCCGGCAATCTGATCGGCACCATTTTTGGTTTTAACGTGTTTGATTCCTTCTACTGCAAACTCAAGAGCCGTCTGCCAATCGGTAGTCTGCCATTCACCATTTTGCTTAATCATGGGATGCAGCAAACGATCAGGATGTTTTAAACCAAGATAACTGAAACGATCCCGGTCTGAAATCCAGCTTTGATTGACGGATTCATTATCTCTGGCAACCACACGCATAACATCATTCTGCCGGGTATGAATCTCCACACTGGAACCCACGGCATCATGCATCGCAATTGACGGGTGGGAAGTCATCTCCCAGGCCCGTGCTTTATAACGGAAAGGTTTGGAAGTCAGTGCACCTACCGGACAGATATCAATGATATTGCCTGATAACTCCGACGCCAGACTGTGTTCAACATAGGTACCGATTTCCATATGTTCACCACGGCCTGTCGCACCCAATTCTTTGATGCCGGCAATTTCCTGCCCAAAGCGCACACAACGGGTACAGTGGATGCAGCGGGTCATATCGGTTTGCACCAGCGGTCCGATATCCTTGTCTTTCACAACCCGTTTTTTCTCACTGAATCGGCTTATGCCACTGCCATAGCCCAGCGATAAATCCTGTAATTCACACTCGCCGCCCTGATCACAAATCGGGCAATCCAACGGGTGATTGATCAGCAGAAATTCCATAACGCCACGTTGTGCTGCCAGCGCTGTTTCTGACTGAGTAAATACTTTCATTCCCTCTGCAACTGGCGTGGCACAAGCTGGCAAGGCTTTACGAGCCTTATCGACTTCAACCAGACACATACGGCAGTTGGCCACTATCGACAGGTTTTTGTGATAACAAAAACGCGGAATATCAATACCCGCCTCATCAGCAGCCTGAATAATCATTTTGGCTGAATCCACTTTAAGTGGAATGCCATCAATTTCGATATTAACCATAGTTCAACTTCAATTCTGGTTCATCAACCAGGCAGCGTTGGTGATCGATGTGATACTGAAATTCATCGCGAAAATGCTTGATAAAGCTGATAACCGGCGCGGCTGCGGCATCGCCCAGAGCACAGATCGTATTACCGTTAATGTTGTTCGCAACATCTACCAGACGATCCAGATCTTCCTGACGGCCTTCGCCATTTTCAATGCGTTTAATAACGCGATATAGCCAGCCGGTGCCTTCACGACAAGGGGTGCACTGACCGCAGGACTCCTCGTAATAAAAATAGGCGATGCGCTCCAACGCTTTGACCATGCAGGTGGTTTCGTCCATTACAATCACTGACCCTGCCCCAAGCATCGAACCTGCCTTGCCGATACCGTCATAGCTCATTGCGGTTTGCATCATGACATCTGCAGGTACCACAGGTGTCGAACTGCCACCGGGGATAACGGCTTTAAGTTTGTTGCCATTGCGGACACCACCGGCGAGTTCCAGTAATTCTGCAAAGGGCATTCCCAATGGCACTTCATAATTTCCCGGTTTATTCACATGGCCGGTCATGCAGAAGATTTTCTGACCGCCGTTATTTGGTGTGCCCAGCTCATGAAACCAGTCCGCACCATGTTGCAGTATGACAGGCACCGAGGCTAACGTTTCGGTATTGTTTATTGTGGTTGGCCGGCCGTATAAACCATAGCCTGCCGGGAATGGGGGTTTGTAACGCGGCTGGCCTTTTTTGCCTTCCAGGGATTCGAGTAATGCCGTTTCTTCACCGCAGATATACGCACCGGCCCCAGGATGGGTATGAAGTTCAAAATTAAATCCACTACCAAGAATATCCTTGCCTAAATAACCCGCTTCACGTGCTTCAATTAATGCTTGTTCAAACCGTTCAATCGGCTCAAAAAACTCACCACGAATATAGTTGTAGCCACGTTGGGCACCAATGGTATAGCCGGCGATAATCATGCCTTCAATCAGCTGGTGCGGGTTGTAACGCATAATGTCACGATCTTTACAGGTGCCGGGCTCGCCTTCATCCGAGTTGCAGACAATATATTTATCCCCTGGCATACGCCGCGGCATAAAGCTCCATTTCAGCCCGGTTGGAAAGCCAGCACCGCCGCGTCCACGTAGTGCCGAATTTTTGATGGTCTCAATAATACTTTCCTGACGGGTCTTTTCACGGAGAATTTTCTCCAGTACTTCGTAACCGCCAACGCTGCGATAAGCTTCCATCGACCAGGGCTGGTCAAGGTGCATGGTGCGAAAACAAACCTGGTTTTGTTGCATCATTTCACCCCGTCTAAAAGCGTATCGATTTTTTCCACGGTCAGGTGCTCATGGTAATCACGATCCAGCAATAACATGGGGGCACCGACACAAGCTCCCAGGCACTCTACTTCTTTTAACGTGAATTTGCCGTCAGCAGTGGTTTGCCCAAAACCAACCCCCAGCTTTTTCTGAATATGTCTGGCGATATCTTCCGAACCACATAGCTGACAGGAAATATTGGTACAAAGGCTGATTTTATGCTGGCCCACCGGTTTGAGTTCAAACATCGTATAAAACGTAGCGACTTCAAACACACTGATAACCGGAATATCCAGATATTCCGCCAACGCACGCATCAATCCCTCGCTTAGCCATCCTTCATGCGCATCCTGCAGAATATGCAAAGCCGGTATGACCGCTGATTGAGCCTGGCCTGGTGGATATTTACTAATCCAGCTATCCAACTGTTGGCGGATGGCTTCACTGAACAGCTGATCCCGGTGGCCTGTGAGTTGCAACTCTGCTGTCATCGGTCAATCTCCCCGAAAACAATATCCATGGTACCGATAATGGCCACCACATCAGCCAGCAAGTGGCCTTTAGCCATTTCGTTCATTGCGGCAAGATGGGGAAAGCCCGGAGCACGTATTTTGACGCGATAAGGTTTATTGGCACCGTCCGAAACCATATAAATTCCAAACTCACCTTTTGGATGTTCTACTGCACTGTATACCTCACCTTCTGGCACACAATAGCCTTCAGTAAACAGTTTGAAATGATGAATTAATGCTTCCATATCATCTTTCATATCCGCTCTGCTGGGAGGCGCTATTTTGACATTATCAACAATCACTGGCCCCGGATTGACTCGCAGCCAGTCAATACATTGCTGCATGATTTTATTGGACTGACGCATCTCTTCAATGCGTACCAGATATCGATCATAACAATCCCCCTCTTTACCCACCGGGATATCAAAATCCAATCGGTCATAAACTTCATAGGGCTGCTTGCGCCTTAAATCCCATTCCACACCACTGCCACGTAGCATTGGTCCGGTAAAACCAAGTTGCAGCGCGCGTTCCGGCGATACCACACCAATTCCTACGGTACGTTGCTTCCAGATACGGTTATCGGTCAACAGCGTTTCATATTCATCAACGCATTTGGGAAAGCGTTGACAGAAGTCCTCAATAAAATCGAGCAGGCTGCCTTCGCGGCTTTGGTTTAACTTTTTAACCTCTGCGTCAGAATGCCATTTGGATTTTTGATATTGCGGCATGCTGTTGGGTAAATCACGATAGACGCCACCTGGACGATAATAGGTTGCATGTAACCTTGCACCGGATACAGCTTCGTAACAGTCCATTAAATCTTCACGCTCACGAAAGCAATAAAGAAAGACGGTCATAGCACCGATATCCAGACCATGTGCACCAAGCCACATCAGGTGATTCAAAACCCGGGTCATTTCATCAAACAAAACCCGGATGTACTGTGCCCGAACCGGAGGTTCAATACCTAATAGCTTTTCTATCGCCATCACATAGGCATGTTCGTTACACATCATCGACACATAATCCAGCCGATCCATATAACCAATACTCTGGTTATAGGGTTTGGACTCAGCCAGCTTTTCGGTACCACGATGCAGCAAACCAATATGTGGATCAGCGTGCACAATAACCTCGCCATCCATTTCCAGAATCAGCCGTAATACACCATGTGCTGCTGGATGTTGTGGGCCAAAATTCAGCGTGTAATTTTTAATTTCAGCCATTATTTCTTGGCCTCGCTGCCATGCGGTTGCAGGTAACGGTTATCATCACGAATTACCCGCGGGACCAGTGTTCTAGGTTCAATACTGACTGGCTGATAAATCACCCGTTTCTGTTCGGGGTCATAAAGCATTTCTACATTGCCAATCAATGGGAAATCCTTGCGAAACGGATGTCCGACAAAACCATAATCCGTCAGAATACGTCGCAGATCTTCATGGCCTTTGAACAGGATGCCAAACAAATCAAAGGCTTCACGTTCGTACCAGTCAGCCGAATGCCAGATGCTGGTAACTGAATCAATAATGGGCGTTTCAGCAATCAGATCCACCTTAAGGCGAAGTCGATTATTGTGTTGCACCGATAGCAAATGATAAACAACGGCATAGCGAAAGCCTTCGTCCATTTCGTCGATTTGCGAAAACGGTTCACGTGCCCGACTGAAACCATGTTCAGTGGCCTGTTTGGTTTCCCAGCCACTGTTGCCGTATACGGAATAATCTACACCGCATAAATCAATTAATTGGGTAAACTCAAATTCATCGCGTAATGCTTGGCATACTGGAATAATCTGTTCAGCCTCAACATGGATTGTTAATTCGCCACGATTAAACTCACACTCCACCAGCTGATTGGCAAAATGCTGTTCCAGTTTATGTTTAAGCGATTCCATGCAACAACCTTATGCTTGTGAGCTTTTAGCGATGGTATTGGTACGTTGAATCTTTTTCTGTAACTGAATAATACCGTAGAGTAAGGCTTCAGCAGTTGGCGGACAACCCGGCACATAAATATCCACCGGTACTATCCGATCACAGCCCCGAACGACTGAATAGGAATAATGGTAGTAGCCACCGCCATTAGCACAGGATCCCATTGAAATAACCCAGCGAGGTTCGGACATCTGGTCATAGACCTTGCGTAATGCCGGTGCCATTTTGTTAACAAGGGTGCCAGCCACAATCATCACATCCGACTGACGGGGACTGGGCCGAAACACTACCCCGAAACGATCCAGATCATAACGTGAAGCTCCGGCATGCATCATTTCAACCGCACAACATGCCAGACCAAAGGTCATCGGCCATAAAGAACCGGTCCGGGCCCAGTTAATTAATTTATCTGCAGAAGTGGTGACTATACCTTCGTGAAGAACGCCCTCTATTCCCATTCCAGGGCTCCTTTTTTCCATTCATAGATGAAGCCTACTACCAGAATCCCCAGAAACAGGAACATGGCCAGCAAACCAAACACCCCGATTTCATCGAGCACGATAGCCCAAGGGAATAAAAAGGCGATTTCCAGATCGAAAATGATAAACAGAATGGCAACCAGGTAATAACGCACATCAAATCTGCCATGCGTGTCTTCAAAAGGTTCAAAGCCACATTCATAGCTGGAGCGTTTTTCGGCATCAGGGCGCTGTGGCCCGATAATAAAGCCCGCAATAAGAGGCATCACACCGAAGCCAATGCCAATGATAATAAACAACAAAATGGGGAGGTATCCCTCTAACATGCCGCCCTTCCACTCTTCCGAGATGTAGTGTCTTTGTGACACCTGATAATTATTATTGTTTTTACGAAATCAAAATTATTTGATCAACTCCCGATAGTACACATTAACGGGCTGTATTTGAAGCGTGCATTTAGATGCATTTATTCATGAACATAATTCTCCAGCTTTGAGATTAATTCATCAGGGGTAATCGGTTTGCTGAAATAATATCCCTGCACATAATCGCAATTCATTATTTTGAGGGAGTTTGCCTGCTCTTCAGTCTCCACACCTTCAGCAACGACTTTCAGGCCAAGCCCATGCGCCATGGCAATGCTGGCATTAACCAATTCCCTATCGGCTGGATCAGTTGTCATATCGTTAATAAAGCTTCGATCGATTTTTAATATGGCAAAAGGATAGCGCCGCAGATAGCTAAGTGATGAATAGCCAGTACCAAAATCGTCCATCGCCATCTCAATTCCCTTAGCAGTAAAAGACTGAAATAACTCATCAGTCATCAGGTAGCCGCTAAGTAATACACCCTCGGTTATTTCCAATTCCAGCGTATTGGGCTGAACTGGGTATTGCAGTAGCTGCTGCTCTACAAAACCTAACAATCCAGGGTCACGAAACTGACAGGGAGAAAGGTTGATCGCCATGCGAAAATCTGGCTGAAGCGCCTGCCATTTTGATGCCATTTTTATAGCTGAATGCATCACAAATTCGCCAATCGAGACAATCAGACCGGTTTGCTCAGCAACAGGTATAAACTCATCAGGACCGATGGGACCCAACTGATCGTTTTGCCAACGTAACAAGGCTTCAGCACCAATCATTTTCCCCGTTGCCAACTCAATCTGTGGTTGATAAAACAGATAAAACTCGCCTCTTTCCAAAGCTCCATACATCTGTTGCTCTATCAATAATCGGCGGGTTGCATCACGGTTCATTGACTCGGTGTAATATGTAAAAGTATTACGCCCATTACTTTTAGCATAAAACATGGCTGCATCAGCTTGTCTGAGTAATTGTGAAGCATCATTTCCATCCACAGGATGAATGGCAACACCAATACTTAAGGTCATTGTGAGAGATTGCCCATCAATGCTGAAAGGCAAGCGAAATTGCTGAATCAGATTTTCAACAATTTGCGTAATTTCCTCCGTTGTCTGCAGGTCGGTCAGCAACACAATAAATTCATCACCACCAAGCCGACCAAGAGTGTCACCATGGCGAATATGCGTCTGAATACGCTTTGTGACCTGGATCAGTAAGGCATCGCCGGCAGAATGTCCCAATGATTCGTTAATTTTTTTAAAATCATCTAAATCCATACATAACACACCCACCATGTCTTTATTGGGGTGGGCCAACTTCAGCCGTTGGGATAAACGATCCAATGCCAGAAAGCGATTAGGCAGGCTCGTTAACGTATCGTATTGCGCCAGATGAAGTATTCGTTCTTCCTGCTGTTTACGTGTGGTAATGTCAGAAATAACGGCAATTAGCCCCGTCAAATCACCCAGCTCGTCATAAATATAGTCCCAGCTATATTCCAGAATTTTTTGCTGACCTTGCTGGCTAAGATTGGTGGTAACCATTAAATCTGGTGATGGCTGATGGATCACCAAATTATCGAACAATCGTTTAAATTGCTGTTGAGTGGTTTCATCCGGTTGATAATCCCAGATATGGGATCCGATCAACTCATTAGGTTTAACGCCCAGAATCTCATGATGGGCTTGATTACTGAAAGTAATTCGCCCTTGCAGATCGCATTCCAGTATCCCGCATGACACATTATCAAAGATCAAACATAACCTTGATTGACTATCCTGCAATGCAGCAATAAGTTTATTTTGCGATAACCATGAACGTTGGGTCATCAACCAGACCAGGATGGTCGTGATAGTGACAAACAGTAATCCCTTGTATGTTTGTAAACGTGACAATAACAGGGGATCTCGGGTGAACCGTTCTATAAGTTGATCTGAAAAAATAATCCATAATGTGGCAAAAATGGCATAAAACAATGCAATTCGCAGTGGTGCAAGATATCCTGCTCTTCGAGACTTATTAAGTCGACTCTGCAATTGGTTGAGTTTATTGCTTAACACCCGGTCTACCTATCCAATTCATACCATCTTAATTATTACGTTTATATTTTTTGTAACCATACTCTTTTAAGTATCGTTCATGGGTTTAATTACTTAAAAAGACCCTAGCATAGCCATTTCGTTAATATGTACAACCTCAAGCCTTTTAGCCAAGGTCATCAATAACATTATCTTTAAGCGATTTACTTTATGTATGGACTGATTTTCGCCATTGCTGCATACGTTATCTGGGGCAGCTTCCCACTTTATTTCAGTTATCTCAATAGCGTATCAGCCGTTGAAGTGTTGTCGCACCGAATTCTCTGGTCTTTACTTGCCACCACGGTGGTAGGCCTTTTACTGGGCCGCGGCCGTAAGTTGATTAAGACTTTTGCCGATAAAAAATTATTATTGTGGCTGGCGTTATCATCATTACTTATTGCGGTAAATTGGTTGATATTTATCTGGGCAGTTTCACAGCATCGTGTGCTAGAAGCCAGCCTGGGATATTTCATTACCCCGGTAATGAGTCTGTTATTGGCGAGATGGTTACTTAAAGAACAGCTGCATCCTTTACAGGCATGGGCCGGGGTGCTGGCCACAATTGCGGTTTTGTGGGAATGGGTCAGCCTGGGGAGCATTCCATGGGTAGGCTTATCGTTGGCCCTGGCATTTGCACTTTATGGACTCATTCGAAAAAAACATCCTGTCGATGGCGTAAACGGCTTGACCATTGAAACCTTATGGTTGGCCCCTGTTGCGCTGTTCTGGATCCTTTGGCAATCAACAAACGTTGATTACAATCTCGCATTTGGTGAGAGCTCACAATTAACGTTGCTACTTATTGGTTCAGGTTTTCTCACTGCTCTGCCTTTGGTTCTATTTGCCATGGCGGCCAGTCGAGTCGATTTATCAGTAGTGGGGTTTATTATGTACATCAACCCGACAATTCAATTTGTGATTGGTGTTTTTGTGCTCAAAGAAGCCTACCCACCGGAAAGGCTGATAACCTTTGGATTAATCTGGATAGCGTTAATATTCTTTATTGCAGGTATGTGGAAAAAGCATCGTCGACAGGTTAATCACCAATAATACGCTTTCTATAAATCGACTTATTGGGCTAACAATTTGGAATTTGCCGATTATATTCAAAAATAAAAAACCCGCTCAGCGATTTTATTCACTGGCGGGTTTTTATATATTGGTGCCGTCGGCCGGAGTCGAACCGGCACACCCTAAGGCACTACCCCCTCAAGATAGCGTGTCTACCAATTTCACCACGACGGCAATTAACTGTGAGGGATTTTTATGGAAAGTCTGGGAGATCCGCAGGACTTTCTTCTGCAGGCTGTTCAATTACCACTGAGTCAGTAACACTCTGAACACGATCAGCGTTACCAGCAAGATAAGCCAATGTCAGACTGGTAATAAAAAATACTGTGGCCAGAATGGCGCTGCTACGACTCAGGAAAGATGCAGAGCCCTGACTCCCAAACAGGCTTGAAGAAGCCCCACCGCCGCCACTGCCACCGCCGCCAAATGCAGCACCGGCATCAGCACCTTTACCGTGCTGGATTAAGATCAAACCAACTAACAATAGTGAGATCACAATGTGAACCACCAGAATCAACGCATCCATTTAACTTCCTAATTTTGAACTGCAGCCTGACAGATTTTTACAAATTCATCGGCATCTCTAGAGCCGCCGCCGATTAATCCACCATCAATATCGGGCTTGGCAAATAATGGAGCAGCATTATTACCTTTTACGCTGCCGCCGTAAAGTATTCTGAGTGATGCGGCAATATTCGCATCATGTTTTGCCACCCGCTGACGCATGAACGAATGTACATCCTGCGCCCATTCCGGGCTGGCTGTCTTACCTGTTCCGATTGCCCAGACAGGTTCATATGCCAATACCACTTTTGACAGCGCTTTGACCCCTTGTTGCGCAATCACTATATCCATCAAGCGTGCCACCATTTCTTCGGTGCGGCCCATGGAGTGTTCTTCCGGGCTTTCACCAATACAGATAATGGGGGTAATGCCATGCTTGACGGACATTTCATATTTTTCTGCGATGATATGATCAAGAAAAACCTGATCCAGATTTAGCTCTGCATACAGGCAACGTCGTTCGGAATGACCAATCAACACATACTGACAACTAAAGTCATGCAACATTGCCGCTGAAATTTCACCGGTATAAGCACCAGAATCAAATTGCGACACATTTTGCGTCCCCCAATACATTCCTGTACCGGATAAAGCAGACTGAACCTGTTGTATATATAGTGCAGGAGGGAATAAAGCGACATCAACTGAAGCAAAGGAGTCTCTTTGCGCCAGTATCGCATCAAGCAACAATTTGTTGCTTGCGCTAGAGCCGTTCATTTTCCAGTTACCAGCGACCAGCGGTTTGCGCACAGACACCTACTCTCAATAAGAATTAATTATAAAGGGTACCGACAGACCGAAGATAAAGCAATGTCCTCTCCGCTCACTCTGTTGGCATAGAATTACTTATCTAACGTTGTAATATTATCTCAATTTGTTCGGCCAGAGACTTGGCTAACTGGTTCGTGCGGGTTGCATCGTGCCCCTCAACCATTACTCTTATAACCGGTTCTGTTCCGGAAGCTCTCAGCAGCACTCGCCCTTCCTGACCAAGTGTTTTCTCCACTTCTTCTACAGCCGTTTGAATTTCCGGATAATCCCGTAAATTAACCAGCTTATCAATACGTACATTAACAAGACGTTGTGGATATTTTATGACAGCAGAGCACAGTTCATGCAGGCTGCTACCCGTTTGCTGGATTTCAGCCAGTACCTGCAATGCTGCAACAATACCATCCCCCGTGCTGGTTTTATCCAGACAGATAATATGTCCTGAGGCCTCGCCACCAATCAGTCCTTCAACCTGTTGCAGCTTCTCCATCACATAACGATCACCGACATTTGCCCGATGCAGAATAATGTCGTGTTTTTCCAAGGCATGTTGCAATCCCAGATTCGACATCTGTGTACCGACCACATGGCCTCTATCCAGACCAACACGTTGTCTTCCACGGGCAATGATAAACAGAATATCATCACCATCTACCAGCTCGCCCTGATGATCCACCATGATAAGGCGGTCACCATCGCCATCCAGAGCAATACCCAAATCAGCTTTATGCTCGAGAACGCTGGCTTGCAGTAATCGCGGTTCAGTCGAACCACAATTCTGATTGATATTCAGACCATCCGGCTCGGCGCCCATCAAAATGACTTCGGCACCCAGTTCACGGAATACGTTTGGTGCGATGTGATAAGTGGCACCATGAGCGCAATCCACCACAATTTTCAGATTGGATAAATCAACCCCAGTCGAAATGGTGCTTTTACAAAACTCAATATAACGTCCTGCAGCATCAGCAATACGGTGGGCCTTGCCTAAATAGGCAGAATCAACCGTTCTAATCGGCTGGTCAAGCATTGCCTCAATCGCCAGTTCAACTGAATCCGGTAACTTGGTTCCCTTATCAGAGAAGAATTTAATGCCATTATCATGATAGGGATTATGCGAGGCACTGATTACAATGCCTGCCTGGGCATGAAATGTGCGGGTTAGATAAGCTACTGCGGGGGTTGGCATTGGCCCCATTAAATATACATCTACACCAGCGGCTGAAAGGCCTGCCTGTAATGCGGATTCAAACATATAACCGGATATTCTGGTGTCTTTACCGATCAAAACCTTGCTGTTACGTTCCTTCGCCAACACACGTCCAATCGCCCAGCCGAGTTTTAATACAAAGTCAGGTGTAATGGCGCCATCGCCTACTCTTCCTCTGATGCCATCAGTACCAAAATAACGTCGTTTTTGTTCAGTCAAAATCGTTAACCTGCATTACATGTTCACACAATCGGACTGCCTGTACGGTTTCCCGGACATCATGACTGCGTATGATCTTTGCGCCTTGCCATATCGCTATCGATGCCAGAGCCAGGCTTCCCGCCAATCGTTCTTCAACCGATATATTGAGCATCGCACCGATAATGGATTTTCGTGAAACGCCGACCAGCACAGGCAGATCCGATTCCGTTATCACCGATAGATGCTTCATTAATCGCAGATTATGACGGGCATTTTTACCAAAGCCAAATCCCGGGTCCAGAATAATCTTTGAACGCGAGATTCCCGCTGCTTCACAGGCAGCAACCCGCTCAGACAGAAATTCATTTACTTCACTGACCACATCGGAATAGTGGGGCTGTTGTTGCATGGTTTGAGGTGAGCCCTGCATATGCATCAGGCACACCGGCACGCCCAGTTCTGCAGCTGCCTGTAATGCCCCATCACCACGCAATGCATTTACATCGTTTATCAGGCTCGCTCCAGCAGTGACTGCAGCACGCATCACCTCAGCCTTCATGGTATCAATTGAAATAACCACATCAAGCTCAGCATGAATGGCTTCTATTGCAGGCACCACTCGGCGAATTTCTTCTTCAACACCAACAGGTTCAGAGCCGGGACGAGTCGATTCGCCACCAATATCAATAATAGTAGCGCCATCAGCAACCAGTTTTCGAGCTTGTTCGAGGGCTTTATCAGCCGAAAAAAAACGCCCGCCATCCGAAAAGGAGTCGGGCGTTACATTGACGATGCCCATAACGTGCGGAGCGGACAAATCCAGAGATTTGCCCGCAAAATCCATCATCATGATTTAACTTTTCTCAGTTTAATTGATCAGCAGGTTTGCCTGTAGGTTCCGGGCCATCTTCATCTGCTTTAGCGGATGGTGGTGGAGTCGATGATTTATCATCCCAACCCTTAGGTGCACCTGGTTCACGTCCTTCCATGATCGCATCTATCTGATCGCTATCAATCGTTTCGTATTTGATCAGAAGTTTTGCCATGGTGTGCAATTTATCAGCATTTTCAGTCAGAATATTTTTGGCACGATCATAATTCCTGGTAATCAATGCACGAACATCTTCATCAATCTGTTTAGCTGTCAAATCAGATACTGACTTGTGCTGGGTAACACTGCGACCCAGAAAAACTTCGCCTTCTTCTTCACCATAAGATAAAGGCCCCATATTGTCCGATAGTCCCCATTTGGTGACCATATTGTGTGCCAGTTCTGTTGCCCGCTGAATATCATTTGAGGCACCAGTAGTCACTGCTTCAGCACCAAAAATCATTTCTTCAGCCAGTCGACCGCCATACAGGCTTGAAATCTGACTTTCCAATTGTTGTTTGGTGTAACTGTATCTGTCTTCGATCGGTAAAAACATCGTTACACCCAGCGCACGACCACGAGGGATGATACTCACTTTATACACTGGATCGTGGCCCGGTACACTGCGCCCAACAATGGCGTGACCGGCTTCATGATAGGCCGTCAGTTCTTTTTCTTTATCACTCATGACCATTGAGCGACGTTCAGCACCCATCATAATTTTATCTTTGGCTAACTCCAAATCCACCATTGATACCAGGCGTTTGTTGGTGCGGGCCGCAAATAAAGCAGCTTCATTCACCAGATTGGCAAGGTCAGCACCTGAAAAGCCTGGCGTTCCACGTGCAATGACACTTGGATCAACATCTTCATCAGCGGGCACTTTACCCATATGAACTTTCAGAATCTGTTCACGTCCACGAATATCCGGTAATGGCACTACTACCTGTCTGTCGAAGCGACCCGGACGCAATAAGGCGGGATCAAGTACGTCAGGACGGTTGGTGGCGGCAATAATAATGACGCCTTCATTACCTTCAAAACCATCCATCTCAACCAACAACTGATTCAGTGTCTGCTCACGTTCATCATTACCACCGCCCATACCGGCTCCACGGTGACGACCGACGGCATCAATCTCATCGATAAAGATAATACATGGTGCATGTTTTTTTGCTTGTTCAAACATGTCACGAACCCGTGAGGCACCGACACCAACAAACATTTCAACGAAATCAGAACCCGAAATAGTAAAGAAAGGTACTTTCGCTTCACCGGCAATCGCTTTGGCTAATAATGTTTTACCAGTACCTGGCGAACCAACCATCAGAATACCGCGTGGAATGCGTCCACCCAGCTTCTGGAATTTGCCTGGATCACGCAAGAAGTCGACTAATTCATGAACTTCTTCTTTAGCTTCCTCGACGCCAGCAACATCTTTGAAGGTCACTTTAACCTGATCTTCATTCAACATGCGGGCTTTGCTTTTGCCAAACGACATGGGGTTTTTACCACCGCCACCTTGCATCTGACGCATGAAGAAAATCCACACACCAATCAGTAACAACATTGGGAACCATGAAATAAATATCTGCATTAGCAGACCGGTTTTTTCTGCTGGTTCAGCTTTGATAGCCACTCCGTTATCCAGCAAATCACCAATCAGGCCTGGATCGTAATCTGGACTGTAGGTAGTAAAGTTACTGCCATCCGATAATTTGCCGGTGATCGTCCGACCCTGGATATCCACACTGGAGACCCCGCCATTTTTCACACTGCTGATAAAGGTCGAGTAATCCATTTCGCTCTGCTTGCTTTGCTGCGGACCGAAATTGTTAAATACCGACATCAATACCATCGCGATGACGACCCATAAAACAATATTTTTCATCATGTCACTCAATGTTTGTTACCCCTAGTAACGTTAGTCTTTTTACTGTCATTTCAGTCCACGTCCGAGTAGATATACCTCACGGCTGCGAGCACGTGAAGCATCAGGTTTACGGGTTGTCACTTTATTAAAATGTGACCGCATAGACTTCAAAAATTCATCAAAGCCTTCACCCTGAAAAACTTTGACCAGAAAATCACCCTGTTTACTCAAGTTATTAATAGCAAAATCCAATGCCAGTTCGACAAGATACATACTACCCGGCTGATCGATTGCGCCTACACCTGTCATATTGGGGGCCATATCCGATAATACAAGGTCTATTGATTGTCCGGCCAATACTTCATTCAGTTTTTCGAGTACATGATCCTCACGAAAATCACCTTCGATGAAATGTACTCCAGTCAAAGGCGTCATCGGTAAAATATCCAATGCGATAACTTTACCTTTGTCACCGACCCTATGCAAAGCATAATCAGACCATCCGCCCGGCGCCGAACCAAGGTCGACCACCGACATGCCGTTGCGTATTAATTTGTCTTTCTGATCGATTTCTTCCAGTTTGAAGGTTGCTCTGGAACGGTAACCTTTCTGCTGTGCTTTTTTGACATAAGGATCGTCAAAATGTTCTTTCAGCCAATTTGTGCTGGATTTACTGCGTGCCATTTCAGCTCTTCTCTGCCACGTGGATTTTGTCAGTACTCAGTACTAACAATAATCCGGCAATACTCAACATCAGATACAGGTTCTGACTCAGCATATGTAACCATTCAAAGCGCTCGGCGAGATTGGTCTCTAGACGCCAGTTATCGACCGTTTTTATGCTGGCCATCTCAGGCTGTATATACATGCTGAATATCAAGGTAATCACCAACATGGCCATCAAAATCCAGAAACGCCAGGAATGTATTGCCCGGCCACGCTGAATAATTATTTTGCCCAGAAGAATCAGCGTACCACTGATTATGCCAATAACATTCACTGCAAAAAACAGTTTGGCCGCATAATCTGCGGCCACCAATGTCTCAAGGCTGATAAAAGCCAGCGGAACAGCAAGATAACCGACTGACCATAAAGCGCCTACCCACAGTGTCAGTAATAAGCGTTCGCCAATAGTTTCAGAACGATTCAACCGTTAGCCCAGATAATGAATGCCGGTAATTTCATATTCGATTGCACCACCCGGCGCCTGGACAGTTGCTACATCGTCAATTTCCTTGCCGATCAATGCCCGTGCAATAGGTGAAGAAATTGAGATACGGTTCAATTTAATATCGGATTCATAATCGCCCACGATCTGATACTGCTTTTCTTCATCAGTATCGATATTCAGCAAATCGACCGTAACACCAAACACAACACGGCCATCTTTAGGCAACGAAGTGGGATCAATTATCTGACAATCAGCCAAAGTCGATTCAAGTTCCTGAATACGGCCCTCAATAAAACTTTGCTGTTCACGGGCTGCATGGTATTCAGCATTTTCTTTTAAATCGCCATGCGCACGGGCTTCAGAAATCGCATCCACCACGGCTGGACGTTTAACGGTTTTCAGTTCATGTAATTCAGTTTTCAGTGCCTGAGCACCGCGTTCTGTTATTGGTACGGCCATTAATTCAATTCTCCATGTAATGACTGTAAACGATTCACCGAGACACTGTCTTCGCAATGCAGGGCCAGAATTGTGGCACGAGCAGCGGCTAATGTTGTGGTGTAGTTCACCTGATGTTGCAATGCAGCGCGGCGTATTTCTCTTGAATCCGCAACGGCCTGACGACCTTCTGTTGTATTCACAATCAGGGCAATTTCATCGTTTTTAATCATATCCACAATATGCGGCTGACCTTCTGCGACTTTTTTAACTCGCTCACAGGGCACATCGGCCTCCATCAGCGTTTGTTGTGTGCCTCGCGTGGCCAGCAACGAGAAACCCAAGCCTAACAAATCTTTGGCAATCTTGATAACCGATTGTTTGTCGGCATCACGCACTGAAATAAAGGCTTTACCTCCAACCGGCAGACTCACCGATGCCGCTAACTGGGATTTGGCAAAAGCCTCACCGAAAGTACGGCCCACGCCCATTACTTCACCAGTGGATTTCATTTCCGGTCCAAGAATCGGATCCACACCCTGGAACTTGATGAATGGGAACACCGCTTCTTTAACCGAATAGTAAGACGGAATCACTTCTTTAGTTACACCCTGCTCTGCCAGGCTCATACCGGCCATACAGCGTGCAGCAACTTTAGCCAGCGGTACACCAATCGATTTAGATACATATGGCACGGTACGTGATGCGCGTGGGTTCACTTCCAGAATAAATATACGGTCACCCTGAATGGCAAACTGGGTATTCATAAGTCCCACTACGCCCAGTTCAAGTGCCATCTGTTTCACCTGTACCCGTAACTGATCCATGACTTCCTGACTCAGACTGTAAGGGGGTAAGGCGCAGGCAGAGTCACCGGAATGAACACCCGCCTGTTCGATATGTTCCATAATGCCGCCGATAAGCACTTCCTTACCGTCACAAATTGCATCGACATCGACCTCAATGGCGTCATCCAGGAAACGATCCAGTAATACCGGAGAATCATTGGAAACCGATACCGCAGTCAGCATATAACGTTGTAACTCTTCTTCGTTATAAACGATTTCCATTGCACGGCCACCCAATACATAAGATGGACGAACCACTAATGGATAACCGATTTCTGCCGCCAGTGACACAGCGGTATCAACTGAATGTGCCAAACGATTTGGCGGTTGCAGTAAGCCGAGTTTTTCGACCATTTGCTGGAACCGTTCGCGATCTTCTGCATGGTCAATGGCATCCGGCGAAGTACCAATAATTGGCACACCGGCAGCTTCAAGTGCACGCGCCAGTTTCAATGGTGTCTGACCACCGAACTGGACGATCACGCCTTTAGGTTTTTCCAGCGCAACAATTTCCAGTACGTCTTCCAGCGTCAGTGACTCAAAATATAGTCGATCCGATGTGTCGTAATCGGTGGAAACGGTTTCTGGATTACAGTTGACCATAATGGTTTCGTAACCATCTTCGCGTAACGCCAGCGCGGCGTGAACACAACAATAATCAAACTCAATACCCTGACCAATACGGTTAGGACCACCACCTAAAATCATGATTTTGTCACGATTAGTCGGATTGGCTTCGCACTCTTCGTCATAGGTTGAGTACATATAGGCAGTAGAGGTTGAAAATTCAGCTGCACAGGTATCAACCCGTTTATACACCGGACGAACTCCCAATGCATGACGATGGCTGCGAAATTGTTTTTCTGTTTTGTGTAACAATTTTGCCAGTCGTGAATCAGCGAAACCTTTGCGCTTCAACGCGCGCATTTCAGCTTCATCAATATCGTTTAACGAACGCTCTTTAAGCTGATTTTCAATTTCCACCAGCTCCTGAATCTGAATCAGGAACCACGGATCAATATGTGTTAGCTGCTGAACTTCGTCAAAGCCCATTCCATAACGGAAAGCATCACCTACGTACCAAAGACGATCGGAGCCAGGCAAACTTAATTCACGGCGTAATACTTCAGCGGTATTTTCGGCTTTCAGATCCAGAATTTCGTTAAAACCATCCCGATCTGTTTCAAGACCACGTAATGCTTTCTGTAAAGACTCCTGGAAATTACGACCAATGGCCATCACTTCACCGACAGATTTCATCTGAGTGCTCAGACGGTTATCCGCCAACGGGAATTTTTCAAAGGTAAAACGTGGAATTTTAGTGACGACATAATCAATAGTCGGTTCAAATGACGTTGGTGTCGCATTGCCGGTAATTTCGTTCTGTAATTCATCCAGTGTGTAACCCACTGCCAGTTTGGCAGCGACTTTGGCAATTGGAAAACCGGTGGCTTTCGAAGCCAAAGCCGATGAGCGTGACACCCGTGGATTCATTTCGATAATGATCAAACGACCGGTTTCCGGATTTACCGCAAACTGCACGTTCGAACCACCGGTTTCCACGCCAATCTCACGCAAAACTGCCAGCGAGGCATTACGCATGATTTGGTATTCTTTATCGGTCAGCGTCTGGGCAGGTGCCACAGTGATTGAGTCACCAGTATGCACGCCCATTGCATCAAAGTTTTCAATGGAACAGATAATGATGGCGTTATCTTTTTTGTCACGCACCACTTCCATTTCGTATTCTTTCCAGCCGATGATTGACTCTTCAATCAGCAATTCTGAGGTCGGGCTGAGATATAAGCCACGCTGGCAGATATCGACAAAGTCTTCACGGTTATAGGCAATTCCGCCACCGCTGCCGCCCATGGTAAATGACGGCCGGATAATGACCGGGAAACCAAATTTCTGTTGAACTTCAAGCGCTTCATCAAGGGAGTGCGCAATATCCGATTGCGGCATATCCAGACCAATTTTACGCATCGCCGCGCGGAACAAATCGCGATCTTCGGCCTTATTTATGGCTTCACTGTCAGCACCGATCATCTCGACGCCATATTTTTCCAAAACGCCATGTTTTTCCAGTGCCAATGCACAGTTCAACGCGGTTTGGCCTCCCATGGTTGGCAATATCGCATCGGGACGTTCAACTTCGATAACCTTGCTGACTGCTTCCCAGGTAACTGGCTCAATATATGTCGCATCAGCCATATTTGGGTCAGTCATGATAGTGGCCGGGTTGGAATTGACCAGAATGACGCGATAACCTTCTTCTCGCAGGGCTTTACAAGCCTGTGCGCCAGAATAATCAAATTCGCAGGCCTGACCGATAACAATCGGACCAGCACCCAGAATCAGAATGCTTTGAATATCAGTACGTTTAGCCATTATGTGTTATTTACCTGTCGCTTGTTCGAGTAGGTCGATAAAGTGATCGAATAGAGGTGATGCATCCTGTGGACCAGGGCTGGCTTCCGGATGTCCCTGGAAGCTGAAAGCCGGTTTGGTTTTATGATGAATACCCTGCAATGTTCCATCAAATAAAGAACGATGAGTGGTTTCAACGGTGTCAGGCAGAGTGGATTCATCTACAGCAAAACTGTGATTCTGACTGGTAATCATCACCAGACCTGCCAGCAATTCCTGAACCGGATGATTCGCCCCATGATGACCGAATTTCATTTTTTCGGTTTTGGCACCACAGGCCAATGCCAGTAATTGATGTCCCAGACAGATACCAAAAATCGGCATCTCTTTATCGAGGAAATACTGAATCGCCTTAATCGCATAATCACAAGGTTCTGGATCACCCGGGCCATTGGCCAGGAAAATACCATCAGGATTCAACTTCATGACTTCTTCAGCAGGCATTTGTGCAGGCACTACTGTCAATTTGCAGCCACGTTCGGTAAGCATACGCATGATGTTTTTCTTGATGCCATAATCATAGGCAACCACATGAAAACGCGGCTCGGCTTTACGAGACTGGTTGTCGATGTGCCAGATACCATCAGTCCACTCATAAGCCTGTTTGGTTGAAACTTCTTTGGCCAGATCCATGCCTTTCAAACCAGCAAAGGCTTTGGCCGCAGCAATTGCCGCATCAACATCAATATTATCGCCAGCAACGATGCAGCCTTTTTGCGCACCTTTTTCCCGTAACAGACGGGTCAGCCGCCGGGTATCAATACCAGCCAGTCCGACTACATTCTGGCGCTCAAGATATTTATCCAAAGCTTCTTCACCACGCCAGCTGGACATGACCGGTGAAAGTTCGCGAATGATTAAACCACTGGCATACACCTGGTCAGATTCTTCATCGTCTTTATTGACGCCAACGTTACCGATATGCGGATAAGTCAGGGTGACGATTTGGCGGCAATACGACGGGTCGGTAATAATTTCCTGATAACCTGTCATCGCGGTGTTGAAGACCACTTCACCAACTGACTGGCCCACAGCACCGATTGATTCGCCGTGAAAGACCGTGCCATCTTCAAGAGCAAGTAGCGCAGTTGTACGCAAGGGGAACCTCCACCAGATAAAAAAGGAACAGGGGACGACGTTCTCCCCGGACAAAATCTTTGCAATTTTAGCCTATCTGCAGCCTATGCGTCCACGCTAAAAACGATGACAAGTTACCTTGCCAGCGGTAGTATGAAGCGCAGCTTATTTACCTGGCAGAACTTATGACCCAACAGTATTTTAATTTTTCCGCTTTTCCACAACAAAGACCCCGCCGTTTGCGCAAAGATGACTTTTCCCGGCGACTGGTTCGAGAGCATCAGCTCACCGTCGATGATCTGATTTATCCCTGCTTTGTACTCGAAGGCAAAAATCAACGAGAAAAAGTCACTTCAATGCCTGGGATGGAGAGATTGAGCATTGATTTGCTGCTTCAGGAAGCTGAAATCATTCACAAATTGGGTATTCCGATGATGGCATTGTTTCCAGTGACCCCATTGGAGCAGAAGTCACTGGATGCTGCAGAAGCGTTTAATCCCGATGGTCTGGCGCAACGCGCTGTCAGAGCCTTAAAAAAAGCCTTCCCCGATTTGGGGGTAATGACTGATGTTGCTCTGGATCCTTTTACCACTCACGGTCAGGATGGGCTGATTGATGACAACGCCTATATTATTAATGATGAAACGGTGGAAGTATTAATCAAACAGGCGTTATCTCATGCCGAGGCAGGAGCCGATGTAGTCGCTCCCTCCGATATGATGGATGGACGTATTGGCGCGATACGTAACACGCTGGAAAATGCCGGGCACATACATACTCGTATCATGGCTTACTCCGCTAAATATGCCTCCAGTTTTTATGGACCATTTCGCGATGCTGTGGGCAGTGCAGGGAATTTAGCCGGTGGCAATAAATTCAGTTATCAGATGGATCCAGCCAATTCTGATGAGGCTTTACATGAAGTCGCATTGGATATTCAGGAAGGTGCTGATATGGTGATGGTTAAACCCGGCATGCCCTATCTTGATGTCTTGTACCGGGTGAAACAGTCTTTCCAGAAACCCACTTTTGTTTATCAGGTCAGTGGTGAATATGCGATGCTCAAGGCAGCAACGTTGAAAGGCTGGCTCAGTGAAGAAGTGATTATGGAAAGCCTGCTGGCATTTAAACGTGCGGGTGCAGACGGTATCCTCACCTATTTCGCTAAAGATATTGCACAACAGTTACAGCGCTAAATCATGACAGATAAATACGCCGTGATCGGTAACCCGATCCACCATAGTAAATCCCCGCTGATTCATGCCGCGTTTGCCAGACAAACCGGTGAGGATATTGAATATACAGCGATTGAAGTACAGTTGGACGGACTGCATAACAGTCTTCAACAGCTTCGCGACGTGCTTAAGTTAAAAGGCATCAATGTAACGGTGCCATTTAAGGAGCAGGTCTGGGAGATAACCCAGCAAAAATCTGCCCGGGCCGAATTGGCTGGAGCAGTTAATACCGTTGTATTCAATAGTGATGGCAGCTTGTTTGGTGACAATACAGATGGCATTGGTCTTTGCCGTGATTTAGCGGTCAATCATCAGGTGGAGCTTACCGGCAAAAGAATTTTATTACTTGGAGCCGGTGGCGCTTCACGTGGCGTGATCGCGCCCCTACTTGAATACAAACCGCTCGGAATATTTATTGCCAACAGAACGGCTTCAAAATCCATTCACCTTGCCGAGCTGTTTGCCCATCTGGGCAATGTTCATGGCGGTGGATTTGATGACATTGACGGTGAATTTGATGTGGTGATTAATGCCACCGCAGCCAGTTTACAGGGTGAAGTGCCTCCTTTGCCTGATACGGTGCTGGCAAGTGGCGCCTGCTGTTATGACATGATGTACAGCGAAGCTGATACAGCATTTATCAAATGGGCTAAAACACATAATGCAGCCAAGACAATTGATGGTATGGGCATGCTGGTTGAACAGGCCGCAGAAGCCTTTTATATCTGGCGTGGTGTGCGTCCGCAAACAGCTTCAGTAATTTCACTGCTTCAAAAGAAATCCTGAACAACGCCCATAAAAACCTCATCCTGCATTCATTGTCAGGATGAGGTAAGTAATTTTATTCAAGGCTTGTTACGGTTTTCAGAGTCGGCCATTTTCTGCTTCAGCTGCTGTTTTTGTTCTGCTGTTAGCACATTGAAAATCGCATTATTCAATTTAGCTTTTTTAGCTAATCTGTCGGCATGAGATTCTGTGGCTTCATTGATTATGGCTTCTAGCTTGTTTTGATCCAGACGATCATTAAAAGCCAATTGGTTTAATTTCTTGCGCAGCTCCCAGTGCGACTTCATATCATTTCTTTTATCAGTTTGCTGAGCCTCAACTAATTTTTTGATTTCTGATTTTTGATCCTCGTTTAAATCAATGCCTTGCAACATAAGAGGGATACCATCATGTTCACCGTGCATTTTCTTCATATCGCTGTATTTACTGCCTTCACCACAGCTTTTATGTTTATCGGCCATGGCAGGTACTGCTAAAAATAAAGCTGGAATCAAACTGAGCGCCATTAATTTGCTACGCATAGGTATTCTCCTAAAAAGGTTATTTTTTTTAACGAAATACTGTCGTTCGACAGGTTGCAGACAGTATTGATGGATTAACTGTTAATGACTGTTTTGATATGTAAATTCAGGTAAAACACTGATTTACAATTAGCTGATTAATATTTGCGGACGTATCATTACTTTAAAAAAATAACAGGACATCTCTGTGAGCAAAGTATTAATTATTGATGATGATGTGATTCTTTCTGGTCTATTTCAAGACTATCTGGAGGAAGAGAAGTTTCAGGTTCGCACTGCAGATACAGCAACAGAAGGGCTGCAGCTTGCCTTGCAGGGAGATTTCGACATTGTGATTCTGGATGTGATGTTGCCTGATATGAGTGGCACTGAAGTATTAAAACTCATCCGTCAGCAAAGTCATGTGCCCATTTTAATGTTTACCGCAAAGGGTGACGATGTTGATCGCATCATGGGACTGGAATCTGGGGCCGATGACTATGTACCTAAACCCTGTACTCCCAGAGAATTAATTGCTCGAATCAAAGCTATTTTGCGGCGCAGTGAAATCACCCGACAACAGCAACAGGATGAAACCGTTATTCAAACGGGTCCGTTACAACTCTGGCCTCAACAACGTAAAGCCTTATGGTTTGATACCGCGCTGGAACTGACCAGTACCGAATTCAGCCTGTTGGAATCCCTTGCAAGAAATGCCGGTCAGGTCGTCAGTAAAAATGCATTATCAGAAGCAGCATTAGGCCGGCCGCTGGCACGCTTTGATCGCAGTATTGATGTGCATATGAGCAGTATTCGGCATAAGCTGGGAGAACAACAGGATGGCCATTCTTATATTCAGACAGTCCGTGGTAAAGGTTATCAGTTGATTAAGTAATGCGAAGTTTATTCTGGAAATTCTTTTTTGTTTTTTTATTGGCTTTATTACTGACGAGTATTGGTGTCGCCAGTGGCATGTGGCTACGCCATAATGCAGAACGTCAGTCCTTCGAGGCAATTCCGGTGCAAATGGGCTGGAAAGCTACAGACCTTGTCGACAGTGCGGCTGATATAGCGCGTTATGCCGGTATCGAGCCGCTAAAAAAGTACCTCCATGAACAACAACGTAATGGCATTAAGCTTTTCGCCGTTAATCAGGATAATCAGGATATTCTGCAACGGAATATTGATCCGCAATTACTGGCAACGACGAGACAATTATTATTTGAAAATCAAAGAATACGCTCTGTCCAACAAGTAATTTTGGAAGATGGCAGAGCCTTGCTGTTATTTATCCCCTCCCCTGAAAAACTCGGCCAGAAGCTGGATCGGCCCAAACCTCCTAAACCACCACTCTTATTATTACTGGGCATGTGGTTGATGTCGGGATTATTATTCAGTGCTTTACTGGCCTGGTGGTTTACCAAACCCATCCGTATTCTAAAGAAAGCCTTTAATGATGTTGCAGATGGCAAACTGGATACCCGAATTAGCCCGGCTATGGGAAAACGTCGTGATGAATTGGCTGAACTGGGGCAGAACTTTGATTATATGACCGGGCGCATAAGCCAGTTGCTGAATGCACAGAAACGATTACTCCACGACGTTTCTCATGAGTTACGTTCACCCTTGGCACGGATGCAGGCTGCGATTGGTTTGGCACAGCAAAGTCCGGATAAAACCGCAAAAATGCTGGATCGGGTTGAACGTGAATCCGAGCGTATCGATCATCTCATCGGTGAGTTGCTGAATTTATCTCGTCTGGAAAATCCGACAACTGAAAATGATGAAAGACAACTTTTCGATCTAACAGAAATGCTGCTGGATATTGTGGAGGACGCTCGTTTTGAAGCCCAGAATAAACATGTTCAGATAACGCACAATACTTTTGAGCAAATCAGTCTGTTTGCACGCCCTGAGCTTATTCATAGTGCTATTGAAAATGTTTTGCGCAATGCGATTAAGTATTCACCTGAAAATGGAGTGATCCAACTAACCACTGAAAAATTAGCCGGTCATTGGCAAATCACTATAGAAGATCAGGGTCCGGGAATTGCTGAACAGGATTTACAGCAAATTTTTCAGCCGTTCTTTCGCAGTCGTGACAACCACCAGCAAGATGGTATCGGTCTGGGGCTGACGATTGCTCATCGTGCTATTGAAATCCACGGCGGCGAGATTATTGCAACAAACAGACCGGAAGGCGGACTTAATATTTCAATCTTGCTTCCGGTCTGATTACTGATTTATCTAGTTGACGGAGATTATTCCGTTACACCGCAGGCGACTCGGGCACCGCCACCACCTAAGGGTTTAGGATGATCAGAGTGATTGTCACCACCAGCATGAATCATTAATGAACGCCCTTGTAAATCTTTAAGCGTCAAGCGTGGTGCAAGCACTGGATGAGTTGCTGTTCCATCATCGGCTACATACAACGGTGGCAAGTCACCGGCATGACCACTGCCCCAAGGGGTGTCGTGCTTACCAGTATCGTAGGGATCATAATGACCACCAGCGGCTAATGCAGGCACCATTTCACCGTCTTTTTCAGCGGCATCACAGCTTGGATTCTGATGCACATGAAAGCCATGCAAACCGGGTGTTAACGATTTTAAATCCGGGGTAAAAACCAGACCAAATGCTGATTGATGTACTGCTACGGTTCCCAGGCTTTTGCCGGTTCCCTGTTTGTCCACTTCATAAAGCTCGATCTGTGTATCAGCAAGTGCTACTGAAGATGTCAGCGCAATCATTATGCTCGTCAATAGTTTCATAATCCCTCCAAAAATTAGTGTGACGCTTAATCGGACTCGCTCGAGACCATGGAGTTTCAATGTTCAAACCAGCTCAGTCTGCTGAACTTAATTCACTTCATCAGCGGTTTGTTGCTGCTCGCGTTTATCCCTTAATGACGCCAGCCAGCGGCAGAAAACATAAAAGACCGGGGTAAATATCAGTCCGAAGAAGGTCACACCAAGCATACCAAAAAATACTGCCGTTCCTAAGGCCTGCCGCATTTCGGCGCCAGCACCAGAGGCCAAGACTAATGGTACCACGCCTAGAATGAAGGCAAAGGATGTCATCAGGATTGGACGCAAACGTGTACGTGCTGCTTCAACTGCAGCATCCAGTCGGCTCAAACCACGATCTTCAGCCTGTTTGGCAAACTCAACAATTAATATGGCATTTTTTGATGCCAAACCAATCAGCACCACAAAGCCAATCTGCACCAGAATGTTGTTGTCCATACCGCGTAAACTGACCCCAAGTATTGCTGCCAGTAAACACATAGGAACAATCAACACTACTGCAAGGGGCAGTAACCAGCTTTCGTATAACGCTGCCAGTAGCAGAAAGACAAAGACAACTGCCAGAGAAAAACTAAGAAAGGCTGTGTCGCCGGCTAACTTCTCTTGCAAGGCCAGCTCAGTCCATTCAAAACTGATTCCCTCCGGCAATGTATCGCTTAATAGTTCTTCGACAATGGCAAGTGATTCGCCACTGGAGTAACCCGGTGCGGTATTGCCCTGCACTTCGATCGCAGGATACAGATTGTAATGCGGCAGACGTATTGGTCCCGTAATGTTTTCAAACGTCGCTATCGTCCCAATGGGCACCATCGCTCCATTATCAGAGCGGGTACGTAATTTACCGATATCTTCAATTTCATCACGGTAAGGGCCATCCGCCTGCGCCACAACTCGATAAGTCCGATTCAGAAAGTTAAAATCGTTGACGTAACGTGAGCCAAGATAGATTTCCAGGGTATCGATAACATTGCCTACCGGTACATTGAGCATTTCTGCCCGGGTACGATCAATATCAGCGTAAATTCTGGGGGTTCCAGAGTTAAAGAAGGTAAACACTGCCGATAAACCATCTGTTTGATTTGCTGCGCCAATCACCTCATTGGTAACAGCCTGTAACCTTTCCAGACCAAGCCCGCCACGATCCTGAACATACAATTTCCACCCACCTGAGTTCCCCATACCCCTAACTGGCGGTGGTCTGATCGCAAAAGCCATCGCTGCATCAACCTGAGATAAGGCCTGCTGTGATCCTGCAACAATATCATCGATGGTAATACCGGCGGCAATGCGGTCTTCAAACGAATCCAATGGCGTAAAGATAACCGCTGAGTTAGATGCGTTGGTAAAAGTAGGCCCATCCAGACCAACAAACAAAACCGCATGTGCAACGCCGGGAACATTTCTTAAACGTGCCGAAGCTTCGCGTGCTGCCGCATCAGTTCTTTCCAACGTGGCGCCAGGGGGTAACTGTAGGACATTGATCAAATAACCTTGATCCTGTTCAGGAATAAACCCTGTTGGCACTTTATTGAACTGATAGCCAGTCAACATGATCAAACCGACGTATATCAGTAGCATTACCGTCATCATGCGTAACAACTTGCGTGTCAGTGCCGAATAACGATCCCCCATCCACTCAAAGGCACGATTAAAGCCATTGCCAAACGCACGAAATGGAGAACTAAGCTTGCCCCAAATACCATTTGGCTGATGGCCTTCAACATGTGGCTTTAATAACAACGCTGATAAAGCCGGCGATAATGTCAAAGAGACAATCAGCGAAATAATGGTTGCTGTGGCAATGGTCAAGGCAAATTGCTGATAAAATGCCCCGGAAATGCCTGAAATAAAAGCCGTCGGAATAAATACGGCAGTCAATACGATGGCAATAGCCACCAAGGCGCCGCCCACTTCATCCATGGTTTTATGTGCCGCTTCTCGAGGAGTGAATCCATCTCGTATGTAACGCTCCACATTTTCAACCACAACAATGGCGTCATCAACCACAATACCGATTGCCAATACCAATCCAAATAACGACAGGTTATTTAATGAAACTCCTAGCAAGGACATGACGGCAAACGTACCAATCAGTGAAACCGGTATGGCCAAAATAGGAATAATGGATGCTCGCCAGCTCTGCAGGAACAGCATTACCACCAAAATAACCAGAATGATGGCTTCTAGAATGGTGTGATAAATCTTCTCGATGGATTTGGCGATAAACTCGGTTGGATCGTAAATAATCTGGTATTCGACCCCATAAGGCATACTTTGAGCAATATCTTTCATCTCTGCCCGTAACGCCTGAGCAGTTTCCAATGCATTGGAACCCGGGCGTTGGAAGATAACGACCGGTAAAGCCAGATTGTCATCCAGATAACCGATGTTGTTATAGTCCTGTGCAGCCAACTCGACTCTGGCTAAATCCCGTAATCTCACGGTCCGGCCATCAGTGCCACGTTTTACAATGATATTGCCGAATTCTTCTTCTTCCAGCAGCCGGCCCTGTGTTTCCACACTCAACTCAAAACCGCCTTTGGTTTCAATCGGTTCTCTGTTGATAGTACCGGCAGCAATCTGGGTGTTGTTCTCACGTAAAGCGGCAACTACTTCATTCGCTGTTAAACCAAACGACTGAGCCCGTTCCGGATCAATCCAGATCCGCATTGCATAAGCCCGCTCTGCAACAATCCGCGCCTCACCGACCCCGTCTATACGGGCCAACCGGTCAACTACCTGGGTTCTGGCATAATTTGAAACATAGAGGTTATCGCGACTGCCATCTGAAGACAGAATATGAATAACCATCATCAAATCAGGTGAGTTTTTACGAATATCGATACCTTGTCGAGTCACCTCCTCCGGAAGTAAGGGCTCGGCAATGGCAATGCGGTTTTGCACCAGCACCTGCGCTGTATCTAAATCGGTACCCGGCTTGAACGTAATATTCAGTGAGGTGCGTCCATCTGAGGTATTTTCAGATTTCATGTAGAGCATGTTCTCTACCCCGTTGATCTGCTGTTCCAATACTGTCGCTACAGTATTACCAGCCGTTTCGGCTGTGGCGCCAGGGTAGGTGGCAGTGACCGCTATACTGGGCGGCGCAATTTCAGGGTACTGTGCAACAGGCAAATTGTTATAGGCAATTGTGCCCACCAGGACAATCAGGACCGAAATAACGGTCGCGAAAATTGGTCTTTCAACAAAGAAATGGGTGAACTTCATGAGTCTTGTCCGTCATCATTAGGCTGTTCATCAGCTTGATATGGAACAGCATTCACTTCGGCACCCGGACGAGCTCTCAGCAAACCTTCAACAATAATGCGATCTGATGTTGTCAATCCACTTCTGATAACCCGCATATCACCTTGTAGCGTGCCAAGTTCAACCGGTTTAGGAATGACTTTGCCTTCGGCATCCACCGTCATCACTATTTTGGCTGCCTGATCGGTCACAATCGCTTTATCCGGAACCAGCATCGCTTCTGCATTTTGACTGGTTGGTAAACGCAAACGGGCAAAAAGTCCTGGACGTAAGACACCATCGGCATTGTCAACAACGACGCGCATTCTCAGCGTACCCGTATTTTCGTCCAGCCGATTATCAACAAAATCGATGCGACCTTCACGCGTCCAGTTCTTTTCATCAATTAATTTAAGTTCCGTCGGCATGGTTCTGCCATTAACCAATTGCTCCTGGCCCTCTGGCAAACGAATCAATTCCAGATATTCTGTTTCTGATACGTCAAAAACAAAATGCAGCGGGTCCAGCGAGACAATGGTGGTCAGAGGTTCACCTGTATCTCCACTGCCAATTAGATTACCGACGTCAACACGGCGATTTGAAATCCGTCCACTTACCGGAGCGGTAATTTTGGCGTACTGTAAGTCCAGTTTAGCGGTTTTCAACGCAGCTGCAGCAGATGCAACATTAGTATTGGCTTCCTGAAAACGTGCCCGACGGGTATCCACCTCTTCCTGAGAAATCGCACTCTGGGTTAATAACCTTTCACCCCGTTTGGTATCCAGGTCAGCCAGTTTCAGTTGACTCTCCATTCTGGCCAGTTCTGCTTCAGCTCTGGCCACTGCCGCTGCATAAGGCCGCGGATCAATTTCAAATAATAAGTCGCCCTTTTCTACCATCTGGCCATCGTCGAAATGCACTTTATCCAGATAGCCCGTTACTCTTGCGCGCAATTCAACCATCTCCACCGCTTCAAAACGACCGGTGAATTCTTTCCACTCAGTCAACGTGCGAACTTCCGGTTCTACCACCTGAACTCTGGGAAGGTTTTGTTCAGCGCTGACGGAATGACACAGAAGGCTTAACGAGAAAAAAGCGGTGATTGCTAAAGCCTGCAGATAAGAGGGCTTAGTATCAAGTGAGTTATCACGCATGACAGATCCTTTGTTATTCGCTGGTGAAAGCGAGGGGAATAGCTTAGAATTCTTTCTAGAAAGGTTTCTGGAAAGACTAATGCAAGATTCTTTTACGTGCAAGTAAATTTTTTTGTCATAATTCTGTCATCTCAGGAGGAACTCACTTGGCAGATCGCTTATTAAGTATAGAAGAAACACTCGAACAAATGCGCAGTTGCTGGCACAGCGATGATCTTGCTGTAGCAGAGACAATAAAGCGGCTGTTTCGTGCGCGTGAATTATTTTTTTCTGATGCAAAAATTGTGATGGAGCAATTTCATCTGAATGTGGGTGAATTTGACGCGTTGGTATCATTGCGCTTGCAGGGGCCACCCTACGAGCAAACCCCATCCAATATATGCCAGGTGAATCTGGTGAGCTCGGGGGGGTTAACCAAAGTGCTTAACAGTCTGGAAAAAAACGGCTTAATCACTCGGCGACAATGTTCGGATGATCAGCGGAGTCGGTTGGTGAAACTGACCGATAAAGGCAAAAAGCTGATTGAGGAAGCGTTAGAGATAGTCTTGGCAAGACATGAAAAACAACTTAGCGATGCGTTAAGCAGTGATGAGCGTGAGATGCTCAATAGGTTATTAACGAAGATTAATCAGCTCGGCATGCGCTGATCTGAATCTGCACACAACAGAGAATTTAAAGAAAGGCCCCACAGTGGCGTTACGAACGGGGTTCTTGAACCTGTTGGTTCAAGTGGGAAACCGCATGGGGATGGCAAACTTCCCGTCGGAGCGGGCTTGTTTTTCAACCCCGTAAATTTGGTTTCCTAAAGCATTTGCTTATCGGCTCAAGACAACACATGTCGCTATCGCTCACCGCAGGGTTAGTTAAATGATACGCAACTTTATTCGCCAAGTCGTCAGTATTTTATAATTCCAACTGCCTATCTTCGTTAATAAATGCACTAACCCGCTCTTTAAGCAGAGAAATTTTTTCATTAACTTTTTTGATGTCCTGACTTTCATCCTGCTGTAATGACAGCAACTCATGCGCAATATTTAAAGCCGCCATAACTGCAATGCGATCAACCCCTACCACCTTCCCGGTGTTACGGATTTTTTCCATGTTCTGATGCACCATACGTGCAGAGGCAATTAGCGCATCTTGTTGATCTTCGGGACAGGCAACTTGATAATCTTTACCGAGGATTGTGACGTTAACAGGTACGGTCATAGTTCTTCATCCAGCTGCTTCAGACGGTTCACCATATTCTCGATGCGGTTACGGGCAATTTCAGTTTTTTCAACTAATTGCGCACGCTCACTCAGCCAGGCTGCCTGCTGAGAACGAAGTAACATATTCTCTTCACGCAAGCGTCTACTGGCCCGTAACAGCTCATCGAGCTGCTGTTCCAATTGTTGAATCGGGTTTTTATCCATTAATATGCGTCTTGGCTATGCGAGAATAATGCCTAACTATAGACGTGCGCCGTTGACCCGGTCAACAACTGCATGATGTGTTTTTTAATTTCAGGTTGTATCTCTATGTCTCAATTATATTTTCCATCCCTGTCGCCGGAAAACGTGACCGCCGATGGTCCTGCCAGCACAGCCGAGTTGCAGGGCGCATTATGCGGTTTGTTGTGTATGAATTCTCAGGCCAATCGTAATACCTGGTATAGCGATTTATTTGAGGATTACCATCCTGGCGAAGAAGAAAAACAAAACCTGCTGGGTCTGTTTGATGAGACGATGCAGTCGCTTAACAGTCTTGATTTCGATTTTCAGCTGGAATTGCCGGATGATGACGCACCTTTGGGCTCACGGCTTGCTGCTTTAAGCGATTGGTCTCAGGGCCTGGTATACGGGTTGGGTGTTTCTGGTCTGACCAACGAAACTGAACTGCCGGCAGATTGTCAGGAGTATCTAACAGATGTGTTACAAATCAGTCAGGTTGATGATATTGAATTGCAACCCAGTGACGATGACGATAATAACTATGAAGAATTAGTGGAATATCTCCGAATGGGTCTGTTCCTCCTTTATGGTGAGTTAAATCCGACTACTCCCGAAGACAAGATAATTGAGCATTAATGACTAAAAAAGAATTCGCCAAACGGCGCCAGAGATTGATGGAAATCATGGGCCCGGACAGTATTGCCGTGTTACCAAACGCTGTGGTTCACCCACGTAACCGCGATGTCGATTTTCCATTTCGCAGTGACAGCAATTTTCATTACCTTTGTGGTTTTGATGAGCCAGAGTCAGTTTTGGTATTGATCCCCGGACGGGAACATGGCGAATTCATCCTGTTCTGCCGGGAACGCGATCTCGATAAGGAAATCTGGGATGGTTATCGTGCCGGTCAGGAGGGTGCCATTGCATTATATGACGCAGATGATTCTTATCCTATCGCCGATCTAGATGATATTTTGCCGGGATTGATGGAAGACAAGGAAAAAGTCTATTACACCATGGGTAACCAACCTGCATTTGATCAGCATATGGTAGGTTGGCTAAATCATCTTCGCCAGGCCTCCCGCTCAGGCAAACACTCTCCTACTGAAATCATCGAACTGGAACATTGCCTCAATGAGTTACGTCTGTTTAAGAGCAGCCAGGAAATCAAGAGCATGCGCTACGCGGCTGAAGCGTCAGCCAAAGCACATATCCGGGCGATGCAGTTTACCGAACCGGGTAAGTTCGAATATGAAGTCGAAGCGGAACTGATTCATGAGTTTATGAAACATGGCTGCCGCAGTCCGGCCTACCCTTCTATTGTCGGTGGCGGTGAAAACGGCTGTATTCTGCATTACATCGAAAATAACAGTAAATTGAAAAACAATGATCTGTTATTAATTGATGCCGGTGCCGAATATCAATGTTATGCCGCAGATATCACTCGAACCTTCCCGGTGAATGGCAAATTTACTCCGGCTCAGCGTGAGTTGTATCAAATTGTGCTGGATGCGCAATATGCCGCTATTGAGGCAGTCAAACCTGGAAACCACTGGAATCAACCGCATGAAGCGGCTGTGCAGGTTCTCACGGAAGGTTTGGTCAAACTCGGTTTGCTTCAGGGAAATGTTGATAAGTTAATTGAAGATCAGGCTTATCGTGAATTCTATATGCACCGCACCGGCCACTGGCTGGGAATGGATGTGCATGATGTCGGTGATTATAAAATCGATTGTACCTGGCGCTTACTGGAACCAGGCATGGTGTTAACCGTAGAGCCTGGTTTGTATATCCGCGATCCGGAACATATTGATAAAAAATGGCATTTCACTGGAATTCGTATTGAAGATGATGTGCTGGTGACCAAAGAGGGTCACGAAGTATTATCTGCTGACGCGCCGAAAGAAATTGACGACATTGAAGCCCTGATGGCAGGAGCTCGCTAACATCGTGAAAGCCGATTTTGATCTACTGATTGTTGGCGCTGGCATGGTAGGGTCAAGTTTGGCCCTCGCGCTACAAAATAGCGGTTTACGTATTGCTTTGGTGGAGGCTCAGGATCTGCTGGAACACCATCAACCCGGCTTTGATGATCGTGGCATTGCCTTGTCTTACGGCTCCCAACGAATTTTTGAAACCATGCAACTTTGGTCTCAGCTCGAGGATAAAGCCACTCCGATTCACGGCATTCATATTTCAGACCGGGGGCATTTTGGCGTAACGCGTCTGACTGCCCAGAAAGAAAAGGTTCCCGCGTTGGGTCAGGTGATGACCGCAAAACATCTGGGTATTCAATTAAATCAGGCATTACAGCAACACCCAACGTTAAGCATTATGACACCACTTCAGGTTGACAGTCTGGAGCAAACCGCTACATCAGTCACTGTAACGCTATCTGATGGCCAGCAACTCACCAGCAGATTACTGGTCGGTGCCGATGGACAGTTTTCCACCATTCGGGAGTTGCTGGGATTAACCATTTGGCAACGCGAATATCAGCAAACCGCCATCACAGCGAATGTGATACCTGAACGAGCTCATCAGAACTGGGCTTACGAACGCTTTACTGAACATGGACCGTTAGCCTTATTGCCCATGTCTGAGGGTCGTTGCAGTTTGGTATGGACGGTGAAAACAGGTGAAGAGCGTGCCCTGTTAGCAAGTAACGAACAGCAATTTGCTGAACGGCTGCAGAAAGCCTTTGGCTATCGTCTCGGCCATTTTGAAAAAATTGGTCAGCGTAGCTGCTACCCATTAGGTTTAATGCAAACCAATCAGCCTGTACAAAATCGAGTTCTATTAATTGGCAACGCAGCCCATAGTCTGCATCCCATTGCCGGTCAGGGCTTTAATCTTGGCTTACGTGATGCAGCGGTTCTGGCAGAGTTGATTGCCGCCCATCCTGAAGACTGTGGTCACGCCAGTCTGTTACAGGATTATTCCGACTGGCAGCAACAGGATCAGGATAAAGTGGTCAATGCTACAGATTTTCTGGTGAACACCTTCAGCAATAACCATTTTCTGCTTGGACATGGTCGTTCGCTGAGTCTTGCGTTACTTAATGGACTGCCTGGATTAAAAAATCAGCTGGCTAAAACAAGCATGGGACTTAGCGGTAAACAGTCCAGACTCAGTCGGGGACTGCCATTATGAAAAACCACTATGATGTGATTATTGTCGGTGGTGGCATGGTCGGCACCACTTTTGCCCTGTTACTGGCAAAGCAAACTGATTTACAAATTGCCTTAGTTGAAGCGCATCAAACAGAACAACTGGCGGTTGATGATGTTCCATCGCAACGTGTCAGTGCGATTAATCCTTCAAGCCAGCAAATCCTGACAGAGATAAATGTCTGGCAAAATCTGTATACCTCACGACTGGGTCCCTTTGAAAAAATGCAGGTTTGGGAAACAGTCGATAGCGTTCTGCATTTCTCGGCAGCTGAAATCGGGGTCGATTATCTTGGCCACATTGTTGAAAATCAGCTTATTCAGCATCAAGCAATCGCTTTAGCAGCCAATCATCGGCAAGTTGATTTAATTTGTCCCGAAAAGCCCCAACATTATCAAACAGGTCAAATCACTCTGGAAAATGGCCGCGTTTTAACCGCCGACCTCATTGTGGCTGCAGATGGTGCGCATTCCTTATTACGCGAGCAAGCCGGGATTACTAGCCGAGGCTGGGCTTACCAGCAACATGGTCTGGTCGCGACCATACGCACTGAACAGCCCCATCAGAAAACCGCCTGGCAGCGTTTTTTACCCGGTGGACCTCTCGCCTTTTTACCGTTAAATGATACGCATTTGTGCTCGATCGTTTGGTCCTTACCAACTGAGCAGGCAGAACACCTTAAAGCGCTCGACAAAAACAGTTTTGAATTGAGACTAGCAGAAGCATTTGACCATCAACTGGGCAAAGTAGAGCTGGTTTCTGAGCGGGCCAGTTTCCCGCTGGCATTAGCACATGCCAGAGACTATGTGAAACCGGGGTTCGCCTTGCTTGGTGACGCAGCACATACTATTCACCCGTTAGCCGGGCAAGGCGTGAATATTGGCTTGCAGGATGCCATGGCGTTGGCAGAAACGCTTGCCTGGGCAGTACAGCAGCAGCGTCAGATTGGCAGCTTGCATACGTTAAAAAAATATCAGCGGCGACGTTTGGCAGAAAATCTGCTGATGCAGTTCTCCATGGATGGTTTTCATCGACTGTTTACTCAATCAGCCAGCCCCATCAGCTGGTTAAGAACAATCGGTATGAGACAGGTCAATAAATCACAGTGGCTGAAAAACCGTATTATGCTGCAGGCTATTGGCGGAAAATAAGATATCAGATAGGTAAGAACATCATCGAGGCCGCCTGCACCACCACTGTTTTGACCAACCGGCCGTTTTTCTGCGCAATGATGGCGGAAATATTATCCTGTGTCGCAATCATGCCACCGATAATCCGTTGAAAGCTCAAATTCCGGGATTCATCCTGCACACTATCACTGAGTAATAACCGCTTACCCTTTGCATCACGTCGTTCCGCCAGCATCCACGCCGCAATTTCGATATTTCTTGCGCTGTTATAGAGTTTTTGTTGATCAATAGATGACAGATAATAAAATTCTGACTGATTGTTGTACGAAGCCATTAACATCCGCCGCATGCCCACGGTGAAGGCCAGCACCCTGTCACCATCATAATCATCCGTCAGAGCCAGACGAATAATCTCGGTCGGTTCAAATCCATCCCATTTGGCAAAACCGACATCCGCCGGATACATAAATAATCTGGCTACGCTGTCTTCCAGTGTACGCATATGGCGGTCATGACGCTGATAGGGATTACGTTGATAAAGTTTGATAGTTAACGTTTTCAGATCCTGCATAACCCGTTGCTGATGCAGCTCGATAACATCGTCAATGTTACTTTTGGCAAAGCTGGAAAGGTTAGGTGAACCATCACTCGAATTGGCCGCACAAGCTGAAAATAAACCGAAAACACTGCACATCAAGACAAGCTTAAGCCATCGCATCAAATAATCTCTCCTGAGTCGGAACATCCTTAAGGGCCTCTACCTGCAGGTAGGCCTGTACTTGTGCTGGCAATCTGTTCTGGGCTGTATACTCACGCTCAGTTTCACGATTGGTCAGACTGAAATTACGAATATAACGCGCTTGTTGACTATCATTATCACTGGTTACCCCAATGACTGGACGGCTGATAACAGGCTGGCGATTTACATTATTGAAATCAGATTGTTTATCCAACAACACCGGGAGTCGGACAGACGACTCATCCGGTTGTCTTGTCGGAGTAAAAAGTACCGGTAAGTTACTATTGATTTGCATCCGAAGTTACCGGTTTTTTGGGGCCATTATTGCGCTTGCCGCTGCGCGGACGATTGTTATTGCTATTATCTCCACGAGTTTTATTTTTATGGCGTGGGTCCGGATTCCGTTCAGCTTTAATTCTGGGCTGAGGTGTTTCAAGCTGCTCATCGGTGCTTTGCGCTACCGGCAATTTATGTTTGATATATTGCTCTATATCAGGCAACGAAAAAGCATATTCTTCACAGGCCAGACTTATCGCAATACCACTGGCACCTGCACGCGCGGTTCTACCCGTACGATGCACATAGTCTTCAGCATCCTGCGGTAAATCAAAGTTGAACACATGACTGACTTCAGGAATATGTAGCCCACGCGCGGCCACATCGGTTGCCACCAGATACGGAAACTCACCATCCTGGAAATGTTTTAACAGGCTTTCACGTTTTTTCTGCGGTACATCGCCAGATAATAAAGCAGCTTTGTAGCCATTTCCTTCCAGAAACCCCCATACCCGCTCGGCGACTTGTTTTGTGTTGACAAAAACAATGCTGCGGATAGGCTGAATTCGCTTAATCAACGCCAGCAGTAGCGGTATTTTTTCTTCATTTGACGGGTAATAAACCCATTCTTCAATCCGATCACCCATCATTTTTTCCGGTTCGATCTGCACTTTTTCCGGATTATTCATATGTTCGTAAGCCAGCTCAGTCACTTTATAACTAAGTGTGGCAGAGAAAAGCATACCTAAACGCTTTTCAGGACTGGGTAAGCGGCGCAGAAAAAACCTCACATCTTTAATAAAGCCCAGATCAAACATCCTGTCGGCTTCGTCCAGCACCACTGCTTCAATATTGTTAAGGTTAAACACCCGTTGTTTATGGAAATCCAGCAGACGTCCCGGTGTACCAATCAAAACATCACAACCGTCATCGATTGCATCACGCTGACGTTGATAATCTTTACCGCCATGAGCGATCACAATGCGCAATCCGGCATGACTATTTAGTAATTCAGCATCTTTTACAATCTGAATTGCCAATTCCCGAGTGGGTGCCAATATTAATGCGCGAGGTTGCTTTGAAGCAGGTTTTTGCGCATCCTGATTCGTTAATAAGCGTTGAAATGTGGCCAATAAAAAGGCGATGGTTTTTCCGGTGCCTGTTTGTGCCTGACCCGCGACATCGTGGTTTGCCAGCAATAAAGGTAGAGACTGAGCCTGAATCGGCGTGCAAAATTCAAAACCGGCTTGCTGCAAGCCTTTCTGCAGGAGCGGATGGAGTGGCAGCGATGAAAATGCCGTGTCGGTGAGGTGAGCACTCATATAAATACTTGCATTACCTTTACTGATAAGAAAAAATGTTACTCAATGTTGGCTTGCGAGTATAGCGGTCCAATACTTTAGATACCACTGGAGATAAAACATGAGCGAAAACGTCACTAATGTGACCGATGGCGACTTTGACAGCCTGGTTCTACAGTCTGATATGCCTGTATTGGTTGATTACTGGGCTGAATGGTGCGGTCCATGCAAAATGATTGCGCCGGTGCTGGAAGAAATTGGCGCTGAATACGCAGGCAAATTAAAAGTTTGCAAACTGAACATCGATGAAAATCCAGATACCCCACCTCGTTATGGTATTCGTGGTATCCCGACATTGATGCTGTTTAAAGATGGTGAAGTGGAAGCCACAAAAGTCGGCGCTTTGACCAAATCACAATTGGCTGCGTTTCTCGACAGCAACATCTAAATCCATAATGCAATGCTATCCCCACCATCTGTGGGGATAGTTGTATCTATAGATGCCTTAACCCACTGCATCGCATATTATTTCGAGCTGATGCTTTTCCGGGCCACCACTCCGAAATGTTACGAAACTAATGGATGTATCTGAACTACTTGATGATCTGAACAAACCACAACGCGAAGCAGTTGCTGCACCGCTGGGGCATACGCGAATTCTTGCTGGTGCCGGAAGTGGTAAAACACGTGTTCTGGTACATCGAATTGCCTGGCTGATTCAGGCAGAAGCCTTATCACCGGCAAACATCCTTGCAGTCACTTTTACCAATAAAGCTGCCGCAGAAATGCGTGGTCGTATCGAACAGATGCTCGGCTATCCTATTGGCGGTATGTGGGTTGGTACATTCCATGGTCTGGCGCATCGCTTACTTCGTTCGCACTGGCAGGAGGCTGGTCTGCCGCAAGGTTTCCAGATCCTCGACAGCGATGATCAATTGCGCATGATCAAACGCATTATCCGTGGCATGTCTCTGGATGAAGCGCAATGGCCGCCCAAGCAGGCTCAATGGTATATCAACGGCCAAAAGGACGAAGGTCTTCGTGCCGCGCATTTGCAAGCTGGGGAAGATCCGTATTCACAAAACATGCTGGCAATTTATCTGGCCTATGAACAGGCCTGTGAACGTGCCGGTGTAGTCGATTTTGGCGAGTTACTGCTGCGCAGTCATGAATTGTGGCTGAAACGTCCAGATATTCTGTCGCATTATCAACAACGGTTTTCGCAGATCCTGGTCGATGAGTTTCAGGATACCAATACCATTCAGTATGCCTGGATAAGAGTACTGGCCGGTCAGACCGGACATCTGTTTATTGTCGGTGACGACGATCAGTCAATTTACGGCTGGCGTGGCGCCAAAATTGAGAATATCCAGAAATTTCATAAAGATTATCCCGACGCCAGTACTGTTAGGTTGGAGCAGAATTATCGTTCCACCGGCAATATTCTGGCCGTAGCCAATGCGGTTATCGCGAATAACAGTGAACGTCTTGGCAAGGAACTGTGGACCGAGGATGCCGATGGTGAACCCATCCAGCTTTATAACGCTTATAACGAACGCGATGAAGCCGCCTATCTGGTGCAGGAAGTACGCAACTGGATGAATCAGGGTGGACAACGCAGTGATGTTGCCGTGCTGTATCGTTCCAATGCTCAGTCACGGGTCATTGAAGAAGCCTTGATGCAATCGGCTGTACCCTATCGGGTTTATGGTGGTTTGCGCTTTTTTGAACGCGCTGAAATCAAGGATGTATTGTCATATCTGCGATTGGTCAGTAATCGTCGTGACGATGCTGCCTTTGAACGTATTGTAAATACGCCCACCCGAGGTATTGGTGCAGCCACGTTAACCCAGCTGCGCCAATATGCCCGGGAAACCAATCAATCCATGTGGCAATCTGCGGTGGATACCTTACAACAAAAAGTTTTCCCTGCCAGAGCAGCCAACGCCTTATCGAGTTTTCTGGAGCTGATTGATTCACTCACACCTGAAGATGACACCATGTCATTACATGAACTGACTGCACTGGTGATCGACGAAAGCGGTTTACGTACCCATTTCGCCAAGGACAAAACCGAAAAGGGCCAGGGTCGCATTGAAAACATGGACGAACTGATTAACGCCAGTCGTGAATTTATGCGCGCTGACGATGAAGAAGAGATGCCGTTACTGGATGCTTTTCTTGCGCACGCCGCTTTGGAAGCTGGCGAAAACCAGGGTGATCAATGGCAGGATTGTGTGCAGTTAATGACCCTGCATTCCGCCAAAGGTCTGGAATTTCCCATCGTCTTTATGGTGGGTATGGAAGAAGGCCTGTTCCCGGGGCAGAAATCAGCTGATGACCCGCTGCGACTGGCCGAAGAGCGCCGTCTTTGTTATGTCGGCATGACCCGGGCACGCAAAACACTCTATCTGTTGTATACCGAATCACGCTATTTGTATGGGCAGGAAATGCATCCTCGCCCTTCGCGCTTTTTGAGTGAAATTCCCGCTGAACGAGTTCATCAGGTACGTTCTCCACAAAATATGGCCGCATCTGGTCTGACGGCACTTGCCAGTCGATCACAATCAGCTGATGATAACGGGTTCAGAACCGGGCAACAGGTGATGCATCAGAAATTTGGTCAGGGTGTGATTATTGACACTGAAGGCAATGGCAGTCACGCTCGTGTTCATGTGAATTTCAAACAAGCCGGAAGTAAATGGCTGGTATTGGCCTATGCCAAACTTGAAACCTTGTAATTCAGGAAAACGATAATGCATTTATCCGTATTTATACGACGCTTGGCATTGCTGGTAAGCATCTGCTTACTCTCCGCCTGTGGTCCTGATGACACTGGCCCGTTTAACGAAGAAATTGATACCAGTAAAATCTATCGATGGAAAATGGTAACAGCCTGGCCCCCGGGTTTCCCGGTACTGCAGGAAGGGGCTGAACGCTTTGCCGCCAACCTTGAAGCCATGTCCAATGGCCGCCTCAAGGTTAAAGTATTTGCCGGTGGTGAGTTGATTCCGGCTTTGCAGACATTTGACGCTGTTTCTCAGGGAACCGTTGAAATGGGCCACGGCAGTGCCTATTACTGGGCGGGTAAAGTACCAGAAGCGCAGTTTTTCTCTACCGTGCCATTTGGCATGACCCCACGCGGCATGAATGCCTGGTTATATCATGGTGGTGGCCTGGATTTATGGCGTGAAGTCTATGAGCCATACAATATTGTGCCTTTTCCGTTAGGCAATACCGGCATTCAAATGGGGGGGTGGTTTAATAAAGAAATCAACTCGATGGCCGATTTGCAAGGCTTAAAAATGCGTATCCCCGGCTTAGGAGGTAAAGTTTTCGCCAAAGCCGGCGGTAATCCTATTCTGCTTGCTGGCAGTGAAGTTTATACCGCACTGGAACGCAATACCATTGACGCCACTGAGTGGATTGCGCCCTACCACGATCAACGTCTGGGTCTGCATCGCGCAGCCAGATTTTATTATTATCCGGGCTGGCAGGAACCAGGTGCTGTGCTGGAACTCAGTATTAATAAACGTGCCTGGGATTTATTGCCGCCTGATTTACAAGCTATTATCGAAAATGCAGCCAAAGCAGAAAATTTGTTAATGGCCTCCGAAATGGAACAGAAGAATGTGGCTGCACTGGCAGAGTTACGTCAGCGCGATGATATCAATATCGTTCCCTTCCCAGCGGATGTATTGAATACGCTCAAAAAAATTACTGAACAGACTCTGGCTGAAGAAGCCGCGGAAAATCCTAAATTCAATCGTGTTCATCAAGCCTATAAAAACTTTCGTGAACAGGATGAAGATTGGGCGACTATCTCTGAAAAAGCCTATTTGGATATCCCATAATCATGGTACTTATTATTTTTACTCGTGAGGGTCTGGAAGCTTTTCAGGCTGAAATCAGTGATGATATTTCAGCCATCTGGCATAACCCGCAGTTGCTGACAGAAACTGAAATCGATCACTTTAAAAACCATGGAATCGATTGTGTCGAGTTGCCGCAGATGATTGATGTTGAAAATAATAAGTCGACATTGTGGGCTTTGGAGTATGTCGAGAAAAACAGCCAGGATCAGGAGATTATGATTGAGTGCCCTTAATAAAATGGTAAATTTCGGCCTGACTTTACTGCTGAGTCTGGCTTTAGCATCTACTCTCCACGCCAGCGAATGGGATCAGGCTCGTCTGCAACTTGAACAGCCACAAACGATTACTGTATATCGTGACGCCAATTGTCAGTGCTGCCATAAATGGATTGAGCATCTCGAAAAACATCAATTCGAAGTGATTGATAAGATCCGTAATGATATGGCGACAATTAAACAAAAACTTGGTGTGCCCAACAATATGGCTTCCTGTCATACCGCCGTTATTAATGATTTTGTGATCGAAGGCCATGTGCCGGCTGATGATATTAAACAATTACTGATCGATAAACCTGCTCATATCAAAGGTTTGTCGGTTCCGCAGATGCCGGTCGGTACACCAGGCATGGAAATGGGCTCACGCAAGGATCATTTTATCGTCTTCAGTTTTGATCCGGACGCCAACTACCAGATGTTTAATGCTTATCAAACCAATGCTGAAAATAATTATCTGCCATTAAACTCTGCTGAGTAATGGAGTTACTGATTGTCCTAGGGAGGATATTTTCCTCCGCCGCGGCTAACGTTTTTCAAAAACAGTTCACTCACAAAGGTCTGCATTCACTGTTTATCGTGATGCTTTCCTATCTCGTTCTGGCCTGCATTAGTCTGCCTTTAATACTATTGGTGGAACACAGTGCCATTGATCATCGCTTCTGGATCAATATTCTGCTGGCTGCTCTGCTGGATATGGCGGGCACTTTATTTCTGGTGTTGTCTTTATCCAAAACTGATTTATCGGTTTTCGGCCCACTGAACGCGTATAAAGTTGTATTTTCGATGATTCTTGCGCTGATCTTTCTGGGCGAAGTGCCCAGTATGCAGGGGCTCAGCGGGGTTATAATCATTTTGCTTGGCAGTTTTTTGTTATTCCCTCCGGCCACAACTCCATCTGCAAACCGACTATCGCAATTATTCATGCAACGCGGCGTGCAATATCGGTTTTTATCCATACTGTTATTTTCAATTGGCACCCTGCCACTTAAAAATGCCGTATTGAGTGGCGGTGCACTGGCAACCACAGTCTATTGGTGTTTATTTGGCCTGCCATTATCGATTGGTCTGTATTACTGGTTTGGTGGCAAACGCTGGCAAATGGACTGGCAAGCAGCCAGACAACACCGCAGTCATTTTCTCTGGCTGGGCGGGTTTATTTTTTTGATGCAATACACCACCATGCTGATTTTTTCGCAATTACTGGTGGCCTATTCGCTGGCGTTATTCCAACTCAGTATGGTATTGCAGGTGTTTCTCGGCTACCGCATTTTTCATGAAAAACATATTCTTCGCCGATTAGCGGCTTGCGCAGTCATGATTGCTGGCTGTTTGCTGGTTTTGACTACCTGAAGTAAAACAACCACATCAGGCTTAGCAGCAATATTGTGTTATATTGCCCGCCACTTCTATGCCTGTTGTGATCCCACAGGCGCTTTCGACTGATAAGATAAACACCATGACTTTTGACGATCTATTCCTTGATGATGAATTGATTGCCGCTGTGCGCGACAGTGGTTTTGAAAAACCGACTGAGGTACAGCAACTGGCGATCCCGGCATTATTGGCCGGTCAGGACGTATTGGCCTGTGCCGCTACCGGTACCGGGAAAACGGCGGCCTTTATCCTGCCAATTTTGCAACGCCTCAATGATGAACGCCATAAGCACGATCAGGCTCGTATTCTGATCCTCGCTCCAACCCGCGAACTGGCATTTCAGATCCAGCATGTGTTTCATCAACTCGGTAAAGCCTTTAAACCGACCATCGCCATGTTGACCGGCGGTGCCTCGCCTTGGGCGCAGGTGCAACATGCTACTGCTCAATGCGACATTATTATCGCTACGCCCGGTCGTCTGTTAAGTCTGGTAAATGATGAATCAGTCGATTTATCAGCAGTTGAACTGGTCATTATTGACGAAGCCGATCGCATGCTCGATATGGGTCAGGGTCCTGATGTGCTGATGGCGCTCGCCGCTATTAAATCAAAATTCCAGGCTGGACTATTCTCGGCAACCTTGGCAGGCAGTGGTGTCAGAATTTTTGCCGACGAACTGCTTACCGACCCGCAGGAAATTCATATTAATGCGGCCAATCAACTGGCAGAGAATGTTACTCAGCAGGTTTATCTGGCTGATAACCGTGAACATAAACAGGCTTTATTATTAGCATTTATCAACGCACCGGCCTGCCAACGAGCCTTAGTATTCTGTAATAAAAAAATCCGTGCTGAAGAAGTTTGCGACTGGTTACAGTCACAGAATATCTCCGCTCAGCTGTTACATGGTGATTTTGATCAATCTGTACGCCGCGAACGGATTCGTAAATTCCGCGCCGGCCAAATCAAGGTCACAGTAGCCACCGATGTTGCTGCCAGGGGGCTGGATGTGGCAGATATTACCCATGTTATTAACTACGATCTGCCGTTTCGCGGTGATAACTATATTCATCGTATTGGCCGTACCGGTCGGGCAGATAAACATGGCACGGCGATTAATCTGGTTGAACCGCACGATCTGAAAAATCTGGAACGCATTGAATATCACCTTGGCCACAGCTTACCCATCCGCAAATTGAAGGGGCTTGCACCCAAGGCCAAGGCTAACAAGGCACGATCCAAAAGCAAGGAAGATAAACCGCGTTATATTCCCAAGAAGGATCGTTCTGCCAAAGACGATTAACCGGTATTACGCATTCCCTGTGAAATGGCGCTGATAGTGCGCAACAACGGATCGCGCCATTTGGCTGTTTCCGCATCACTGTAATCGCCATGCCGATAACGTTTCAATAACAGTAACTGGATATGATTCAGCGGATCCAGGTAAGCCTGCCTTCTTCGTAAAGACAAGGCTAATTGGGGATTTTCGGCCATTAGCGTCTCCGCCCCTGTCAGTTGTAATAATTGACTGGCTGTTTGCTGGTATTCATTACGTATAACAGAGAGTACCTGTTGCGCCTGCTGTTTATCGATACACAAATCAGCATATTCTGCCGCGATATCCATATCGGCCTTGGAAAGTGACATCTGTGTATTACTCACCATTGCCCGGAAAAACGGCCATTCAAAATACATTTTTTGCAGTATTTGACGTCTTTCAGGATCCTCAGAAATCCACGTGGCAATCGCACTGCCAATCCCATACCAGCCTGGCAAGGTATGTCTTGATTGCGCCCAGGCAAACACCCACCCAATCGCTCTGACCGAAGACTTGGATCGATCGCCGACCTTACGATGTGAAGGCCGTGAGCCAATATTCATCAAACCGATTTCACTGATTGGGCAGGCTTCATAGAAATAGTCGAGAAAGCCGGGAGTCTGCTCGGTCAATTGTCGATATTGCTGTTCACCCAACTGTGCCAGTTGCTGCATGATCGAAAGGTATTCGGGCTTTTCCTGAGCTGAATCGGTTACCAGTCCCCTGCTGGCTTTAATTAATGCAGAGACCCCCATACCTAACTCATAGGCCGCAGTTTCAGTATTACCGTATTTAAATGACAGCACTTCACCCTGCTCGGTAAACTTGATCTGACCGTGCACGGTATCGACCGGTTGAGCCAAGATGGCATCATGCGTCGGGCCACCACCACGGCCGATGGTGCCACCACGGCCATGAAACATTCGGCAACCGATAGCATATTGTTCTGAAAGTCGACTGACCGTTTTCTGCGCCTGGTATAAATTCCATGCAGATGCCAGAATGCCACCATCCTTACAGGAATCCGAATAGCCAAGCATGACTTCCTGCATATTGCCCGAAGCACTGAGCAAGGTGCGGTACTGACTGTTCTCAAGCAAAGCAGACATTACCGGCTCGATATGCTCAAGATCCTCAATGGTTTCGAATAATGGTGCTACCCGGATATGGCAAAACCAGCCATGTTCATCCTGACCAATTAAATCGGCAAATCTGGCCAGCAGCATTACTTCCAGAATATGACTGGCCTGATGGGTCATGGAAATCACATAATTACCAAATGCTTTTTCACTGACCTCTACCCGCAGTCGGGCGATTAATCTGAATACATTGAGAATTTCCAGAGAGTCTGGCTGCAAATCGCCGTATATTTCTGGCAATCTGGGGGCCGACAGTAAATCCGATAACAACGTCTGGCGCTCTGCTTCATCCATTTGCAGATAATGGCGATTGAGGCCAGTGAGCGCTAATATCTCGCCCACCGCATCAGTATGCTTTGATGATTCCTGACGAATATCGAGATTATAAAGATAAAACCCAAAGGTTTTGACCAGCCGAATCAGATCGGTGAGTTCAGCGGCAGCTATCGCGATATCGCCATTATCCACCAGTGATTTATGTATCAGGTACAAATCCGCCAGAAACTCATCTTCGTTATGATAGGCCACACCGAGACTTTCAATTTGCAGATCCGGGCGAAAGAATTCTTCCAGAACAGCCAGATTATCTTTGAGCCGATAGCGCATCATATAAAGCTTGCGGCGGTAAGGCTCATTAATAAACCGTTGCGGATTGGTTGAAAAGGCTCCGGCAAAACGTTGTTCGCTCAGTTCGATATCGGTAGCCAAATCAGCATTGATCTCGCAGAGTGGCTGCGTCTGCGTCAGAATAAAACTGAGTTTAGTGACATCTTCCAGATAACGTCGAATTACCGTGCGCTTTTGCAGCGCTATCGCCATTTCCGTTGTTTGCGCAGTGACAAAGGGATTGCCATCACGGTCCCCACCAATCCATGAGCCAAAACGTAAATAATCTGGCACCACAATTGGTGTTTCCGGATCCAGTTCATCACCATAAACCCGACGAAGAGCATTCTCCAGGTTACGATAACTGCGTGGCACTGCATCAAACAGACTGACATTGAAATAATACAATCCGTTTTTGATTTCATCGCGAACTGATGGTTTAACCGCTCTTACTTCATCAGTTGACCAGAGCAGCTGGATTTGGCGTTTCAATTGGTTACGAATCTGCTGTTGATCAAACGGTGTTATCAGACCTTCAGTAAGTTTCTCATCAAGCAAAAACACGCGACGTAAGATTTCCATCACGGTGCGTCGTTTGGACTCGGTTGGATGGGCGGTAAACACCGGCATAAAAACCAGTTTTTCCAGCAAATCCTGTAGCTGTTTGATTGATACACCTTCATTTTTGAACTGAGTCAGTGTATCCAGAAACGAACCATGCCAGAGATTTCCACCGTTTCGCAGTTGAATTTGTCGATTATGGTGGTGATAGGCTTCTTCAGCCGTGTTGACCAGACTGAAATACAGATTAAAAGCGCGGATAACTTCACGTAAGGTCAGTTCATCCAACGATTCAATTTTATCCTTGAGAGTTTGACGCAGCTCAACATCATCTTCCTTACGCAGTCGGATAAATCCTTTGCGTAACTGCTCAATCACCTGATAAACCTCAGGCCCGGACTGTTCAGCGATAACTTCGCCCAATAAATTCACCAAAAAACGGACGTGTGAACGTAAATCTTTGTCCATAAGTAAATCAAGCGCCACAGCGCTACTGAAATCAACTTGCCGTGTTGTCATGAGTTATCCACTAATTGCTGATAAAGGTGCAAATAGGCTTGCGCGCTATTTATCCAACTAAAATCCTGCACCATTGCAGTCAGCATCATCCGTCGCCATAACCGGGGATGTGAAAATAATTCATTCACCGTTAACAGAGTATTGTACAAATCCTCGACGGTGGGCTTGGTAAATTTAAAGCCTGTTGCCAACATCTGTTTACGATTTTCTTCGTTCGCATCGACTACTGTGTCGGCCAGGCCACCGGTATTTCTGACGACAGGTAACGTGCCATAGCGCAGACTATACATTTGGTTCAAACCACAGGGTTCAAATCGTGATGGCATCAAAAACGAATCAACACCCGCCTCGATTTTATGCGCCAATGCTTCATCATAACCAAATTGGATGCCCACTTTATCAGGAAATCTGGCACGTAAAACACGCAAATCCTGTTCAAATCCGGCTTCGCCACTTCCCAAACAAACCAATTGGACATCTTTGCCTTCTGCCAGTAGACGATGAATCGCATCAATCGTGAGATCCACACCTTTTTGCGACACCAGCCGACTGATCATGCCAAACATCAATGTGTCGGCTGATTCGGGAAGAAAGAAATGCTGCTGCAATGCTTTTTTATTGAGCAATTTGGGTCGCAGGTTTTTAATACTGTAGTGGTGACTGATGAACTTATCGGTTTGCGGATTCCATTCCTGAGTATCAATACCATTCACGATACCACTGAGTCGTGATTGTTCTGAACGCAAGGCCAGTAAACCTTCCAGGCCATAACCGTATTCGTAATGACAGATTTCCTGCGCATAGGTGGGGCTGACGCTGGTGATGTGGTCGGCATAAACCAGGCCACCTTTCATAAAGGACATCATGCCGTAAAATTCAATGCCCTCAATCTGCCATAACGCATCAGGCAAATCGAGCATCTCAAATACTTCACGGGAAAACAACCCTTGGTAGGCCATGTTATGAATGGTGAAAACAGTAGCCGGGCGAGTCTTTTCCAGGCTGAGTAACGCAGGAATCAGACCGGTCTGCCAGTCATTACAATGCACTACATCGGGTTGCCAGTCTAATCCAGCATGATTGGTGGCTACCGCTACAACAGCGCGGCAAAATAACGCAAAACGTGCCGCATTATCCGCCCAGTCTGCCCCTTGTGTATCGCAATAAGGTCCACCATCCCGATCAAAATGCTCAGGAGAATCCACCAGCAACACGACAACATCACTATCCGGTAATTGTGCTTGCAGAAGCTGGATAGGCTGATGATAGCCCTCCAGTTTTACTGTGGCAATCAGCGGACATTCGCCTAATTGCTGCAGTGTGGCACGATATGCCGGCATGATAATACGAATATCCTGCTGCATCTGTGAAAGGGCCAATGGCAGACTGGCTGAGACATCCGCTAAGCCACCGGTTTTTATCAGCGGATGCACTTCACTACTTGCAAACAGAATTTTTCGCACTATGCTCTCCCAAAATTGTACAATTACTCAATTATATACGCTCAAAGGCATAGTCACAGCCTTGTAACGGGAGAAACCATGCAACCTTGTACTATTGTTATTTTCGGCGCCACCGGCGATCTGTCCCAGAAAAAACTGCTGCCCGCCTTGTATCATTTACAAGCGGAAAATCGTTTAACCGACGACACCCGCATCATTTGTATGGGACGCAAAGAAAGCACCCAGGAAGAGTGGCAGGAGCTGGTAACAGAATACGTTACTCCCAGAGTTCGTGGTGGCATCGATAACGATTTACTGCAAACTTTTCTGAAGAAAGTGCATTATTTCAAATGTGATATCAACGAAGCCTTCAGCTATCACGAATTGAAAAAACTGATCACTACACCGGAAAATGGTTTCTCTCAAAATATCGTTTTTTACCTCTCCATCAGTCCTTCTCTATTCAGCGTAGTGGGCGATCAGCTTTCTGCAGTTGGGTTGAATCAGGAAACTGATGGCTGGCGTCATCTGGTGGTCGAAAAACCCTTTGGTTACGATCAGAAAAGTGCCGCTGAACTGGAACGCATTCTGCGCAAAAACTTCACCGAAGAACAGACTTACCGTATCGATCATTACCTGGGTAAAGGCACGGTTCAGAATATCTTTGTTTTCCGCTTTGCCAATTTGTTGTTAGAACCCTTGTGGAATCACAAATACATTGATCACGTACAGATCACCCATGCCGAACAACAAGGTGTTGGTGGCCGTGCTGGCTACTATGATGGTTCGGGCGCTTTACGTGACATGATTCAAAGTCACTTATTGCAAGTGATGGCATTGGTCGCAATGGAACCACCTGCAGACATGGATGATGAATCATTACGCGATGAAAAAGTAAAAGTTCTCAAATCAATTCGTCCAATCACTAAAGACATCGTTGATCAACATGCTTTCCGTGGCCAATATGCGGCAGGTGAAATCAACGGCAAACCGGTCAAAGGTTATCTGGAAGAAGATGATGCACCTGCAGGCAGTGTGACCGAAACGTATGCCGCGATGAAAGTCTATATTGATAACTGGCGCTGGCATGGTGTGCCTTTTTATCTGCGTACAGGTAAATGCATGCCTGAATCAAAAGCGATGATTGCCATTCGCTTTAAAAAACCGCCTTTGGAATTATTCAAAGACACCAAAGTAGGTGAAAGTCATGCCAACTGGATTGTCATGGGTCTGCAACCTGACAATACGTTGCGTATTGAACTACAGGCCAAACAACCCGGGTTGGAAATGAAAGCGCATACCGTTGGTCTGGAAACAATGGAGTCCGATGACAACAAGCACAAGCTTGATGCTTATGAAGCATTAATCCTGGATGCTATCCAAGGTGATCGTTCTTTATTCCTGCGTGCTGATGAAGTCAATCTGGCCTGGAAAGCGGTTGATCCGATCCTGGAGAAATGGTCTGAAGAAAAAGATTTCATCCACACCTATAAAGCGGGTACCTGGGGTCCGGAAGAAGTGGAGCAATTAAAGGACAACAGTTGTCACGCCTGGCGTAACAATGTCTAGATAGCAAACAAAAAAACCGGACAATGTCCGGTTTTTTTTTGCGTTTGATTATTTAGATACCTCAGGTCAGGGCCTGACCCAGTTTTATCTTCATCTCGGCTTTCCAGTTATCTGTCCAGGTTGGCGCGCCAGGTGGTAACAATAAAACCACCGTCGACCCCATGTTGAAACGCCCCATCTCCTCACCTTTATTCAGACGAATATGGGCATCGGTATAGTGCCAGTCCAGAATACCTTTGGTGTATGGCGGTGTAATCTCGCCTTCATGCCACACTGTTTCCATACTGCCAACAAAAATAGCGCCAACCAGAATGAGCGCCACAGGTCCAAAGTCGGTCTGAAAAATTGTGACCACGCGCTCGTTGCGGGCAAACAATCTCGGTACACCGCGAACGGTAAGTGGGTTAACCGAAAATAATTTCCCCGGTATATAGCGCATTCGGGTCAGACTTCCTGAAACAGGCATATGGATTCTATGGTAATCACGTGGTGACAGATAAATTGTCGCAAATTGTCCCCCATCAAACTTTTCCGCTACTGCTGAATCGCCACCTAATAGTTCGAGCGTTGAATAATCATGGCCCTTGGCCTGTACAATTCTGCCTTGTTGGATAAAGCCCAACTGGCTTAAACAACCATCTACCGGAGAGACAACTACGTCACTCCCCAATGCGACTGGTCTGGTTTGGGGTTTAATTTTGCGGGTAAAAAAAGCATTGAAATGCTGATAGGAATTAATATCTGGATTTACCGCTTCCGACATATCCACCTTATACTGGCGAATAATAATTGAGATTATGCGATTCTTAAACCAGGGTGTGGTTAATCGACAAATTCGGTGCATCAGCAGTGATAATAAGTGTTGTGGCAGACAGTATTGTGGCAGGGTCAGCCAGAAATCTTTTTTGCTCGCTCTCGGCACCTGATTTTGCTTTAGTTCATTATTAGACAAATTGCCCCCTTTCACGCATTACCTAAGCTTGTCATAATCAGTTGCTGATATCACCAGCTCATTCCGCAAAGGAGTATACCAAGTCATGAAAAATCTGCTGAACGCATTAATAATCACATTGCTCAGTTTTACCAGCTATGTATGTTATGCGGGAGGTGGCCAGCCGAATCAACCATTGTATTACGTTATTGAAGAGCCCTTTACCATTAATTTTTTGCGGCAAAGTGATGATCAGGCACGTTATCTGCAAATCAAGGTAGCGTTAAAGTCAGAAGATCCAGCCATCCTGGCCAGTGCAGAAAGTAACCTACCAATGATTCAGGACACGCTGCGTATTCTATTTGCAGAGCAAAATATGGATTCAGTAAAAAGTCTGGAAGGTCGTACCCAACTCCAGGAAGAAGCTTATCAGCGTATTAAAGCCATTTTTGAAGAAGAGACAGGTAACAGCAACCTTGAAGCAGTGTATTTCACTACCTTTCTCTGGCAATGAACAGGCACGGTATTTGCTTTGAATAATTTATCGATAGGACATAGACAACATGGCTGAAATACAAAAAGATATCGAACTCAAACAAGGCATGAGCAAAAAAACCAAAATCATCATGATTATTGGTATTGTCGTGCTGTTATCTATCATAGGGGCAGGTGTTTACTGGTGGCTGTCTAAAGATGCAGCTTCGGATGAGTCGACAGAGGATGCCGAGGTAGAGGTACAGAAAGCCACTCCGGTTTATCATGAAGTGACCGCCCCCTTTATTGTCAATTTCTCAGAGCAAAGTAACGATCGGGTTCGCTATCTGCAAATCAAAATGAAAGTCATGGCGCGCGATCAGGCATCCATTGATCTGTTTGCTTTACATGAACCCGCACTGGTTCATGAATTGCTGATGTTGTTTTACAGTCAAAATTATGACGATCTCAGTACGACTGAGGGCACAAAGGCTTTACAGCAGGCATCGCTGGAAACCATTAATAGTTTCCTTAAACAGCAGAATAGTGATGTCACCGGGCTTGAAGCCGTTTATTTCACCAGTTTGGTAATGCAATAGATATGGCCGTTCACGATATATTGTCACAGGATGAAGTCGATGCACTGCTAAATGGTCTTGGCGGTGACGATATCCAGCAGAATAAACCTGAACTGGATGAGTTCGGCAAACCACGGCGTTATGACTTCGGTAACGAAGAACGCATTATTCGTGGTCGGATGCCGACGCTGGAAATGATCAACGAACGTTTCGCTCGCTATTTACGAATTAATCTGTTTAATATGCTGCGCCGCTCCGCTGAGATTTCAGTGGGTGGCGTTCAGGTGATGAAGTTCTCTGAGTATGTTCATACATTGTTTGTTCCGACCAGTCTGAATCTGATTCAGCTACAACCATTACGTGGCACTGGACTTATCGTCTTTGAACCCAAATTAGTGTTTACCATTCTGGATAATTATTTTGGTGGTGAAGGCCGGTTTCAGGCTCGTATAGAAGGCCGGGAGTTCACTGCCACCGAGTTACGGGTGATACGGATGGTGTTGAATTTGTGCTTTACCGATTTGACTGAAGCCTGGTCACCGGTTATGCCAGTAAAATTTGAATTCGTCAGCCATGAAGTCAATCCTCAGTTTGCCAACATTGTCAGTCCCAGTGAAGTAGTGGTTATTTCCACCTTCCATATTGAACTGGATGGGGGTGGTGGAGATTTACATATCACCTTGCCCTACTCGATGCTGGAACCGATTCGTGAGTTACTGGATACCGGCCTGCAAAGTGATCGTTCTGCCGATGATGGTCGCTGGGCCAAATCAATGCGTGAAGAATTGATGTTGGCGGATGTCACCGTTTCGGCAACACTGGCGCAAACGAAACTGACGCTGGAACAAGTTCGCTCATTAAAAGTGGGCGACATTATCCCTATCAGCATGCCCAAAACGGTGACCACAATGGTGGAAAATATCCCGATATTCCGTGCTAGCTATGGTGAGCATAATGAAAAAGCGGCGTTGAAAATCACCTCAATTATTGAACATCCCAAAGACACTACACCAAGTTACCAGATGACAAAGGCTAAAAATCATGAGTGAAGATACAAAACAATCCGATCAGGATCTGGCTGACGAATGGGCGGCTGCACTGGAAGAACAGGTCGATGACGATAGCGGCCAGGATGACTGGGCAGCAGCACTTGAAGAGCAGGCCGATGCCGAGTCATCAGCAGCCCGGCCCAGCCCTGCTCCACTGAATAAACTGGATGATGAAGGTAAACCACGTACTGATGTAGATATGGACATGGTTCTGGATATTCCGGTGACCATTTCGATGGAAATTGGCCGTACCCGAATCAGCATCCGTAATTTACTGCAATTAAGTCAGGGTTCAGTGGTTGAACTGGATCGGCTGGCGGGTGAACCGATGGACGTATTGGTTAACGACACCTTGATTGCCCATGGTGAGGTAGTGGTGGTTAACGACAAATTCGGTATACGTCTGACCGATGTTATCAGCGCCGCAGAGCGGATTAAAAAACTGCGATGAGATATTGGCAAGTCATTTTGGTGAACTCTGTTGCGTTGTTCCCACTATTGGTCAACGCAGAAACCATGAGTTCCACACCAGTCAATGCCAGTACATTGCTACAAACGATCTTTGGCTTGATTGTGGTGCTGGCGATAATTGTGTTTTTAGGCTGGATCCTTAAACGCAGTCAATTCTTTCACGCAGCACATAATGGTCAATTAAAGGTTTTAGGCTCCCTCTCTTTAGGTACGCGGGAAAAAGCTGTGTTGATACAAGTGGGCGAACAACAGCTTTTAATTGGTGTTACTGCGCAAAATATCAGCACTTTGCATACGCTATCCGAACCACTTCCCATTCGTGAAATTTCCCCACCCGCTGAGGGCGAGTCATTTGCTGATCGGCTGAAACAGATGATGCAGCAGCGAGGCCATAAATAATGCGTAGCGTTGGTTTGTTCTTGTTACTGCTAGTGTTGCCTGGCTTGGTTTTAGCTGAGCCCGGTATTCCTGCATTGACCTTGTCGACTGGCGAAGATGGATCACAAAGTTATTCGCTGACCTTGCAGATCCTGGCGTTAATGACAGTGTTGACGCTGTTACCGGCAGCATTGTTAATGATGACCTCATTTACCCGGATCATTATTGTATTGGCGATTCTGCGGCAGGCAATGGGTGTGCAGTCCACGCCTTCCAATCAGATTATGATTGGTCTGGCGCTGTTTCTGACTTTCTTTATCATGTCTCCGGTCTTCAGTACAGCCTATGAAAATGGCGTTCAGCCATATATGGATGGCGATATCGAAGCAACCGCAGCGATTGAACAGGTTAGTCAACCCTTTCGCGAATTTATGCTGGCGCAGACCAGAGAAAGTGATATCGAATTATTTGCTGAAATTGGTGGTTATTCCGCCATTGAAAGTCCTGCAGATGTACCTTTCAGCCTGCTGCTGCCAGCTTTTGTGACCAGCGAGTTAAAAACCGCTTTTCAAATTGGCTTTTTGATTTTCGTACCATTTTTGATTATTGATCTTGTCGTCGCTTCAGTTTTGATGGCAATGGGGATGATGATGTTGTCACCCATGCTGATCTCTCTGCCCTTTAAACTGATGTTATTTGTTTTAATTGATGGCTGGGCATTATTAATGGGAACGCTGGCTTCCAGCTTTTATATTTAGCGATGACTCCTGAAACCGTCTTAACCGTTATGCAGCAAACTCTTGAAGTGATTACTTTGCTGATTATTGTGATACTCATTCCAGCGTTAATCGCCGGCTTAATCGTGAGCATGTTTCAGGCGGCTACCTCTATCAACGAACAGACGTTAAGTTTCATTCCCAAATTGCTGGTAACGATTTTGGTATTGATGGTAGCCGGCCCATGGATGCTCAGTCTGGTCACCAATTACACGGTTCGACTGTTTGAAAACATTCCCTACCTGATAGGTTAGCGATGAATCTGTCTATCGCAGAAATCAGTGCGATGCTCGGGGCGTATATGCTGCCGCTATTTCGCATTGGCGGTATGCTGATGGTGGCACCGATTTTTAGTAGCAATTTTGTCAATGTTCGAACCAGACTGATCATTGCTCTGGCCATCACTTTCGTGGTGGTTCCAACCATCAATACTCCCCCCCCGGTATTCTCGCCGCTGAGTGGTGAAGGCATCCTGCTTATTGCTCAAGAAGTGATGATTGGTATCTGCATGGGATTTATGTTGCAACTATTGATTAATGCCTTCATCGTCGCCGGTCAGATTATTGCAATGCAGATGGGGCTTGGTTTTGCCTCAATGGTTGATCCTCAGAATGGCACTACGGTGCCAGTAATCAGTCAATTTTATCTGATCTTCATTACCCTGATGTTTCTCAGTATTAATGGGCATTTAGTATTGATCCAGGTGATGGCAGAAAGCTTTATCACCTTGCCAATGGGTGCCGGCGGTATTTCAGTGGAAAGTTTTCGTGATATCGCCGGGCTGGCCAGCTGGATGTATGCAGCCGGTGTTATTATTGCCTTACCTGCAATTGGCTCTTTAATGATGGTCAATCTGGCGTTTGGTATTTTGTCTCGTGCTGCCCCGCAAATCAGCCCATTTTCGATCGGTTTTCCGCTTACCATCGGCTTGGGCTTTGTCATCATTTATATCACCCTGCCCGCGGTCGGCAATCATCTGGTTAACTTTTCGGATCAAATGCTGGAAATGACACGAATGCTGGTAGTGAACAATGGCTGATCAGGATAGCGGTCAGGAACGCACCGAAGACCCCTCGGGTAAACGTCTTGATGAAGCACGGGAGAAGGGTCAGGTCCCCCGATCCCAGGAATTAAGCACAGTAGTGGTATTGATTTCCAGTGCGGTGGCGATGCTGTTTGTAGGTGGAAATCTGGTCAGCAGTCTCGGCGAGGTAATGACCCAATCCTTTTCGCTGAACCGCAAGTTGATCATGGACCCGCATATGATGGCGCAGCAGCTGATTGTCGCCTTGAAAATCATGGCTGTTGATGTCGGTAGTTTTCTGGCAATTACGCTGATAGCGGCATTAGCAGCTCCGGCATTGATTGGCGGCTGGAATTTCTCCACGCAGGCCATGGGCGTCAAACCGGAAAAGATGAGTCCGCTTCGCGGTCTTAAGCGTATTTTTGGCCCTCAGGGTCTGGTTGAACTTGGCAAAGCGCTAGGCAAGTTTTTACTGGTGGGCAGCATAGGCACCTTAATTCTGTGGAGTCTGCGTGACCGATTATTGACACTGGGACGGCAGGAAGTTGAAGTGGCAATGACAGAGCTGGGGTTCATTGTCCTCTGGGGATTTTTAGCAATTTGTGCCAGCCTGATTTTGATTGCGTTGATTGATGTGCCTTTCCAGCTATGGAATCACACTAAACAATTACGCATGACAAAACAGGAACTTAAAGACGAAAATAAAGAAACCGAAGGTAGCCCGGAAGTCAAAGGGCGGATTCGCAGGATGCAACTCCAGTTATCTCAACAACGGATGATGCAGGATGTGCCCGAAGCCGACGTTATCATTACCAACCCAACACACTACGCGGTTGCTTTACGTTACGACCAATCTAAATCTGGCGCTCCAATTGTCCTGGCTAAAGGCACCGATCTGATGGCGCAACAAATCAGAATGGTCGCCGATCACCACGAAGTGCCCATTATCTCTGCTCCTCCACTGACCCGAGCCGTCTATTACAGCACGGAAATCGGTCAGGAAATTCCATCTGGTCTATATATTGCAGTAGCCCAGATATTGGCGTTTGTCTTCCAATTGAGACGTTATAAAAATACGGGCGGTAACAAGCCAAATCTCAATACAGAAGACTTGCCAATACCGGATGAATTTAAACGAGATGAGTAGTCAATGGAGAATACAAGCCTGACAAGCCGTTTAGGTGGGGTGTTAAACGGTAATGTCGCGACACCAATGTTCCTGGTGGCATTGCTGGCCATGGTGGTCATTCCCCTTCCTGCATTTATGCTGGATATGTTATTCAGCTTTAATATCGCCTTATCACTGACCATCGTGCTGGCCAGTGTTTATGTGAGAAAACCCTTACAGTTCGCCGCATTCCCAACCATACTGCTATTAGCAACCCTGCTAAGACTGGCTTTAAATGTCGCTTCTACCCGTATTGTTCTGCTTGAGGGACACACCGGTACTGCCGCCGCCGGGCAGGTTATCGAAGCATTTGGTGAGTTTGTTATCGGCGGTAACTATGCGGTAGGTCTGGTCGTTTTCGCCATTCTGGTTATTATCAACTTTGTGGTGGTCACCAAAGGTGCAACGCGTATTGCTGAAGTTAGCGCCCGTTTTACCCTGGATTCGATGCCCGGTAAACAAATGGCGATCGACGCTGACTTAAATGCTGGCTTAATTGATCAGGATGAAGCCCGCCGTCGTCGTGAAGAAATCATGCAGGAATCAGATTTTTACGGTTCTATGGATGGTGCCAGTAAATTTGTTCGCGGTGATGCTATTGCCGGGATCCTGATCCTGTTTATCAATATCATCGGTGGATTTGTCATTGGTGTTCTGCAACATAGTCTGAGCTTTTCTGAAGCAGCACATAACTATACCCTGCTGACGATAGGTGATGGTCTGGTCGCCCAGATACCTTCATTACTGCTTGCTGCCGCTGCGGGCTTGCTGGTCACCCGCTCTACTGCTGATCAGGATATTGGTGAGCAGATTTTCTCTCAGTTGTTGAAAGAACCCAAAACCCTGGCCATTACCTCAGGCATTATCGGCGGAATGGGTTTAATTCCCGGCATGCCAAATGTCCCATTTTTACTTTTGGCCGGTGCCGGTGCTGGCAGTGCCTGGTTGATAGCACAGCGTCAAAAAGCCGCCACACTTGCGGCAGCTCCACCGCCACAACAGGAAGCCAATCGAGATCAACGGGAGCTGAGTTGGGATGATTTAAGTCCGGTTGATCCAATTGGACTGGAAGTCGGTTATCGCTTGATCCCACTGGTAGACAAAAATCAGGGCGGCCAGTTGATGAATCGCATCAAAGGTATTCGCAAAAAGATTTCGCAGGAAATGGGCTTCTTAATTCCACCGGTGCATATCCGCGATAATCTGGATTTATCGCCCACCGCGTATCAAGTCACTTTATTTGGTGTGACCTTTGGTGAAGCCGAGGTCTATCCCGATCGGATGCTGGCAATCAATCCCGGTCAGGTCTTCGCCCAATTAGAGGGTATTCGTACCAAGGATCCCGCCTTTGGTCTGGATGCAATCTGGATTGAGCCCAGCCAGCGAGAGCATGCCCAGGCCCAGGGTTATACCGTGGTTGATGTTGACACAGTTGTTGCCACCCATTTAAGTAAAATCCTGCAAAATCATGCGCATGATTTACTGGGACGCGAAGAAGTTCAGCACCTGCTGGACAATCTTGCCAAAACTGCGCCCAAACTGGTGGAAGGTCTGGTACCCGATACCGTCCCATTAGGTACGGTGCAAAAAGTTCTGCAAAACCTGCTACAGGAAAACATTCCGATTCGCGATATCCGCACCATCAGTGAGGCAATTGCCGAACAGGCAGCACGCAATCCCGATCCCGAGGCAATCACTGCCGCAACACGAATGGCGCTGGCACATTCCATCGTACAGCACATTAATGGCACCCAACCTGACCTGCCTATCATCACGTTGGATCCAGAGCTGGAACAAATATTGCTAAAAACATTACAGGCATCTGGAGAGGGTGGCGCAAGTCTGGAACCGGGACTCGCAGAAAATATGCACAAAAATCTACAAGAAGCGGCTCAACGACAAGAGATGTCGGGTGAGTCGGCAATTTTGGTGGTTCAGGCGGGATTAAGAGGTTGGATTTCCCGTTTTATCCGTAACGCGATTCCAGGACTACATGTGCTTTCCTACAACGAGATACCTGATGATAAACAAATACGCATTGTGGCAAATGTGGGTCGATAACAAGAAGGTGATGTGATGAAAATTAAACGTTTCCAGGCGGCAGATGTACGTCAGGCAATCCGCGAAGTACGTGAAGTACTGGGTCCGGATGCCGTTATCCTCTCTAATACTCGCGTTGATGGTGGCGTGGAGATTGTGGCGGCTACAGATTACGATGAGACGCAATTCCGTCGTCAGAATAATGTTCCTCGTCCCGCAGCTGTCGCAGACGAACCCAAAATTGAAATTGATCCTGCTCAACCGCAAGCACCGGCTTACGTTGCCCCACAACAAAATATCTGGTCGCAGGAACCCACTCTGGTTCAGATGCGCAAAGAAATTGCCAGTTTGCGGGATATGCTGCAAAACCAGCTATCTGATTTAACCTGGAAGGATATGGCAAGACAAAGTCCCACCCAGATGCAAGTTTTGCAACGCCATATGCGCATGGGAACGGATGTTGAACTCGCCAAACAACTGGTTACAGCCAGTCAGGGAATTGATGATCTGGAAACTGCCTGGCGTCAATCATTAGGCAAACTTGCGGCGCAAATCCCGTTATCAGATCAGGACATTATCGAAAAAGGTGGCATCATGGCTCTGGTGGGACCGACTGGCGTTGGTAAAACCACGACCATTGCCAAACTGGCAGCGCGTTGCGCATTGAAACACGGTGCACGCCAGGTAGGCCTGATTACCACTGATTGCTACCGAATCGGAGGTCAGGAGCAACTGCGTAGTTATGCTCGTATATTGGGCGTCTCATTACGAGTCGCGCGAAACCATCAGGAACTGGGTGAAGCACTGAATGATATGCTTGATCGGCGCTTTATACTGATCGATACTGCAGGTATGAATCCGCGTGATATGCAATTAACACAAAAAATAGCTATGTTAACTCAGCATTCTCCCCGAATCCGACATTTCCTCACGCTGTCTGCAACCACCCAAAACTCTGCTCTGAATGATATCATTAAGGCGTTTTCGCACCTTAAATTAAGCGGCTGCATTCTGACCAAAACTGATGAAAGCAGCAGTCTGGGAGGTGCGGTCTCTGCAATAATTCGTCATCAACTGCCTTTGGCCTATATCTGCGATGGTCAGCAAGTACCTGAAGATCTCGGTCTGGCACGACCAAACAGTTTGGTGAATCAGGCCAGTGAGTTGATGCAATCTGAACAACAAGCACTGGATCCTCATACAGTATCCAGTTACGGAGGTTTTGCCGCTTATGGCTGATGCACCCTTGGACCAGGCAAGTGGTCTGCGAAAAATGACCCACATTCCGAAGCCGGTAAAAGTAATCGCTATTGCCAGTGGTAAAGGTGGTGTGGGTAAAACCAATGTCACGGTGAATATTGGTGTGGCACTTGCTACTCAAGGGAAAAAAGTCGTTCTACTCGATGCTGACCTGGGTTTGGCCAATATCGATGTGATGCTTGGCTTACATCCGCAATTCAATCTGCTGCATGTTCTTGAGGGAGATAAAAGCCTGAAAGAAATTATGGTTGATGGCCCATCCGGGCTACAGATTATCCCAGCGGCTTCCGGTGTTAAGAAAATGGCTGAACTCAGCCCTGCTGAACATGCGGGTATGATTCAAGCTTTTAGTGAACTCGATGATCACATTGATATCCTGCTTATCGACAGTGCAGCAGGTATCGCTGACAGTGTCGTCAGTTTTACCAAAGCGGCGCAGGAAGTCATCGTTGTTGTCTGTGATGAACCTGCCTCAATTACCGATGCCTATGCATTAATCAAATTACTGAGTCGCGAGCATGGAGTTGAACGATTCCATATTATTGCCAATATGGGACGCAGTATTCAGGAAGGTCGTGAATTATTCGATAAAATCTCACTGGTATGCGATCGCTTTTTGGATGTAACCTTAAATTTTATGGGGATTGTTCCTTTTGATGAAGATCTTCGTCGGGCAGTTAAAAAGCAACGTTCAGTGGTCGAGTTTTTACCGCGCAGCAAATCTGCCACGGCATTTCAGCATCTGGCAAAAAAAATCGATTACTGGCCCGTAGCCAAACAACCGAGGGGAAATATGGAATTCTTTGTTGAACGTCTGATACAGGCTAGCCTGGAAGCAGGTTAGGATGATTGGATTAAGCATGTATTCCAGCCAAATATCAGAACTCACTCAGCACCAGCTGATTGAACAGCATGGTGGCCTGGTTAAACGTATCGCTTATCATCTGGTTGCCCGCTTACCCCATACGGTTGAAGTGAATGATCTAATTCAGGCAGGCATGATTGGTCTGCTGGATGCTTCCCAGCAGTATAAAGCCAGCCAGGGTGCCAGCTTCGAAACGTATGCGGGTATTCGTATCCGTGGAGCGATGCTTGATGAAATTCGGCGCAATGATTGGGCACCGCGCTCGGTACACCGCAAAGCCCGTGAAATCGCTGAAGTCATGCATCAGCTTGAACAGCAACTTGGCCGTTCACCAATGGATGTAGAGGTGGCGGATGCACTGGAAATGACACTTGATCAGTACCACCAGCAATTACAGGATGCCTCAGGGCACCAGGTATTCAGTCTGGATGATATGACTGATAATCAACTGACTGATGGTGACTCTTTCGGTAGTGATGATGTCGGTCCCGCTGAAATCACCGAGAATAACAATTTTGAACGCGCTCTTGCAGAAGCGATAGACGGTCTGCCGGATCGTGAGCGGTTATTAATGAGCCTGTACTATAATGAAGAATTAAACTTAAAAGAAATTGGTGAAGTACTCGGCGTCAGTGAGTCACGTGTCAGTCAGATCCACACACAAACTGTGGTGAGATTGCGTAGTAAGCTTCGCGATTGGATGCAGTAATTTTGGGAGGTATACCTTGGATAAAAATATGAAAATCCTCATTGTGGATGACTTTTCTACAATGCGACGGATTATCAAAAATCTATTACGTGATCTTGGCTTCAATAATACTATTGAAGCAGATGATGGTTTAACTGCCCTGCCCATCTTAAATGCAGGTGGTATCGATTTCCTGGTAACCGACTGGAATATGCCCGGCATGCAAGGAATAGACTTGCTTAAAACTGTGCGTGCCGATCCCAAATTAGCTACCTTGCCCGTGTTAATGGTTACTGCCGAGACAAAACGGGAGCAAATCATTGAGGCCGCTCAGGCTGGCGTCAATGGCTATATTGTCAAACCATTTACGGCCGCAACATTAAAAGAAAAAATCGAAAAAATATTCGAACGTATCAACGCACAATAATCCGCTGGAAAGGAATTTATGGAAGCTCTGAATAAAGCAGAACAACTTGAAGCCGCCCAGGCCCTTATTAATGCGATTGAGCAGGATGACGAAGATCGTATTAAAACTGAATTAATGGCGCTTACCAATGCTCGCGAAAGTGCATTATTTCAGCAAATAGGCAAATTGACCCGTGAACTTCACGAAGCATTAAATAACTTCAAAGTTGATGCCCGATTGGTTGATCTGACACACAACGATATGCCGGATACCCGGGATCGTCTGAACTACGTTATTCAAACCACTGAAGAAGCTGCACACAAAACGTTAGGTTATATCGATAAAACCCTGCCTTTGGCTAATGAATTGAAACAAACTGCCGCTAAGCTCAATGAAAGCTGGCAACGCTTTCGAAATCGGGAGATGTCAGCAACAGAATTCCGTGATTTGAGCCGGGAAATTGAAGCTTACTTACCTGTGGTGAATACGCATGCTGGGGAGATCCACAATAACTTATCTGAAATGACGCTGGCACAGGGCTTTCAGGACTTAACCGGACAAGTTTTACGCCAGGTCATTGGACTGGTAGAAGAAGTTGAAAACAATCTGGTAAAACTGGTTAAGGTGGCAGGACAATCTCAGCAAAGTGGAGAGACAAAACAGGTCGATCCATTAAAAGCAGAAGGACCGCAGATAAATGCTAAAAATAAACCGAATGTGGTCAACAACCAGGACGATGTGGATGATTTGTTATCCAGTCTTGGTTTTTAGAAGGACAGGAGCATGGCCTTAGATACAGATGATGAAATTCTGCAGGATTTTCTGGTTGAGGCAGAAGAAATACTGGATGGCTTGAATGAGCAATTGGTTGCTCTGGAAACACAGCCACAGGATAAAGATTTACTTAACTCCATTTTTCGGGGCTTTCACACCATTAAAGGTGGCGCTGGATTTTTAAGTCTCGAAGCGATGGTAAACCTGTGTCATAAAGGCGAGGATGTATTTAACCTGTTGCGTCAGGGTGAACGCCTGGTTGATGCAGACATGATGGATACCTTTCTCAAGGTACTGGATATTCTTAACAGTATGTTTGCTGAGGTCAAAGCCGGCTCTTATCCAACGGCAGCTGATCCGGTCATAATCGATCAACTGGCGGCTTATTTATCTGGTGAAGCGCCGCCCGCTGCTGCAGAACCTGAACCAGAGCCTGAACCAGAAGTGAGCCCACCGGCAGCTGAAAACAATGTAGCTGGCGATGACATAACAGATGATGAATTTGAAGCGCTACTGGACCAGTTGCATGGCAATGCTGCGCCTGGCATTACTCCACCTGCAGATCCTCCTAAAGCCGAACCAGCCAAATCGACTGGAGATGATGAAATCTCCGAAGAAGAATTTGAAGCGCTTCTGGATGAATTACAGGGAAAGAAACCAGCAGCTAAAACCACTCCTCCGCCCGCAGCTAAACCTGCTGCCGAAGCAGCTAAACCTGTCAGTCCAGCAGAACCTGCATCTTCACCGAAAACGGCTGACGATGAGGATGTGGTAACAGCGGTAAAACCAGCTGCTGCAGCTGCACCGCAAGCAGCGAAAGCGCCAGCAGAAACCAGTGTACGCGTCGATACGTCCCGACTGGACGACATCATGAATATGGTAGGCGAACTGGTTCTGGTGCGAAATCGTATTAACACGCTGGAAGCGGCCTTTGAAAACGAGGAAATGGCCAAAGCCGTCAATAATCTTGCCGTGGTTACTGGAGACCTGCAAACCGCCGTCATGAAAACGCGGATGCAACCGATCAAAAAGGTATTCGGTCGCTTCCCTCGAGTGGTACGTGATTTGGCTCGCAGCCTGAAAAAAGACATAAATCTTGAGTTACGTGGCGAAGAAACCGATTTGGATAAAAATCTGGTAGAAGCCCTGGCAGATCCGTTGGTGCATCTGGTTCGTAATGCAGTCGATCATGGCGTTGAAATGCCCGATGTCCGTGAAGCGGCAGGCAAACCGAAACAAGGGCAAATCGTGCTCGCTGCAGCTCAGGAAGGTGACCATATTCTGCTGACTATTTCAGATGATGGCGCCGGAATGAACCCTGAAGTATTACGCCGCAAAGCCGTTGAAAAAGGCATGATGGATGAGGAAGCTGCCTCACGTCTGACCGAATCGGAATGTTTTGCATTGATATTTGCACCAGGATTTTCGATGAAACAGGATATTTCTGATATCTCCGGTCGCGGTGTCGGTATGGACGTGGTCAAGACCAGCATCTCCAAACTCAATGGTGTCATTGATATTCAATCGGAAATAGGCAAAGGCACTACACTTTCTATCAAAGTCCCGTTAACTCTGGCGATCATGCCCACATTAATGGTGATGTTGGGTAATCAGATATTTGCCTTCCCATTGGTCAGTGTGAATGAAATTTTTAATCTGGATTTGAATAAAACCAATACCGTTGATGGTCAGCAAACTGTTATTGTTAGAAACAAAGCTCTGCCCTTATTTTATTTGCGTAAATGGCTGAATAAAAACAATGTCACAGAGCGTAAAGCAACAACCGAACATGTTGTTATCGTCAATGTCGGCACACGAAAAGTGGGTTTTGTTGTTGACCAGTTGATTGGACAAGAAGAAGTGGTTATCAAGCCTCTGGGAGCCCTGCTGCATGGCACCAAAGGCTTTGCAGGAGCGACCATTACTGGCGATGGACGTATTGCTCTGATTCTTGATTTCCCAGAGTTAATGAATACCTACGCACATCGAAATTATTAAGGATATTTGTGACTGTTAAGGTACTGATTGTTGATGATTCAGCTTTTTTTCGCCGGCGACTGACTGAAATCATTAATGCCGATCCTCGGCTTGAAGTTATCGCCAGTGCCGCTGATGGTATGGAAGCCGTCGAACTGGTATCTCGCTACAGACCCGATGTTATTACCATGGATTTGGAAATGCCTGTATTGGATGGCATTGGGGCAGTAAAAAAAATCATGCGCCGTCGCCCTACCCCGGTGCTTATGCTTTCCACCTGGACCACGGATGGCGCCAAAGCAACACTAGAGGCATTAGATGCCGGGGCGATGGACTTTCTGCCAAAACGTTTTGAAGATCTTGCGCAGGACAAAGCCAGCGCCCGGCAAAAATTATGTGACCGTATCAATTTTCTGGCAACACACTCAAAGCCTGAAAAACATACCACAGCCATCAAAACGTCAGAATCACCGGCCACCATAACGCCACTTGAAAAGAAAAAAATTGAACTGGTGGTTATCGGCACCTCAACCGGTGGGCCTGTTGCTTTGCAAAGTGTATTGTCCCAGTTGCCAGCGGAATTTCCGTTTCCGATTATTCTATTGCAGCACATGCCTGCAACGTTTACCCCCTCTTTTGCTGAACGACTGAATTCCCAGTGTCATATCAAAATCAAAGAAGCTCAGCAGAATGATTCCTTAAAACCAGGAGTGGCTTACCTTGCTCCGGGTGGACAACAATTGATGTTGAAAGGCCGTCGAGGACAGCTTTATCTGCAGGTCGATGCTGGCCCCGAAAATGCAACATATCGCCCCTGTATTGATGTCACACTGGAATCTGTTGCCCAGATTTGTCCAGCACAGACCTTGACGATAATCCTTACCGGTATGGGGGCTGATGGTTGTGATGGGGCGATAAAAATGCATCAGAAAGGCTCAACCGTGTGGGCTCAGGATCAACAGTCCAGTACTATCTATGGTATGCCAATGGCCGTCGCCAAGGCAGGCGTGGCTGATAAAATTCTCAGCCTGGCTGAAATCGGTAAACTACTGACGGCGCTTAAATAAGCTATGGATATCCTTAGCATCCTGGGCTTACTGATTGGTTTTGGTGCCATTATTGTCGGTCAGTATCTGGAAGGTGGGCATCTCGATACCATTCTTAATGCGGTGGCCTTATTAATTGTATTGGGCGGTACACTGGGTGCCGTAATGCTACAGACGCCGATGAATACATTTTTGCGTGCATTGAAAATGACCGTATGGATATTCAAGCCCCCTCAGCAATCGGCCAAACGTTTACTGGAAAAGATTCTTGACTGGAATCAAATCGCCCGACGTGAGGGGTTACTTCGCCTTGAGGCTATGGCTATGGAAGAAACCGATATCTTTACCCAAAAAGGTCTGCAACTCATTGCTGATGGTGCCGAGCCGGAAATCATTCGTGAAATTCTGGAGGCCGATCTCGATATCATGGAAAACAATGATCTGCAGGCCGCTAAAGTCTATGAAGCCATGGGAGGTTATTCACCCACCATCGGTATCATTGGCGCGGTATTAGGGTTAATTCACGTCATGGGAAATCTGGCAGATCCTTCCTCACTTGGATCAGGCATTGCCGTGGCTTTTGTTGCCACCATTTACGGTGTCGGGCTGGCTAACCTATTGTTTTTACCAATCGGAAATAAACTCAAGACGTTGGTACAGCGCCGCACCCAATTACAAATGATGTTAATTGATGGCTTGATCAGTGTGGCTGATGGTGACAATCCACGCAATATCGAAAGCCGTCTGCAGGCATATCTGGGTTAATCCTATGGCCCGGAGAAAGCGTCATGAAGAACACGAAAACCATGAACGCTGGCTGGTTTCCTATGCTGATTTTATCACCCTGCTGTTTGCGTTTTTTGTGGTGATGTATTCCATTTCTTCTGTTAATGAAGGTAAATATAGGGTGCTATCAGAGACACTGGAAAGCGTGTTCTCACAATCAACCCGCAGTGAGGACCCCATTCAGATTGGCGAAGTCAGCCGCGGACAAGGCGAACGAGTAGCTTCACCGGGTAAACCAGAACTTCCGGATTTTGAAATTGAATTACCCGAACTTCCCAAAGAACGCCCCCCCGTTTCCGAGCAGAGCATACGGACGATTAATGATATTTCGCAGCAACTCAGCAGTGCACTGGCCGATTTGATTACTAATGAAGATGTCAGTATCAAACAAACTGAAGACTGGCTGGAGGTAGAAATCAATTCCAATTTTCTGTTTGCCAGCGGCGATGCGCGTTTAGCACGTGAGGCTGTGCCAGTGATTGGTCAGATTGCGGATGTACTGGCACCCGTTGCCAATCCTCTGCAGGTTGAAGGGTTTACCGATGATCAACCGATCAATACGCCAAGATTTCCGTCAAACTGGGAGTTGTCAGCAGCCAGAGCTGCCAGTGTTGTAAATTTACTGGATCGTTTTGGCATTGAGCCGGGACGAATGTCAGCTATTGGGTATGGAGAATTCAAACCGATAGCTGATAATGAAACGGAATTGGGCCGCCAAAAAAACCGTCGGGTTGTTCTGGTTATTCTGGGCAGCTCGGAAAGCCGGAGGACACTTGAAGTGTTTGATCAATTTAATCGCTCTGCAACAGAGCCAGAAAACTCAAGTACTCCCATTACTGACACCTTGTCATCGCCGTTGATGATGCCCGCCAATAATGGTGAAGCATCTCCATGACGGTCTGGGCGATCGCCAATCAGAAAGGTGGCGTAGGCAAGACCACTACGGTGGTGAGTCTTGCCAGCCATCTGGCGTTGAAGGGCCATTCAACGCTGTTGCTGGATATGGATCCACATGGTTCATTAACCACTTATTTTGGTTTTGATCCGGACAATATCGAAAACAGTATCTATACCCTATTCCAACATGCTGAACAGCAACCACTGAACGCCATATTCAAAACATTGAAGAAAACCAGTCAGGAAAATATGTACATATTACCGGCTGCAACTGCGATGGCGACACTGGATCGCCAGCTGGGCATTCAAAGTGGCAAAGGTTTAGTGATACAAAAAACCCTACAGCAACTCAAAGACCGTTTTGAATATGTACTGATTGACTGCCCGCCAATGCTGGGAGTGTTGATGGTGAATGCTCTGGCTGCATGTGATGAGCTGTTAATACCGGTCCAGACTGAATTTCTGGCCTTAAAAGGGCTAGAACGCATGTTGCACACGCTACACTTGATCAACCATTCCCGTCAGCACAAGCTGCCGTATCTGATTGTGCCGACCATGTATGATCGTCGTACTCGGGCTGGCACCCAGACATTGCAAAAAATGCAAAAAGACTATGAAGATAACCTTTGGCAGGATGCGATTCCAATAGATACGCAATTTCGTGATGCCAGCAAATCAGGCATTCCCCTGCCAGCACTCAATCCTGAAAGTCGGGGCAGCATGGCGTATGAACGTCTAATGAAGAAACTCACCAAAGCCGCAGCAGTGGCAAAGTCAGATAAGAATGTCTAAGCCAACACAAATAAAAGAACCAAAACAGGCGTTAGCAGCTTATCTGCAGGAGTTATTGCTGGACAGTGAACCGGAAACGCTTGAACAGGTAGCTGCTGAGATAGACCAGACACTTCCTGTCGCCGAACCCGAAAGCTTCGCCGACATCGAAAATTCGCCTGACAAACATACGCAGGCATTATTATTCGAGGTGGCGGGAATGCAGCTTGCATTGAGTCTGGATGAACTGGATGGCATTGAAAACTGGCCAGACGATGGGTTGTCGCAAATTCCAGGGCATCCAAGCTATGTTGTTGGAACCTTAAGTCGGCCTCAACAGCATACCCAAGTAATCGATTTGACAACATTGATCACCAATCAATCAAGTAATTCAGATAACAACCGATACATATTATTAGTAGACAATAAACAATTGGGATTGGCGGTCTCAGCGATACGTCATGTGGTCAAGCTCGAGGGTGATAATGTGCGTTGGCGGCGAGAACCAGGTCAGAGACCCTGGCTGGCGGGTATGTTAATGTCTCCTCTGAGTAGTATTATTTCGTTACCCGAGCTGTTAAAAATAATACGTTAGCAAATAAAATTGGCACAAACTGTGCTTTGATGAATATATATAAATAGCGTCATAAAATTGGCAGATTAAGGTTGGTCAATTTTTTGAATAAGGAAAAAACCATGAGCGAGCAAGATAATCAGGCCGGCAGTGATCCGATTCTACAATGGGTTACCTACCATTTGGAACAGGAAGTCTATGGCATCAATGTGATGCAGGTGCAGGAAGTATTACGCCCAACTGAAATAGCTCCAGTACCTGGAGCACCTGATTATGTGCTGGGTATCATCAATCTACGCGGTAATGTGGTAACCGTCATTGATACTCGCAAGCGGTTTGGTCTGCCCTCCCGTGAAGCTGACGAAGATTCGCGAATTATTATTGCCGAAGTCAGTGGTAACGTTATTGGCATGTTAGTCGACAGCGTCGCTGAGGTGGTTTATTTACATCAATCAGAAATTGACACTGCGCCTAATGTCAGCAGTGATGACAGTTCTCGTTTTATTCAGGGCGTATGTAACCGAGATAAAACGTTATTGATTCTGGTTGACGTCAATAAACTGCTGAATGATGATGAAATCGCTGATATCGCCAGTTTCTGATGTGACATGGCTGACGAAATTCATCCTGCTCAACCACTTGTTCCTACAACAAGAGTGGATGTTCCTGCAGATGAAAAACGTCGCCATAAACAGAACGAGCAGGACGATAATCATGTCGAAGATAATGAAAAAGAAAATAAACAGCCAAAGCGGCCACCTAAAACCGGCATTATTGATGAATATGTGTGATATCTCAGGAGATATATCATGATGTTATACGGCTTATACAGTTTGGTGGGATTGCTGGGGATTGTGCTACTGGTCACCAGCTACCGTTTCTTTCGATTGAGCCGCTCTCAGGCCACCCAAATCAGTGCTCTGCAGCAACAGTTATCTGCTTTATGCAGTGCTGCAGTGGGTTCGGATGAACGAATTGTTCGCTTTGAACAAACCCTGATGAAAATACGTGAGCAGCAAAACAGTATGGATTTGGGACAGCCTCAACAACAAAGTTACGAGCATGCCATTCGCTTGGCAAGAAAAGGTGTTGATATCAATCAGCTTATTGATAATTGCAACCTGAGTGAGGAAGAAGCATTGTTGATTACCCGTCTGCATGGGATGCAGCGTCAGTCCGTAACCGATTTACACTAGGATTTATTAGGCAACGCGCGTTGAGGCTTACCAATTAAATAACCTTGGACAAAGTCCACACCGAATTCCTGCAACATCTTCAGTGTTTCCCTGTCTTCAACAAACTCAGCTACCGTTTTTTTGCCGAGACTGTGTGAGATATCAATCATTGATTTCACCAATAATTGATCTACCGGATCATTATGTAAATTGGTGATAAACCCACCATCAATTTTCAATATATCTACCGGGAAATGTTTTAAATAGCTGTAAGAGTTGAAACCGGCACCAAAGTCATCCAGTGCGAAGCGACACCCTAAATGTCGCAGACGATCCACCATCTGTTTGGTTTGTTCAAAATTGGATATGGCTGACGTCTCAGTAATTTCAAATACCAGACGCGAAGGATCGGCACCGGTTTCCAGCAGTTTGCGTTCCACCAGAGGATATAAGTTCTGATCGAGGAAAATATTGCCCGACAAATTAACCGCCAGTGCTGTATCACTCGGTATGTGTGTTAGCAATTCAAATGCATGATTAACCACCCACAAATCAATCTGGTGAATTAACCCCATAGCCTCAGCAACGGGAATAAAATCCTGTGGGTAATAGAGTTTGTCGCCCTGTCCACGCATTCGAATCAAACATTCGTAATGGTTGATTTTCCTCTCTTTGAGCGAGTAGATGGGCTGAAATTCCAGAACAAATTTTTCTTGTTTCAATGCCGCACGAATTCTGGGCGCCCATTTGACACTGTGTCTTAATGCATACATTTCACGATCTGCCGGGCTGTATACATGTACACGATTGCGTCCACGTTTTTTGGCGGTATAACAGGCCTGATTGGCATGCGACAGAATTTCACCTACTGTCGAGGCATCCGCTTCGGAAATACATTTAACACCGATACTGGCAGATAAATGATATTGATGATCATGGAAAGTAAAACTGTAGCCATCAAACAGGTCTCGCAAACCTTCTGCCCGCGCTACGGCGGTTTCCGGATCGATGGTATCGACTAATACCGCAAACTCATCAGAACCGATTCGAACCAGTGTGTCGCGGACTTTAAAAAATCCCCGCAACGAATTCGCAACCTGTACCAGTAAGCTATCACCCGCCTCATGACCCTCAGCGTCGTTAAGAACTTTGAAGCTATCCAGATCAATATAAAACACCGCACTACTGGTATGGAAATTCCGCACCTGCGTTAAAGTAATTTCAAGTGCCTGTTCAAGCCGACGCCGGTTTGCCAGACCAGTCAAATCATCATGATTTACTGAAAATTGCAGTCGAGCTTCCATCACCCTTAGCTGGGCATTTTCGTCTTCAATCTGTTGTTGGCGGAGATAGTAATGATCACGTTCGCGCTTGGTAGCCAGCGTGGTCATAACTGCAGGCGGCAATGATTCAGCAGTAAGCGGCCGATATAAAAGCGACGTCACCCCATGCCCCAAATCCGTTAATAACTGGTTATGGTTCCATTGGGATTTTTCGGTCAGGGCAATAACCGGAATGCGCCGCCATTCATCAAACTGATCCAGTTTCAGTCGCAGTTCACGGGCATTACATTCACCCAGGCGACAATCCAGAATAATTAAATCAATATCACATTGATCATCATTAATATTCTTGCGCAGTACTTGCATCAGCTTTTCTTGGCCATTTGCACTGGTGATGTTAGTAAATCCACTAAGTGACAACATGGTTTGCAGAAAAGCCAGATCAGAAACGCGTGTCCCGCTAATCAGAATTCGTGCCGCCAGTAAATCATTAACTTCCGCAGCAGATACTGGCGCCGTCAGGCTCTGCTCGGATGTCTTTGACACCTGTGACTCAATTGTTAGCAGTTTATTCATCTGTTCTGTATGCGGTTACTTTTGACCGGTTTTAGAGATACATGCAGATGAAAATAGCGGTTTTATATTTTAAAATCAATACTTAATGTGATTTTTATAATGCGATTTATAAAGTATTGAAGAAATTTAGCCTATATGAGCTCAATGATAATGGTTCGATATAGATGAATTGCTAAAGGAATTTAACCTTTTTCTTTGGGAAACTTTCCTGAAACAATATAGGCATAGGCTATCACTTCAGCGATTACCCGATATAAAGCTTCGGGTATCGCTTCACCCAGCTGCATATCTTTAAGCATGTCCGCTAACGCTGCATCTTCACGAAGCGGAATATTGTGCTGTTTGGCAATGCGGATAATTTCAGCGGCAATATCACCTTCACCACTGGCGGTCACTGTCGGTGCATTATCACCATCATAATGTAGTGCAATTGCTCGTAATGGCTGTGACTGCTGTTTCATACCGAAATATCCAGTAATGCATCAGAGGTAGCTGTCTGCGTCAGCGGCGTTAACCATTCCACCGGGGCACAGTGACAACTTAATTTTTGCACCTGTAAATCAAGTGCCGCTAATTTTTCGCGTAATAAATCGATATTTTCCTCCAGCAATGCCACCGCTTTGGGATCTTCTGCCGTTAATGCCACACTGACAACACTTGATTGTAAGCCGATCGAAGCCCGCAGCTTGCCAAGGTTTTGCGTTTCCAGGTTCAGTGTGACCTGCCATTGCTCTTCATCTTGCTGGTTCTGCTTGTTCCCCTGCTGAAACTGTAGCTGCATCCACTGTAACTGTTGTTTGTCCCTTAGCGGCACATCCATTAACCAGACCTGCTGTTGGGTGGGGCTATCCGCCTCCCTTACCATGTTCAGTTGGTTCATCTGCACTCTGGCAAGCGCGGTTTCCACTTCACGCAATAACACCTGCAATCTGGCCAACTCGGTAACGCCAGCCTGAAATTGGGCATTCTGAGCAATTTGTTGAACAGGTGCATTCGGAGAACTCATCGGTTGATTAGTTGTGACAGTCCCGCCAACAGAACCTTGTCCTGCCAGAAGCGTGGTAAGCAACTGCGCTGGCGTCTGCCCGCCAGCCAGTAAAGCACTGGTTATATGAGATGGCAATTGCTGTAAAGCCGCTGGCTGATTGAGCAGATTTATCAGTGCAGTTCGAATCTCCGGCGGAAGATTCTGAGCATTGATTTGTCCATTTGCTGTCTGTCGGATCTGCCCTTCCAACGCAGCAGCCAGTTTCAGCAAATTGGCTTTAAAGTCTCCAGTTAAACTCGGATTGGGCTGCAGTAACTGTCGTTCCAGGAATACGCCTGACTGCTGAATGGCCTGCTGTAAATTGGTAGGTTGCTGGACAGTCTGTAATTCGCGAATATTTTGCCAAAGTTGGCTCACGGCATTTTGCACCGGCAGCATGTTTTTCAATTCAGGTAATGCATTGATAACATTTTGCAATTGTGGTGGCTGAGCTAAAACCATTGGCATTAAACGACGTTGGTGGGAAACCATGGTTTCTGAGGAAGTTTGATTGGGAGTTTGTAAAGCCACACTTAACGGTGAGTTACTGAGAATTTGCACTAAAAGTTGCTGACCGGGTCTAAAGCTGGAACTTAGTCTGCTGATATCCAATTCCAGGGGAACAGATACCTTTCCTGTTTGCTGCAGCGCCAGCAAGATGGATTGCTGGGGCAGCAACTTAATGACCTCAGCCAATAGCGTTTGCCCCGGACGCAGATCGGTCGAAACGGAAGAAACGGCTGCGACTGAAATCAGTTTAAACGCCACTTTATCAGCGCTATCGGACCGCTGTAGTTCGATAGTCTGACCACGTTGCAAATCCACACCAGCCTGAATGGTGACGATTTTTCCCGCCAATTGAATATCAACATTTTCACCGGCTTTACCTGCTGAGACCACCACCGCCTGCGCAACCTGACCAGGAGTAAGCGGCAGCGTGCGACTTGCAGTTTCCGTAACAATGACCTGAGCAGCCTGTGAGCTCTGAGGTATTTGCATGAATTCACCCAGCATTAAACACAATGCTAGTATAGCAACCAACTTGTTGCCAAAGACCGGTCAATGAATAAATTCAGTACAAAATGGTATACACGCCAGGATAAGACCATCAGTGGCCCTTTCACAAAGGCCCTGCTGAAAAGTAACCTGCAATTGGGCAGAATTAATGCTCAAACGGAAGTCAGCACTGATCAGAAATATTGGCAACCGCTGGGCGATATCATCGCCCTGGACACTGTTGACCCGGTCATCCCCCCTCCCTTACCCATTGATGAACGTGATGGTTTTGATAGGCGCAATGAACAGCCTCTTACCGAAGCCGAACGTGAAATGCGTCGGCAACAGCGACGCAAACAGGAACCGGACTTTTTAATTCAGCAGCGCCAACAGCGCAGTGAATTATTAAAAAGACTCAAACCTGAACGTCCTGCCCGTTTTTGGCCGATATTTACTATCAGTGTGATTTTAACCAGTGTATTTGTAGGTGCGATTTTATTCCCAACCCCTTCGAATATTTCTGAAGCAGATTGCGACACTGCTCCAGCCCCGTTGGTGAATTGGGAAAACTGTCTGAAACCCGGCTTGGACATCCCTTCAGCCACGTTAACGGGAGCCAACCTTCGCAACAGCGGACTCGCCATGTCAAATATGATGAATGCTGATTTGGTTGGGACTGACTTAAGCTATGCAGATTTACCACTTAGTAACCTGAGTTATACCAATTTACAGGGGGCCAATTTGAAAGGAGCCAACCTGCAGCAGGCTGATTTGTCTTACAGTAATTTATCCGACAGTGATTTGAGTTTTGCCAATTTACGTGATGCCAAACTGGGGGGCAGTGATTTGCAAAATGCAAAATTGGACAAAGCTATCTGGATAGATGGCCGGATATGTGCGGCAGGTTCGATTGGAAACTGTTTATAAGCCGGGTTATTAATGCAGCTTTTGCGGAGCAGCCAATGTGAATGCCGGGATATCGACCGCAAAGCGGCTGCCACTGTCATCCATCATATTGTAATGGCCCTGCATCATACCGACTGGGGTATCCAGCATCGCCGCACTGGTGTAGGTAAATGTTTCTGTTGGCGCCAGATAAGGATGCTGACCAACCACGCCATCACCTTCCACTTCCTGTTCATGACCATCGCCACCAGTGATTTTCCAGTAACGTGATAATAACCGCGCTGGCGTATCGCCCTCATTGGTAATGGTAATGGTATAGGCAAAAAGATATCTTGCTCTGGCCGGATCAGATTCATGATCCAGGTAAGTGGTTTCAACGTTCACCATAATGTGGTTTTTTTTATCGGTCATGGTCAACATTATACAACGCTTTTCGAGCCAACAAACGTGCTCCACGGAGTCCCACATCAGGATTGTTGATCAAATACACCGGTATCTGCTCCAGCACCCCACGCATCCTGCCTTTCGCCAGAAACGACTGCATGAAAAAGCCCTGTTCAAATAAGGCCAGATTCTTTACCGCAATACCTCCAGCGACAAAAATTCCGGCTCTGGGCAAGGTCATTAGCGCCAGATTACCCGCCTGAGCTCCGTAAATCTGCATAAATAACTGCATGGCTTTTACTGCCGCAGGATCTGTTTCTTGCAGAGCAGACTGACTTATCTGTTCTGCCGTTAAATTCAATGTCGTGTTGTCACCTTGCTGTTCGGCAATAAAATGGTACAGCATAACCAGGCCGGAGCCTGATAATACCCGCTCGTAGGAGACATGCTCAAATTGTTCAAACAGTTTATTCAATAAAGCGTGCTGTTGGGTGTCCTGAGCAGCAAAGTCGGTATGGCCGCCTTCTGTTGGCCATACCCGCCAGCTTTTATGGAGAGGTGACAGAATAGCCTGCCCCAACCCGGTACCTGCACCAATGACTGCTCGTAATGATTTGGCTTCCGGCTTACCTTGCTGCAGCACAATGAGATCATTCTCTTCAAGTTCACCGATACCATGACCCACCGCGGCAAAATCATTGACCAGGCAAAGCTCAGCAAGTGGAAATTGCTGCTTCAGCTTATCGCTATCGATGATCCAGGGTCGATTCGTCAGTTGCACTCGGCGTCCACTTAACGGTGCTGCCACGGCAAAACATGCGCTACTGACTGGCAGAAAATCGACGGCTACAGTAGATAAAAACGCTGTCAGCAGACTTTCAAAATCAGCATAATCATCATTTTCCAAACGTTGTTGCAGAATAATTTCACCTTCGAGGTGACTGAGTTGCAACAAGGTTTTGGTACCGCCGATATCTGCAGCTAACAGGGTTTGCATATTATTGTGCCGCAGCAGCCTGGTCCATAAACCAGTAATAATCACCTGTCGGCGCGAGCCGCTGAACCGGTAAGCCGGATACCGCCTCACTGGTAATATCTCTGACAATATCTGCTTTCGCTTCACCGGCGATAAACACAATCACCTGTCTGGCTGAGTTGATTACCGGATAGGTCAATGTTACGCGCCAGGATTGAAATTTCTCCACAAACAGACTGGTTGTCAGCGTATCGGTAACGTCCAGTGCGGGAGTATCTGGAAACAGTGAAGCAATATGACCATCAGGCCCTAACCCGAGGAGCACCAGATCAAAAGGATTATCTTCCATCACCATTTTGATGGTACTGGCATAACGAGTTGCAACCTCAGCAGCATCGCCACTTTCGGTAGGCATGCGATGCACATTCTCAGCCGGGATAGGTAAATGATCCAGCATTGCCAGTCTGGCCATTTTAAAGTTGCTGTCATCGTGAGTGGCCGGCACACAGCGCTCATCACCAAAAAATATCTGCACTCTTGCCCAATCTATCTGTTCGATATAAGGTGAAGTCGCCAGTTTCTGATACAGTCCTTTTGGTGTCGAACCACCGGCAAGCGCAACATAAAATACTCCTCTTTTGGCAATGGCTGAACGGGCGGTCACCACAAAATGTTCGGCAGCAGCCTCGATCAACGTATCAGAATCAGGCAGAATTTTTTGTTCAGCTTTCATGTCTATCCTCAATATTAAAAATAATTTTTGTGCGGTAATCAGCTGACAGTGTCAGTCAAATCCTGCTAATTTAGCAATCAAGCTGCACCGACAGCAAGCCAAATAACACTTCAATCCACTTCTCACAGGAACCATCACTTTATGAAAAACACTTTTTTTATTGTTGCCATGTTGTTTTATTCCGCGTCTGCTGCAGCTGAAACAGAAATAAACTTTAACCTAATCAATCTCAATGCAACAGCCGCCACCGAAGTGGCAAATGACAAGGTAAGCAGTGTGATTCAGGTAATGCTTAATGGCACAGATCCGGCTAAATTGGGTCAGCAGGTCAATCAACGCAGCAATCAGTTACTGGCGAAAATCAAAGATTTTGATGCGGTCAAATCTCAAACCACCGGCTACCAAACCCGCCCGATGTATAAAGACAGTCAAATCGTCTCCTGGCAGGTAAGCCAGCAAATTCGCTTAGACAGTCACGATTTCAATCAGATGAGCGAATTATTGGGTGAAATTCAATCTCTTGGCACAGTACAATCCATGGAATTTTCATTATCCGACGAATTAATCGAATCAACTCAAAACGACCTGATGCAACAGGCTATCAGCAAGTTTCGTAATAAAGCATCGTTAATTCAGCAGCAATTTGATGAACCGGGTTATCGCCTGGTTAATATGTCAGTCAATACCAGCGGCTATGCGCCGGTTCATCGCATGGAAAGCAGCATGATGATGTCCGCCGATATGAGCAGCAAAAGTGCACCTGTAGCACTTGAAGCTGGCAGCAATAAAGTCTCAGTTGATGTCCATGGCCAAATTCAATTGATCAGTGATACCACCACACTAACGGATTAAGACTTATAGTTCTTTCATTTCCGCTTCGTTTGACGAAATGCGTCTCCAGCAGTAGTTGCTCTGAAAGATAAACAAGCCCTAGGCTTACTTTAAAAACAAATCGTAGGCCGGGTTGTCGGTTTCCAACCAGTGGACATAGCCAAGATTATCCAGGAACGCCTGAAATTCTTCATTGAATTCAGGTGCTACTTGAATCCCAACCAGCACCCGGCCATACGCTGCTCCATGATTACGATAATGAAACAGGCTGATATTCCAGCGCTGACCGATATGTGTCAGAAAACGTAACAAGGCCCCCGGTCGTTCCGGAAATTCAAAACGAATCAGACGTTCATTTTCAGCTTGAGGTGCATGGCCACCAACCATATAACGAACATGTAATTTCGCCATTTCATTATCGCTAAAATCGATCCACTGGTAGCCCGCTTGAGTCAGGTTTTCAAAGAGAATCTGTCGTTCTTCTTCACGACCAGACATCCGCACCCCAACAAACACCTGTGCCTGCTGTTTATCAGCATATCGATAATTAAACTCGGTTATTCCGCGTTCCGCCAAAGTCTTGCAGAAGCGTTGGAAACTACCCGGCTGCTCGTCAATGGTTGCGGCAAACAATACTTCCCGGCGTTCCCCAATTTCAGCCCGTTCTGCCACATGCCGGAGCCGATCAAAATTCATATTTGCGCCGCTGTTGATAACCACCATGGTTTTGTCATACAAACCATTTTGCTGAATATATTTTTTGGCACCGGCAATCGATAACGCCCCTGAAGGCTCGGCAATTGAGCGGGTATCATCAAACACATCCATTATCGCAGCACAGATTTCATCGGTCTCCACCGTCACCACATGATCAACCGTTTTTTGTGCAATCCGGAATGGCTCTTCACCAACCTGTCTGACCGCAGTTCCATCGGCAAACAACCCTACCTGATCCAGTTTGACTCTTTCACCGGCATCCAGAGCGGCTTTGAGACTCGCAGCATCGGCAGGTTCAACTGCAATAATTTTGATTTCAGGCCAGATGGCTTTTATATAAGCCGCCATTCCGCCTAGCAAACCGCCGCCACCTACCGGAATAAATACTGCATAAACTGGATCGGGATGCTGGCGCATGATTTCCATCGCAATGGTGCCCTGTCCGGCTATCACCAGAGGATCATCATAAGGATGGATAAACACCCGTCCCTCATCAGCAGAAACTTGCTTGGCATAATCAAACGCTTCATCGTAACTATTACCATGCAAAGTAATGTCAGCACCCAACATACGTACCGCTTCCACTTTGATTGGTGGCGTAGTTATCGGCATAACAATGATGGCGGAAATACCCATTTTGCTGGCGGCCAGCGCAACACCTTGCGCATGATTACCTGCTGAAGCGGCGACCACCCCCTGCTTTCGCTCAGCATCGGTTAAGTGGCTCATCCTGTTATAGGCACCACGCAATTTAAAGGAAAAAACCGACTGCAAGTCTTCGCGTTTAATCAGAATCTGATTATTCAGCCGCTTGGATAATCTTGGCATCAAATCCAAAGGGGTTTCGATAGCGACATCGTAGACGCGCGCTTTAAGGATTTTTTCTACATAGCCTGTGAGCATGGTGTTCCAGATTCAGTCTGTTAGGTTAACAAAGATGACTACGTTACCATTGACCATCATTTATCTCTATAATTAGCCGGATAAAATCAAGCCATTCAAATTAACAAGGAATCGCAATGACTGCTGATGAAATGAAGAAACAAGCTGCGTGGTCGGCTTTGGAATACATTACCACTGATGGTGTCGTAGGTGTTGGCACCGGCTCTACCGTTAATCACTTTATTGATGCGTTAGCTACCATTAAAGGTCGTATTGAAGGTGCTGTATCCAGTTCAAATGCTTCCACCCAACGGCTCAAGGATTACGGCATTCATGTTTTTGATTTAAACGAGGTTAAAGAAGTCGCGGTATATGTAGATGGTGCAGATGAATCAAACCACAATCTGCAACTGGTTAAAGGTGGTGGCGGTGCATTAACCCGCGAAAAAATTATTGCAGCAGTGGCTGATAAATTTGTCTGTATTGCTGACGCAACCAAACTGGTTGATGTGCTGGGCAAATTCCCGTTACCGGTTGAAGTGATCCCGATGGCGCGTAGCTATGTCGCCCGTGAAATCGTTAAACTGGGCGGTCAGCCAGTTTATCGTGAAGGCGTGATCACCGATAACCATAATGTCATTCTGGATGTGCATGGTCTGGATATTATGGAACCTATCAAACTGGAAAAAACACTGAACGATATCGTTGGCGTAGTGACTAACGGCTTGTTTGCAATGCGTCCTGCGGACGTGTTGTTACTAGGCACCGAAAACGGTACCCAAACCGTCAACCCAAAATAATATGCACTAGCCCGCTGTAATAGCGGGCTTTTTGCCAGAGCGAATATATGTTCAGACCTCTAAGTGTCTATATCGGCGCCCGTTATACCCGGGCTAAACGGCGTAATCATTTTATTTCATTCATCTCGATGACCTCTATGCTGGGCGTCGCGCTCGGTGTGGCCGCATTGATTACCGTGTTATCGGTAATGAATGGTTTTGAAAAGGAATTACGCGAACGCATTCTCGGTATGACATCACATGCTTTTGTCACCGGCTCGGATGGCACACTGGCTGACTGGGAAAAGGCCGAGGTACTTATCGAAGGCTTCCCAAGAGTTATAAATACTGCTCCTTTTGTTGAAGGCCAGGCAATGCTGAATCAGGGTAGCCGGGTTCGAGGCACCCAAATCCGTGGGGTTGATCCCGCTTTGGAGCCTAAGGTTTCCAGTATTGGTGACAAAATCATTCAGGGTCGCTTTGACTCACTGCAACCGGGCAGTTACGGCATTATTCTGGGTAAGGATTTAGCCATTGCCATGGGCGTGGGCACCGGCGATAAAATCACGGTGATCACACCACACGTTACCCCAACCCCTGCCGGGGTTATTCCCAGACTGAAACGTTTGACCGTATCAGGTGTTTTTGAAATCGGCATGTATGAATATGACAGTGCGTTAGCCATCATGAATATTGAGGATGCCGCTAATTTATTCCGCATACCCGGCAAAGTAACGGGCCTGCGATTGCAACTGGACGATGTCTATCAGGCTCCAAGAATTACCCGAGAGCTTTTACAAACCCTGCCTGCAGAATATCGCGCAGCTGACTGGACTTACCAGCATGCTAACTTTTTCCGTGCCTTAAAAACCGAAAAAACCGTGATGTTTGTCATTCTGATGCTGATTGTGGCCGTTGCGGCATTTAACATCGTTTCAACGCTGGTAATGATGGTAACCGATAAATATGCAGATATTGCCATTTTGAGGACGCTGGGCATGTCACCGCGCGGCATCATGGGGATTTTCATGGTGCAGGGTATTGTTATTGGTCTCATTGGCACAATTCTGGGGGTGATAGGTGGGGTCATTCTGGCGTTGAATGTGTCTAACATTATCGCCTGGATAGAAACCATTTTAGGTTACCAGTTCCTGCCAGCAGAAGTGTATTACATCAGTGACCTGCCTTCCGATTTGCATTGGAACGATGTCACGGTGATTGGTATTACTGCCTTTGTTTTATCCATTCTTTCGACTATCTATCCTTCCTGGCGTGCCGCTCAGGTTAAACCGGCTGAGGCTTTACGTTATGACTGATAACACGGTAATTCGCTGCGAAAAACTGGTAAAGCGCTATAAAGACGGTAATCTGGAAACCCCGGTATTACAGGATATTAATCTGCAAGTGCTTGCTGGTGACCGTATTGCGATAGTCGGCAGTTCAGGTTCCGGTAAAAGTACGCTATTGCATCTGCTTGGCGGACTGGACGGTCCAACTGACGGAAAAATTGAGGTATTGGGTCAGGATATCAGCAAACTTTCAGTCAATGATCTCAGTAAATTACGCAATCAATCATTAGGCTTTGTTTACCAGTTTCATCATTTACTACCTGAGTTCACGGCAGAAGAAAACGTTGCTATGCCACTGGTTATTGGCGGCATGCATCCCAAGGCAGCCAAACAACAGGCCAATGAACTGTTACAACAGGTAGGACTGGGTCACCGGGCACATCATAAACCCAGCGAATTATCGGGTGGTGAACGTCAGCGTGCGGCACTGGCTCGCGCATTAATTACAAAACCTGCCTGCCTGTTGGCTGATGAACCTACCGGAAATCTGGATCACCAGACTGCTGAAGGTATTTTTGATTTGATTATGAAATTGAATACGGAACTGGGTACAGCACTGGTCATCGTAACGCATGACAGACAACTTGCTGCCAGAATGGATCAGCAGTTAACGTTGATTGATGGCAAATTACAAAACTGATTTATTTATCTTTTCGTTTAGCTGAATTTTGGCGCTGGTAGCGTTTTAACCAACTGTTGATCACGACCAGACGCCAGATTAATCGAACAATAATCACACCCGCTAACGCAGCCAGCGCGCCGCAGATTACCGAACCGAGTAATAATGGTTGCCAGATAAATCCTATCTCCTGCCACAACCATTCCAGACTGAAAGCAAATTCATGCGTGCGCAGTGGCACATCCAGCAGGATAGCGCCGACTTTATAAGTGAAAAAGTAAATTGGCGCCATGGTCAATGGATTGGTTATCCATACACACATCACGGCAATAGGCAGGTTTACCCGTAACCAGATAGCCAGCAGACCCGCCACCAGCATTTGTCCGGGCATCGGTATAAAGGCAAAGAAAACCCCTATCGCCACCGCCGCAGATACTGATCTGCGGTTAAGATGCCACAATTCCGGCGCCATGATCTTTTCGCCAAAACGCCGCATATGCTTATGCTCGCGCATGGTGACATGATCTGGCATGATTCGTTTTAGGAACTTACGAGGCATTACGTCTCAGTATTGCTGATAAACGGCGGTCATTATAGGGATATATGATTAAACCTGCCATTGCATTTTTGTCGGGCTGTTTACTGGTGGCATGGTTGCCCCAGCTGCTCTCTCCATATTGGCTGCTCACTTTAATCCCCTTGATGATTATTGTCTGGCGGCGGTCTCAATGGACCGTTATGTGGTTTGTTGTGGCGGTAGTATGGGCAAGCTTCCAGGCTCAGCTCAGAATAGATGATCAGCTTGATCTTACACTTGAGAGACAGGATATTGTGGTGTCAGGTTTCATTACTTCCTTACCACATCATAACGATCAACGAATCCGTTTTGAATTCAAACCTGAAAATAACGATTTAAAGTTGCCCGATAAGATTCGCTTGAGTTGGTATTTCCCTCCTCCCAACCTCCCCCAATCCGGTGAAAAATGGCAGTTCTCTGTTCGCTTGAAAGCCCCACATGGTATGTCCAACCCGGGTGGGTTTGATTACGAAGCATGGTTGTTTCAGCAACAGATCGGGGCTACCGGATATATACGGGAATCTGATCATAATCAAAAATTACATTCAGCAAATTTGCTATCGGTTAATCATTGGCGTGCGCAGTTAATAGATAAAATGTCCGACGTCTTAAAGCAAAGTCCTTCGCTGGCGTTAGTTCAAGGACTGGCTGTTGGTAACCGTGACAATATGCAAACAAGCCAATGGGATACTTTACGACAAACTGGTACCAGCCATTTACTGGCAATCTCCGGATTGCATATAGGACTCGCTGCAGCACTGGGATTTTTTATTGCCAAACTGCTCTGGCGAATACGCAGTCGTCATTTATTAACATTAAGCGACAGGCAGGCCGGTGCTGTTGGCGGATTTTTACTGGCTTTGTTCTATGCCTTGCTGGCCGGATTATCCATCCCGACTCAGCGTGCATTAGTAATGGTCAGCGTGGTGATGCTCAGTATCTTTATAAAACGTCGTACTGATCCGCTGCATGTGCTGAGTCTGAGCTTGATATTGATTCTGATGCTGGATCCATTTGCGGTTCTGGCAGCAGGTTTCTGGCTTTCATTTGCTGCTGTTGCCTGCATTTTGTATATAGCACAATATCGACAACCGGCCAGAAAATGGCTCTGGCTGCATATTCATCTATGGATTGCAATAGGTCTGACGCCATTACTTTTACTGTTTTTTCAGGAAACCTCGTTGATTGCACCGTTAGCTAACCTGCTTGCGGTGCCGGTGATCAGTTTCCTGGTTGTTCCGCTGTTGTTAATTTCCATGCTGTTGTTAAGCTTTGATCTGCGATTGGCTGAATGGCTGCTGCAACTTACAGAATGGTTGTTATCCAAATTGTGGTGGTATCTGGAGTGGCTGGCACAATCACCCTTTTCTGTCTGGCAAACACCTGTGTTTCCCGTTGAGCTGCTCGCCATATCAATCATTGGCACGCTGATAATACTTGCCCCACGGGGTTGGCCTTTACGCTGGCTGGGTGCTGTTATGTTATTGCCACTTTTTTATTATCTGCCAAATAAACCAGAAAGCGGTGAAATCTGGTTTACGTTACTCGATGTGGGACAAGGCTTGTCAGCCGTAGTGCAAACTGAAAATCATACATTGGTTTTTGACACCGGTCCGGCTTTTGGTAATTTTGATACCGGTGCTGCAGTGGTAGTGCCTTATCTTCGATATCAAGGTATCAAGCAACTCGATATGCTGATGATAAGTCATGCAGATAACGATCATATTGGCGGAGCAAGTGCCGTTTTATCAAGCTATCCCACTAAACAGATTCTAAGCAGTGATCCTGATAAATTAGCTGGCAGTGAATTCTGCAGAGATGGCCAGTCATGGCAGTGGAATCAGGTCCGGTTTGACGTTTTACATCCTGATAAAGATCAAACCGGTAGCCGTAATGATTTATCCTGCGTACTTAAAATCAGCGGTCCATATGGTACGGTTTTATTGACGGGCGATATTGAGCGAAAAGCCGAGATAAAACTTATAAGACAATATGAGCAGCAGCTCAAAGCCGATATTCTGATTGCACCTCACCATGGCAGCCGCAGCTCATCCTCTACGACGTTTATCAGGCAGGTTTCTCCACGCTATGTTTTATTCGCCAGTGGTCATCAAAACCGCTACAACTTTCCTTCTGAAGAGGTAGTTTCCCGTTACCAGAATATTGGCAGCAAAACATTTCAAACGGGTAAACAAGGTGCATTATCTATCAAACTCGACCAACACATAGATTTAATGCCCATTGGATGGCGGGAGCAACACCGTAGAATATGGATGCGTAACGCTACTGAATAAATGCGTTTTCACGTATCATGGCAACATTTCATTAACTGGGACGGATGGAGCATGCTGGAACTATTTAAAGCAGGTGGCTGGCTGATGTTACCGCTACTTGGCTGTTCGATAATTGCCATTGCAATTATTGCAGAGCGGTTTTGGAGTCTACAACAACGTCGTATTGCACCACCTGAATTAATCACTCAGATCTGGCAGTGGTTACAATTCAAACAAATTGATCAATATCGCATTAACTCACTGCAAAAAAACTCTCCGCTTGGTCAAATTCTCGCTGCAGGTCTTATCAATCGCAACAGTTCTCGAGAAATTACCAAAGAAAGTATTGAGGATACGGGTCGCCATGTAACTCAGCTACTGGAACGCAACCTGAATACCTTAGGCACTATTGCCGCGATCTCCCCCCTAATCGGTTTATTGGGTACCGTTATTGGCATGATTAAAGTTTTTGCCGTCATTACGCTGGAAGGTGTCGGAAACCCGGAAACACTGGCCGGCGGTATTTCTGAGGCATTACTGACCACTGCAGCCGGTTTGGTCGTGGCCATTCCCAGTGTGATTTTCTATCGTTATTTCCGTGGGAAAATCAATCAACTGGTGGTCAGTATGGAAGAACAAGCCATGCAATTAATTGAAATGTTACATGGCGAACGTGAGTTTGATCCTGATGAGGCGCGTTCACAATGAAACTATTGCCACGGAACTCTGAAGAGCCTGATGTCAATCTGACGCCGATGATTGATGTGGTGTTTCTGTTGCTGCTGTTTTTTATGGTCTCCACCAGCTTTATTCGGGAAAGTTCTTTAAAAGTGGATTTACCTGAAGCCAGCGGTCAGGCACTGACGGAAGAGGAAACACCGATTGACATTATTATCCGGGCAAATGGAGAAGTGTTGGTTAATGAAACACCAATAGCCGTTGCCACCCGCGATGCCTTAAGGGATTTACTGAAAACCACTGCAGGCGATAATGCTGATCCACATATCATTATCAGCGCTGATGCCAATGCCGAATATCAACATATCGTTACGGCGATGGATGCCGCGCAATTACTTGGTTTTACCCGTTTGACACTGGCAACACGCCAAAAAACTGCTGAGACTCCATGAAACAAATAGCCAATGAAATGAGCGCTGTCCAACTGTATAAGCGCCTGCTGACTTATGTAAAACCCTATTGGCTGGTGTTTGGCGCCGTTATTTTGTCCATGCTGGTTTATGCCGGCAGTGAAACCGCGATGGCTGCTTTGATGAAACCGTTAATGGACGGCAGTTTTGTCGAAAAAGATCCGTTTATTATTAAATGGATCCCCATTGCGTTAATCGCTATTTTTCTGATTCGTGGTGTCGCCAACTTTCTAACCACCTATGGTTTAGGCTGGATCGCCCGTAATGTGATCATGACTCTGCGATCCGAAATGTTTGATCGCTTGCTGACATTACCTGCCAGCTTTTATGATAAAAGCACTTCCGGGCAGCTGATGTCCAAACTACTGTATGACGTTGAGCAGGTAGCTGATGCTGCGACGGACGCCATTCTGGTATTAGTTCGGGACACCTTGACGATTGTTGGCCTGCTTGCATGGATGATTTATCTGAATGGCTTGCTTTCGTTAATTATTTTACTGACGGTGCCGTTTATCGGCCTGCTGGTCTACAAAATCAGTTCACGTTTCAGACGCATCAGTAAGACCATTCAGGATTCAATGGGCGATGTCAGCCATACCTCCAGTGAAGTGATTGAAGGCCACCGTGAGGTGAAAACGTTTGGCAGCCAACAATATGAAGCCAAACGTTTTGATAAGGTCAATCAGCTGAATCGTCGTCAACGAATGAAAAAGATCGCTACCGAAGCGACCAGCCAGCCCATTATCGAATTAATTGCCGTGCTAGGACTGGCTGTGGTGATTTATCTGGCCACCCTGCCGCAAATGCTTGAGCAGATCACCGTGGGCACCTTTATCTCGTTTATCACGGCGATGTTTATGATCCTGACACCGCTAAAACGCCTTACCAAACTCAATTCCAAACTTCAGGCCGGTATCGCAGCCGCCGATAGTGTATTTACAATGCTGGACCAACAACCGGAAGCAGACACTGGTACAAAGCAACTGGAACGTGCCAGAGGCGATATTCGCTTTCAACAGGTGGGCTTTCAATACAATCCAAACTCACGAAAGGTTCTGGACAATATCAGCTTTGAGGTAAAAGCCGGTCAAACCATTGCGTTTGTAGGACATTCCGGAAGTGGAAAAACCACATTGGTTAGTCTGTTACCTCGATTTTATTCACCTACAGAAGGTCAGATATTCATTGATGAAACGGATATCAGCGATCTCAAGTTGCTGGATTTACGTCAACAGATTTCCCTGGTTAATCAGCAGGTTATTCTGTTTAACGATACGATTGCCAATAATATTACCTATGGTCAAAAAGAAGTTGTGGCTGAAGAACGTATTATTGCGGCAGCCAAAGCAGCTCATGCCTGGGAATTCATTCAGAAACTACCGGAAGGCTTGCAGACTGAAGTCGGCCAGAATGGTGTCTTATTGTCTGGTGGACAGCGACAACGACTGGCTATTGCCCGGGCGTTATTACGTGACACGCCCATTCTGATTCTTGATGAAGCCACCGCCTCACTGGACTCGGAAGCCGAACGACATATTCAGTCAGCATTGGAAAATCTGATGCAAAGCCGAACCACATTGGTTATAGCGCATCGACTATCCACTATCGAAAAAGCCGATCTTATTGTGGTGATGCATGATGGGCGCATTGTTGAAACCGGTACTCATCAACAATTGATCAGTAAAGGCGATCATTACGCAGAACTTCATCGACTGCAGTTTCAACAACAATAATGAAGACGGATTGGCTAACTAATAACTGGTATCGCCCCTCGTTAGTCTCACTGCTGTTACGTCCAGTCAGCTGGTTATATCGACTCATTATCAGTCTAAGATGTCAGTCATACCGAAAAGGCCTGTTCGAACAACTATCACTTCCAGTGCCCGTCATTGTAGTGGGCAATATCAGTGTTGGTGGCAGTGGTAAAACCCCTTTTGTGATCTGGCTGGCGCAATACTTACAGAATCAGGGCTGGCAACCAGGCATTATCAGTCGTGGTTATGGCGGCAAGGCAGATCATTATCCATGCAGTGTTCAGCTGAACAGTTCGGCTGCCGAAGTCGGTGATGAGCCCTTGTTAATTTATCAGCGCACTCACTGTCCAGTGGTGGTGGCTCCGGATCGGGTAGCCGCGGGGCAACAACTGTTAGCGGAAAATTCCTGTAATGTGATTATCACCGACGATGGACTGCAGCATTACCGACTTCAGCGTGATATGGAAATCGTTATTATTGATGCCAAACGAGGTCTGGGCAATCAATTATGTTTACCAGCGGGACCATTGCGTGAACCACTGTCCCGCCTTGAAACCGTTGATTTTACTATTTTTCATGGTGAGTCAGATTCACAACGGCTCACCATGCAACTACAACTCCAGCAGGCAATCCAGTTAAAAAATAATAACCGCCACACAGCATTAACTGAATTTGCTGAAACCCCTGTTTATGCCGTCGCCGGGATCGGTCATCCGCAACGTTTTTTTGACCAGTTGCAACAACTCGGTTTAACCATCATTCCCCATGCATTTGCTGATCATCATGCCTATACTGAAGCGGATTTTCGGTTTGCAGAGGCCTATCCCATACTGATGACTGAAAAAGATGCGGTAAAATGTCAGGGATTTGCCACAGAAAACATGTGGTATGTGCCAGCGGAGGCTAAACTGAGCCCATCACTTGGTCCAGCAATCGACAAAAAATTAAGAGAGCTTTAAATGGATAAAACCTTATTGGAAATACTCGCCTGCCCCGTCTGTAAGAGCAGTGTTTTATATCAGAAACAATCTCAGGAACTGGTGTGTAAAGCCTGCCGTGTGGCGTATCCCATTCGTGATGAAATTCCGGTAATGTTAATTGATGAAGCACGCGAACTGACGGCTGAAGAAACCTACTGATGCAATTTAAAATCATTATTCCGGCCCGCTTTGCTTCAAGCCGGCTGCCAGGTAAGCCTTTACGTCAAATCGTCGGAAAACCGATGATTCAGCATGTCTATGAAAGAGCCCTGGAAAGTGAAGCCAGTGAAGTCATTATCGCAACAGATGATCAGCGTATTGCCGAAGCGGCAAAAAGTTTTGGTGCAGATGTCTGCATGACAAGGGATGATCATATTTCCGGCACCGATCGTTTGGCAGAAGTGGCTCAGTTAAGAGCTTTTCATGGTGATGATTTAGTAGTGAATGTACAGGGAGATGAGCCCTGTTTGCCGGCCTTGTTGATTAATCAGGTGGCCGCGGATCTGGCCCACCATCGTGAAGCAGCCATTACTACGCTTTACAGCCCGCTAGAAGACGCTGAACAGGTATTTGATCCTAATATCGTTAAAGTGGTGGTGGATGCTAAAGGTTATGCGATGTATTTTAGCCGCGCTCCTATTCCATGGTTACGCGAGCAATTTAATAACAAACAGGCCCTCGACAACGTCACTATGCCGCATTTAAAGCATGTTGGCATGTACGCCTATCGAGCAGATTTTTTGCATCGTTATCATGAATTACCACCTGCACCACCAGAACAATTTGAATCACTGGAACAGCTTCGAGCGCTTTACCATGGCAATCGGATACATTTGACAGAAGCCCAGGTTGATCCGGGACACGGGGTAGATACAGAGCAGGATTTACTGGCCGTAGAGGCCTTGCTCTCTCAGTAATTGATCCAGACCGGCTGAGACTAATTCAGCATGTAACTCACCTTCACCGTCAAAAACCGGTAAAACATGGGTCACAGGAACCGGACGATGCCCTTCTCCGTATTGTGTTGGCTGGATATTACTGTCCTGATTGAGCTCCTGTAATACCAGCTCACAGCCATCCAGCAACTCAATAATTTCACAGCGTTGATGATGGTATACGACTTGCTGACCAATAAGGTTCAGCAAGTCGTCACAGCTAAATTTATGATTCCTTGGCATCTGCTTTAGGACTCTCTTCAGTTGGTTTTGGTTTTTCAACTGGTTTTGGTTTTTCAACCTTCTGAGTCTCATTATCAGCCGAAGCAGGATTTTTTTCTACTTCTTTTGTTTCACGGTTTTCTTTATCTTTCGCAGGTGCTCCGCGGCGGCGACGGTTATTAGTCGATGCTCCGGTGCTGGTACGCGAACGACGTGGTGCAGATTTAGCCGGAATTTTGTTGCCGTCTACTTCTGGCTCCGTCGATACTGGAATAGCATTGCCATTGATTTCCGGTTCTGGTTCAGGGATAGCATTACCATTCACTTCTGGTGGAGGTGTCGGAATGGCATTGCCCTTTTCCGGACGTTCCACTTTTTCAGAAGTTTCAGAGTTCTCAGTCGCTACTGTTCCCGCCGCTGCGGCATCGCCTTCACCACGTCCGCGACGACGACGTCCGCCCCGACGTGAACGTTTGGCATTGGGATTACGCGCTTTTTCATCTCCCGCAACCTCAACTGCAGGTTTCTCATCTGCGGTGGCAACTTTTGTGGATGCTTCCGCTGGTTTGATATTTTTCTCCTCTTCACCGGCAGCATTTTCAGGCCGACGGGGACGATTATTATTACGTCGGTTGGTATTATTTCGTCCTCGACTACGACGATTTTGATTACGGGTTTCTTTTTCCACATCAGTCTCTTTAACAACAGAAGCGGGTTTATTCACATCTGGTTCTTCTACCGGAGCACCGGTTAAAACACCTAACAGTCGTTTTAACAGACTTGGCTTACGTTCAGCCGCTGCTACAGGTTTAATAATCGGTGCAGGAGCAATAGGGGCAATACCGGTAACGGCAGGCTGTTCCATAACCGGTTTTTCTTTTAACACTACGGTTGCTTCAATTTCAGGCGTCGTAATCAGCTGATGGCTGCTGGTCTGTTTTTCATTGCCATCTTTAATACGTTCGATATCGTAATGTGGTGTTTCCAGATGCGGATTAGGAATCAATACCAAACGCACGCCATGACGTTTTTCAATCGTATCAATCTGGGCACGTTTTTCATTCAGCATGAAAGTTGCCACAGAAACCGGTAATTGAATTACCAGCTGGCTGACGCTGTCTTTTGTCGCTTCTTCTTCAACCAGTCTTAATACGGCTAAACCTAAAGATTCTACGCCACGAACATGGCCTAAACCGGCACAACGCGGGCAGACTTCCTGATGCGCATCTCCCAAAGCAGGCCGTAAACGCTGACGTGACATTTCCAGTAAACCAAACCGTGAAATTCGGCCAATCTGAACGCGAGCACGATCTGATTTTAGATGGTCACGCAGACGATTTTCCACCTCACGTTGATTACGGGTAGGTCCCATATCAATAAAGTCGATAACCACCAGTCCACCCAAATCACGCAAGCGTAATTGACGGGCAATTTCCTCAGCCGCTTCCAGATTGGTATTCAGCGCCGTTTCCTCGATATCGCCGCCCTTATTGGCACGCGCCGAGTTGACGTCAATTGAAATCAACGCTTCAGTGGGATCGATTACCAGAGCGCCACCGGAAGGCAGTCGCACTTCATGACGGAAAGCGCTTTCAATCTGGCTTTCCAGCTGGTAACGGGTAAACAACGGAACTTTGTCCTGGTAGAGCTTGAATTTGCTCAATTCATGCGGCATGACCATGCGCATGAAGTCATAACCAGTTTGATAAACTTCTGGTGAATCCACCAGAATCTCACCAATGTCTTTACGCAAATAGTCACGTAACGCACGAATGATGATGTTACTTTCCTGATACACCAGAAATGGCGCATTACGGTCTTTGGTGGCAACATCAATAGCTGTCCAAAGCTGGACAAGGTATTCAAGATCCCACTGCAGTTCTTCGGTTTGTTTACCGACGCCGGCAGTGCGAACAATCATGCCCATGCCATCAGGAACTTCCAGATCGCGCAAGGCTTCTTGCAGCTCCGCACGTTCATCGCCTTCAATCCGGCGTGAAATTCCACCGGCACGTGGGCTATTAGGCATTAAAACCAGATAACGGCCGGCCAGGCTGATAAATGTGGTGAGGGCTGCGCCTTTGTTACCACGTTCTTCTTTTTCGATCTGAATGACCAGTTCCTGGCCAACTGAAAGCACATCCTGCACATTGATTCGGCCGTTGTTTTCGCCGTCATCCTTGTTTTGTCGGAAATAACTTTTACTGATTTCTTTAAGTGGCAGAAAGCCTTGACGTTCAGAACCGTATTCAACAAAAACCGCTTCGAGACTCGGTTCTACACGAGTGATTTTACCTTTGTAAATATTACCTTTTTTCTGTTCTCTGGAAGGAGTATCGATATCTAGATCGAACAAGCGCTGGCCATCGACCATCGCAACACGCAACTCTTCTTCGTGTGTTGCGTTAATTAAAATTCGTTTCATTCATAAACCTCAGTTAGAGGTCCACGCGTCAGATACAGTCAGTAAGCCGGGCGGCATCAGCCTGCCCAGGACATCCAGAACGGCGTTTTATCAGCAATATAATCAACTAGTTGGGCACTGCCAGTATCGAATCAACAGATCACTGGTCCATTTATACAATGTCATCACATTGTGGCTGCAATAGGGTTCTGCAACGCTACATAACGTCGTGTGACTCTCTTTAGTCACAGTACGTTTGATTATTTACTTCGTCGCCCTGTCTTGTACATTTTTTGCTATTTGTTTTGCTGTAGCCAGACGTGGGAACCATCTTATTCTTAAAAACAAGCTCCTTATGCGGAGCCCTGCATCACTGAACCCCTGTTCAGCGTATTCAAATTCGTTTCGTGTCCTTAGCCGCATCAACCCCATTTCTAGGGGGAGCGACGTTTGCTTAGGTCTCATCGCCAGAAAGCCGGTATACTGACCTCATTTTACGTACAGACCAACGGCAAAATATATCAGTACGCAACCACATCAGCAAGAAATAACCTTACAATATTTTATGGCGAATTCTCCACCAGCACCACCAAGCGTTCAATTTATCGATATTCGGGCCGATCAGGCAGGCCAACGTATTGATAATTTTTTGATTACATTGGAAAAAGGCGTTCCGAAAAGCCGGATTTATCGTGCCTTGCGCAAAGGCGAGGTTCGGGTTAATAAAGGTCGCATTAAACAGACCTATCGACTACAAGCTGGTGATCAGGTAAGGGTTCCTCCGCTCAGGGTCAGTGAGAAAGTTGTTATTACCGAGTTATCCGACTCACTTACCGATGCACTTGAAAACGCAATTCTCATGGAAGATGATGACATACTGGTGATAAATAAACCTGCAGGTCTGGCGGTTCATGCAGGTAGTCAGATCCAATTGGGCGTCATTGAAGCCATGCGCATTATCCGTCCTGAAAATCGCTTTGTTGAATTGGTACACCGCCTGGATCGTGACACCTCAGGTTGTCTGGTGCTGGCAAAAAGCCGTACCGCGCTACTTAATCTGCAGCAGCAAATGAAAGACTCTGAAACCGATAAGCGTTATCTTACCTTAACCAGAGGCAAGTGGCCTGCACAGGAAAACATTGTTGATTTGGCATTACAAAAAAATTCGCTGAGCTCTGGCGAGCGCATGGTGGTGCCGGATATTAATGGTAAAAAATCCAAAACCTTATTTGAGGTAAAACAGGAGTTTTCTGGCTGCCAGCTGGTTGCTGCAAAACTCTACACCGGACGTACACATCAGATCCGTGTACATAGCGCCAGCCAGTCACATCCGGTAGCTGGTGATGAAAAGTACGGCGATCGTGAATTTAACAAACGTCTCAGACAATTTGGTTTAAAACGCATGTTTCTGCATGCTTGGCAGCTTTCGCTCAAACACCCGATAACGGATGAACCATTAACCTTTAACGCAGAACTGCCCGATACGCTAAAAGACGTTTTAAAACAATTGGAAAAGCAGTGATGAGTCAGTATCAAATGATCGTTTTTGACTGGGATGGCACCCTGATGGATTCCACCAGCCATATCGTTTTCTGTATGCGCGAAGCCATTCATAAACTGCAACTCTCGCCATTAACTGATAATGCAATCAGTCAGATTATTGGTTTGGGTTTACCAGAAGCCGTCCGCACCCTATATCCACACAGCACCGATGCAGATATTCAGCGGCTGGCAATGGCTTATCGAGAAATCTGGCTGGATCATCCACATGAGTCGCCGATGTTTGATAATGCTGTCGAGTTATTGCACAAACTGGCAAATCAGAATATTTTCCTCGGTGTGGCAACCGGTAAAGGACGACGCGGTCTGGACAAAGTCCTCGCTGCCACGGGTTTAGCAGATTTATTTACCGCAACGCGTTGTGCTGATGAATGTCATTCCAAACCGCATCCGCAAATGCTTGAAGAATTAATAAGCTTCTGTGGCGTTGAAGCAGATGCCACTATGATGATTGGTGATACCGAGTTTGATTTGCTGATGGCCCATAATGCCAAAGCAAAAAGTGTTGCGGTAACACACGGGGCACATGCTCTGGAAAGGTTGCAGGCCTGCGAGCCACTGCATATTGTTGATGACTTATTTGCGTTGGATGACTGGTTGCATGGCAACAACGTGCGCTTTTGATTATGATGTGACCCACTAACTTTATAGTTCAGGATGAAACCTAATGGCAACTTTTGGCGACTTTCCACCAGAACACAAACAAGATCCACAGAACACTTCACCGCAAAATGACCAGTGGGAACGCAAAATTCTGCAGGATCTTGCATTCGCTGCCATCAAAGAGCAGCGCGCAACACGCCGCTGGGGATACCTGTTCAAATTTCTGGTATTACTGTATTTCGTCGCTATCTTCCTGATGACTAGGCCTTTTGGCGAGAGTGATCTGCCATCAGGCCCACATACGGCATTAGTTGATGTGAGTGGTGTTATTGCACCGGATATGGAAGCCAGTGCCGATCGGGTTGTCACCGGTATCCGTGAAGCTTTCGAAAGTCCACAGGCCAAAGCATTAATCCTCCGCATGAATACTCCTGGCGGCAGCCCGGTTCAGTCGGGAATCATCAACGATGAAATCACCCGTTTGCGGGCAACACGCCCTGATTTCCCTGTTTATGCTGTCATTCAGGATGTCTGCGCTTCAGGCGGATATTATATCGCCGTGGCCGCCAATGAAATTTATGCCGATAAAGCCAGTATTGTTGGTTCAATTGGCGTTCGTATGGATAGCTTTGGTTTCACCGAAGCAATGGATAAAGTAGGCGTGGAACGACGTTCATTAACAGCCGGTGAAAATAAAGCTTTCCTCGATCCGTTTATGCCACTTAAGGAAAGAGATGTTGAGCATGCCCATGAAATGCTCAACAATATTCACCAGCAGTTTATTGATGTCGTCAAAACCGGCCGAGGGGATCGTTTAAAAGATAATGCTGAAATTTTCTCCGGATTGTTCTGGTCGGGTGAGCAGGCGCTTGAATTAGGTTTGATTGATGGACTGGCCAATAGCAGTACCGTTGCCAGAGACATTGTCGGCGCCGAAGAACTTGTCGATTACACACCCCGCCCAAGCTATCTGGATCGCTTTGCCGGCAGCCTCGGTGTGAAAATCAGTGAAATTCTGCTGAGTAGTCAATATTGGAATCTTCATTAATGGAAACTAACCATCTCAATGAATCAGAGACCAAGGCCTTAGCCGAGCGCGAAGAATTATTCCGCTATGCAGACCTGAATCATCCTTTAATAGCCATGCTGTTTGCCGAGGCATCAATAGACAAGCTGACTCCTGATGAAACGGATAAAGCATGGCTCTGACACCTCAATCATTAGTTAACAAATCGCTGGAACTGGTTTCACCGCCCAGTACCTATGCCCGGCTTGATGAGTTGATCCACGATCCTGACAGCGCCATTGATGACATCAGTAAAGTTATTAACACCGATCCGGCACTGACGACACGATTATTGAAGATCGTTAACAGCCCTTTCTATGGCTTTCCATCGCAGATAAATACGATTTCCCGTGCGATTACTGTTATTGGTACGCGTGAACTGACCAATCTGGTTCTGGCAACATCGGTGGTCAATGCCTTTACCGGCATCCCCAAAACACTGATAGAGATGAACACTTTCTGGCGACACAGTCTAGCCTGTGCCATCTGTGCAAAATTACTCGCTGAAGCAGCAGGCCATAAGCAAAGTGAGCAATATCTGATTGCCGGTTTGTTACATAACATCGGCAGTTTGGTCCTGTATCAATCAGTACCTGAACTGTCTGGCGAAGCAATAAAAAGCGCCAGATTCGGGCATGAAGTCATTTACCTGGCTGAACAGCGGGTGCTCGGTTTTGACCACACAGAGGCCGGAGAAGCGTTAATTCAGGCATGGCGGTTACCGGAATCGCTTGGTTTTGTTGCCAGACATCATCACACTCCGGTTGCTTCAGGCTATGCGCCAGAAGTCTGCATTGTCCACGTCGCTGATGTTATGGTCAGTTCAGTTCCATTCGGACACAGCGGTGATCAGCATGTTCCTCCGCTGGACCCCGTGGCCTGGGAAAGATTGGGTTTACAACCGGAAATAATTCCAGCATTGCTACGTAAGGTGGCCATCCAATTAGATCATCTGGCAGCAAACTTATTATAAAAATCTAATTTAAACGAATAGCAAACTAGCAAGAGGCAAACATGAGAACAGTATTACTTGGCGCACCGGGTTCCGGTAAAGGTACTCAGGGCGTATTTTTATCCAAAAAATTCAATATCCCACAAATTTCAACTGGGGATTTACTTCGTGCCGCGGTCACTGCCGGCTCTGACTTGGGTAAAAAGGCTAAATCTGCGATGGATGCCGGCGCACTGGTTTCTGATGAAATCGTGATTGGACTTATCCGTGAACGTTTGACACATGATGATGCCAAGAATGGTTATATTCTGGATGGTTTTCCACGTAATATTGCTCAGGCCGAAGCACTGGATCAGATGCTGGATGATCTGGGACAACCATTACAGGGAGTGGTGTTACTGGATGTACCCTTTAATGAATTGATGCAACGCTTAACCGGTCGCCGTACCTGTAAGGACTGTGGCGCCATTTTTAATGTACATTTGTCTCCACCCAAGCAGGAAGGTATCTGTGATAATTGTGGTGGAGAATTATTTCAACGGCAGGACGATAACGAAGCCACTATCGAAAATCGCCTGAAAGTCTATGAAGAACAAACGGCGCCATTAGTCGGCTTCTATCAGCAACAGAATAAACTTCACACGATAAAAGGTACCGGCGATATTGATGCCATTACTGATGCAGTCGGTGCCATTTTCGACGACATCTGATTTGTTTTACTGATGGCACGCATTCTGGCCACCGGCATTGCGACGCTGGATATTATTAATGAAGTTGCCAGCTATCCTGAAGAAGATGCAGAAGTTCGGGCTTTATCACAGCGCATTCGCCGTGGTGGTAATGCCAGCAATACCCTTTGCGTGTTAAGTCAGCTGGGCCATCAAAGTTATTTGGCTGCTACACTGATTAATGAGGCCGATGGTCAGGTTATCGAAGCCGATCTAAATCGCTATCACATCAATACACAGTTTTGCCCTCGATTGAATGAGGGCAAAATGCCAACATCCTATATCACGTTAAACCGGCAAACTGGCAGTCGTACGATTGTGCATCACCGAGATTGTCCCGAATTGAGTTTTGCCGCATTCCAGCACATCGATTTATCACAATTTGACTGGTTACATTTTGAAGCCCGTAATATTTCTGAATTACAGAAAATACTGAAATATTGTCGGCAAAAGGCACCAAATGTGCCTATATCATTGGAAATAGAGAAACCTCGCGAAGATATTGAGAGCTTATTTGATTGGGCTGACTGGCTGTTTTTCTCCAGCCAATATGCCGAGGCGAGAGGTTTTCAATCTGCAGAGGATATGCTGGCTTCGCTGCCAGTGACCTATCAGGCAACGCTTACCTGGGGTGCAGAAGGTGCTTATGGCTGGCACAATGGAAAAGTTATGTATATTCCAGCAACCAAGATCGATCACGTTGTTGATACCTTGGGTGCCGGTGATACCTTTAATGCCGGAATGATCCACAGCCTGGTAGCGGAAAATTCGCTACAGGATAGTCTGCAATTTGCCAGTGAACTCGCTGCTCGAAAATGCCAACAATATGGTTTTGAAAATCTCGTTTAATTATGATGAAAAAATTTGTTTGCCATACCAAAGACCTGAAAGACCATCAAAGCTATGGATTTCAGATCCCGTTAGCAGCAGAAAATGAGCTCGATATTGTCGTGCTACGTCAGGGCAAACATATCCGCGCCTATCTCAATCATTGTCCACATCTGGGCATCCCCCTGAACTGGCAGCCAGACAAATTTCTCTCGCTGGAAGAAACACATATTCAATGCTCAACACATGGCGCGTTGTTTACGCTGGAAGAAGGTTATTGTATTTCCGGTCCATGTCGCGGGCAAAGTCTGACTCCGCTCAATATTGAAATCACTGAGCAAGGGGAGGTTTACCTCATCTCTCAAGGCTGATAGGGTTTTAATTACTTCAGCTGAAAGGAATTGCGATGGATTCTTTGCTCGATAAATGGTCCGAGGCCGCCCTCACCAGCTTGGGATTTTTCTGGATGGCTCTTTGGGCATTTGTGCTGGGTTATCTTATCAGCAGTATTATCCAGGTCATGGTCTCCCGTAGCGAAATGCGCAAATTAATGGGTGATGATAGTCTGAAATCTATGACGCTGGGCAGTGCATTTGGCTTTATCTCCAGCTCATGTAGCTTTGCTGCACTTGCAACCAGCCGTGCTTTGTTTCAAAAAGGCGCCAATTTCGCCCCCTCTATAGCATTTCTGCTTGCTTCCACCAATCTTGTTATCGAGCTGGGTTTTGTTATCGCCCTGTTTTTGGGCTGGCAGTTTGTGGTCGGAGAATATATTGGTGGAATTATTCTGATCCTTTTAGCCTGGCTATTCATAAAGCTGACTAATCCGGCCGAATTAATCAAAAAAGCGCGGCAAAAAAAATCAAATAGTGATCATGACCATGAAAACGACGGTCATGCGTGGTCACGTATTCTGGATAAAGAAATCTGGTCAGCTATTAGTCAGAAATATGCCATGGAATGGCAGATGGTATGGAAAGACGTACTGATTGGCTTTACTGTCGCCGGCATTATTTCCGCTTTTGTGCCAACGGCTTTTTTTGAGTGGCTGTTTATCGGTGCCGGTACCAGCGACCCGGGTTTCTGGGCCTTATTGCAACAGGCGATGGTTGGACCCGTTGCCGCATTTTTTACATTTATCGGCTCAATGGGCAATATTCCTTTGGCAGCAGTTCTGTTTGGTGAAGGGGTCGCTTTTGCTGGCGTGATGGCCTTCATCTTCTCTGATTTAATTGTGTTGCCAGTGCTGCGTATTAATGCCCAATATTATGGCTGGAAAATGGCTCTGTACATTATGCTTATGCTATTTACCTGCCTAATAGCCACTTCCTTGCTGATGCATTATGGGCTGCAGTTATTTAACTCGTTGCCGGATCAGAGCCAGTGGTCATCCCCAGCTGATCGCGATCATTTTCAGCTTAATTATCAGTTCTGGCTCAATGTCATATCCATAGTGGCTTCAGTATGGATGTTATTGAAATGGAAACGCCAAAATGAGAATAGCAAACATCACCATCACGGTGGAGGTAGTAGCCAACCGATTATCAATAGTCTTTGTGTAATTGCTGTTATTTGGCTGGTGTTGGGCGTGGTTCTGAGTTTGTTTTGAGAAGAACAGTCTTCTGCCTGACGCATTTGAACCAAGAGTATTTATAATCCAGCAGGAATTGCTTGTTCGTTTCCCTCCCAACTTTTCTCTGTTGTGATTATTTCATTTGCTGTTAGTGCTAGTTATTTAACATACCTGCTACTAAGCTTAATTACAGAAGTTTGTTCCGTAGGTTTCGATCAAGCCAATGTTAGGCGAAAAGATGACAACTATATTGCATTTTAATGAAGCATAGCTTGTGGGAAGCACTGCAAAAAATTGTTCTACAGATTATTTATTACTGACCTCACAACAATAGAACTCTGATCGCTTCCCGCAACTGCCCTATCAAATCCTGCTTCCCTTTCAAATTTAACTGTCTGCAAACAGTGGCTATTGGCTGCTGCTGTAATACAAAAATTAAACAGATAGATTGCAGTAATGTTGAAATTGATAGGAACCGCTGCTGTGCTACGCAGTTCAACACAAATTTTCTGATGGCTATCTGGCAAGCATCATAATGCCGTTTTTGAAAGGCAAAAGCAGTGATTTCCTCTTCATCAGCAGCCGTTATTGGCAACTCCGCTTCCGGTAACAGCTGCATCAACAATGGGATCAAACCGGCTTCCAGTTGAGATAGCTGGCTATTGAGCAAATCTGGCCACTGTTGACTCAATCGTTGCTGGGTTAGCTCAACCAGTTGCTGACCAGCCAAACTGATGGGTTTTGCCAGAATGACTGCATGACGACCACTGATATGATCACTATGAGCGCCCACTCGCATTAATCGATAATCGCTGTTTTGCCAGAAGCGCACCAATGCTTCACTGGCAGCAAAGCTGCAACCTAATATATCGGTGTTTTCTGGTAAATGAGTTACCAAAGCATTTACTAAATACTGTCCTATGCCACGACTTTGCAGGGCAGGATGTACAGCAATCCGCACGATTCTCTGATAATGATATTCACCGGCAATACTAATGCCTGAATGGGCTAACAATGTCTGCGGCAATAGATGACCATTTAGACGTCGTTCACCAGCAAATACTGCTGCGGCCAATCGCGGATTAATCGGTCCTTCGGCTACTAACCATGCACTGGCAACCAGCTGCTGCTGATTAAAGACACCAACTAACCACATATCATCACGATCCAACAGCATTTGCAGATCAGATGGCCGAGTTCGATAATGCGCCGTTACCATCAGACCAAAGCATTGTCTTAACAACGCTTCGTCCTTTAATAACTCTGTTGCAGTCAGTTTTTTAACCTGAAGCTTTTCTATCCCCAGATCCACAATCAATTGTTCAGCGACCGGTTCGGCATCCAGCAAACAGAGTTCAAAGCTGAATTGTTCCAATACATCGCCTAAATTCCAGCGAACCGGTTGCGTTAATTCAATCTGTCGCCAATCTGGTGTTTGCTGATCAAGGACTTGCTGGAACTGCAATTTAAAACCACGGCCACTGCCCTCGTAACCATGTAAAGTCGTCGCAAAAATAATCCTCGGATAGCGTTGCAACATCAGCTTGAGCATGGGTAAGGTCAATGCAGCGGCTTCATCAACCAGCAATACATCAGCATCCAGCTCATTCTCCAGCAGAGCATCCGGTGCCACAAACTGAATCTCGCAACCATCGCTGAATAACTGCCCGTGACCAAGCTGGGCGTTTTTTAATTCGCTGGCAGCATGTTTAAATAAAGTTTCCACACTGGCATAGCTGGGCGCTGTGACTAAAATCTTTTGTTTTCCCTGGCGAATCAACTCCGCTGCCGCGATTCCCAGCAAGGCTGTTTTGCCACGACCTCTATCAGATGTAATCAATAAGGGTCGGCGCCGATGACCAAAAGCTGTTTTGTGGATAAGACTTAATGCATTTTGCTGATCAGGCGTCAGTTGAAACGCTTTATCCGGGTTTTGTTCAGGACGAAAATCACCTGGCAGGATTCTACCCGGTAGCCATTGATGAAACTCTGCAAAGTCAGCTTGATAATGCTCAATAACCTGCTCAAACCGTTGATACCAGTTGGAAGAAGGACTTTTTTCAGGCAGCAGCATTAGCAATATACCACCTGCGCGGATAGTGCCAATAATGGCTGCAAAGCTGTCGGCGTTAAATTCCTGAGTCGCGTCAAAAACCACTACATCAAATTCTTGCCCGAGAAATTGGCGTGCCTGTTTTTGAATTTTTTTATCCGCTGAGGCCTGTGAAGCGTCAGTGAGCCAGATATGATAATCGGGCTGCCAGAATGCCAGCAAGGCTTCAGCAGTTTGATGAGCAAGCTCAGCCGCTTCTTTAATCAGCAAACATCGCCTGGGCGGTTTATTCAACTTCATAGACGCTGGACAGAATTAATAATGTGGTGGGGGCGGTTCATTCGCCTGTTGGATCAACTGATCTGCCTGAAGTGCTTCCACCTGACCCAGCAATTTTTCCATTCGACGTTCCAGTCGATCTATCTGCTGTTGCTGATCGGTGACCACCTGGTTGAGTTGTTCAATCACACCATCCTGAAACGCCATGCGGGTTTGTAAATCTACGATGTCTTCATGCATAGCTAAACTTCCCCTTTCTTATAGTTAATGGGTTTAAACACAGTTTTAAGAATGGGCTTGTTTTTGATCCGTCATCAATCATCACCATCATAGGATAATGCCGGTGCCAACCAACGTTCAGCATAATCAAGCGTCCAGTTTTTGCGTTTTGCATAATCCTTAACCTGATCTTCACTAATTTTACCCAGACCAAAATAACGTGATTCAGGATGCGCAAAATAGAAACCGCTGACCGCCGCTGTTGGCAACATGGCAAAACTTTCGGTTAACGTCATGCCAATGCGTTTTTCTACATCCAGCAAATCCCATAACAGACCTTTTTCGGTATGATCTGGACATGCTGGATATCCCGGTGCCGGACGAATACCCTGATATTTTTCGTCAATCAGATCTTCATTGGCTAATTGTTCATCTTTTTTATAGCCCCAGAATTCCTTGCGAACCCGTTCATGCATACGCTCAGCAAAGGCTTCTGCTAGCCGGTCGGCCAGCGCTTTGACCATAATGCTATGGTAGTCATCATGATCAGCTTCAAAACGTTCAATATGCTCATCTATGCCAATTCCGGCAGTTACAGCAAAGGCGCCGATATAATCTTCCACCCCACTGTCTTTGGGGGCCAGAAAGTCTGCTAATGCAGCATTAGGCCGACCTGGTGGTTTCTCGGCTTGCTGTCGCAATGAATGCAATTTCATTAATACCTGCTGACGACTGTCATCAGTATAAATTTCGATATCGTCATCGCCGACACTATTGGCTGGAAACAAACCAATCACCGCGCGTGCTGTTAGCCATTTTTCATCAACAATCTGTTTGAGCATTTTTTTCGCATCTTCAAACAAATGCGTGGCATGCTCACCGACGATTTCATCGGTTAAAATACGGGGATATCTGCCAGCTAATTCCCATGACTGGAAAAATGGTGTCCAGTCGATGCGATCCACCAATTCTTGTAGTGGGTAGTCATCAAACACCTGAATTCCGGTCTGAGCAGGTTTTACCGCTTGATATGCCGGCCAGTCGATTTTGGTTTTATTGGCCCGGGCTTGTTTCAGTGTCAGCAAACGTCGGGTAGATTTACGGCCTTTATGCTGATCGCGTTTAGTTTGATAATCGGTTTTGATTTTGTCGACAAAATCTTCACGGGTGATTTTACTGACCAGATTCTGTGCCACGCCAACGGCTCGTGATGCGTCTTTTACGTAAATCACCGGACCATGATAATTTGGATCAATTTTGACAGCGGTATGAATCAGCGAAGTCGTTGCACCACCGATCATTAACGGAATATCAAACCCCAAACGCTCCATTTCCTTGGCCATATGCGCCATTTCTTCCAGCGAAGGCGTAATTAAACCTGACAAACCGATAATATCGACATTTTCCTTGCGTGCGGTTTCCAGAATTGTCGCTGCAGGCACCATCACGCCAAGATCAATGATCTCGAAGTTGTTACATTGCAATACCACGCCGACAATATTCTTGCCGATATCGTGAACATCGCCTTTTACCGTGGCCATCAGGATCTTACCGTTACTGCTACTGACCGTGCTGTCGTCTTTTTCCAGTTCGATGAACGGCATCAGATAGGCCACGGCTTTTTTCATTACCCGGGCGGACTTAACCACCTGTGGTAAAAACATTTTGCCTTCACCGAATAAATCGCCGACCACATTCATGCCGTCCATTAACGGTCCTTCGATGACCTCTAGTGGTTTGGCATATTCATGACGAGCCAGCTCGGTATCTTCTTCGACAAAGTCCGCGATACCTTTGACTAATGCATATTCCAGCCGTTTAACCACCGGTAGACTGCGCCATTCCAAATCTTCTTTTTTCTCAACGCTGCCATCGCCTTTGTATTTATCAGCAATTTCCAGCAAGCGATCAGTGGCATCGTTACGGCGGTTTAAGATAACGTCTTCAACCCGCTCACGTAACTCTTCGGGTAAATCATCATAGATCGCCAGCTGTCCGGCGTTGACGATACCCATGTCCATTCCGGCTTTGATGGTGTGATAGAGAAACACCGCATGAATCGCTTCACGTACTGGATTATTACCACGGAATGAAAATGATACGTTGGATACGCCGCCACTGATCATCGCATGTGGCAGGCTTTGCTTGATATCACGGGTGGCTTCAATAAAGTCGACGGCATAATTGTTATGCTCATCAATGCCGGTCGCCACGGCAAAAATATTCGGATCAAAGATGATATCTTCGGCCGGAAAATGCACTTTTTCAGTGAGAATCTCATAACTGCGGGTACAGATTTCGCGTTTCCGTTCACGGGTATCGGCCTGCCCATCTTCATCAAACGCCATGACGATAACGGCTGCGCCATAACGGCGTACCAGCTTGGCCTGTTCGATGAATTTTTCCTCACCTTCCTTGAGACTGATCGAGTTGACGATGCCCTTGCCCTGAATACATTTGAGACCGGCTTCAATGATTTCCCATTTGGAGGAGTCAATCATAATCGGAACGCGGCTGATATCCGGTTCGGCAGCAACCAGATTGAGGAAAGTCACCATCGCATCCTGCGAATCGAGCATGCCTTCATCCATATTGATATCGATGATTTGTGCGCCGTTTTCAACCTGCTGTCTGGCAACCTCTAAAGCTGTATCGTAATCACCTTCCTTGATCAGTTTGGCAAACCGCAATGAACCGGTCACATTGGTCCGCTCACCAATATTCACAAACAGACTGTCCGGTGTGATCGTCAGGGGTTCCAGGCCGCTCAAGCGGCAATAATGCTTGTTTTCAATCCGCTGGCGTGGTTTAACACCTTCGACGGCTTCGGCAATGGCTTTGATATGTGCCGGCGTCGTACCACAGCAACCACCGATAATATTCAGGAAACCGGCTTCGGCCCATTCCTTGATATGAATCGCCATGGCTTCCGGTGATTCATCATATTCACCAAACTCATTTGGTAAACCGGCATTGGGATGGGCACTGACATAACTGGTGGAAATATTCGACAGCTCTTCAACATACTGACGTAATTGCTCTGCACCTAAAGCACAGTTCAAACCAATGGATAACGGTTGTACATGTGACAGTGAATTCCAGAACGCTTCAGCCGTTTGGCCAGAAAGTGTGCGGCCACTGGCATCGGTAATGGTGCCGGAAATCATCACCGGCAAATGCACATCATGCTGTTCAAAATACTGCTCGATGGCGAATACTGCGGCTTTGGCATTCAAGGTATCAAAGACGGTTTCAACCAACAGCAGATCACTGCCACCATCAATCAGACCACGAATGGCCTCCAGATAGGCTTCCACCAGCTGATCAAAATTGACGTTACGAAAACCAGGATTGTTTACATCTGGTGAAATACTGGCGGTACGATTGGTGGGGCCTAATACGCCGGTGACAAACCGCGGTTTGTCAGGATTACTGGCGGTAAATTCATCGGCCACTTCACGGGCCAGTTGTGCCGAGACTTTATTCAGCTCATAAACCAGATCTTCCATCTGGTAGTCGGCCATCGCGATCGACGTACCATTAAAGGTATTGGTTTCAACTATATCGGCACCGGCTTCAAAATAGGCCCGATGAATATCGCGAATGATCTGCGGCTGAGTCAGCGACAGTAAATCGTTGTTACCTTTGACATCACAAGGATGATTGGCAAAACGTTCACCGCGAAAATCTGCTTCACTCAATTTGTAACTTTGCAGCATGGTGCCCATGCCGCCATCAAGGATTAGGATCTTTTGTTCAAGCAGACTGCGGATTTGATGAGAAGCTGTGGTCAAAACGGTTTTCCTGTCAGGCTGTTAGAGGTATAGAAAAAACGCTTGATTATAACAGATACTCGTATCGCTTCAGGCATGTTAGCGCTTCTGTTTTGAGCTCAGTCGAAAATATATCTTTAATGGATTTAAACTGACAAAAAGAATATGGGAGGAGAAATGTTTCTCCTCCCAGTTTTGATTTCAGCAGGATTGAAGCGTCTCAGGCGTGAGAGAGCTGATATATCCAGCGGGAAATAGTCTCAAGCTGTCGGCTGTCTTCTTCGAGGGCCTGATTAAACTCATTCGCCAGGTCCTGTAACCCCATGTTGGTAAACAAACCGTGCAGTGTATGCCATTCTGCATTGTCATTAGTAGCAAAGATCAATACCGATTCCAGGCATTGCAGCACGGATGTCGTTTTCTTGGTGAAGACTTTGGGTATTTGCAGGCTGGACTGTAAATTGGAATCCGCATCGGGAATCCATTCATCAGAGTCAAATCCTAATGTCTCGATGGCCGTCTTCAGTAACCGACTATGTTCTACTTCTTCATCACGGAATTGTCTTAACAGGTCAACGGAAACTACAGTTTTTCTGCCATTTCGCATTGCCAGACATTTGAATATCAGCGCTTCATATAATCTGACGCTGGCGCGTTCAAATGCAAGTCGCTGACCTAGTTTATGCAGCAACAATTCAGTGTTGTGTTGATGCACTTTCTTGATGTCACCAACGGCTCCATCAGGAACGGATTTACTTAAAACTTCAAAATCCATCTCATCCATATCAAGTTCAGGATGAAGCATGATTTTAGCTCTGTTTTTTTCAGAAGAAGAGCTCGTGTTTGTCTTTTCATCATCCGTGAGTGTTTTTGAAAACCGGGTATGGTGTCTCGGTATGGGCTGATTATCTAACTTTCTAGCGTGTGGCATGGCAGCATCCTTTTATCTGTTTGACCCTGTAGAAGCTTTGTTTATATTAGCGATGTTATCCAAACTGGCTCTTTAACACTGCAAGCTCAACCAAGTTGAGCAGTTAAGTTCGATTCTCGTCATTTAGTGTTTCACCCTCATTTCAACGTTATGGCGTCGGGCTATCATCCGGATAGGCTGAATCCGGCACATCTGGCGCAATACCCTGTGGAGACTGGTTTTCGGGAAGAGTCGGATCGTTACTTTTCGGGTTTATGCGCGAAGGTGGTGGCGGTGGTTCAGGTGTGATAACCGATCTTGAAGGAGGAGTTGTCGGCAATGGTTCAGTTTCAGGAGGATTGACCGTTGTGTTTTGTTGATTCTGTTTTATCTGACTATCAACTCGATTATCGATGGGTAGTCCAACCTGATTTTCCTGTTTCTGGTTAATGGTTGAACGGTGGTCCTGAGGTTGATTTAAATCCTCTGCCATTACTGAAGTAACGGTTAAGAAAGCCGAAACGGTTGCTGAAAGAAATAATTTTTTATACATTTCTTTAGTCCTTCATTAAGCTATCTTTTAAAAAGACAGTTCTATATAAGTAAATGTTGCATGCCTGGTGTGATATTTTTCGTATGTTTTAATCAAGCTCTTGTATCGCCGATTCAATCCAGACCCGATGATGACGAACATCTCCCAGGGCCTGCTTCAGCATTAATTGGATATAACCAGGATATATTTCATCATTAGCATTTTTATAAAGCTTGTTGGTCAGCCCCTCATTAAGCAGCATGGCTTTCAAAACAGATTTATCCCCACCAATACCCGCGATGATCACGGGTCCCTTTGTGAGGAATTGTTTGTAATCTCCTCCATCTAGTGGAGTTCCACCTTCCTCGATAATCGCGTCACATAAGTCCATCAAGTGGCGCTCGTGTTCGCCAAGAAACTCCGTCATTTTTGCCCGATAGTCGAGATTTTCCAGCCGTTCGATTGCAACTTCGTAAGTCTCAATAGCATTAAATTCCAATGCAACCAAATCATTAAGCTTGCTGATGATATCTTCAGTCTCCATGACATCACTCTCATTAATTACTTCCATCGTGTGCCTTTAAATTTTTTATTGAATATTAATTGCTTATTCATTTTTTAAACCTGACCCTCCATTTACTACAGCCACTCACGCAGCCATTTTCGGTACTCATCTTTAACGCGGGTCGTAACACTGACCATTTCGATTTCCGGATTCATGATGTCTTGGATATTCTTGATTCTCTCCCAAACATCTCACTCTGTTCGTTACTTAGCGTACATATACTGCAATGCATCATGTACTGGCCTTAGCCAAAAGCTAATCAACACTATCGCAATCTGTATGCCAGAGATCTTTTTTCACCGTGAAACAAGGATGCACAATGTCTGGCCCGGAATTCTGTTTAAATTAAATCAGCAAAATAAAGGGTTACCTGTATAAAAAATTCCTATCACCAGTAATTTTTACCCGGGCATTGTTCCTGTAAATACATCTAATTACGCATTAGCAGCTCATCATCACTGATTGTTTTCTCGTTGAATCGTGATCGGAATAGCTTTTGCAATTGAGTTATTCATTAAGTGTTTTTCAATTAATGATTTAGGAGGATTTCAGCCATGACGCAAAACACCTTCACTGATCCAAGAAATTGTTACCCTCGTCCCGAATTTGAAACGCAGTCACAGAAATTGCCCGGTCAGGAAAGCAAAATGAACCCGGTGCCGGATCATGGTGAAACCAGCTATCAGGGACATGATCGATTAGCCGGGAAAGTGGCTTTGATTACCGGTGGTGACAGTGGCATTGGGAGGGCGGTGGCCTTGGCCTATGCTCGTGAGGGAGCAAATATTGTATTTACCTATCTCAGCGAAGAAGTGGATGCACATGAGACTGAACGCCTGGTACGGGAAGCTGGTCGAGAAGTTATTTCAATAAAAATGGATCAGTCAAATAATCGACCGGCCTGTGATAGAGCCGTGGAAGTATGTATCGAAGAATTTGGCCGACTGGATATTCTGGTCAATAACGCCGCTTTTCAGCAAACCTATGAATCGATACAGGATATTCCCGATGAGGAAATCAGTTATGCATTTCAAACCAATATTGAAGCCTTTTTCCATTTTTCACGAGCAGCGTTAAACCATATTCCACCAGGTGGATCCATTATTAACACCACCTCTATTCAGGCATTTGAACCCAGCAGCAATCTTGCTCCTTATGCCGCAACTAAAGCAGCTATTGCCAACTTCACCCTGTCATTAGCTTCTGAAGCCATCAACCAGGGCGTCAGAGTAAACGGGGTAGCACCGGGCCCGGTCTGGACTCCGTTAATCCCCACCACCATGCCTGATGAAAAAGTGAAAAACTTCGGTGCCAATACCTTATTTGGCCGCCCGGCCCAGCCGGCTGAACTGGCACCGGTTTATGTCTTTCTGGCCTCAGCAGATGCCAGCTATGTGACTGGTGAAATTTATGGCGTCACCGGTGGCCGTATCCAAATGTGAAACCCCGGGTTGCCATAAAATCCAGGTCAGACCTTGAACGAACCTAACTGAAGTTTAAGGCTGTTAGCAGCTTCGTCCAGCTGATTCCCTACCTGATTCAGCTGGCGAGCGCCCTCGGTTGTATGTTCGACCAGTTGCGAAATTTTTGTCAGATTTTTACTGACATCCTCACATACCGCACTTTGTTCTTCGGTCGCTGAAGCAATCTGAAACGTCATTTCGGTGACTTCCATAATAGCTTTCTGAATATCCTGCAATGCAGATTCTGCTGCACGAGCCAGATCAACAGTTTCAGTCACTTGTTGCCCACTTTGCTGCATTTTGGCGGCTGCCTGTCGACTGCCTTTTTGCAATACATTGAGCTTTTCCTGAATATCAACAGTGGCTACCTGAGTCCTACTTGCCAGGGCTCTTACTTCATCTGCTACTACAGCAAAACCACGACCTTTCTCCCCGGCCCGCGCTGCTTCAATTGCTGCATTAAGTGCCAACAAATTGGTCTGTTCAGCAATTCCCTGGATCACTGACAAAATGCTGACAATCGCCTCACTGTTTTTTTCCAGCTCCAACATCGCTGATTGAGATTCCTGCACACTATTACTGACCTGGTGAATTGACTCTGAGGTACGTTGCACCAGTCCAGCACCAGACTGTGATGACTCATTGGCATTACTGACAAATTGTGATGTGCGATCGGCATTTCCGGCAATCTGCTGGGCTGAAGCAGCCATTTCTGTTACCGCAGAAACCATTTCTTCAAGCAACTGCTGCTGCTGATCCATCTGTGTTCGCGTTTGCTCGCTGATTTGACGACCTTCAGCAGACAACTTGCTGACATTGTCGCCAAGCGGAATTAATTGCTGAATCAGCCTGCGAAGCTTGCCAATAAAGGTGTTCAGAAAACCGGATAATTTACCCGTCTCATCCTGGCGTTTGATATCAAGCTGCTGCGTCAGATCGCCCTCGCCCTCAGCGATAGAAGCTACCAGTGTAGTCATTTCTGACAATGGCTTGATACTGCTACGCGCCACCAGCCAGACCACACCGACACCAATAATGGCTAAAAGCAAACCCAGCAGACTGGTGGTGGTCACAAAGGTGGTTTGAGCACGATGAAGAAATTGCTCCTGTTTGGCTACGGCTGCCAGTACCTCGGCTTCTGGAACCGCCAGATAGGTTACCCAGCCCTGATCACTTCCTGGCAGGTTGAATGGGCTAAGCACGATAAATTGTTGCTGTTGCTGCAAAATCCGGCTTTGGCCTTCCTCGCTGACACTGCGTAATGCTTCTCTGAGGTCATTATCCAACGCATTGAGATTCTGACCAATCAGCTCAGGTTGCTGACTGTGTCCAACTATGACACCCCGTGGACTGATCAATAAGGTCTGCCCCATTCCCTTATAAAGCTCTGCCGCGACATCCTTGATAACCGATTGCAAAAAAGCAGCAGAGATATCAATACCACTTATGCCAATAAACCGACCATCACGCATTATCGGAGCAACCAGACTGGTCAATAGCACTTGCTCACCGTCAATTGGATAAAGGTAAGGGTCAATGACACAACTGCTTTTCGATCT
>NZ_DFMC01000010.1:309883-310750 GCF_002375335.1 Methylophaga sp. UBA3603
TTTTCCGATCTTTGGAACAAAGATAGTATTCACCTGCTCTTACGCCATTTTCATCCGGCGTAGCATCTTCCAACCCTTCCAGATTTTCCACCACAAAGCTGTTTTTATCGGAACGCACCACATAGGGCAGGAAACGCCCACGGGCATCACTGCCTAAGCTGTTACGCTGAATGAAATCACTGCCGTCCACAGTATTTGGTTCAAATGCCACGTAAGCACCCAGGAAATCATCATTTAGTGTCAAAGTCTGTTCCAGCGTTCTGACGGCAAGACCGCGCTTGTCTGTAATGGATGAATCGGCGACAACAGCCTGCATCACCGCGGCATTAGCCTGGGCTGTATGTAATGCTCTTTCCAGAGGAATGCGCAACTGCGCCGCTGTGTCCTGAGCTAATATCTGTAAATATTGCTGTGCCTGTTGCTGGCTGACATCACGGCCCTGCTCAGAAAGCGTCTGTTTTATCGAACCGAATTGCCAAACACTGATCAGTGCTGTTACCACCACCACAGTCAATAGACTTAGTCCGGCCCAAATACTAAAACGCTGTTGAATGGAAAGCTGCATTTTTATCTCCGTTGTCAGGGACCGGTGTTGCCGGCATACCATTAAATTTGCAGGTTGAAAATTCAAGCTACAATAATCGTATTCACTGAACAGCCGGAATATTACCCACGATGGCAACACATTCCGACTTTACCCCTGTCCGGTGATAACATCCCAATTAAGCTGATTGGCTATAAGGCTTGGAATAGGCCTGAGGTGCTTGTCGTGATGACAAGACCGCGCAGACTTTGCCAGATTTTTTTCGGCCGCGCAATCCTGATAACAGAAATATATGTAACAGTTAGGGCTTGTTGATCTTTCAT
>NZ_DFMC01000010.1:310861-483267 GCF_002375335.1 Methylophaga sp. UBA3603
GTTAGGGCTTGTTGATCTTTCATCTCCACCAGTGCTGGCGATTATTTTTGTGTCTGGCAAGGCGGAAAACCCACCTTGTAGCCTTACTACATAATTGATTGACAACGCAGGCGCTCGCAAAAATAGTCGGAGCCCTTCGGGTTGCGACTGAAAAAGCGTCACTTATGTCCACGGATGGGCGGTATACTGGCGCGCCAGGGAGGCGTGCGCCGGTCTGGGTGGCCTACATGGATGTAGGTCAGGGGCGTGAGCAGGATGCGGAAGCTTTGCTCGTCACTTATTTAGAATGACTACAAAAACGCCGGGAGCGTTTTTGAGCGTAAGCCCCAATGGGGACATGGATGTATCTCACAAAAGGCACCCCTCGTGCCTTGATTGACGCTTTTTCAGCTCACAATAGAGGTGGAGATGAGAGCTCAACAAGCCCTAGCAAAAACTAATTTCCCGCAGTGTTCGACAAGTCAAACTGGCCGCTCTCTTCTATGTTTAGATAAGGCACGAACCTTCCCATATCCAGTTTTGCCTTGAAGCGGTAATCAAGGCTTTTTGCCTGCCCGGAAAACAATCGATTCAGTAAGCGGGCGCTACCCAGTAAATCTGGACTGGCTTCAATGGTAAAATCAGCCATACCATAGGCTGGAACACGCGGTAAATCCGGTGTCGCACCGCTTAAAACCCGATTATTTTCCACTTCAATCGAATAACTCATGCCTTTTAACGGTAAGGCATTCCGGTTTGGATTAATGATCTGCAATCCAATAATAAATCTCGGCGCCAGACCATTCGATTCAGGTGCAAATGAAAATGAGGTGATATTGACCTGTGGCTGTTCATAGTTGGGCGACCAACTGGCACAACCAGATAAGAAAGCTATGGTTATCAGACAAACCGTTCTTAGCAGTGACATATCATTTCCATTCTGGCGTTAAAAAGTAAGTCTAAACCATACAGATAGTATTGGTTCAAAGAAAAAAGCGACATACCATTGAGCTTACTCAACAGAACTGCCGCTTGATTAAAAATGGACTGATAAAAGTGTTATTGCCCGCGCTTCTGAACAGGTTCTACCTCATCCATTTCATGAGCAGGATGCATCGCATTATCTTCTTCTACAGCATTTAAACGATTTTCCTGATACGCATCTTTAGATTCTTTATTAATACGTTCAGCAGACTCGCCCATATCATGGGCTGGATGATTACCATCCGACGATATATCTGCCGAACTATTGGCGGCTTTATCTTTTTCCCATTGATAATCGGCCTGCTGATCTATTTCCGCAGCTGTCGGCGAGACGGAGTTATCCATTTTATGAGCAGGATGCTTGCTAGTATTTTCATTGGCAGCAAACGCAGAGGTGCTGGCAAAAAGAGTTGTCAGGGCGACTGTGTAAAAACATTGTTTTAACATGGCGGCCTCCTTTTATAGTGGTTAAAAACAGCTTAAATAAAATGGCTGCTAACCATTTACTGTTACATACACCCTAACGAATATCACCACTCACATCAAACTGACGAAAAATATAACCAACCCCTTTTAAATCAACAGTTTAACTGTTAATTTAGGCCAAATTCAGTATTCTAACCATAGATAAGGTGAAAAACTTCCTTACCTTTGCTTATCAACCATTTTTCATTACTTTCAATGTGTTATGCTGCTTCACGCTGCATTGTGAGAAAACGATTTACCCCATTGATTAGCGCTTTAATGGCGGCCCGGCTGATATTTTTATCCTGTCCGACACCAAATACCGGTTGAGCATTACCCACTTTCATTTCAACATAACTCACCGCTATGGCTTCTGAACCGCTTCCGATGCCGTGTTCATGGTAATCAACAACAGAAATATCCTGCTGAATATGTTCAGACAAGGCCTTTGCAACCGCATCAACTGGTCCGGTCCCTTTGGCCTGAAGTGTGAAGGGTGTTGTCCCGTGATCCAATTGAACCTCAGCGCTGGCAATATCTTGTGAATCATCCACTACGCTACTGCTTCTGAAACGGTAAGGCGTGTTGACAGCGAGATAAGCTTCATCAAACAATTGCGCTATAGTTGCAGCATTAATTTCCTTGCCACTACTGTCACTGTGCTGTTGCACAATTTTACTGAATTCAATCTGCAAGCGACGCGGCAACTCAAATCCAGCATTTTGTTGTAACAGGAAGCTCACCCCGCCTTTACCCGATTGGCTATTCACCCTGACCACCGCATCGTAACTTCGATGTAAATCCGCCGGATCAATTGGCAGATACGGTACTTCCCAGAAACCTTCCGGATCCTGTTTGGCCAAGCCTTTTTTAATGGCATCCTGATGGGATCCCGAAAACGCGGTAAACACCAATTCACCGGCATAGGGATGACGAGGATGCACCGGTAACTGGGTGCACTCTTCGGCCAGTTGACGAACCTGATCAATCTGGCTGAAATCCAAACCGGGATGAATACCTTGTGAATATAAATTCAACGCCAGCGTCACCAAGTCGACATTGCCGGTACGCTCGCCATTACCAAACAAACAGCCTTCCACCCGATCAGCACCAGCCATCACTGCCAACTCAGCAGCTGCAACAGCAGTACCGCGATCATTATGCGGGTGCACACTCAGAATAATACTGTCTCGATTGTTTAAATTACGATGCATCCATTCAATCTGGTCGGCATAGGTATTGGGTGTCGACATTTCAACCGTTGCCGGCAAATTGAATATCATCTTTTTCTCTGGCGTTGGCTGCCAGATGGCTGACACGGCATCACAAACTTCTTTGGCAAAATCCACCTCCGTGCTGGAGAACACTTCAGGTGAATATTGGTAAACCCATTCGGTTTCCGGGTGTTGTTCTGTTAACGCCTTAACCCAGCGCGTGCCGCGTTCGGCAATCTCTTTCACGCCGGCTTTATCGGTGTTGTAAACGATTTTGCGAAACGCCGGAGCAATCGGATTGTACATATGTAAAATGGCCCGACGAGCCCCTTTAAGTGACTCTACAGTGCGCTCAATTAAATCCTGACGGGCCTGGGTCAATACTTCAATAGTGACATCCTCCGGGATCACATTTTCTTCGATCAGACGACGGACCAGATTAAAGTCAGTTTCCGAGGCAGACGGAAATCCGACCTCGATTTCCTTAAAGCCCATTTCCACCAGGGCTTTGAAATAACGCATTTTGGTTTCGATCGACATCGGATCAATCAATGCCTGATTGCCATCACGCAGATCGGTGCTCATCCAGATAGGCGGCTTTTCAATCACCTGATTCGGCCATTGGCGATCCGGTAATTGAATTGGCTCAAAGCGACGATATTTTTGAGCGGGATTGGCAATCATCTTCTGACTCCTGAGTCTGGATAAGCAAAATAGAGTGCCTGAGAGCGTAGTTTTTTTAGGGACGCTTCCGGCAGGTTTATTTAACAAGGATTGGAGGGTAACCAATCTTTTTCAGTTTCCGCCATTCACTTGTGATGAACTTGAGAGAACTGCGTTAAACAAAGCTTGTGGCTTATAACACTACCGGTTCAGGCATGTGGAATAGTATAAAGAGACAGCTGCAGAATTAAATTGCTAAAGTTTCATGAAAACGTCTCCAATACAAATATAATTGCTGATAAAGTTATTTTTTAAGCATAAAATGCTTTTAATGTATTTTATTGGAGTAAATCATGACTGAAAAACTGGATCGATATGATCATATGATTCTCGATATTCTGCAAAAGCAGGGCCGCATTTCCAATCAGGAACTGGCCGAAGCGATTAACCTATCTCCCTCCCCTACACTTCGACGTGTCAAACAGATGGAAGAGAATGGTTTGATCGATGGTTATGTGGCGTTATTAAATGCACGTAAGCTGGGGCTGACACTGATGGCTTTTATAGGCATTAGTATGGATAAACATACCCCGGAACGCTTTAGTGGTCTGGAAGAAAAGCTCGCCAGTTACCCGGAAGTATTGGAATGTCACTTGATTACCGGTCAATCAGCAGATTACTTGCTCAAAGTGATCGTCAAGGACATGGATGCCTATCAGCAGTTTCTGTTGCAGAAACTCACTCGAATTGAAGGAGTGACTGGTGTGCATACGTCGTTTGTGATGAAATCACCGATAAAATCGACGGCATTACCATTAGATTAATGCTCCGTTCAGGTCGCTTTACTGTCAGGATTTCTCTAAATGCTCACGAATAGACTGTAATTCAAGTCGATGGGCATCAGTCGCCTGAGGATAGGCTAATGGCAACGCACTCAATGTGTTTAAAAAGATTTCCGAAATAATTAACCGGGCATTCTTTTTATCATCAGCAGGGATGATGTACCACGGTGCCTCTTTCGTTGTTGAAGCATTAATGCACTCTTCGTACGCTTTGGTATAGTCATCCCAGAATTCACGTTGTTCAATATCTGCAGTAGTCAGTTTCCAGTTTTTATCGGGGTCATCGATTCTCTGCATAAAACGTCTGGCCTGCTCATCCTTGGATTGATGTAAAAAGAACTTAATGATTCGGGTGCCACTTCGATGCAAATGTGCTTCATGTTCCAGAATGGAACGGTAACGGTTCTGCCAGAAGCTTTTTTTGGGGGGCAGTTTATCGGGTAAGCGCTGTGACACCAGAAACTCAGGATGCACTTTAACAATCAGCACCTCTTCATAATAGGAGCGATTAAAAATACCGATCCGTCCCCGTTCAGGCAGGCAACGTGCCGTTCGCCAAAGAAAATCATGTTCCAGTTCGTTTGCACTGGGCTGTTTAAAGCTGAATACCTGAAAACCCTGTGGATTAATACCTGACATCACATGCCGTATAGCGCCATCCTTTCCCGCGGCATCCATGCCCTGAAAAATCAGCAGTATCGAATAATGATTATCGGCATAAAGCATATGCTGCAACTCACTTAATGCCTCAACATTCTGTTTCAGTATTTTTTGGTAGTGTTTTTTTGAGGTATATAAAGGATCAATCAGAGTAGGCCATTTCTTCAGATTAATCTTGCTGTCTGGCAAGGCCTGAAAATCGCTGATATTGAGCTTCATCATTATTGCCTTTGAAGGTATGAATCTGTCGGGATGTATTTTCGCTTATTAGACGCTTGAAAATCTCAAAGGACAAATTTCCTATAATGATGATTCGGGGAAATCCTTATTAACCTGCCAAAGCCCATCAGCAAAATAGCCTTGGGAATCTTGCCAGTTTTTCAACACATTAAAGCCGGTTTCATTGGCCATTTTATGCATATCTGATAGCAGGTATTTATGTGACAGCTCAAGATGGATGGCTTCATAGGGGTTAAATTCAAACGTTTTCTCCAGCGCCCCGATATGTACTTCCTGTTGCTCCAGCGAGACTAAATAACTCTCCATCGCCCCATGCCGCGGATTATACATTCCATGATGCGAAAATCGGTTTAAATCAAACTCACCATCCAGCTCATTATTAATACGGGTTAATACATTCAAATTAAAAGCGCGGGTAATGCCTTTTTTGTCGTTATAAGCCCGGGTTAGTACATCAATATCTTTTTTCAAATCAAAACCAATTAACAATAAATCATTATGATTCAGACACTTCCAGATACTGTGCAAAAACCGTTTGGCACTTGGAAAGTCAAAGTTGCCGATATTGGAGCCCAGCAACAGCACCAGTTTGCGACTGTCAGATGTGTTTTCAAGGTGGCGGATACTGGCAAAATAATCACCGACAATACCGTGAGTAGTTAGCGTCGGATGAGATTGATTTAATGAACTGATCAGATCTGCCATCGCCGATTCAGAAATATCGATGGGTATGTAAGAAAACGCATCAGTGGATTCTAATAGTTTGCTCAGCAAAACTTTAGTCTTACAGCCATCCCCGGCGCCCAACTCGACAATTTCAAATGGCTTATCCTGGATAAATCCAGCAAGTTCAGATCCAACCTTACTAAGGATTTCAAATTCACAACGTGTTGGATAATATTCCTCCAACTCGGTGATCTGTTCAAATAACTTACTGCCTTTGGCATCATAAAAATATTTACTTGGCAGATATTTGGTGGGTGCTGAGAATCCCATTAAAACATCAAAAGCAAATTGCTCTTTAAGGGCATCTTGCGTTTGATTTCGAATTGAATCCAGAACCAGATAGGTCATTACAAATCCTTTGCCAAACGAATACCGGTAAAAGCCCAGCGATCATATGGGCGGTAAAAATTTCGATAACTGGCACGCATGTGATGTTTAGGCGTTGCCACACAACCACCTTTCAAAACATACTGATTCGCCATGAACTTACCGTTATATTCGCCGAGCGACGTATTAGATGTTCTGTATCCAGGATAGGGTGAATAAGCACTGTTAGTCCATTGCCAGAGCAGACCTGTATCAAATTCATCACATGCCCTGTCAGGAGAAGGATAAATTGATTGTTCCGGATCCCAGAAAGCGTTTTCAGCCTCAAACAACTGTCTGTTACGAGAAGTATACGACTCCAGTTCAAACTCAGTAGGCAGTCGTGCCCCCATCCATCGCGCATAGGCATCGGCTTCATAAAAACTGATATGACTCACCGGTAAATTCGGGTTTAAAGGTTGCAGACCGCGGAGATGATATTCATCCCAGTGATGGTTTTGTTTACGCCAGTATAGCGGATGGGTCATTTGGTTTTGCTGCACCCAGTCCCAGCCATCACTTAACCATAGCTCTGGACGACGATAGCCACCATCGGTCATAAAATCCATATATTCGCCATTGTTAATCAGCCGATCAGCCAACTGAAAACCACTAATCCAACGCCGATGGCGGGGACGTTCATTGTCATAGGAGAACTCATCCAAACGCGCACCAAACAGAGAAATATTTTCTGTCCATTCCAACCAGCCCAGGGCTCTGGCAGGTAATAAAATATCATCGGCATCAGCAGTCTGTTCATAGGCAGCAGGCCAAGGCTGATTACCCAGAATAAATTTGATATCCATTAACAACAATTCCTGATGCTGCTGCTCGTGTTGTATTCCGGTGGCAATTATTTCCAGTTGTTGTTCAGACAGAGCGTGCGATTCAAAAAGATCAACAATCGCCTCGGTAATCTGCTGTCGATAAAGCATGATTTCTTTCACTGTCGGCCGAGACAGTTGACCACGATTGGACTGCTGCCAATGGGCACCCTGACTTTTGTAATACGAGTTGAATAAAAAATGATATTGAGGCGATTTGCTGGTTTGCGCTAGCTGAAGTGGTGCTAAAACAAAACAGTCAAAAAACCAGGATGTATGGGCCAAATGCCATTTTGGTGGACTGACATAAGCGGCTGGCTGTACGACCAGATCTTCAATTTCCAGATTGGCACAAATCTTTTCCGTTTGTTGGCGGACTTCTATAAACGCTTCCTGTAAAGAAGTTTCGAGTTCTTCATTTACTTGCCCAAATACAGTTGGGTCTATTGCACTATTTTTTCTTGTCATTGATTCAACTCCATATTGGGTTTTATCAACCACCTGACCTTTTGAAGTCGCGATAAGCTGGTTAACTTAAGAGCCGAAGAGCTCAATAGCAAACACCTGCGGCTTGCATCGGCGATAAACCTTGTTCATTTAGCACTGTTAGCAGAGTCGTATTAGCGACTCCGCTAACTTTTTTGCTGTTAAATTTAAAGCAGGATCGCCAATAAAATAATGATGGGAATTGGCACACCTAAAAACCATAAAAGAATGGATCGCATGTTATTTCTCCTTAAAAATATTTGTCATCATGCCACTACAATTAATGAATGATGGAATCGCGTTGGCGACCACCAACTGTCGCCATAAAGCTGGCGATATATGCGCCAATCAATAACGCGACAAATATCCATAATGATGCGAAGGTAGCGCCTTCCAAAGCAGTATCGGCTGCTTCACGAGCAGTCTGCTCAGCATCCGCTAACGCTTGCTCTGCACGTTCGATGACATTATCAACACGTTGCTCTGCTTCGGATTCATCTAATTCGGTATAGTTCGCCACCAATCCAACGACATATTGTTTATCGTCTTCGTTTAGCTCGCCGTCACGCAAGGCTTGAACCAATATGGTGGATAATTCATCACGAACATTGCCATCAGCACGTTGAGCAATTTCAGTCCCTGGCGCTGTACGTAATAGTGCATCGGTAAAATAATCAGAGGATTCAGATGCCGCTTCACTAATGGCAGGGGTTACTGAAGATGCGCCTTGTACCAGAGAGGCACCTGCCTTGGTTGTACCACTGATAACAGCACCCACACTTGAGAGAATTAAAAGTGCGACCAACAGCGTTGCCACAGCCCAACTGATCAGGCCGTGCGCGGTATCACGAAAATAAATTTCATCAATATTGATATCAGTCCATCGGGTTCGGAGTCGTCCAGCGATATAGCCACCTAAACCTGCTGCCACAATTTGTGTGATGGTTAACCAGGTAATGGTCGACCATCCAATGGTTTCCATTGTGACGCCTTCATTCTGCCAAGGTGAAATAACTGAAAAGCCCAGACCGAAACCAAGTATTAACATGATTAACGTCATGGCCGCTGCACTGACAGCACCAGCGAAAATGGCTGCCCATGACACGCTGCTATTATTTGCTGAGAGAGTTTCCATATTGCGTTCCTTATAATAAGCTTTCAAATCCGGATTTGTTTTTTGTAAGTAAAGTATTTTGGTATGACTACCAGGGAAATATCGTTTAAGTATGTGGCCGGATTTAATCCCGGCCTAGGGGCTGTTGATCTTTCAGAGGCGGCTATGAAAGATCAACAGCCACTGATGAATAAATCAGAATCCCAACGGATACTTCTCGCCATGTACCAACATGGAAAAAAACACCGTAGTGCCTACGTTGAAATGACTGTTTATGACACTAGTGAGTTTAAGGTAGCAAGCTAATCTGCCAACTGATATTACATAGGTTAAAGTTTGAACAAATAGTCACTTGCTATTTTTGATTGAGAAGCAAATTGAATGTAATTACTTAATGCGTTGCCATCAGTAAATGTCCAAACAAGGCCAGACAAAAACCCAATACCGCCCCTAACGGTGGAGCCCAGTGCTTTTCCAATTTCGACTGGGGGGCAATATCCTGAAAAATGAGATATAAAATCCCACCTGATGCAAACAACATAATGGCCCCCAGTAACGATTGATGTTCTGATAAAAACCAATATCCTACCAACCCAGCAATCGGGCCAAGTATTACTAATCCTGCCATTTTGAGCAGTACGTTATCGTGTTTATTGTGGTGTTTTAGTTCTCGGTAGGCATTAAACCCTTCAGGTAAATTTTGTAACCCGATCAATAATGCCAGCAAAGGCCCGGAGGCAGGATTTAAGGCCATCAAACCTCCCAGCGCGATAGCCTCAGGAATGTAATCCAATATCATGCCCATAAGTTGAGGAGATTCGTTATTATGGCTTCCCATTAACCGTTCCACACCGAAAAAAATCAGGCCACCTGACAAAATAACCGGAATACTCCAGAGCGAGTCATGCATATTATTGATACCTTCCGGGACCAGCACTATCGTTACTGCGCCCAATAAAATCCCACCACCGAAAGCAATGATGAAATGTCTTAATTCTCTTTCCAGCCACTGAGAATGCACCCGCTCAAATGAGGCAACCCAGCCACCTATCGGAATACAAATTCCTGCAGCGGTTGTCAGTAAAATAATTTTCAACACGGATTCACTATTCATTTTTTCCTCTTTCTTCTAGGGACTGTTTATCTTTAGTTAATCAGCACTTTTGGGTTTCTCTATAGTCAACACCTTACTGATTCCCAAAAGCAACCCTGTAGGGTAAATATGACAAGTACTAAAACGTTCTCTGCTAAACATTTTATTCAGACCAGTTGCCTATTCGTCTTCAGCTGCATGCTGTTCATCAGTCACGCTACAGCTGATAAATCTAAAAGTGAAAACAAGGCGAGTCCTGACAAAATGGTCTCTCTGGATTTCACCGAATGGAAAGTCGAATGGCAAAACAGCCGACCTCGTGATCCCTATATCAGTCCGGATGGTCAGGTCTGGTTTGTAGGTCAGGTAGGAGATTATATTGCGAGGCTAGATCCCCAGTCAGGCGATATGCAACGTTATGCTATTCCCGAAGCCGGCCCACATACAGTCATTGTCGATGACGAGGGTTATCCATGGTATGCAGGTAATAAAGACCAACATATTGGCCGCCTTGATCCTGAAACTGGCAATGTGACTCGTTTTGAGATGCCCGAGGGCGTCAATGATCCTCATACAATGGCCTGGACATCGGACGGAAATATCTGGTTCACCGTACAGCGTTCGGGAAAAGCCGGTTTTATTGGAAAATTGGCTACTGATTCGGGTGAAGTGCAAATCGTTGAGGTACCAGGAAACCACATGCGTCCTTATGGACTGGTGGTCGATAATCAGGATCGTCCCTGGATTGCCTTTATGGGCAGCAACGCGATTGGCACAATTGATCCAGATTCAATGCAATTGGAAATCATCTCCACTCCACACGAAGAAAGCATTATTCGCAGGATCGGACTGACGTCCGATAACCGGGTCTGGTGGGTAGATGCAGGTATGGGCTATCTCGGTGTTTATAATCCGCAGGATAAATCCATGCAGCAATGGCAGACCCCGGGTGGTGAAGCCGCCGGATTATATGCCATGGCTGTCGATAGTCAGGATCGTATATGGTATGTCGAAACAGGGCTGCAGCCAAATCGTTTTATCGGTTTTGATAGCAAAAAAGAACAATTTATTGCAATAGATGAAGTACCATCTGGTGGATTAACAGTCAGAAATATGGTGTTCGATGATGGTACCAACGCCTTATGGTTTGGCACTGACGCCAATACCATTGGCCGAGCAGTAGTTCCAGACTAAAGCTGAAATGCATTACTACCAAGACCTAAGACCATTTCAATATCAAAACTTAATACTTTAATTCGATAAAAAGTAAGGAACCAACGTGCCTCGTCCAGTGATTCAGCTTTTGCTATTTGCAGGCCTAATGATAATGTTAGCTTTGTCCTGGCGCTACTTAATTGAGAGCGGTTTTATCACCACTTCAAGAATCGAAAAGCTATTAACTCATGTAGCCCAAATCAAACACGCCCCTTGGTTATTTCCAGCCATTCTTCTAAGTTATTTATTACTACTGACGGTCATGTTCCCGTTAACCATACTGGTCGTTGTGACTGGTTTTTTGTTCAGTCCTTGGTGGGCGATTTTTTACGCAACAGTAGCGACTTTATGTTCCTCTGCATTGAGTTATTGGATTGGTCATGTGCTAGGACGCAGCACCATTGAAAAACATAGCAGCCATTACCTGCGTGTTGTAAGTCGGTTTATGCAGGAAAATAGTGTTCATAGCATGGTGGTTATTAATTTACTACCTATCGCGCCGTTTACCATGACTAATATGATGGCTGGAGCATTCCAGCTAAAATTTTCTCGCTATATGATTGGTTCTGCGATTGGCATCATCCCTGGTCTCATAGTAGTCACCCTTCTGGGGGGACAATTAAATAAAATTGTTTCGGCTACCGATAACCAACAATTTTGGGGCGAACTTGTAATTGCTGTGACCTTAATTAGTGTGTTGATGGCAATTATTCGTTGGGTAAAGAAAAAAGAACATGTTGATGATTAGTGTCGTTCTTGCTGGGCATGCGTAGCTAAAATTTCGCTGTAAAACAAATCGATTTTTTCAGCATATTCGCCGATATCGTGTTGTTTGGCGAAAATGATCGCATTGTGAGAAAACTGTTCACGCAGAGCTGTATCCCTAATTAAATCTGCAAGTTTCTTAGTCCATACCTCCACATCATCCAATGTTTTATACCCGGTTTTACCATGTTCAATCACATCATCAATACCACTGGAACGAATCGCCACAACCGGTAACCCTGCCGACATGGCTTCCAATATAACCATTCCCTGGGTTTCAGATTTTGATGCGAACACAAAAATATCCGCCATCTGATAGTAAGCAGGAATATTATCAGGATTAATTTCACCTATAAGTTGCACTTTTCCTGACAAGGCTTTGTGTACAATACGATTTTCTAGATACTCTCGATCATCACCTTCTCCAACCAGGATCAATTTGACCTCTTGCTGAATAAATCTTGGTAAGGTTTCCAGTGCATCCAGTAAAAATTTGATATTTTTTTCCCTGCCCAACCTTGACACACTGAGGAGGACAATATCATCGTGCTGTAATCCCAGATTTTTTCGCAAACTCTCAGAACCGATAGCATGTGGTTGATTAAATCTGTCAAAATCCACTCCAGTAGGCTGGACACATATCCTTGATTTCACTCCAATCAGACGTAAATATTCTTCTGTGGAAAAGGTGGGTACAATTACCCCGTCACAACGATTGCAGAAACGTCTGATCATGGCATGGGAGATAACATTTCGAAAAAACACCCCTGGCAAAGGCACATAATGGGCGTACATTTCCAAACGAGTGTGATAAGTGTAGACAGTAGGTAAATTGTGTCGCTTTGCCAACCAATGCCCCACCGATCCCAGCCAGAATGGGTGATGCAAATGCACCAGATCTGGTTTAAATTCTCTAAAACGCTTGCGAATAGAAAACTGTAAAGGATTCGTTAAACGAAATTCACGCTTATGACCGAATGCTAGAAGGGTTTTAACACGTTCACATTCAGGCTGTAATTCAGTAACTGCCTCATAATCCGGGGCAAAAACCTGGACCGTGTGATGCAGCATTGTCAAACCGCGAGCCAGACGTTCGATCGACATCGTGACTCCAGAAATAAACGGAAAATAGTTATTAGTAAACATGGCAATACGTTTTGGTTTATCGCGATAGGCACTGTCATCAATATTAAATTGGGTGTAGTAATCACGTTCTTGATAAATAAATTCGCGCAGTTTCAACCCAATCAACACCATCAGGCTTACTACAAACAAAAACCGACCAAAGCTTACATAAATAAATGTATAAATCGCTGACCAAACGCTGTCCAGCGTGTTAAGTATTGAATAGCTACTGATATCCAACCTTACTGGACTTATGCCAATCTCATCACCATTTACAGTCACTTGAACGTAATGATGAAAGCTGTCTTCATCATTTACTATCAAACCGCCTGCCCCCCCTGTTGTGACATAACGCACGCCATTTTTCAGCTGTTGATGAAACAGTGACAAATTGGCTGAAAACACCACATCAACTTTATGTCGCTCGAAAAGTTCTATGAATGCTTTACGGACAATGCTATCACCAAAGTAATTTTCTGATTCAAAAGCTGGAGTTTCCTCCAAAGCCTGATGCAGTGGCAGACCGATAAACACAAATCGGTTAGCTTGTTTAGATGATTCCAGTTCCCGATCCAGCCAATCCAGCTGCCATTGCAAAGGTGAATTTCCGGTGTTATCAACAAATAAGAAATGATTTTCACCAGCAATAAATGAAAAGAAATGTGGCCCTAAATGTTTATAAAACCTGACATCACCAAAATCACTTTCCTCATTTTCTCCGTATGTAAGCAGCCAGGGAATATCCAGTTCATGTAGCAGTTTGAACAATGAACGATAATTTTCTTCTGCCCCACTACTGACGGCATTTCCGGCAGAAATTAGAAAGCGGTTATCAGAAGCATTGATCAAAGGAATGAGCTGTTTTTGAAAAATATGCGTCGAATTATTGATGTTCCCCACCACTGCAAAATTAAACTGCTCCTGTTGAGCAATAGTTTTAATTCTGCTGACTTGCTCGGAATGGAGCGATTTAAAGTCTGTTTCAGATAGATGCAAATAAAACTGATAGCCCACCAGCAGCAGAATCAAAGCCACATTGAGATAATAGATAATTCGTAATTTTGTGCGTCGCTGCATCTTTAGCTCAAACCTTCATGTAATACAGCTATCAAGGAAAATTTGTCTCGCTAAAGCAAAATGAGCAGTCAAAAATCTTATCTGTCCAACTCAAAACAGATTAGCGATAATAAGCCATGCCGTCAGACCAGTCAGAATAAACGAAAATAACGATAGCAACCCATCGCTGGCAATCAGTGCCAGACCAAATGCCACTATTGCAAGACCTCCTGCATTGGCGCTGAAAGGTACGACCTCCATAAACGGTAACATCAATGCGATGAAAATACAGACAATGGCAATGACATATTTGGCTGTTCCATTGACGAAGATCAATAATCTTGGGCGAATCAGTTTATCGATAAAGTGTGCAGGTTTACGTAACCACTCAACCGCTTTGAGTAATTTTTCACTGGGTACAGCGCGTTGTAATAGCCATTTGGGCAACCAGAAATGTTCCTGACCAATAACTAACTGAACAGCAACTAATAAAATAAACAACCCCATAATAGTGGGAACACCCGGAATATCCCCTATCACTGGTGCCAATATAATCAGGCCTGCCAACAGCAATAACGGTCCAAATGAACGGCGGCCAATCATATCCATAATGCTATCGATGGAAACCTTTTCATTGCGTTTTTGCTCAGCAGCTTCCCCAATGCAATCAAACAATTGCTCAAGATTGGTTAGTTGTTGATGCTTAGCCATTGATATTTACCTGTCTAAGGAAAAAGCTGCTTCGGTACCCACCATAAAAACACCATCATGCCAATCAACTCGACCAGTGACTGAAACACAATTACCACCACTGCTAGCTCGTAATTCGCTGGTAAAGCCAAAGCCAATGGCAGCATGACAAATGAATTGCGGGTTCCAAAACTGAATGCCAACACTCTACCCTGTGCAGATGACAGATGTAATAACCTCGATAAAACTCTGGCCATCAGAGCGACAATCAGCAGAAATAAAACAAACACCAGCAACAAACCGGGCAGCAGCGCTAACGAACCCAGAACAATTGCCACTTGTGAGCTGGCGATAATAAACATAACCAATGCCAGGACGGTGACGGGGAACCATGCCAGATAGTTTATGAACTGCTCGCCTGATGGATGCTGTTCGGCAAATTTCTGTGTTGCCCAGGCCAATATCAATGGCACGACAATTAAGCCGATAAAAACCCATAGCATCTCACTGTGCGCCAGACTGACAGTGAATTCATTGCCCAGAAAAACATACAGATAAAATGGTAACAATATAACTTGCAACAACAAGCTAATCGGCGCGAAAGTGATGGCCTGCCGGGTATCGCCGCCAGCAAGCTGAGTAAAGGTAATAAACCAGTCGGTACAGGGCACTAATAACACTAGCAAAATTCCCAGCCGTACCGCCGGATCATCTGGAGCCAACATCAACAAACCAGCCACAACAACTGGAATGAACAAAAAATTACCCACTATGGCTGCAATCAAAAACCGGGGATTGAAGGACGTCTCACGCAGATGCGTTAACGATACCTGGGTAAAAGTTGAAAATAACAGCAACCCTAATAATGGCCAGACTAAAACCTCCACATAGCTGCTTAGATGCGGATACATTACACCTGATATCAAGCCCAGTGATATCGCCACCAGATAAATGAACAGCTGATTTTTTTCTAACTGTAGCCGAGTCAAAGCTGAGATTTCCCCAAAGTCGATTAACTGAAGTTAACGCATCATGAAGCTTTATCATTTACTAATAGTGCTAATAAAATAGCAAGCCAGCACGTTAATCAGATCTTTTCCTTCGAACAAGGATCCACTTTATGCAAAATTTTTTTACTAAACCCATTATTGCCATCGTACTTTCGTCAGGTTTTATGACCATGGCGTTTGCTGAGGATGATGGTGAAGGCAAACAAGTCATCATCGACAGTGAAAACGGTAAAGAATCCGTCACTATTGAAGAATCTCAAACCGGCGATCAATCCGGGGCGGGGTCGGCTATCACCGATGATCTTGTCAATGATGAAAGAAGAAATGACGAAGACGACAACACGGATAAACCAAAGTATGAAGAATAGTTGTGTCAGCTATTAGCTGCGATCTGGAGGAAAATTAATTTTCCTCTTTCTCTGCTTCCTCTTCGTCAGTGCTTTTACCTTTACCGGAATAATCTTCCGTAAATACCTCTGAAAGAATCAACTGTTCGATATAACTGCGTTGCGACGCTCTCACCGGAAAACGTACCACCAGATGAATCTCCGCCGCGGTTGGGACTTGAATGGTAACGCGGGGATCCACTGAACTTGCATCCAGTCCCCGTTCATCACTGAGTCTCTGCATATATAACCGGGCATTCTCAAGATAGGGCAGACAGTGCTTGGAAGCAGCTACCAATAAAGCTTGCTGAGCAGCCTGCCACTTATCCGTTCTTTTAAACGGCACCGTGAATACATGCAAAACGTATTGTCGGGTATAGCTTTCATTGATAACGGGTTCTGAGACAAATAAAGCATTGGGAATTACCGCCATACGCCCGGTGCGTTGATGGGTCAATTTACCGGGGCCAACCTCCAGTATAGTAGTGGCCAACAAGGTTTGATCGATAACATCACCACGAAAATCCCTGATTTGAATCCTGTCACCAATATCAAAAGAGCCTGCACCGGTTTTCAGTAGTGATCCTGTCACACAAAGGATCAGTTCTTTAGTCGCCACCACAAATGCCACGGCAATCGCTACAACGGATAACGCCAGGGTTCTGAGCTCTTCTCCCCAGATTAAGATCAATCCCAGAATGAAGATGAGAATAATGCCATTGCGGGTCTGCACCAGCCATTTTCGCCGTAATTCACTGGAGTCGACAGTCCGGCGAATAAATCGCGACGCAAGGGAGTTTAAAACCAGCACCACAAGCAACAGGATAACAGTGCTGCCAAACAAACTGATGATTGGCAAAAAAAACGCAAAGGTTTCCTGTGAAATTCCAAGTTTTTCGTTCATTCAAATAGCCTGTTTCAGATGGCGGGATGCGTTATAACTTGATTTGCTGTAATTAACATTATCGATAAAAATTAGACCTCTCAATAATGAGTTTACATTGGGTCGACAAATAATGTCGCCAGACAAATTGTTCATCCCTTGCTGAAGCTCAATCACTTTTAGCAAAATCATTCGCAATACCTCCATTACAAAGCATTATTTACAGTGGTTTCAATAACCTATTTAGTTTCCCTGTAGAAAACCCTCTGGAGCCTCTTTGCAGATGCGTATTCTTCGATCATAATCAAATGCAGGTACGTCACTATAACAAGAGGATCTCTTCCGAATGATTAAACGACCCGACGCGACAAAACGTCTGTTTGTACTTGATACCAATGTGCTGATGCACGACCCCACTGCTCTCTTCCGTTTTGATGAACATGATATTTTTCTGCCAATGGTGGTGCTCGAAGAGCTCGACAGAGGTAAAAAAGGTCTATCCGAGGTATCACGCAATGTACGCCAGGTCAGTCGTTTTCTGGATGATCTACTGGAACAGGCCGCAGACAACGATGCCATAAATCTGGGCATTCCGTTACCCAGTGTAACCAATAGTGATGTGCCTCAGGCCAGTGGCCGCTTGTTTTTCCAGACCCGACAAATGTCCGGCGAGTTACCTAAAGAGTTACCCGGCCAAATCGCTGATAATGCCATTCTGGCTGTTGCAATCAATCTGCAACAGGCTCAGGTTGATACCAACGTTATTCTGGTTTCCAAAGATATTAATCTGCGTATCAAAGCCACGGTATTAGGTATTTGCGCCGAAGATTATTACAACGATAAAGTGCTGGATGATGTGGATCTGTTATATCGCGGGTCCAGCGAACTTAAAGCCGACTTCTGGGAAGACCTGAACCGCCTCGAATCATGGACGGAAGATGGCCGTACTTTCTATCAAGTGGAAGGCGAAGTCGTCAAAGACTGGTACCCCAACCAATTGATTTATTCACCCGGTGAAGAACGGGCGATTGAAGCAGTAGTGCGTAATAACAATGAAACCACCGCCGATATCGAATTAATCCATGATTATCGCCGGGAAAATCATTCGGTCTGGGGCATTACCGCTCGCAACCGCGAACAGAATTTTGCCTTGAACTTATTAATGGATCCGGAAATCGATTTTGTCACCCTGCTGGGTCAGGCCGGTACCGGTAAAACCCTGCTGACGCTGGCCGCTGCGTTAACCCAATGCATCGAACACAAACGTTATGGTGAGATCATCATGACCCGGGTCACGGTGCCAGTGGGTGAAGATATCGGCTTTCTGCCCGGTACTGAAGAAGAAAAAATGACACCATGGATGGGCGCATTAATGGATAACCTGGAAGTGCTCAACAAAACTGATGGTGGCGACTGGGGTCGTCAGGCTACAAATGATTTACTGCAGCGCTGGATTAAAATTCGCTCATTGAACTTTATGCGTGGCCGTACTTTCCTCAATCGCTTTATCATTATTGATGAAGCGCAGAATCTGACCTCGAAACAAATGAAAACCCTGATTACTAGGGCGGGTCCAGGCACCAAGATTGTCTGCCTGGGTAATATTTCGCAAATTGATACGCCGTATTTGAGTGAGACCACTTCGGGCCTGACTTATGTGGTGGATCATTTTAAAAACTGGCCACATAGCGGGCATATCACCCTGTTGAGAGGGGAACGATCACGTCTGGCTGACTTTGCTTCAGAAAACTTGTAATCTGTTTAACAAAAGTGACATGTACGGCACAGAGAAAATATGCTTTCTGTGCCGTACATGTTTTAAAATGATTCGACTTTTAACAGGTAATGGCAGTGATTCATTAAATGAATCATGGGCAGACAGGAAAGCAAATGATGAACGAAACCACCGCTACAGGCGCCGATCGTCGCGCATTTTTCCGCATTAATGATCGACTTGTCCTGTCCCTCATTCCATTAACTGAAGCAGAAGCAGAACACATTGGTCAGTCTATTATTGATGCCACACCTGAGGCCGGACAGTTGACACAGCAACTTTCAACCATCCAGAAAAGTTTTAATCACCTGACCGATCAAATCGGTCATTCTGACAGAGATATCGCCAGAGCCCTGCGAATGCTTGATGATAAGGTGAATCTGCTGGCTCAGAATGTCCAGTTATTACACACACCGCTAAACCCGGAAACCGCCAATGAAGTGAATCTCAGTGCAGGCGGACTGGCTTTGATGACCGATACCGTATTTGAAGCCCGGTCACCACTCGAAATCAGAATGCAACTATTACCTGGTGGTTTGCATATCCGGGCAATTGCCAAAGTCATTGGCTGTGATCAAATGATTGAAAGTACTGGCGGGAAAAGTTTTTATCTGCGGGTAGCCTTTACCCATATGAGTGAAACCGATCGCAACATTCTGGTCAAACATACGTTAAACCGTCAGGCAGAAGAACTGCGGAACAGCAAACAAGCTTAGCGTTACTGTTCACGCAAATATCTTGTTCAACGCACCGCCTGCCTGATGACTGCCTAGCAGGCAGCCCAATTTAGCAAGAGCGTGATATGTCAATCAAACGCCCAATTCTCTATAGTTTTCGCCGTTGCCCGTACGCAATGCGTGCGCGTCTGGCCATTGCCATTGCCGGTTGTGAAGTAGAAATACGGGAAGTCGTATTAAAAGATAAACCAGCTGAATTGCTGGAAATCTCACCAAAAGCCACGGTGCCGGTACTGTTGGACAGCAATAATAATGTCATAGAGGAAAGTCTCGACATTATGCTTTGGGCTGCTGCACATCATGCCATATGGCAATCTTTGGACGAACAGCAACGTAAGGAAGCGTTAATGTTAATTGAAGAAAATGACGTCAGTTTCAAACAGATGCTGGATCGCTACAAATACGCCGATCGTTATCCAGAACATAGTGAGCTTTACTACCGCGAACAAGGCGAACAGTTTTTAGCCAAACTGGAAAAGCGTCTCCACCAGCAAACCGGCTTAATGACTGATTCTCTTACGTTAGTAGATTTTGCTCTGTTGCCTTTTATCAGACAATTTGCTCTGGTGGATTGGGAATGGTTTAGCCATGCGAATTATCCAAAACTGCAGAACTGGCTGAATGGCTTTCTTCAGTCCGACCTGTTCAAGCTAGTGATGCATAAATATCCGCAATGGCAGACAGGAGATGAAATCACTGTTTTCCCGGTAACGCAGCAACAATAAACGTTATAAAGTCAGATATGCGCTGGCATCTTCATCTTGGGCTAGTCTGGGCACAATCCCCAGACAGGGCGCCGTGATACGTTGCTTCAGACTTTGGATAATCGCGGTTGACTGTGAATCATTAAGAAAATCATTGGCGACCCAACCCACCAGATTGAGACCGGAGTCGGCAATCGCCTGAACCGTCAGCAGAGCATGGTTAATGCAGCCCAGCTTTATCGCCACCACCAGCACTACTGGTAATTTCAATGCTTTCGCCAAATCGGCAATTGTTTGCTGATCATTTAATGGCACCAGCCAGCCACCTGCCCCTTCGACCACGACGGCATCTGCCTGTAACCGCATCGCAGCAAATTGGCTTTCAATAACCGTCAGTGAAATGGTTTCGCCTACCTGTTCCGCTGCAAGATGTGGGGCAATCGCCGGTTCAAAGGCATAAGGATTGACCTGCGAATACGGTAACTTGATATCTGCCTGCTGGCTGAGGGCCAGTGCATCCTCATTTTGCAATTGCCCATCCCGCCACTCACAGCCACTGGCGACCGGTTTCATTGCCGCGACTCTCAGGCCCTGCTGTTGTAAAACTTTGATCAGTCCGACACTGATACGGGTTTTACCGACTTCGGTATCGGTGCCGGTAACAAATATATGCTGAGTCATCAGAGCTTGCTTCTCAATTGGTCGAGACTGACTGCCACACAGCCATCTTCGGTCATCTGCAGTGAATTCTCCCCTGCCCAGGCATGTCCGTATATTACTTCATAAGTGGCTGGAAGTTGCCCATTGATCCGGAATTGTTCACTGGCATGGGTTACTTTTTTCAAAGTGTTTTTACCCGTTAAGCCACGGCGCCGTCCATGATTGACATTGCGCGCTCCCAATTGCTGCAGATCACGCATCATGCTGACCAGATCGGGATATTGCAATGTATGCCGATCACTATCCAAAACCGGATCAGCAAGCCCGGCCGTAAACATGGCTTCCGCCACATCATGCATATCCAGAAATACATTGATATGCGGATAATTATCTACTGCCGCCCAACTTTGACGTAGCTCCTGCAAGGTATCAGGTCCCAGCGTACTGAACATCAGTAAACCACCGGGGCGCAAAACGCGTTGTATCTCTGCGAATACTGATGTCAGATCACACCATTGCAAAGCAAGGTTGGCATACACTAAATCCACGCTATTATCGGCCAAGGGTAATTGCTCAGCATCACCGGCAATAAATAAAGGTGATTTTTGCCCCGGTAACCAGCGACGTAAACCTTGATCTTTAAGATAACGCTGTCTGGCCTGGTTAAGCATCGCCGGTGCAATATCAACTGCCACTTGCCGGGCAGCCGGATACCGCTGCTGCAGCAAATGCAGATTGCGTCCTGTGCCGGTTCCCAAGTCCAGAATATGCTGTGGATTGATTTTGACCAGATCCAGACGCTCCAGCATTTCATCTGCGGTATCGCGCTGCAATATCGCCACATCATCATAACTGACGGCGGCTTTGCCAAAGCTGCGTGCTACACGATTTTTTTCCGGTCCTGATGCCTGGTCAGTCATGCAGAAATCCGTATATGTGGTTCGCACAAAGTTGTGGTTGCGAGATAAAAGGCGCATGACCTGCACCGGCAATACGTTCAATCACGATATTGGAATTTAACTCTGACAAACGTTCAGCCAGTGAAATGGGGACCAGTTGATCACGCTCCCCAAGAATGCACTGTACCGGCTGGCTCAATTGACTGAGCGCCAGACGTAAATCAAGGATTTCCAGTAATTCCAGTCCAGCCTTTAACGCCTCGGGATGCGCCACATTATCCGCAGTTTGTTCAGCCAGTAGCTGAATAGTTTCCCGACTGCCTTCCGCCCCACGGGCCTGTAACATCACAAAGCGTTTCAGGGTTTCCCGTTGATTTTGATCAAGTTGACCAGAAAATACCGAAAACACAGCTTCATCCATCGCCTCTGACCAATCATCCGCCGTCACAAATTTCGGATTTGCCGCCATCAGGATAAGTTTGCTGACCCGCTGGGGAAACCTTGCGGCAAATGCCAGACTTAATTGACCACCCAACGACCAGCCCAGCCAAAAAGCAGTTTCTGGAACATTGCGTTCTAATTCATCCAGGATATTGTTGATCTGCAGTGCGTCGGAATGCCATTCAGAAGTACCATGTCCTGGTAAATCAACAAGGTGTAAGGTGAATTTTTCCGCCAGTAATTCAGCCAGCGGCTGCCAGACGCCACTATGCATGCTCCAGCCATGCAGTAAAACCAAATCAGGTCCCTGGCCCATTTGTTTAATGTCCATAACTGGCCTCCAGAGCACCAAGCAATTTATTTATATGTTCGGCATCGTGAGCTGTAGAAAGCGTAATACGTAATCTGGCGGTATTTTTCGGCACAGTCGGTGGCCGAATAATGCCGACTAGAATGCCGTGCTGTTCCAGATCCTGTCCTAATTTAAGGGCTTTTTTATCATCACCGATCAACAGCGGTTGAATCGCCGTTTGCGATGGCATTAGAGGTAATCCCAGTTGATCCGCCCCATCACGAAACTGTTTGATAAGTTTTTGTAATTTGTCACGCCGCCAGGTTTCCTGTTGCACCAGTTTTAAACTTGCCAGCGTTGCTGCTGCAATCGCCGGGGGCTGGGCAGTGGTGTAGATAAAACTGCGAGCCTGTTGCACCAGAGTTTCAATCACCACTTCATCAGCTGCAACAAATGCCCCTGCAGTGCCAAAGGCTTTGCCAAAGGTACCGACTAAAATCGGTTTTTGCTGTGTTAATTCAAAATGCTCAATCACACCGCCGCCGTTTTGACCAAGCACACCAAGACCGTGTGCATCATCTATTAATACGCCAGCTTTGTGCTGTTCGGCCAATGCCATGATTTCTGTTAATGGCGCAACATCGCCGTCCATACTAAACACACCATCACTGACAATCAGTTTGTTTCGGGAGTTGGCGGCTGTGTGTAGTCGTTGATGCAGTAAAGCCATATCAGCATGGGGATAGCGTAATTGCTGCGCTTCGCTGAGGCGTCCGCCATCCAGTAAGGAGGCGTGATTCAATTTATCCTGTACCACCACATCCGTTTTACCCAACAGTCCATCAATTACCCCGATATTGGCCATATAACCGGTGGAAAACAAAAGAACGCGTTGCTGGCCAGTAAATTCTGCCAGGGCTTCTTCAAGCTGATGATGATAACGGCTGTGACCGGTTAGTAAATGCGCTGCGCCACTGCCGACGCCTTCCTGCTCCAGCGAGTCGATAAAGGCCTTTTTTAATGCTGGATGTGCAGCAAGTCCCAGGTAATCATTGCTGCTGAAAGACAGCATTTTACGACCATCCAACACGACCTCAACGCCCTGTTCACCATCACGCAACCGTGTGCGACGATACAAGCCGGCGGCTTTACGATCGGTTAATGTTTGTTGGAGTTGTGAATGCCAGGGAAGTTGTGACACTAAAGCGCCTCGAGAAATCAGTAATCTTGAGCGATGGAACCGACAGACTTTATTAACAGAAATGCTCTGTGCGATAGCATCACACAGAGCATTATCTTTAATTTAACCTTCAGGCCGCTGAACAGTGTTTATCTTCCGATTGTTGCTGTCCGACCTGTAACGGTGTAATACCCAGACGATTGAATAGACGCTGATCATGGTCAGTATCCGGATTGTCTGTCGTCAGCAGTTTTTCACCATAGAAAATCGAATTGGCACCAGCCAGGAAGCTCATTGCCTGTAATTCATCGGTCATGTTTTCACGGCCGGCTGAAAGTCTGACAAAAGACTGTGGCATCATAATTCGCGCTACCGCGATGGTACGAACAAATTCAAATGGATCCAGGTTGTTGATGCCATCAAGTGGTGTGCCTTCGACTTGAACCAATAGATTAATTGGTACGCTCTCAGGATGGCTTGGCAAATTGGCCAGACTGATTAACAGACCGGCCCGATCCTTACGGCTTTCACCCATGCCGACAATGCCGCCACTGCAGACATGAATACCCGCTTCGCGAACGTGACTTAAGGTATCCAGACGATCCTGATAAGTACGGGTAGAGATGATTTCACCATAGAATTCCGGAGAGGTATCAAGATTATGATTGTAATAATCCAGACCGGCATCTTTCAGACGTTTGGCCTGATGATTTTCCAGCATGCCCAGCGTGACACAGGTTTCCAGCCCCATATCTTTAACGCCTTCAATCATCGCGACGACACGATCTACATCACGATCTTTCAGGTTACGCCAGGCGGCACCCATACAAAAACGGCTGGCCCCAGTGGATTTAGCCTGAGCAGCGGATTCAAGTACTTTATCCAGAGGCATTAACGGTTCAGCTTTTACTGCCGATGGATGATGTGCGCTTTGGGGACAGTAACCACAATCCTCAGCACAGCCACCCGTTTTGATGCTTAACAATGTACTGATTTGCACAGCATTGGCATCAAAATTCTGCCGGTGAATGGTTTGAGCTTTGTACATCAGATCCGCAAATGGCAAATCAAACAAGGCTTCAATTTCCGCCTGCTGCCAGTCATGGCGAAGCGGTGCGGTCTTTTCTGCTATATTTTCAGTCATGGGCTTCTTCATCAGATTTAATGGATTAATAACATGATGGCCAGAAACTTTAGTGCCGTATTGACGCATCGTTTGGCGGAATTATACAGCAAACTGTTACCGATTCCCTGCTTCCTCTGTGGCGAGTTTAGTCAGCAGGATGCACTTTGCAAAGCTTGTATCAACGACCTGCCATGGTTGGGCCATTGTTGTCAGCGATGTGCACTGCCACTGAATGAGGCAGGAATTTGCGGACAATGCCTGCAGCAACCCCCACCTCAGCAATTGAGTCTGGCATTATTTCGTTATGAAACGCCTGTCAATCATTGCATTGCTGCATTCAAATATCATCAGCAACTGGTCTTTACCAAACTATATGCCAGGCTGCTGGCTGATAAAACCAGACAACGGAATAATGCTTTACCCGAAGTGCTGATTCCCATTCCTTTACATCCAAGCCGCATGCGCAGTCGTGGATATAATCAGTCTGCTCAGTTAGCGGACGCTCTGGGAAATCAGCTTGATATTGCGGTGGATAAAACCAGTTTTATTCGACAGCGCAATACTTCTCCCCAAACAGGCTTGAGTGGCAAACAACGCAAACGTAATTTGAAACAAGCTTTTGCTATAAGAATGGCGACATCATATAACCATGTGGCATTGATAGATGATGTCTATACCACGGGACATACCGTAGCAGAAGCAACTCGCTGTTTGCAGCAAAATGGTGTCGATACAGTAGAAGTATGGACAATTGCCCGCGCAATGCGCCATTATTAGGGCCACCACACATAATTTCAGTGCTCAAGGCTGTTGCATGCCTCAAAAAGACGTGACGACGCTTCAAGATCGTTTGGATGATCTGATTCGTATTGCCAAAAGTAATGAGCGAAAACAGCTCAACTTTCAGCAATATGAATTAAGCTTGCTCAACAGCAGCGGTTTAGAACCGTTACTGAAACTGATCCTGGAAGAACATAAACATCGTTTTCAACTGACGGCAGTCACTTTGATGCTGCATGATCCGGAATATGAATTCCAACGCCTGCTGGATTCGTTATCGGAAACCGAACTTTGGCAGAAAAATTTATTGTTTACTGAGTCTGTACAACGTCTGGAACAGTTTTTCAGTTTACGACGGATACCCCGGCTCACCAGATTTTCTTCTCATCAACACCAGCAACTGTTTCCCTCCTATAATGAATTAGGCTCCGTCGCGTTACTCCCTCTGATTCGTCAAAATCAATTGATAGGCAGTCTCAATCTGGGCAGCCGAAACCCTAATCGCTTTCAATCCAACATCGGGACGCAGTTTTTGCAACATCTGGCGGCGGTAGTATCAGCCTGTATCGAAAATGCCCGGCTACATGAGGAAGTGAAACTGGTTGGCTTACGAGATCCGCTTACCGGGGTAAATAACCGCCGCTTTTTCGATCAACGCATCATTGAAGAATTCAGCCGCGCTAATCGGAATGCCACCCCCTTGTCCTGTTTGTTTGTCGATCTGGACTACTTTAAACGCATCAACGACAGTCATGGCCATCAGACAGGCGATCAGGTACTCAAACATGTTGCACAGCTGCTCAATGACAGTTTGCGACAAGGGGATATATTAGCACGCTATGGTGGGGAAGAATTTGTGGTTTTACTGGCCGATGCGACGCGCTCTGTGGCGGCGGATATTGCAGAACGTATGCGAAAAACTGTTGCTGAAACCCATTTCACCTCGCCAACAGGCAAGACATTACAGGTCACCCTGTCGGTGGGTGTTTCTACTCTGGAGCCAGGCAGTAAAATGACCGTCAAGCGTCTGTTACAATCAGCTGATCAGGCTGTGTATGGCGCCAAACTATCCGGACGCAATCAGGTAAAAGTCAGCGCTGAGGCCTGAAAATACTGAAGCCCGTAACCTTTAACCGACAATAAAGAGGCCACAGTGAATCAACTGAAAGCTTTTTCAGCTGCATTTTTACACGCGTTGAAAAACTTGCTGCCAATCGTTGTCGTTGTGGTTATTTTTCAAGCTTTTGTATTGCAACGCGTCCCGGAAAACAGTCTGAGCATCAGTCTCGGTCTGTTTGTCGTTGCCATCGGAGTCGCCCTATTTCTGCGGGGCCTTGAATTAAGTATCTTTCCGGTCGGTAAAAGTCTCTCTAATCAGTTTACTCGACGGGGTTCGTTATCGATTTTGCTCGCATTTGGTTTTGCATTAGGCTTTTCGGCGGTGATTGCCGAACCGGCGTTAATTGCCGTGGCCGAACAAGCTCAGGAGATCAGTGAAGGCCGAATCGATGCATTGATCCTACGCTTTCTGGTGGCCGTTTCTGTTGGCTTTGTGGTTGCCCTCGGTGTATTTCGAATCCTGTTTGGTTACCCGCTACACTGGTTCATGATTATTGGTTACCTGATTGTCGTGGTGATCACATTTTTCACACCGGCTGAAATCGTCGGACTGGCTTATGATTCAGGCGGTGTTACCACCAATATTGTGACTGTTCCATTGATAGCAGCCTTAGGTATTGGTTTAGCCTCATCCATTCGTGGCCGTAACCCACTTATTGATGGCTTTGGTATTGTAGCCATGGCAGTGATGGTACCGATGATAACAGTTCAGCTGTATGGGATTGTCGTCTTCAGTGGGTCTGAAACTGCTCCCGCAGCAGATCTCAGTATCAACACGGCGCAGAAAGAAGCAATCTCTGGCCCGATGGCCATGCTGATGGATTTGTTGGGGATGATGGGAGATGTGCTTCCTATCATTATCACTATCCTGTTTTTCCAGTATCTGGTGTTAAAACGACCGTTAACGAACCCACGCAAAGTGATTTTAGGTTTTGCCATGGTGTTATTCGGGTTGTATGCATTTGTTGTAGGCTTAAAAATGGGGTTATTCCCCATCGGTAGCAGCATGGCTGAACAACTGATAAAAAATCAGCATATTGTCTATGTCTATCTGTTCGCTTTTGCGATTGGTTTTGCGACTACCATGGCGGAACCCGCCTTGATTGCTATCGGCCAACAGGCAGAAGAAGCCGCTTCGGGAAGGATAAATGGTAACGTCATCAGGCTTCTGGTGGCAGTGGGTGTGGCAGTAGGCATCACTATCGGCGTCCACCGTATTATATCCGGCGACTCAATTCACCATTATATTATCGGCGGATATTTAATCGTTATCGTACTCACCTTAATCGCCCCCAAATATATTGTGCCGCTGGCATATGACTTAGGTGGTGTGACAACCTCAGAAGTCACAGTGCCTTTGGTGACGGCACTGGGTATCGGCCTTGCAACCCATATTGAAGGTCGAAACATTCTGATGGATGGCTTTGGCTTAATAGCCTTTGCCTCAATCTTTCCAATCATTACCGTCATGCTCTATGCTATTACGATGCATTTCATGACGTCATTGCAAAGGGTAAACCCATGAAGTTTTCTGTTCTTGTTGCAATTGTTCCCGAAGAAAATGAACAGGCTGCGATTGATACCGCCAAGGATCTCGGTGCCGGTGGCATAACCGTCATGTCAGCCCGGGGAATCAGTAATAACGTCAAAAAAACCTTTTTTGGTCTGAGTTACGATGGCAGTCAAAGTGTGTTGCTGATGGTATTGGAAAAAGGCCTGTCATTACAGGTGCTCAAAGCCATTCAAAAAATTCTGATGCCGGATAATCAGGACTCCAAAGGTCTGGTATTTACTCTGCCATTGGAGCATCTGGCAGGTATCGATACCTCTCAGGTTGAACAATTCCAGCAACATTTACGAGATTCTTTCTAACCCTCAAGGATGCCACCAATGCGATTAGTTAAAGATGTCATGATTACTGATGTAGTCACCATTTCACCCTTTGCCAAAATGCGTGAAGCATTAAGCCTGATGAAGCGCCATAAAATAAAATCGCTGGTCGTGGATAAGCAGAATCAACACGATGCCTTTGGGTTAATTACCTACTCGGATATTCTGAAAACGGTTATTGCTGAGGAAGGCGATATTGATTTGCTGAATGTGTATGACATCTGCGCCAAACCGGTTATAGCCGTTGGGGAAGAATTAGCGATTCAACACGTTGCCACGTTGATGACAACGCATCGGGTGAAACGACTCCTGGTAGTTCATAACAATGATTTGGTTGGTATGGTGGCGATGAACGACATCATGGAAAAATTGTTAAGCGAAATAGAATAAAAACTTAATCCAATAACGTGATGGCGCTGGGATGCTGCACAAACAGACTATATTGATCTCCTCGTTTGGACATCCAGCCACGGACTTCCAGTGACTTATTCAAATACGACCCCAATGGCGGGAACAAATCCTGCTGTTTCTTCGCTATCCTCAGACTCGCTTTGTCATTAACTTTTAATATCCAATAATCCCTGGTCTGTGAGCGTGATTTAGCAGTTAGAAGCCATCGTTGCCAGCCAAGATAGGCTGTTTCAGTGAGACTGGAGACTTTGCGGGGCTGATAATGTTTATCTCCCCAGATACCCTGCTGTTGTTTTATTGCCTGTCGTTGGGCGGCAATCAATTGATCTGCATACTGCAGATTAGGGGGCTTTAGAGTCAGTGCAGCCAATCCCTTTTGTAACAATTTTTCATTGATAAAGTCACCGTCCGGTGTCCATGCATACGCGAGCAACCGATCATAACGATCGCGTTTTTCGGTATCGTACTGCAGATAGACCTGGTTTTCTGATAACTGTTTTTTTAACCAATCCCTCGCTTCAATGCCGCCTGGTTCGGCTTCGCGATAACGAGAACTTATTTCCGGGGTATTTATACTGAGTAATCTGACCCGCTGATTATTTTCCAAAACCAAAGTATCGCCGTCATAGACCCGTTTAACATTAAATAAATAGCGATTTGAGCTGGGGGTTAACTCAACGGTTTCCGCTGCTGGATCTGCAGGTTGATCAGAAAATATCTGTCGTCCATGGTCATCTGTCCACTGATAAATTTCTGTGGCGCTTACGGTACCAATTAGCCAAAACAGTAAAAAAACAGAAGATAAATATCTTGCCATGTCAGCTCAGGCTGTAATGCAAAACGATGCTGATAAAAATAACTGCTCCCACCCAATTATTGTTCAGAAAGGCTTTTAAACAGGCATGGCGTTCACGATCTTTACTAAGCCATAACTGGTAAACAAATAACACCGCAGCGATTGCTAACCCAATATAAAACAGCATTCCAAACTGCAACTGCAATCCAATGAACAACAGGATCAACAGATACCCGATTTGTAACATACCTTGTATTAATAAATCTTTCTGTCCAAACAGAATGGCAGTGGATTTCACACCTGCTTGCAGATCATCCTCACGGTCGGCCATGGCATAGAAGGTGTCATACATTGTTGTCCAGATAATATTGGCCACAAACAACCACCAGACAATAGCCGGCAATGCGTTGGTCTGGGCCGCAAATGCCATCGGAATGGCCCAGCCAAATGCCATGCCTAATACCAGCTGCGGCAGGTAGGTAAAACGTTTCATAAACGGATAGACCGCGGCCAGTAATACCGCCACCAGCGATAGTGCTATCGTGAAAGTATTAAGCAACAACACCAGCATAAACGCGAATAAGGCTAATACCACAAACGTCAGTACTGCCTGTTTTGCCGATAATGCACCGGTTGCCAGCGGACGATTCTCAGTACGCCACACCTGACCATCAATATGCCTGTCGGCAAAATCATTAATTGCACAGCCAGCCGCACGCATCAGCACAACACCAGCGATGAAAATCAGCAGGATCTTAATATCCGGCAAGCCGTCAGCTGCAATCCATAATGCTGTCAAGGTGGGCCAGAGCAACAATAAAATGCCAATAGGCCGATTCATTCTGGTTAATTGCCAGTAAGGGCGTAGTTGTGTGGCTAAATTTGTCATCAAGACCAGTCCTGATTCGGTAAAAATATTTCACAGACCAGTAAACTATTCTCAGCAAAATAAAAACATGACCGTCTTGCCCACATTATTGAACTATCGTTGAGTTCATTACTGCTGTGTTTTGCCAATTCAAACAGGCTTTGTCCTGAACGCAGACTGGCCACTTCAAGTGGGCCGCGTTTAATCGCCGGGTCAGTAAACAAGATTTCACCCAGAGAGCGATTACCCAGGTGATGAATATGCAGGTGTGCCTGCAATGCCTGATAACTGGCGCGCGGCACAATGGTGCGGGCAAATACGCGTGGCTGATCACCATCGCGTAATATCACCTCTCGGCAATAGGCATGTTCATATAACGGCTGTTCAAGCTTCAAAGCTTCTTCTGTCAGAGGTTTTTGCCAACCGGTTTGCTGCAGATCCACTTTGAATTGCTGCTGACTGGTCTGTTGCAGACGCAGCGTTAACGATCCTTTGTCCGTTAACCATCCAGCCAGTTCGCCTGGTAGTTTTGCAGTTGGCGCGGGATGCCAGTGTGTTTGGCTTTTTAACATTGATTCTGGTGACTCATACTTGTCCGAAGTTCAGTTTGGTACCAAACCAGCGTTGAATTAAAGGTGTGACGTTTTCCGGATAGTGCTTTATTAAAGTCTCAGCCGCTTTGCTGACCGCTGGCAACAAATCCTGATCAGCCAGTAAATCGGCCACCCGAAACTGGGGCAAACCGGTCTGCCTTGTTCCCAACACTTCGCCAGGACCACGAATTTCCAAATCGCGCTGGGCAATAACAAATCCGTCATTGCTTTCGCGTAAACAGGCCAGCCGTGCCAAACCATTTTCCGACAGCGGAGGATGGTACATCAACACACAATGACTCTGCACCGTGCCACGCCCTACCCGGCCACGTAATTGATGTAATTGTGCCAGCCCCAGACGTTCAGCATTTTCAATCACCATTAAACTGGCATTGGGCACATCAACCCCAACTTCAATCACCGTAGTCGCCACCAGCAAATCAATTTCACCCTGTTTGAACGCCTGCATCACCTGTTCTTTTTCAGCTGACTTCATTCGGCCATGCACCAGTGCAATCCGTAAGTCAGGCAACGCCTGTTGCAATTGTTCAGCAGTATCTTCCGCTGCCTGACATTGTAAATGCTCAGACTCTTCAATCAAGGTGCATACCCAGTAAACCTGACGTTTTTGCTGACAGGCCACATGAATGCGCTCAATTACTTCCTGGCGACGGTTATCGGCCACCACCACGGTGGTTACCGGTTGCCTGCCAGGCGGCAGTTCATCAATTATTGATACATTCAAATCAGCATATGCTGTCATTGCTAATGTTCGGGGAATAGGGGTAGCGGTCATCACCAATTGATGTGGCAGGATATCCACCGCTTTACCTTTATCGCGTAGCGCCATACGCTGATGCACGCCAAACCGGTGCTGCTCATCAATTATCACCAGACCCAACCGATTAAACGTCACTTCATCCTGAAATAACGCATGGGTGCCAACGGCAATATTGATTTCGCCTGCAGCCAGCGCAGCAATAACCTGTCGACGCTGTGCTGTTGTTTGCTTGCCAGCACACCAGCCAACCTCGATGCCTAACGGCTCAAGCCAATTACGAAAGGTCTGATAATGTTGCTCTGCGAGTAATTCGGTGGGCGCCATCATCACTGCCTGATAGCCACTTGATACTGCCATTAATGCTGATAAAGCAGCTACCACTGTTTTACCTGATCCGACATCCCCCTGCACCAGCCGCTGCATCGGAATATTCTGTTGCAGGTCGTTACGGATCTCTGTGATAACCCGTTGCTGAGCACCGGTTAACGGGAATGGTAGCCGTTGTAAAAACGTTTCACTGAAACTATCGGCTTCAAACATAGGCGCTGTATGTTGCTGAGTGCGATAGCGGATTTGACGCATACTGAGCTGCTGAGCCAGTAATTCTTCAAATGCCAGGCGTTTCTGTGCCGGATGTTCACGAGCGATTAACTGACCGACATCACTATCGGGCGGAGGTAAGTGAACGTATTTCAAGGCTTGCGTCAGATCAAAATGAGCCACTCTGGGATCTAACAATGCTTCTGGTAAATAGGATGGCATGGCTTGCTGTTCCAGCAATTTGATTGCCTGATTCAACAGTTTCCGCCAAGATAATTGATGCAGCCCTTCTGTTGTCGGATACACCGGCGTTAAGACTTCATCCACAGCAAATGGCGCCTCACCCTGAATTATCTGATATTCAGGATGCACCATTTCTAGCGCTGATGGACCACTGCGCACTTCGCCAAAGCAACGAATACGTTGCCCACGAGCGAGTTGCTGTTGCTGGGTTTTGGAAAAATGAAAGAAGCGTAATACCAGTGCACCGGTGCCATCACTGACATGGCATAGCAATGAACGACGCCGACCGAACTTAACCTGACTGAGCTGAATAACCCCTTCAATCAGTTTTTCCTGTTGTGGTCGCAAACTGCCAATTGGCATTAAACGCGTGCGGTCCTGGTAACGCAGAGGCAGATGAAACAGGAGATCCTGAATATAGCGGATCCCCAGTTTCTCCAGCTTTTCAGCCAGTTTTTCACCGACACCTTTCAGTGAGGTGACCGGATCAGTTATGGCCAGTTCAGTCACCTGCTACGGCCACTAATATAGTCGGGTTTAAGCGCCTAGATGCAAAATAGCATCCATTTCTACCGGCACATCTTTGGGTAAAGAGGCTACGCCAATTGCTGCACGAGCTGGATAGGGCTGCTGGAAGTAATCGGCCATGATTTCATTGACGGTGCCGAAATGGGCTAAATCGGTGAGATAAATATTCAGTTTAACCACATCCTGCAAACTGCCACCTGATGCCGCAGCAACCGCTGACAAGTTATCAAATACCCGGCGAACCTGAGTAGCGAAATCGCCTTCAATCACTGTCATGGTTTCCGGTACCAGTGGGATTTGACCAGAAAGATAAACAACATCACCAACTTTTACGGCTTGTGAATAGGTACCAATAGCTTCAGGAGCATTGCTGGTATGGATAATTTCTCGGGACATAAAAACTCCGGCTAAGTCGCCCAGTAGACGACAGATTAAACAAATCAGTTATTAATACGGTTAATCCGTTCGACCATTTCCAGTTGGCGTAAACGGCGGATAATGCGAGCAAGATGCTGACGATCAGTGACTTCAATTGTCAGTCGCAGATTGGTATAGCCACCATCGCGCTCATCAACGATAACATTATCAATATTCGATTCAGCTTCAGAAATCACCGAAGCAATTGTCGCCAGTGCACCACGTTGATTACGCAAATGCATCATCAAATCTACAGGGAAATCACGATTGATCTCTTTTGCCCAGGCAACATCCAGCCACTTTTCATTCTGCTCACGTAAATGAGTAGTATTTTTACAGCTTCGCTGATGAATAATGATACCGCGTCCGGCACTGACAAATCCGTGGATTGGATCACCCGGAATCGGATGGCAGCAGCGAGCAAAATTCACAACCATGCCCTCAGTTCCGGCAATCAGCAGTGCCTGTGGCTCTTTATCAGGAGTTTCTTCCTGTAACAATTTTTGTGCGACCAGTAAGGCAGATATGTTGCCCAGACCCAGATCGCTCAATAATTCATCAAAGTTTTCCAGCTCATACTCTTTCAAAAGTGCCGTAATTCGCTTGGTGGGAATATTTTCCAATGCTGTTGAAAAGGCTGTCAGATGTTTGTTCAGCAGTCGTAATCCAAGCTGAATTGCCTCTTCGCCTTGCAGATGCTTGAGGTAATTACGAATATTGGTCCGCGCTTTTGGCGTCACGACAAAATTAAGCCAGGCCGGATTAGGATGCGAGGTCGGCGAGGTAATGATTTCAACTGACTGGCCGGTTTCCAGTGGTGAACTTAATGGCACCAGATGGCGGCCAACTCTGGCTGCTACGCAACTGTTACCGACATCAGAATGAACTGCATAGGCAAAATCCACTGCTGAGGATCCTCTCGGTAAGGTGAGGATCTCTCCTTTTGGCGTTGAAACATAAATCTCATCAGGGAATAAATCGATACGTAGATTTTCCAGAAACTCCATCGAGTCACCGGAGCTTTTCTGCATTTCCAGAATGCCATGCAACCATTGCCTGGCTTTACGGTGCGCCAGCGTATTGCCAGCAACTTCACCGGTTTTATAAAGCCAATGAGCGGCCACACCCGCTTCAGCCAATTGATCCATATCGCGAGAACGGATCTGGACTTCTATCGGAACACCATAGGGACCAAATAAAACGGTATGCAATGATTGATAACCATTCGCTTTGGGAATCGCTATATAGTCTTTGAATTTACCCTGCACTGGTTTGTATAAGTTATGCACTACACCCAGCATTCGATAACAGGCATCCACGTCGTCGACAATAATCCTGAAGGCATACACATCCATGACTTCAGAAAATGATAGCTGTTTGCTAACCATTTTTTTGTAAATGCTATAGAGATTTTTCTCGCGGCCCTGAATATCGGCGCTAAGGCCTTCCTGCTCCATTCTATTGAGGATGGAAGCGGTGATTTGGCTGACGATTTCCTTGCGATTGCCCCGCGCTTTACGCACGGCGTCACCCAACACACGATAACGAATAGGGTAAAGAACGTGAAAGCCAAGATCTTCCAGTTCACAGCGCATCAGATTCATTCCCAGACGCTGGGCAATAGGAGCATAGATTTCGAGGGTTTCATGGGCAATGCGGCGGCGTTTTTCCGGTCGCAGGTGACCCAGAGTACGCATATTGTGCAAACGATCAGCAAGCTTGACGATAATAACCCGTATATCACGGGACATCGCCAGCAACATTTTTCGCAGATTTTCAGCCTGGGCGTGTTGTCTGGTTTCAAATGCCGCCTGCGCCAGCTTGGTGACACCTTCTACCAGCTCGGCAACGGGTTCACCAAATTCGGCGATTACGTCACGTTTGGACATTTCCGTGTCTTCGATAACGTCGTGCAGCAAACCGGCCATGATGCATTCATAATCCATATGCATCATCGCCAGTACATGCGCTACCGCTAGCGGATGCGTGATATAGCGCTCACCACTGCGTCGGGTCTGCCCTTCATGGCATTGCTCGGCAAAGTGATAAGCTCGCCGAATCGACTCGACCTGATTGTTTTCTAAATAATTTGAAGTGGCAAAACACAGATCATCTATCGTGAGTTTGGGCTCGGACTCCTGGATGAAGTCAAGTTCAGACGCAACAGATGGTTTTGCACTCACGGTAAATTAGATTTCGCTTTGCAGCTCTTCATCGCTGACCATGCTTTCTTCGGCATGTTGACGAGCTGAGGTTTTAGTAAGAATAGTGCGATCAACCAGACCTGCGGCAATTTCACGCAGTGCCAGAACAGTAGGTTTGTCGTTATCGACCGGCACCATTGCATCATCACCCATGGCAATCTGACGAGCGCGTTTTGCCGCAACCAGCACTAATTGAAAACGGTTATCTACATTTTCGAGGCAATCTTCAACGGTAGTACGTGCCATGTTAATTTGTCCTGTGGTTAAAAGATGTAATTTTACGAGAGATACGCAGCTTAAGCCAGTAAGTCCGCTAACAAGGTACTGTAATTTGACTGTTGAACAGCCAGTTTGTGCCGACTCGCGACCACAATCGCAGTCAGGCTGGCGAGCGCATGATCAAAGTCATCATTCACAATCAGATAATCAAATTCAACGTAATGTGACATTTCACTCTCTGCGTCTCGCATTCTGCGCGAAATCGTTGCTTCATCATCCTGTCCGCGGCCTCTCAAACGCTGTTCAAGTGCCTGTTTGGATGGCGGCAAAATAAATATACTGCTGCTGTCGGGAAAGTTTTTTCTTACTTGCTGAGCCCCCTGCCAGTCAATTTCCAGAATCACATCATTTCCGGCATGTAACTGGTGATGCACTGCAGCAGCCGAAGTACCATAACTGTTATCAAATACTGTTGCGGATTCAAGAAAATCTCCTGCATCACGCATCTTGCTGAAGATATCCTGACTGACAAAAAAGTAATCTTCGCCGTCAGCCTCTCCCGCTCTTGCAGCACGGGTTGTATGGGATACCGATAAGCGAACATGCGGGTCCTGTTTGACCAATGCTCGAACCAGACTGGTTTTCCCTGCACCGGAGGGTGCCGCCACAATAAATAAACTTCCAGACATTTTGATACCTTGCAGATTGCGCAGTTTCAGTTTTGAAACCTGAATTTCGTTTGTGAAAACAATACTGGTTTACGCTTTTTTGTGCCAGTTTTTTGCAAAGCTAAAAGCAGGCTCTGTGCGAGCTAACTACCGTCATATTATGATTCTTCTTGTTAATAACCCAAGAAAACTTTAATTCCCCCTATTCCAAACAAAAATAAATCTCATTATCATTGTTAATGTCATCAACCATGGAGTGTTCTATGCGCAAAGCAGGTATTTTTCTGAGTGTTTGTTTGGGTTTAAGTCTGTTGTTTATCTCGGGATGTAGCAATGAATCTGAAAACGAGATAAAAGAAGTCAATCTGTATTCCGCCCGAATTGAATCGCTGATCAAACCTTTACTGGATGAATTCACTGAAGAAACCGGAATTAAAGTCAATCTGGTCACTGGTAACGCAGATGAGCTATTGCAACGTCTGCAGAATGAAGGTCGCAATACTCCCGCCGATATGCTGTTAACCACAGACGCGGGTCGTTTACACCGTGCTATGGAAGAAGACTTGTTACAACCCGTTGACTCTGAAATTCTGCAGCAACGCATCCCCTCTTTCTATCGTCATCCGGAAGGTTACTGGTTTGGTTTGTCGCTGCGTGCTCGTCCTATTATGTATGTGAAAGATCGTGTCGATCCTGCAGAACTTTCAACCTATGAAGCGCTGGTTGAACCACGCTGGAACAACCGAATCTGTGTTCGTTCATCAAGTAACATTTATAACCAGTCAATGGTTGCTTCAATGATTGTGGCCAATGGTCAAGCTGCAACGGAAGAATGGGCAAAAGGACTGGTCGCCAATTTCGCCCGTTCGCCACAAGGTGGAGATCGCGATCAGATCAGTGCTGCAGCGGCGGGCCAGTGCGATATTGTTATTGCCAATACGTATTATCTGGCAGGTATGTTGACCAGCAACGATGCCGATGAAAAAGCAGCAGCAGAAAAGTTAGCGGTTTTCTGGCCAAATCAGGATGACCGTGGTGTGCATATTAATGTATCCGGAGCGGGCATTATTAAAGATGCCAAACATCGCGAAAATGCGATTGAACTGCTGGAGTTTCTGACCAGCGATACTGCTCAGCAATGGTATGCAGAAACCAATGGTGAATATCCAGTTCGAGACGATATTGAAAGAGGCAAAGTACTTGAACAGTGGGGAGACTTCCGTGCCGATTCACTGGACATGGATAAATTAGGTGAATTTAACGCCGATGCGTTGCGGCTGATGGACCGTGCGGGTTGGCAATAAGCAATTGCATGCGTAAAGTTGGCAGTTTTGCCCTATCAACTGCCAACTTTACAATTACATGTCCTTCATAAACCAATTTCGCCCCTACCCGGCATTCATTTTTGTACTGGCAGTGGCCCTGTCAATGCCTGTGGCAGTGGTTTTGGCGCATGTTTTTGTTCCCAGTGGTGATATCTGGCAGCACTTAAGTAGTACGGTGCTTCCCGACTATATTCGTAATTCTCTGCTGTTAATGCTTGGCGTCGCTATGGGTACGCTGTTAATCGGTGTCACAACGGCCTGGCTCACCACAATGTGTCAATTTCCAGGTCGCAGTGTGTTCGAGTGGGCCTTGTTGCTGCCAATGGCAATGCCTGCCTATATCATTGCCTATACCTATACCGGAATGCTGGATTTTGCCGGTCCGTTACAAACCAGCCTGCGTGAATGGTTTGGCTGGCAATACGGAGATTACTGGTTCCCTCAGATCCGCTCGCTAAACGGCGCAGTTGCTATGCTGACTCTGGTGCTTTATCCCTATGTCTATTTGCTTAGCCGCGCGGCGTTTCTGAATCAATCAATCTGTGTGCTGGATGTCAGTCGGACCTTAGGTAATGGGCCATGGAAAACGTTCTGGAAGGTAGCGCTTCCGCTGGCTCGTCCAGCAATCATTGCCGGTTTATCATTAGCATTGATGGAAACCTTAGCCGATTACGGTACCGTTCAATTCTTTGGCGTCAGCACTTTTACCACCGGCATTTTCCGAACCTGGTTCGGTATGGGCAGTGCTGCGGCAGCAGCTCAACTCGCCGCTGGACTGATGGTATTTGTCTTTGCCTTGGTTCTGATCGAACGTTATTCCCGTCGTAAAGCCCGCTATCACCACACCAGTCGTCGTCATCAGGATCTGCGTCGTTTCCCACTGACCGGTGGCCGGGCATTTCTGGCATTCCTGTTTTGCCTGTTTATCCTTGGACTGGGTTTTTTATTACCGGCATTGCAACTGCTTAGCTGGACCATCCATGTAGCGGATACCGTGATTGATGCAGAGTTTCTAAGATTACTGGTCAACAGCCTGTCGCTTGCCGCGTTTGCTGCCGTACTCGCTTTGTTACTGGCGCTTGTTATGGCTTATGCCCAGCGACTTTATCCAGGCAAACTGGTGAGCGGAGCTGTTCAAGTGGCAGGAATGGGGTATGCCGTACCTGGCGCTGTTATTGCCGTTGGTGTGATGATTCCTTTTGCCTGGATTGATAACACCATTGATGATTTGGCGCGGAGTCAGTTTAATTATTCCACTGGACTATTATTGAGTGGCACATTGGTCGCAGTCACATTTGCCTATCTGACCCGTTTTCTTGCTGTGTCATTACAAACCGTAGACAGTGGCTTAACACGCATCACCCATTCGATGGATGAAGCAGGTCGTTCGTTTGGATTTCGACCATTACAGATACTGAGACAAATCCATATACCGATGTTAAGTGCATCATTGATGACGGCATTATTACTGGTATTTGTCGATGTATTAAAAGAGCTCCCCGCGACGCTTATTTTACGTCCTTTTAATTTTAATACCTTAGCCGTAAAAGCCTACGAACTGGCATCTGATGAACGTTTGGCCGAAGCCGCTCCGGCAGCATTGGCTATTGTGATTGCCGGCATCATTCCGGTTATTCTGTTAAGTAAAACCATTACCCGATCCCGCAAGTTAAAATTGGCGATTGATGAAAACTGATAGCACTATGCAACTTCCACAATTACTCGTCGACAATATCAGCATTGGTTATGCTGGCAGGCCAGTCGTTGAAGGTATTTCCTTTCACTTAAAAGAGGGTGAAATTGCCTGCTTACTTGGCCCGTCAGGATGTGGGAAAACCTCAGTCTTGCGTGCTATTGCCGGATTTGAACCATTAATGCAGGGCAGCATCGTGTTGCACGGTAAAACCGTCAGCGTTGCTGAGTTTTCCCTGCCTCCGGAAAAACGCCATATCGGTATGGTGTTTCAGGACTTTGCCTTGTTCCCACACCTGACAGTCGCCAAAAATATTGGTTTTGGTTTACAAAAACTGCCACGAAAACAACAGCAGCAACGCGTAGCTGAATTACTTGAATTAGTTGAATTAACGGGGGCCCAAAACCAGTATCCGCATCAACTTTCCGGTGGGCAGCAGCAGCGTGTTGCCCTGGCACGAGCGATGGCGCCACGTCCCGATATCCTGTTGTTGGACGAGCCATTTTCCAGTATGGATTCCGACTTGCGCGAACAACTTGCCCGGGAGGTACGTCATTTACTGCGTCGCGATGGGGTAACAGCGATTATGGTGACCCATGATCAACATGAAGCCTTTGCCATGGCCGATCAGATTGGTGTGTTAGGTCAAGGAAAATTGCTGCAGTGGGGTAACGGTTATGATTTGTATCACCGACCGAGCAGTCGATTTGTCGCGGATTTCATCGGGCAAGGTGTATTGATCCCTGGCGAAATTATTGCAAATAATAAAATCAGCACTGAGCTGGGCATTGTCAGCGGCAAAATGACGACAAATGCGAGTACTGGTCAACAAGTAAACTTATTACTCAGACCGGATGACATTATTCATGACGATAACAGCCCGCTAAAAGCTGAAATTGTTGCCAGGGCGTTCAGGGGAGCAGTTTATCTCTATACTTTGAGGCTACAAAGTGGGCAACACATACTGTGTTTAGTGCAGAGTCATCATCAACATGAGGTGGGTGAATACCTTGGAATAAGGCTAGAAGCTGACCATCTGGCGGTATTTTCAGATTTTCAGGAATAATTCCCAACAAATAACAGGAAGTAGTACCAAGGTACTATAGGCGCTGGCGAGTTTTATCTTTATATTACGTAACGTAGGTTTTAATTATGTCTTTCGCACCTCTGGAGGCGCACTTCTGTATGAAAAAAATTACCTTTATTAAAAGCTTGTTAGTCCTATTAGCGGCATCATTTAGCTTTTCTATTCAGGCAGCAACATTATCTTTGGCGGGTACAACTTCCTACAATGCCAATGGCTTTAAAGGGTCTATTTCTGAGATTCTTAATATTAATAGTTTCATACCAGATGCGTCAGTAGGTTTTTATGTTCCAAAACCTAATCCAACCGCCATGAGTGCGGCACATGTTCAAACGGCTTTATCTGCTATCGGCTCAAGTTTTGTGGTTACGGATTTTTTCAAAATCAACAGTCCTGCCAGCAACACTTTGAATACAGCCCCTTTGGGCCTTTCATTCAGTGGTTTCCTGATGAAATATGGTACAACCACACTAATAGGTCTGTTCAACTCGCCGATCTCCAGCCTGGATTTCTTACCCCATAATGGAAAAGACGTTTCACATATCGCCTATTTCAATACGTCTGTTTCAGAAGTGCCCGTTCCGGCAGCTTTATGGTTATTTGCCCCGGCAATGATGGGGCTTTTAGGCTTAAGACGTCGTCTGAAAAAATAACAAAGAATCTTTTTGAAAAAAGCCGTGCAATGCACGGCTTTTTTTTGGTTTTTTCGTGATTCGTGAAAGGCTTTATTTCTCTATTACCAATGCCTGGCTAAAACTAATAAGTGCGTCCCCCCACACAAGGCCATGACTTTTTCTCATAAAAAATCGAAAACTTGTACCAAAGTACAATATGCAGAAAATCTATTCAGGCCTAGATTGTGAGACGTAGTTCACAAATAATTCACATTTCTAGGGGGGGTGTGCATTATGAATACATACATTAAATCACTAGTAATAGCAGGAATGGCAACCTTGTCATTTGCTGTAAATGCAGCCACATTATCACTTACCAATCCAGTTAACTATTTAACTCCCGCGGGACCTCCTGGCCATGAAGGTACGATCTCCACTGTAGTGAACATTACTGATTATATGCCAGGTGCATCTAGTGGCTATTTAATTGAGGACGCATTGCCTAATGCGGTTGATGCGAGTCAACTCCAAACAGCTTTGAATGCAGCAGGCGCCGGTTTTATAGTGACTGATTTTACAAAAATTGAACCGCCTCCTGTGGGCAATATATTTGACTCTTCATCACTTGGAATCGCATTCCAGGGTTTTTTAATGAAATATTCGAACTTCACGATGGTTGGCTTATTTAATTCACCTATCACTCAATTGAGTTATACCACTCATACTGGTCAGGACGTATCACACATTGCTTATTTCAATACGTCAGCGGTACCGCTACCAGCAGCGCTATGGTTACTTGCACCTACATTGATAGGTTTCCTAGGTTTAAGACGGCGTTTTGCCAGCTAAGCCAAACCAATTTTAATTTTAAGGCCGTGCATAGCATGGCTTTTTTTTGCCTACAATTTATTAAATCAAGTCTTCCGGTGAAATATAACAAACACATTATCTGAGCCTGCTGATTGTTAACCCGATAAAACCCGGTTAATTCAAGTTAAGGCTTATCAGTTTTGCCAAATGTTAATGTGCTGAAAAATCAACAAAACTGCCCTTCAAAGATAACCTCTTTTCCTGCTATCCGATGATCAGCAGTGCCAAATTACGGAAACAGTATCGGCAGTTCTATCGGAGTCATTCATGCTTAAAAGTGTTAGTCGAAAACCACTTTACGTGGGTTTAGCGGCTTCAGCGGGCGGATTGGAAGCACTAACCAGTTTATTAAAAAACCTGCCTAAACATGACAGTATCTGTATTGTCATTGCGCAACACCTTTCCCCTGATCATGAAAGCCTGTTGGCCAATTTGCTCTCGCGCGAAAGTAACTTACCCGTCATTAACGCCAAACATGGTATGCCCTTAATGTTAGGCACTGCCATTGTCATTCCGCCGGGTTATAACGGCACCGTCAGTGACGATATAATATTTCTGCAATCCAATCGCAAACCGGGAGTGCCTAAACCCTCGGCTAATGATCTTTTTATTTCCCTGGCTGAGGCCTATCAGGACCGAGCTGTTGGTGTCGTTTTGTCGGGTACTGGAAGTGATGGCGCTCGAGGATGTCGGGAAATCAAAGCGCGCGATGGTTTTGTGTTTGCTCAACAGCCCAATGAAGCCAAATATGAGGGTATGCCCAAAACCGCGATTGAAACAGGATGCATTGACCGTGTATTGAATGTGGCCAAAATCGCTGAGGAATTGATTCGTTTAGCGAATTATGAAGCCATTAGCAAGCTACCCAAAAATACCGATAATCAATTAGATTCTTTCGATACTATTTTGCAAGCGTTAGCCAGGCATACTGGCGTCAGCTTTTTTAATTACAAAGATAATACCCTGCGCCGACGCATTCATCGGCGATTAGTGGCGACCGATACGGCCAGCTGGATTGAATATGAACAATATGTACAGGAGTATCCACAAGAACTGGATTATCTGTATCAGGATTTACTGATCTCGGTAACTGCATTTTTTCGTGATGCAGACGCTTTTGATGAACTCGAACGACTACTCAGAAAAATCCTGCGAGGAAAAAGTAAAGGTGATGAAATCCGTATTTGGGTCGCTGGCTGTGCAACAGGTGAAGAAGCCTACAGCATCGCCATTTTACTCTGTGAAATTCTGGGAAATGACCTTGTCGATTATCGTGCACAGATCTTTGCCACGGATATTGATACCAAAGCGTTAACCATTGCCCGTAAAGGGAAATATGAACTTGCAGCCATAAAAGGATTATCCCAACAACGGCTGGATAGGCATTTTTCGCACATGAGCGATGGTTATGAAGTCAACAAATCAATACGCGATATGGTGTTATTTGCTAAACATAATCTGGTCGAGGATCCGGCTTTTCTGCGGCTTGATCTGGTGACATGTCGCAATGTCCTGATCTATATGAAAGCCCAATTGCAAAAACAGATTCAGGCCACTTTCCATTATGCTTTGAATCAGGATGGCTTCCTGTTTTTAGGACAATCAGAATCATTAACCAATAATGAGTTGTTTGATATTGATTCTAATGCCGGTCGAACCTTTTCCCGTCGAAATGTAAACAGTTTGGAGTTTTACCGAAGAAACAAGGTGAAACAGCAATCTTTAAGCAAGCCATCCGCCCCGATAAAACCGCCCGTTATGAAGGATGTGGAAACCATGGACGAACGGGTGTTTAAAGCAGTTACCCAACACATCATTAGCAATGCGTTTGTCGTCGATAGCAGTATGGAAATACGGTTTATTTATGGTGATATCTCACCCATCACTCAAATAGGTCGTGGCCGTGCCAGCCTGAATATCCAGAGCATGATTCGCAGCGAATTTCAGCTGGAAATCAAAGGTCTGGTCTATAAGGCCAGAAATGAAACGCAAGCTTACCGCAGTCATAATATTCGCCTGGGCGATATTGCGTATATGTTTGAAGTCATCCCGTTGCAGATCAAAGATATCAATGATGCGTTATATCTGGTCAGGTTCGAACAGACGACGCTCGATGACAATTTTGAAGAAGAAACCGATTCGGCAAATTATGAACGTATCGTGCAATTGCAACAGGAGTTGTCCTCCACCAAGGAACACTTGCAGACAGTGATTGAAGAACTGGAAACCTCAAACGAAGAGCTGCAATCAGTTAATGAAGAAATGCAGTCGGCCAATGAGGAGTTGCAATCGACTAACGAAGAACTGGAAACGGCTAATGAAGAATTGCAATCAACTAATGAAGAACTGACAACCGTCAATGAAGAATTGCAGGTAAAAAGTAATGAAATTATTACGCTTAATGCCGACTTGCAGAATATGCAAAACAGCCTGTCCCACCCGTTGATTGTAATAGATGACAATTTATTACTGACGCACTTTAATCCCGCTGCAGAGCAACTGTTCAATTTGAATACTGACAATGTGGGTTTACGAATCACTCAGTTACGCAGTGACCATAACCTGCCGGATCTGGTCAAACTGATTGAAAAAGCGCGTGAAACCGGGGAAACCGTAAATTTCCAAATTTCCGGTGAACGCCAGTATCTGTTATCGGTTAATTCTTATATGGATAATCAGGGAAATATTAATGGTGCCGTTTTATTATTCTGGGATAACACCGAATTAATTCATACCTATGACCGTCTGAAACAATCCTTAATTGATAATAATCTGCAGGCGCGAGCAATGGAAGCCGCTCAGCAAAGCATCGTTATTGTGGATGCATTGGCTGAGAATATGCCGATTCTATATACCAACCGTGCTTTTACTGAAATGACCGGTTATGAAAGCGAGGAAGTAATCGGTCAAAGTTGTCTGATATTACAGGGTGAAGCCACGCCTGAAATAGCCGTTCAATCCATTAAAAAGGCGATCAAAGAAGGCCGTCATTATGAAACCACGATATTGAATTATCGTAAGGATGGAACAACTTTTTGGAATCAGCTCAACATCGCACCGGTTTATCACAATAATAAAGTGACTCACTTTATTGGCCTGCAATCTGACATTACTCAGACAATAAAAAATAATCGACAAATGTCACTGGCACAATCGGTATTTGATAACACGCAGGACAATATTCTGGTGATTAATGACCGGCAAAATATTCTGTATGCCAATCAGGCAATGCTGACTACGCTCAATATTGAAAATGATGAAATTCTGGCGACTAATGTGAATGACTTTCTGCGATGCGATGAAGAAAGTGAATTATCTTTAAAACAGCTATGGAAGACGTTAGCAGAACAAGGCTCGTGGCGTGGCGAACTCAGCTTTTATATCCATGACAAATTAAAACCCCAGATGGTCTCCATCAGTCGTGTAGAAGATCAGCATGACGGTGATGCGTGCTACGTGCTATTGGCCAGCGATATTGCTGAATTAAAACGACGTGAACAGCAATTACATCAACTGGCCTTATTTGATGAACTGACCGGCTTGCCAAACCGGATGCATCTTAATCAGATCCTGAAAGACACCGTTGCCAGAAGTCATCGCAAAGAAAGTAAGTTCGCTGTGTTATTTCTGGATCTGGATAATTTCAAACGCATTAATGATTCGTTAGGGCATGCTGTTGGTGATGATGTATTGCAGTATTTCACTCATATTGTTTCGAGATTGGTCCGTGAGAGTGATACTTTTGCTCGAATAAGTGGTGATGAATTTGTCATTCTGCTGGAGGACATAGAATCTGAAGTTGATGCACAACTATTTGCACAACGAATCATCGAAAGTATGAAACAACCCTTTCATACCCCTAACCAGAATCTATTTATTTCCTCCAGTATCGGTATTGCCATCTACCCTGAAGATGGCGATTTACCGGATATTCTGCTGCGAAATGCGGATATTGCCATGTACCGTGCCAAAGAAAATGGCAAAGGCTATTTTGGCTTTGTTGACCCGGATCGTTCAGATGAACTTAGAAAGCAATTGCAGATTGAAGCCGAGTTACAAAGAGGTTTGGTTGAGGGGGAAGATATCGGTTTACATTTAGTTTATCAGCCGATATTCCATTGCAGCGAGCCCGATGTAAATGCATCCTTGGAAGCACTGATTCGTTGGCATCACCCCGAATTGGGGCACATTATGCCTCATGAACTTATCCCAATTGTGCAGATGTCAAAACTCACCACAGAACTGGATGAGTGGGTCATCGAACAGGTCGTTCAGCAACGCAAAAAATGGTTAAAGGAGCATCCGGAAAAAGCTGAAAAACTCAGCATTTCCATCAATATGCACCCGACACATTTAAATCGTTTGCATGACCCTGACAAAAGTGAACTTTTGCAAAAGCTGCTAACGCTTTCTCCACTTGACTGGCTGACTATTGAGGTCACAGAAGTGGCGCTTTTATCCCATTTTGAAAATGCAAAACTGGCATTGAAAAACCTCACCGATCTGGGGGTCTCCATCGCCATTGATGACTTTGGTTCAGGTTATTCAAACTTTGGTTATATTACGGAACTCAGTGAAGTTAAAGTAGTAAAACTGGATCGTTCGGTTATTTATCAATTCGAGAAAGACCCGCAAAAACGTCGCAAAGTAAAAGCATTACTGACCATGTTGCACGAAATGGGATATGAAACCGTCATTGAAGGGATTGAAAATCAGCATGCTATGCAAACGGTGAGTGATATTGGCTGCCAGGGCGTCCAGGGCTTTTACCTCAGCAAACCACTTTCTGTTTCTCAGCTGGCTGATAAAGCAATGGATATTCAAAAAAACTAATTTTCTTACTAAAACAGACAATGAAAAAAAAGAGCATAAAAGCATTTAATTGATTGGTCAGGAAGCTATTTCGATCCCAAGAATTACTTCAAAATATTATTAGGCAGACAACTTAATTTACCTACGTACTTTTAAAGAACTTCTACCTGGAAGGTGTTGTTACCCCCCACCCCACACCTGATACTTGCGCTATCTTATTGTTACAATCACAAGGTAAATATGCTAAATTCCCTGCTAATTGCCAATAATAATAAAGATACGTAATCATATGAAAATAATGGAGCTTTTCAGTATGGAAATTAACTGAACATGCTGCTGCTTCAGCAATTTGGGGCGGATCGATCATTGTATCTGCTCAGATATGCATTATGTTTTGTTCTTTTTCTTCTTCCCATTACCAGTTTTGCACAACAATCATTTGTTGGTCAGTGGTATGAAGTCAGTGCCAACTGGATCTTTCCAGATCCGCCTGAAACCACTGTCAATGCTCCGTCTTTAACTGGCGGGCATTACGTCTTTCAATCCGTATTTGATATCACTGATGCTGATGAAACAATCGTTATTGATTTTAAAAATGGCAGCGTATTAGGACATTTTCATCACTATATAACTGACATTTCAGGTAATTTCATTGCAGAAGCCCGGGGTGGAATCGAATCAGAGGTCAAAAACACTTTTTTTATGCGTCATGGACGCGAATTCAGATTGCCTCCGGGTCAGTATCAGCTCACCACCCAACTGGTTTCACCCTATTTTATTGCCCAGCCTCAGCCTTATTGGGACAGCTTGCCGCATTATCGTGAAGCCATAAAATGGGGCACTGTTATTACCCTGGTCAGTATGGGCATTCTGATAAGTCTTGGCGTGTATTACACCATTCTGGCTTTGGTCAGACGGCGTACCACCGAAATCATGTACACCTTTTTTATCATGATGAATGTGCTCTACAACGGTACGGCGCTGTTAATTACCCCGGATCTGTTCAATATCCACTGGTTTTACTTTGTCGGCGGTCCCATTCTGCTGAGTAACTTTGCCTACATTCTGTTTGCCAAGCATTTATTACAGATCCACCCCGAAACGCATCCCAGGCTGGATAAGCTGGCAAAACTGTTTTTAATGATGCTGGCAGTATTATTCGTTGTGGCCATTTTCAATAAAAATCTGATCATAGAATGCGCCCGTTATGGTGTTGGTCTGATGATGCTCTATGCATTGATTGCGGCTCTGGTAAGAGCATTTGAAGGCTATAAAATTGCCTATTTTTATCTGGTGGCAATCGCTGCTTTTTTTGTGATTGGCTCGATAGCAATTTCCAGCAAGGATCTGGATGGTGTATACACCATCTATATCGAGCATATCGGCTTGTTAGCCGTCACGGTTGAAGTATTACTTATCGGTCTGGTTCTGGGATATCAGTTTGCCGAGGTTTACCGGGAAAAAGAACATAATCTGGTGCTGGTCCAGCAGAGTTTGCAAATTGCCCATCATGATGCACTTACAGGCCTGCCCAATCGTTATGCCCTGGATATTTCCATGGAAGAGTTACCGGCTGACGGTATGTTAACGCTGTTGGATATGGATAACCTCAAGCTTTATAACGACACCTATGGGCACCAAAAAGGTGATGAAATGCTGCAGATGTTTGCCAGAGTCCTGTCAGCGAAACTTGGGGATCTCGGCGTACTTCACCGGATGGGAGGTGATGAATTTGCCATCACCAGCGACAGTATTACCTACGCAGAAAATATCAGAGAAGTAATCTCACAAACCATACAATACATGCGACAGAACGGATTTGAAAAAGCCGGTGTCAGTCATGGTTCAGCTAATATGGTCGAAACCATCAATATAAATGAATTGAGAATTTTGGCTGACGAACGTATGTATCACCAAAAACGCACCAACGATAACCGCCAATGGGCTTAAAGACATCATAAGCATTTTGGCTGCTATCACTCTGAGCAGAATTAACGCTGCATAATGGTGAATAACCAGCGAACAATTACCATTGTCGGCTGACCATCATATGCAGCCATACGGCTTCATTACGCAATTGTGAATCGTTACCAAACGGCAGCTCGCTATTGGTGTAATCCACTTTTTTACGGAAATCGTATTCAATACCACCATAAATAATCCATTCTGAATTGTATTGATAACTGCCGCCAAAAGTGAGGTGATGATCAAAGATCCCCGCCACAACAGGATTGGTATGTTCTTTTGGGATCGGGTTTTTCCCATAGTTATAGCCGCTATATAACGTCAGTTTGTCGTTATAGCGATAGGCCATGCCCGTGGCAAACACCAGTTGGTTATTCCAGTTCATAGTTGAGGTACTGTTAATATCCGGTAAACCGGCAACAGAGGGATCGGTCGCTCGTAACTCGGTTTTTTTCATCGCGTCAGACCAGTTCAACCAGTTAACTTTTAACGAAAGTAACAGTTTTTCATTCATCTGATAGGCGGCGCCCACCCCGATTTCTTCAGGCAAGGCCAGACCTTTCAACGAAACATCATCGTACTTGACTACCCCCAGACCAGCACCTGTCATATTAAGTTTAAGTTCACCATCGGTTAACGGCAGCTCTGTTTTACCGGTATAACTGGCTGCCAGCGTAAGCTTGGGAGTTGCCCGATACTGAATACCCAATTTAAAGCTGGTGCGTAAACTGGTCGCGTCGTCTATCTCAATTCCCGCAAATGCAGGCGGTGCTGAGGTATCAGGGAAGATCTTCTGTTCAGCCTGCGCATAGACCAGGCCAAAACTGCCGCCGACTGACCATTTATCATTGACTTCACAGCCTACGCCACCGGTAAGTTTGCCCACAGCAAACAAACCCGAGTATTCATCCTCTGTTGCAAAAGCGGTTTGCATATTTTCAAATACGCCACCAGAACCGCCTTGTGCAAACAGTCCGCCCCCCACCGTACATGCCACATTTTCCAGTTTTTGTGCATACCCCATGCCGCCTAATCCGGTATAGAGGTTACTTGCATGTCTATCATTACCAAACTGATCTTCATGCGACAAATCAGTAATCCGCAGTAATGAACCATACGCATCAAAACGTTTGGTTTTAATTTGAGTCAGTCCGGCCGGATTGGTATTGAGCGCAGTGGTATCACGTGCCACAGCAATATCTGCCCCAGCCATTAATGTAGATTCGGCGCCAAATCCAATCAGATTGATACCATTCGTAGCATGGCTGGTGCCAGCAAAAAGACCCAGGAAGCAAACAGTTATTTTTTTCATTCGATGCTCATAGAACAGGTGCTCGTTTCATTCATCCCTTTGAGCCCTTTTGCAGGCAAAACCTCATCATGAGCGTTCTGAAGATACACGTCCGTAACGGCCGAAAGCATGGTTTCTTTAGGGGGGGATAATGCTATTAATCCAACAATGACAAAAACCCTGGCGGCCAGTTAACTGCCAGGAGAGTTCGTTCACATTGTGAATCATTCAATATTCTGGATTTGTTCTCGCATCTGTTCTATTAGTACTTTCAGATCAACTGAATAACGTGTGGTGTCGGTATCAATGGATTTCGAACCGAGGGTATTGGCTTCTCGATTAAGCTCCTGCATCAGAAAGTCGAGCCTGCGACCGACAGGTTCATCACGCTGCAGTACACGTTTGACCTCATCTACATGACTTTGTAAGCGATCCAGCTCTTCAGCCACATCGCTTTTCTGGGCGATCAACACAATTTCCTGTTCCAGTCGTTCCGGTTCCAGAGTCACTTCCAGTTCAGCAGCTTTTTGTAACAGACGTTGCCGTTGTTGTTCGAGAATCTCGGGCATACGAAGTTTCACCGCTTCAGCAATTTGCAATATTTCTTCACAACGCTGCAGGATCATATCAGCCAAGGCCTGCCCTTCTCTTTCTCTGCCACTGATAAAGTCTGCAAGCGTCATATCAAGAGCATCCATGGCCTGTTGCTTCAGTGCGGTTAAATCGACCTGTTCACTATCTGCCACACCAGGCCATTGCAACAGTCGCAAAGGATCAATCGGCAAAGCTTGTTTGGCCATTTGGGTTAATTGCTCACAGGCATCTATCACTGATTGCGCCAGGTTCTCATCGATATGTAATGCGTTTTGCTGTTGGGAAGGATGATATCGCAGGCTAGCTTCGATCTTGCCACGTGCCATACGCTCGGCAAAAATTTTGCGGATGTCCATTTCCAGAGGTCGAAATGATTCTTCCAGTCGCAAAGCGAGTTCTAAATAACGATGATTAACCGATCTGACTTCCCAGATCAGAGTGCCGAGTTCAGTTACTTGCTCATGGCGGGCAAAGGCGGTCATGCTTCGTATCACAATGGTTTTCCTATAGCTATTAAGCCCCCATATTAACGAAAACCAAAGGTAAAAAGCACGCGGGAATTGAGATGCATCAGTATAATCATCGTATTTTTAGTAAAGGATAGAACAGATGCGTCCAAGTGGCCGACAACCTGATCAACTTCGTGAGATCACCATCACCCGCAATTACACAAAACATGCGGAAGGCTCCGTACTGGTCGAGTTTGGTGACACAAAAGTGCTATGTACTGCTTCTGTTGAAGAGCGTATTCCACCCTTTTTACGGGGGATGGGCGAAGGCTGGATCACGGCCGAATATGGCATGCTGCCACGCTCTACCGGCTCACGTATGCAACGTGAATCCAGCCGCGGTAAACAAGGTGGCCGTACCATGGAAATCCAGCGTTTGATAGGTCGTTCTTTACGGGCAGCAATTGATCTAAAGGCGCTGGGTGAACGCACGATTACCATTGATTGTGATGTTATTCAGGCCGATGGCGGCACTCGCACGGCCTCCATCACCGGCGCCTTTGTAGCGCTGCAGGATGCGATCGATTATCTGATTAAAAAACGTAAAATCAAAAAAAGCCCGTTACATGGTCAGGTCGCTTCTGTTTCCGTTGGGATTCACAATGGTACAGCCGTACTGGATCTGGATTATGCTGAAGATTCAACGGCTGAAACCGATATGAATGTTGTCATGAATGATGCAGGCGCATATATTGAACTACAGGGGACTGCGGAAGGCCATGCCTTCAGAGCAGATGAATTACAATCCATGCTGGATTTGGCTGCTATTGGGATTGAACAATTGATGATCAAACAACGCGAGGCATTGGCAGACTGATGTCTAAAATCGTTCTGGCCAGCGGTAATATTGGAAAACTGCGTGAATTATCGCAGATCCTCAGTCCACTTGGTCTGGAGCTTATTGCGCAATCTGATCTGAATGTTGCTGAGGCTGAGGAAACCGGCCTCAGCTTCGTGGAAAATGCCATTATCAAAGCTCGCAATGCCGCTTTATACACGGGATTACCGGCAATAGCAGATGATTCAGGGATTGAAGTCGATGCTTTGCATGGTGCACCGGGAATTTATTCTTCACGTTATGCCGGACCGGATGCCTCCGATACGGACAATATTGAGGCCCTTTTGGAGGCGATGAAAGACGTTCCGGAAACGGAACGCACAGCACGATTCCAATGTGTGGTGGTGTTTATGCGTCATGCAGAAGATCCAACACCACTGATTTGTCAGGGCAGCTGGCAGGGGCAAATTTTGCAATCACCGCTCGGCGATGAAGGATTTGGTTATGATCCGGTGTTTTGGGTTTCTGAAACAGACTGTACTGCGGCCGAGCTCTCGCCGGAACAGAAGCATGCAATCAGCCATCGCGGCAAAGCCATGCGTCAATTTATGGAAGAATTTAAATATACCCGTCATCAACCCTAACGGTTGCTAGTTATTTAAATCATTCCCAGCTGGTACAACCATGTTTAATTTTACTGCTCTGCCGCCATTAAGCCTGTATATCCATGTGCCATGGTGCGTACGCAAATGCCCCTATTGTGACTTTAATTCACATCAGGCCGGAGACGAGATTCCTGAGCAGGCCTATATCGATGCGCTTATCCGGGATCTTGAGCAGGATCTGCCGTTGGTCTGGGGACGCACTATCCAGACAATCTTTATTGGTGGTGGCACCCCCAGCCTGTTCAGTGCAGAAGCATATGACCGTTTATTTTCTGCCTTACGTGCGTTATTACCTATCCGTGCCGATGCAGAAATCACCCTGGAAGCCAATCCAGGTACTTTTGAAGCAGCACGTTTTACAGACTATCGTGCTATTGGCATTAATCGGCTATCGATTGGCATACAAAGCTTTGATGGTGATTCATTAACCGCATTAGGCCGGATTCATGATGGAAAGCAAGCCATTCGAGCAGCCGAAATTGCCCACCAGGCGGGGTTTGATAATTTCAATCTGGATCTGATGTTTGGTTTGCCCAAACAAACGGCTGAACTCGCCAGAAAAGATGTAGAAACAGCCATCGCCCTAGAACCAACACATATTTCGTATTATCAGCTCACCATTGAACCTAATACGTTGTTTCATCAGTCTCCCCCACAATTACCTGATGACGAACCGATTGATAACTGGCAGATTGCTAATCAACAACGTCTGGCCGAGGCCGGTTATCTGCAATATGAAGTCTCTGCCTATGCAAAAAATGGTCGTCAGAGCCGCCATAATCTCAACTACTGGCAGTTTGGTGATTATCTGGGTATTGGGGCCGGGGCTCATAGTAAATTAACCAGTGCCGCCACGCAGTCGATTGAGCGGCTGGTTAAACAAAAACAGCCTCAAGCTTACCTGGACAAGGTCAATAGTGCACAACGTGTTATGAAACAGGAACCGGTTGGCATTAATGAAATCGGTTTTGAGTTTATGCTTAATGCCTTACGTTTAACGGACGGTTTTGCAACATCGTTATTTATGCAGCAGTGTGGTGTACCGCTGGCGACCATTAAAAAACCATTAGCTGAAGCCGAGGAACGCGGATTGATTGATTATTCGGTTAAGTGGATTAGACCTACCGAGTTGGGTCAACGGTATTTAAACAGTTTAATTGAATTATTTTTGCCGCAATAATATGCTGGCGCAGGTCGTTAAGGGAGCTACCATCATGTTGAAACGCCATCTCCTGGCAACTGGATTGTCTTTATTTATGGTCTTGCCAATACAGGCGGACACTTTATCAATTGCCGAACCGACTTATAAAACGCCTAACAGTGAGTCAGGTATCTTGCGTCCTACTCGGGGCATGACAATGCAACAGGTTGAACAAAAATATGGGATAGCAGAGCAGAAATACGCGCCAAAAGGCACACCGGCAATTACTCGCTGGCAATATCCACAGTTTGATGTGTATTTTGAAAATCAGCTGGTGATCCACTCGGTGGTTCAGCGGAAATCCGAGTAACACAAGGATAGCTTAAACTCCTTGAAATCGCCGTTTTGCCCACTCTGGTAAGGTGCCCACTCTGGCATGATGCAGTGATTCCATTTCAATCACGATCAATATCAAAACACTGACCAGGGTCGGTAAAAAGCTTAGTCCACCTACCAAGGCAAAAGCGGCTTCTTTCATCAGTCCTAAGTAGGTGTAACTTAACCAGCCTAATATTGCCACAGTCACCACGACGGATAACACTATGGCAAAGAAGAAACTCCAGCGGCGGGCGATTTGCCAGTGAATATAGACAAACTCACTGTCTTCACGTTTGATTCTGCTGGAGCGAATAAAGGTATACCCAACAAACGAAAATGATAACAACGGCACCAATACGATAAACTCAAAATAACTCTTCCCTGTTGCAGCAATCGCCGTGAACAACAGAATATGATTCGCAATCAGGTTCGTTAAAAAGATATCGTGCGGCATTCTGGCTGCCGCTCTTTCATGATCCTGTGGTGCCATCATTTCAGTCATATTTATCTGGCCAAGTTGTTGATAATCGCCTCGCGTACTGAGTCTAATGTAGCATTTACAGTAATGACTGGTGAACTACTTTGTTTGATAGCAATATCAGGATCTTTCAGACCGTGACCTGTCAACGTACAAACAACGGTACTGCCTTCAGGAATCTTGCCAGATTGAATATCCCGCAATGCGCCGGCGACTGAAGTTGCGGAAGCGGGTTCGCAGAAAATCCCTTCCTTTTCGGCCAATAATTTCTGGGCAGCCAATATTTCGTCATCAGAGCACTCATCAAACCAGCCCTGTGACTCTTCTTTCACTTTCCAGGCCATATCCCAGCTTTGCGGATGACCAATACGGATCGCGGTAGCGACTGTTTCAGGATCATCTACCATCGCACCACGCATAAACGGTGCACTGCCATTCGCCTGATAACCCACCATTTTCGGACGGTTACCAACAATCGCGCCACCTGCATATTTACAATTGCCATGACAGTAAGCGCAGGCTTCAGTGACATGATCGCCACTGGCTGATGAATACTCACAGTAGCCAATCCAATGGGCGGTGATATTACCGGCGTTACCGACTGGCAGGCAGTGATAATCCGGAGCACGACCTAACTCTTCAATGATCTCAAACGCAGCAGTTTTCTGACCTTGCAAACGATAAGGATTAATTGAATTTACAATGGTGACCGGAGCATGCTCTGCAACGTCTTTAACCAGTTGCATCCCCTCATCAAAGTTACCTTTGATTTGGATAACCACTGCGTTATGCATCATAGCCTGAGCGAGTTTACCCTGGGCAATTTTGCCATCAGGAATAATAACAAAAGCAGTGATACCAGCACGTGCAGCATAAGCAGCCGCTGCTGCTGACGTATTACCGGTAGAAGCACAAATAATGGCTTTACTACCCTCTTCAACAGCTTTGGTCACGGCCATGGTCATACCGCGATCTTTGAAAGACCCCGTCGGATTCAATCCCTCATATTTGACGTAGATATCAACATCTTTGCCAATTAACTTAGGGATATTGTTCAATTTCAATAATGGTGTATTACCTTCACCAAGGCTGATCAGTCTGGTGTCATCATTGACCGGCAAACGGTCACGATAACGGTCAATCAGGCCGGTATAACGTGGACGAAATGGCATAAGTAGTTCCTCTTTAATTCTTTAACGGGCGTTTTTTCAGCCCAGCGATTCCATGCGGATACGCATGATCGCGTGTTTGACAGTATCCAATGCTTCGATTTGGGCAATCGCTTCATCCATATTTTTTTCAACCACCGGCTGGGTCAGCATAATGATGGGCACTGTGCCCTCTTCTTCTTCCGGTTGTTTTTGCAGGATCGCTTCAATATTGATGTCCTGCTCACTGAAAATACGAGTAATGTCGGCTAACACACCCGGCTTATCTTCTGTGTTAATCCGCAAATAATAAGAGGTAATGACCTCAGACATCGGTAAAATCGGTGTATCTTTCAATGAATCAGGCTGGAAGGCCAGATGTGGCACCCGATTTTCCGGGTCAGTAGTCAGCGCACGAACAATATCAACAATATCTGCTACTACCGCAGAAGCAGTTGGTTCAGCTCCTGCTCCAGCACCATAATACAAGGTTGGCCCAACTGCATCGCCTTTCACGACGATGGCATTCATTACCCCATTGACGTTGGCAATCAGACGACGTTTTGGAATTAATGTCGGATGAACTCGTAGTTCAACACCTTGAGGTGTTTTCCGGGCAATCCCCAGATGTTTGATGTGGTATCCCAATTCTTCTGCGTACTGCACATCTTCCTGGGAAATTTTGCTGATGCCTTCGGTATAGGCTTTATAAAACTGTAAAGGAATACCAAATGCAATCGACGCCATGATGGTCAGCTTGTGTGCTGCATCAATGCCTTCCACATCAAATGTCGGATCGGCTTCGGCATAGCCCAAAGCCTGAGCTTCAGCCAGAACATCGGCAAAGTTACGGCCTTTATCACGCATTTCCGTCAGGATAAAGTTACCAGTTCCGTTAATAATGCCTGCCAGCCACTCAATACGGTTAGCGGCCAGACCTTCACGGATAGCCTTGATAATCGGGATGCCACCAGCAACGGCGGCTTCAAAAGCAATCGTGATGCCTTTTTCCTGCGCCTTGGCAAATAATTCGTTGCCATGCATTGCGATTAAGGCTTTGTTGGCAGTGACGACGTGTTTACCGTTTTCAATTGCCTGCATCACTAAATCTCGGGCGATACCGGTACCACCAATTAACTCAACAATGATTTGAATTTCCGGGTCATTGACCACTGAAAACGCATCATCCGTTAAATCAATGCCGTTCAAATCACAGCTTTTAGCTGAATCCAGATTTTTATCCGCGGCACGCAAAATTTCAATTCCACGGCCTGCACGGCGGCTTATTTCTTTTGAGTTTCGCTTTAAAACACTGACAGTACCACTACCAACAGTGCCTAAGCCAAGAATACCAATTTTGACTGATTGCACTTTTTGCCCCCTACCCTTTTTTCATCATGTCACGGATACCACGGATTGCCTGCCGGGTACGGTGCTGATTCTCAATCAGTCCGAAACGCACATAGTCATCGCCATATTCACCAAAACCAATGCCTGGCGATACAGCTACTTTAGCTTCTTTAAGCAATTTCTTACTGAACTCCAGCGAACCCATTTCACGGAATTGCTCAGGAATTCTGGCCCAGACGAACATGGTCGCTTTAGGTTTTTCCACTGGCCAGCCAATCGCATTTAGCCCGTCACACAACACGTCACGACGTTGTTTATAGGTTTCGACAATTTCTGCCACACATTCCTGTGGACCATCCAGAGCCGTAATGGCGGCTACCTGAATCGGGGTAAACATGCCGTAATCCAGATAGGATTTCATTCGGGCCAATGCCGCAACTAATGTCGGATTGCCTGACATAAAGCCTACGCGCCAGCCTGGCATATTGTAGGTTTTGGATAAGGTATAAAACTCAACCGCAACGTCTTTTGCGCCAGGGATTTGCAAAATGGAAGGCGCTTTATAACCATCAAAGGTGATCTCACCATACGCCAAATCATGAATAACCCAAATCTGATGCTCTTTGGCAAAATCAACAACCCGCTGGAAGAAATCCAGATCAACGCACTGGGTGGTTGGATTGCCTGGGAAATTCAACACCAGCATTTTAGGTTTTGGCCATGAATCTTTAACCGACTTTTCCAGCTCGGCAAAAAAATCAACATCCGGGGTTAGCGGTACATGACGAATATCCGCACCGGCAATCACAAAACCATAAGGATGAATCGGATAAGCCGGGTTTGGCACTAAAACCGCATCGCCCGGGCCCACCGTTGCCAGTGCCAAATGCGCCAGGCCCTCTTTTGAACCAATAGTGACTATCGTTTCTGAGTCAGGATCCAATGTCACATCATATTTACGCTGATACCAGTCACAAATCGCTTTTCGCAGACGTGGAATACCTCTGGAAACAGAATATCGGTGGGTATCAGGACGCTGTGCCGCTTCGACGAGTTTTTCCACAATGTGCGCTGGTGCCGGTTTATCCGGATTCCCCATGCCAAAGTCGATAATATCTTCGCCGCGCGCACGCGCTTTTGCCTTCAAATCATTTACAATGTTGAAAACGTATGGCGGAAGACGCTTGATTCTGGGAAATTCGTCGTTCAACTGAGCACCTGCTATTAGCTAAAACGGTTGGCAAACCAAGCAAAATAACTGAAAATCATTCACACTTCAAATTGATTTAATATAGTGGATTAATATGAGTCAACAAGACCAATTGTACACGACGATCATTAATGATCTCCAAAAAGGAAAACTGGTACTGCCCACATTGCCTGAGGTTGCCCTCAAGGTTCGTGAAGTTGCCAACAATCCGGATGTCTCTGCAGCGCAGCTTGCTGAGGTCATTACGACCGATGCGGCCTTATCAACCCGTTTGATAAAAGTCGCCAACAGTCCTCTATATAGAGGCAGGGTTGAGGTCGAATCGGTGCAGACGGCGGTCTCTCGACTGGGTATTCCAATGGTTCGTAACCTGGTGACCAGTCTGGTGATGGAACAGATGTTCCGTCCGACCAATAAAAAGCTGGAAAAACGTATGCGAGACCTCTGGCAGCATAGTATCGAGGTCGCTGCCGCAAGTCAGGTCATTGCTTCCAAGCAGCCTAATATTGCGAATGATGAAGCAATGCTGGCGGGGTTAATACATGAGATAGGTGCGCTGCCTATTCTGATGAAAGCCGCCGACACTCCTGAGTTGTTGGAAGATACCCGTCGTCTGGACACACTCATTGACAACCTTTATCCAAAAATCGGCGAAGCTATTTTGCGCAGCTGGGATTTTCCGGAAAATCTGATAACCGTCGCCGCTGAACATGCAAACCTTAATCGTAATAGTCAAAACGGCCCCGATCTGACTGACGTAGTTCAGGTAGCCAATTTACAAAGCTACTTTAATACCAGCAAAGCTTTGGATCCCAACACGCGCGACAAGGTTCTCGCTTTCCGTAAACTGAATATTGATACGGGTATCAGTGTGGTTGAACTGGATGAAAACAGTGAAGAATATGCCGCTGCTCTGGCACTTTTCCAGAATATGTAAAAACAAATCTGCAGCAGATTATTAAAAAGGCTATCTTCGGATAGCTTTTTTTAAGGCAAAAAATCTGGATTCCATACAATTTCCCATAAATGGCTATCCGGATCCTGAAAATAACCGGCATAACCACCCCAAAATGTTTTTTGTGGGGACTTTACTATCGTGGCACCCGCCATAGATGCCTGCTGCATGATGGCATCCACATCAGTTTCATTAAGAACATTGTGAGCAAGACTCATCGCTGTCGCTGTTGCAGTTAACGGTAATCCGGCATCTGCCGCCAGACTTTGTCGCGGCCATAAAGCAAGTTTCAAACCTGGCTGCAAATCAAAAAATGCCACCGTACCCTGGGCAAACTCTTCCCCAATAATGCCTTCGGTATGCAGCCCCATGCCGTCCTGGTAAAACCTGATGGATCGGTGTAAATCATCAACTCCCAGTGTAATCATTGAAATATAGGGCTTCATCTATCTGCTCCTTTGGCGCTTAATCATTTCCAACCATAAACCGATAATCTGATTCGTTTTCCCTGAAACTGAACACCTTCATATTGCAGTAAAGCTTTCTGCTGCTGATAAGCTTCGCTGTCCGGCGGAAAAGAAATTTCCCCTTGCGCATTGATTACCCGGTGCCATGGTAAAGAGGAATCCTCTGGTAATTTTTTTAAGCTACTGCCCACATAGCGCGCATAACCAGGATAACCACATTGTTTGGCTATCTGTCCATAGGTCATCACTTTGCCTATGGGGATGGCAGCAACCACTTGCCAAATTATTTCATCCAGTTCAGACATGCATTTTCTACATAGCCATCTTCACAACCATCGGCTTTTCAAGCCGATGAATGTGAAAATGTTGTTATCGCGATAATAATGGATGTTAAGGGTTACGCTTGACGAGATTATCAACACTCCATGCACCGCCACCCGCAACAAACAGATATAAAAAGATAAAGCTGAACAAAGCGGCTAATTCACCATTATTTAATAAAGGCCAAAATCCCTGAGGGGAATGAGCGATAAAATACGCTACCGCCATCTGGCCTGACAAAATAAAGGCTACCGGTCTGGTGAACAAGCCAATAAGGATTAAAAAACCACCGACAAGTTCAAGCACGCCGGCCACACCAGACAGGGTAAATAAATCAAACTCATTCCGCTGTGGGGCTGGGTAACCAAATAACTTTTGACCACCATGCTGCATAAACATAAAAGCTGTGACGATGCGTAAGATGCTCAACACACGTGGTTGCCACGTTATAAAAAAGTTTTCCATTGCTCTCTCTCCTTAGACTGAATTAATAGTTAAATTATTGATTATAGGTATAAAACGTTTAATAGTTCTTCGACAGAACTCAGAGGATGTTAGCAGTAATTCTGACAAAATACACAGCGAGCCGAAGTCTATAAACAGCCTTTTAATCGACTGGCTTAGCGGTTTTAATGTTTAATCAACACTGTTAACAGCTTCATCGTGGCTTTTTCATCCAGGCTGAGATATTTGCCTCGATAGCGTTTGAACTGACGGCGAAAATAATCCAGTGTACGACCACTCTCATACTGCAAAATCACTTGCGGATGGATGTAATTACTGCGACATACGGCGGGTGTATTGCCAAGCCTCTCAGCAACGTTTTTCACTGCTTCGACAATATTACTTTTGCTGAGCTTTTCATTTTCAGCTGGCCCCAATTTATCCAGAGCTACCGCCATCAAAACTGTTCCTGCCCAGGTACGAAAATCCTTAGCACTAAAATCCTCCCCCATCACATCGGAGATGTACTGGTTCAAATCCTGTGCCGTTATTTTTTTACGGCTTTTATCGGGCAGGGTAATATCAAATAATTCATAACCGGACATATTCTCCAGCGCTATCAGCACCTCACGTACCTGTTCATCAGTCACTGTGCGAAACTGCTGCTGATGACTTTTACCTTCATAGTCGAACTCCACACGATCATCCTTAATGGTCATATGCTTGGCCCGTAACGTCGTCAAACCGTATGTCTGATTCTGTCGGGTATAGCTGGCACTGCCGGGACGAAAAAAAGCGTCATCCAACATACGTGTCATGCAGGCTAAAACAGAAGTCTGATCAATTGGTCTTCGTTGAATATGTTGGCCGGTTACCCGCCGCATGGTTTCCAGCTGTTCAGCAAAACGTAAAATGCGTTTGAATTTTTGCTCACTGGCAGTTTCAACCCAGTCCGGGTTGTAGATATATTGTTTGCGACCTTCTTTATCCCGGCCGGTCACCAGTACCTTGGCATCACGATCCTGCTGGATTTCCACTTCCCGCCATGCCGGCGGAATGGCCAGACTTTTTATCCAGCGTTTTAAAGCAGCATTTTTAACAGTTTTGCCATTGGCATAACAATAACTGAACGTTTTGCCATGGGGTTTTCTGTAAATGACCGGATTGCTCATAATAACTCCACATCCGTAAGACGAAATTCGGCGCTATCATGGCATGAGATGATGACTTATGACTTTAATGCAGATTATGTCAGCCTGGTCAGCGGCTATAACTTATTGGGCTACCAATACTTCACTTTTATAAAAAGCCCCACTATCAACCGCTAATGCATTAACCAATTTAGGCAGTAACTGGCTCATGGTATCGATTAGTTGCCAGGGCGGATTAATCACTATCATGCCGGAGGAGGTCATACCACGCTCATCCGAATCAGCTGTTATCGCTAACTCAAAGCGTTGAATATTTTTGATACCACTCTTGATAAAGTGTTTTTCCAATCGGCTAATTCTGCTGCGTTCCACTACCGGATACCAGATGGCATAAGTACCGGTAGGAAATTTGGCATAGGCTTTTTCAATGGTCTGAAATACTAAATCGTAATCCGATTTGATTTCGTAAGATGGATCAATCAACACCAGTCCACGTCTTGATACAGGCGGTAATAACGACAATAGGCCTTTTAAACCATCCTCACGCATAACCCGAACCCGCTTAACCTTCTGGGTATTTTGCAGTAACAGACCCGCATCATCCGGATGTAACTCATATAACCAGGCTCGATCCTGACGCCGCATACAGTGCATGGCAATAAATGGGGAACCCGGATAATATTCCAGCGGTTTTCCGCTATTCACCGCCTCAATTACCGCAAAATATGCAGCCAGTTCCGGCCAGTCAGAACGGTTTAATTTAGCAATACCATTTTGATATTCCTGCAGTTTTTCTGCATGAGCCGAAGCCAGATGATAAAGCCCCGCACCAGCATGGGTGTCTATGTAATCAAAGGCTTTATCTTTTTTAGCCAGATGCTGCAAAATCTCAATCAGCACAATATGTTTAAGCACATCGGCAAAATTGCCGGCATGAAATGAGTGGCGGTAGCTTAACAAGATAAATCCTGATTAGTGGAGAGAGTAAATTAAGTAGCAGCAAATTACGCTTAGCTAGCCACTTTGGCAAAACAATTTTCTTAAGGGTTTAATTCAGTCTGCTGATCCGAAATGTGATTGATTCCATCATTCACTCTCACCTCACCTAAATCAAAAGGGTTTACACCTTCCAGACAGGCCAGATTAAAGCCATAGAGTTCAGGATTTGCTCTGGTTTGATGATGAGTATGAATCCCGCAAATTGAACAAAAATAGTGCTTTGCCGTCATCGTATTGAACTGATAAATCGATAGTTTATCGGTTCCTTTGGTAATTTGTAGAGCCGACAATGGAACATAGGCTGCGATGGCGCCCTTTCTCCGGCACATGGAACAATCACAGCGACGAGGATCATTTATTCCGTTTGGCAAATGCACAACAAACTCAACCTCCCCACAATGGCAACTGCCTTTATGGTGAGGCTGAATTTGGGTGTTTGCTATTTTAGTGATCATTGCATTGCTGGCGCTTGTTTAATGTTTAACTATCTGGAGCATGATAACGCGATAACCAATGTGCATAAGGTGCAGGTAACACCCAGGCTGGATCTTCAATTTTTAAGGTTTTAGCTGCATGGTACGGCCAGTGAGGATTAGCTAAATGCGCACGTCCCACCATGACCAAATCCATTTGTTTATCCGTAATTACCTGGTTCACCGTGTTAGGTTCATCAATTCCCCAGGCAGAAGCAACTGGAATGTCAGCTTCACGACGCACACGTTCAGCAATCGGTGCTAATAAAGCTGGTCCCCACGGAATATCCGCATCAGGAGTTGAAAACCCTATACTAACGCTAAGCATATCCAGACCGGATTGTTTGAATTGCCGGGTTAGATGAATTGACTCACTTAATGTTTCTTCATCACGACCATCATATTCAATCACGCCAAAGCGGGCTGTTAAGGGCAGATTTTCCGGCCAGACTTCGCGCACGGCTTGTAAAGTTTCCAGTAAAAATCGGCTACGACCAGCCAAATCGCCACCGTATTGATCATCACGTTTATTAGAGTGGATTGAAAAAAAGCTTTGTGCCAGATAGCCATGAGCAAAATGCAGTTCCAGCCATTCAAATCCGGCTTTTTTGGCACGTTTGGCAGCAGCGACAAAGTCAGCTTTAACCCGTTCTATATCTTCCAGCGTCATTGCCTGAGGTACTTTCGGCAAATTAGCACCAAATGCCACAGCAGAAGGCGCTATGGTTTGCCAACTTTGTGGATCACTGTCAGCAAGATGATCATCGCCTTCCCAAGGACGATTGGCGCTGGCTTTACGACCAGCATGTGCAATCTGAATACCAGCACAAGCACCGGCTTTTTTAATAGCCGAAGCAATTTTTGCCATGCCTTCAGCCTGCTCGTCATTCCATATGCCAGTGCATCCTGGAGTAATTCTTCCTTCGGGGCTGACTGCGGTGGCTTCAACAATCACCAGACCCGCTCCACCGCGTGCTAATTGAGTGTAATGCGCCAGATGCCAATCATTGGTATGGCCGTCATCGGCACTGTATTGGCACATCGGTGGAACCGCAATACGATTGCGTAACGTTATATCTTTCAGTGAAAACTCAGTAAACAATGCTGTCATAAAAATCTCTTGTTAAAGAATAAAATTCAAAAATATTTCTAGGGCTGGATATTGAAACGGTTAGAAATCGGATAAATTTTTAAAAAGCGCTTTTGATAACCCCGCCATCCACTCTAACTGCCGCACCGGTTGTCGCTGAAGCCAATGGGCTGGAGAGATAACAGACCATTGAGGCAACTTCATCGGTGGTGGCAAAACGTTTAATCAAAGAAGTCGGTCTGACGTGTTCAAAAAAGTCTTTTTCAAACGCTTCGATGCTTTGGCCTTCTTTTTCTGCCAGATCACTGACGAAAGTTTCAACACCTCTTGAGCTGGTTGGGCCTGGCAAGACTGAATTGACCGTAATATTGGTACCGGCAACCTGCTCAGCCAGACCACGAGCAATAGCAATCTGAGCCGCCTTGGTCATGCCGTAATGAATCATCTCATGGGGGATCTGCACCCCGCTTTCACTGGAGATGAAAATCACCCGACCCCAGTTTTGTTGTTTCATCGCTGGCAGATAGGCTCGCGTCAAACGCACGCCACTGAGCACATTTACATCAAAAAAACGTCGCCAGTCTTCATCCGCTATCTCTTCAAACGGCACTGGCTCGAAGATACCCAGATTATTAATCAGAATATCGACTTCGGGGAACTGCTTTGTCAGTTTCTCGGCTTCAGCCGCTATCGAAAGATCCCCTGCAAATCCATCTACGTTGCCTTTAGCTGTCGATTTAAGGGATTCAATAGCCTGTTTAACTGAAGCTTCAGAACGCCCATTGACGATAACATTCGCTCCTTCATCGGCCAGTGATTTGGCAATGGAAAAACCAATGCCCGCCGTGCTGCCACTTATAAAAGCCGTTTTATTTTTCAGTTGCAGATCCATAAAAACTCCCCTAAGATCGTTAATTAAACAAGATATTCATTGCTTGCTGATTACTGTGAAAGCCGTTCTAATGTAGCGCTTAACGATGCCGCGGAGACTTCTCCCATATGGCTCTCAACCAAGGAGCCCTGTTGATCAAAATACAGCGTCACCGGCAAGCCATAGGCATCAAATTTATCGGCAACTTTGCCGGTTTTATCAAGCAGCACGTGTTCAAATGTCAGCTTATTCTCAGCCAGAAAGTCATTCACTTTTACAGCTGACTCTTGTTGATTGATCATGACAAAACGAATATCAGGATACTGTTGTGCTGACTTTTCAAAGGCAGGCATTTCACGTTGACAAGGTGGGCACCAACTTGCCCATAAATTCACCACGGTAATGTTATTTTCAGCCACTTGAACCAGTGAAATCTGCTCGCCGTCCAATTGCTCTAAGGCAATATCGGGTATTGAAACCTGTTCCCGACCTGCATTCATTAATAAGGACGTTAGCGAAAAAAACAGCAAAATCGATAAGGCTCCCCCGAACAAGGCAACACGTTGCTGTGGCAGGCGTTTGATTTGCCATAACAGAAACAGTGCCATTGCTATCGTGCCGGACACCCAGTCCACCCCACGATCGCGAAAATCGAGCATCTGCCAGAAAGAGTCGTATTGATCGGCAAATTTAATGACAAACACGATGCGTCCGATAACCAGACCGAATAACAGCATCATCAATAATGGATCGGTGACCGAGCCTGCTTTTTTTCTGGCCAGAACAGATGCCACCAATATCCCCAAAAGAGCACAGCCAAATAACAATAACGGCTCGAGAGGTAAAGCGAAGGGTCCGAGATTAATCGACATCACTGTTCAAACAGCTTGTCGATATCATCACGCATCGGCATACCTTCAATCAGCCGCACATGACCTTTTTCATCCTTGTAAATGCTGGTCGGTGTTGCCATAAACCCAAGCTGTTCCATCAGCAGGTTATTTTCCTCTACCAGCAATGATCCGTTTGCTAACGCCTCTTCATTTATATTTTCTGTAGGGTTATCGGCAGGTTGGATATGTTGTTGCAAAGCCTTTTCAGGTGAATCAGCCCCTAAAATAGCAGCCGCTTTTTTGATACTGTCCTCCTGCAGAATTCCCACCATAATGTGGCGCAACTGCACCTCACCCTTGGCAATGTAAGGATCAGCGATTTCACGTAATTTCTGGCAATACGGGCAATAGGGATCGGTAAAGGTATAAATAATTCGTTTTGCATCTTTATCACCATCCAATACCCACTTAGCCGTGTCGAGTTGCTGCCAAATCTTTTCATTCTGAGGAGCACTGACTAGTTCATAAAGTGCTTCCTGACCCAAATCGTCTCCTTGAGCGTTAATCAGGTTTCCAATCACCGCATATTTTTTATCTTCTGTCAGATAAATACTCAGCGGCTGCCCTTCTACACTGGCGGCATACCCAGTCAATCCTGCAGGAGTTTCAAAACTGTCAATGATGGTCACTCCCTGCTGTTTGATGTAGCTGATGACCTCGGGTTCCTGTTGTTCTGCCAAGGCAAAATAACTGCCAAATCCGATAACCAATAAGACTACAGGGACGATAATTTTCTTCATTCATAACTCCGGAAGGCATTTGCGTTGAAACTGTAACTCAGAAGGATTAAGTGGGGATTAATAGTGCAGATGACAATCTTTCAATTAAAAATGCTCTGTATTTATTTATACATCGCTATTTGAAATTATCACGACAACACATCCAATAAAGACTTATGGTAAAAGGTAGGGCATTAACTTACCGCAGGTAATATTCTGGTTATGAGCACAAATCGATTTCCACTCTCCCCCCGACATCAGGTCATTCTGGCTGGGATCTGTGCTTTGATTTTAACCGTCGGCATTGCCCGTTTTGCCTACACGCCTTTTTTGCCTATCATGTTAAATGAAACCTCACTGGACACATTAAGCGGAGGTTGGCTGGCCACATTTAATTACATTGGTTACCTGTCAGGCGTGGTGTTGATCTCATTTTTAACCAGCCTCAAAATCAAGTTCCTGTTCTACCGAATCAACCTGATTCTGGCGGTGTTAAGCACGGTCTTAATGGCTGTTACCACGGATATTGTTTTATGGAGTATTTTGCGCTTTATTGGTGGCCTGACCAGTACTGCGGGAATAATTCTGGCAGCAGGATTTGTGATGGGCTGGCTCAAACAAAATGGTTACAAATCAGCATTAGGTATTCATTTTTCCGGTTTAGGGTTCGGTATTGCGATACCTGGGATCGTTATTGTTCTGATAACGCCCTATTTCAATTGGGCTGAGCAATGGCTGATCATGGGGCTTTTCGGTATTTTATTTTTCCTGCCCGCCTGGTTTCTGATGCCGGCACCTGCAACGCAACAGGCTCCCACTGCTGATTTTGCAGCGCCCAACAATAAATGGATGCGATTAATGATCGCAGCTTATGCCTGTGCTGGCGTGGGGTATGTTATCAGTGCGACATTTATTGTTGCGATTCTGGAAGAGATGCCCAGTTTGTCGGGACATGGCAATCTTATCTGGGTAATGCTGGGGGTAGCCGCCATTCCATCCTGCATAATCTGGGACAAAGTGGCTGAGCGCATTGGTGAGACAAGTGCCATCATCGCCGCTTATTCGATTATATTGCTTTCTATCCTGATTCCCTTATTCAGTGAATCGCTGCTATTCAATGTGATTGGCGCGTTGTTATTTGGTGCCACCTTTGCTGGAATTGTCAGCCTGATGCTGGTCTATGTCGGGCATAAATTTCCACATAACCCCGCTAAAGCCATGGCCAAACTGACGATAAGTTATGGCATCGCTCAACTTATCGCCCCCGCTTTGGCGGGGTATTTATCCACGCTGACCGGTAATTATCTTTCAGCATTATGGATGGCAGCAGCGGTCATGGTCACTGGCATTTTCTTCGTCTGGCGGATCCAACGATTTGAAGAAAAAACCCAGCTCAAATCAGCAAACCTGTGATTTGAATAACAGCTTCCATGCTGACCTCCATGAGACTTAATCTTCTTTTAGGATTAGCCGGGTGCCATCAGGTCGTTCCAGGGTTTTAGTATCAATGCGTTTAAAGGTGAGATTGATATCACCAGACGTTACTACTTCATCGCTATCCACTTTATAAGTAAAGCTATATGAGCCCGGAACGCCACCAATCAACTGGCCCTGACCTTCCGCATTAAATTCATAGCCTGTGCCATATTGTGGATCAACATAGGCGCCTTCTTGAAAATCAGAACCACAGGCCGTGAGTGTTATCGCCAATAGCAAAGGGATTAGACGTGTGGAATTGAATGGTTGCAATACGCTTTTTAAAGTTTTCATAAAGCTACCTCTAATACTCGATCATTAAAAACGACAAAATTAGCCTTTCTCCCCAGAGGAAAAACGCTCTCGTATCGGTTTAAATGCAAGGATGGCTTCTTCTTTAATGTTATTAGCATTGATAATGTGGCCAAGCCGATAACTGTTAAAACCGATGTAATACAAAATAAGTTGAGCGAGTGCAATCAGAATAAATAAAGCACTGCCAATAGTCAGCAAAAGCAACAGGGTCGATGCGAGATACACCACACTTAGCGCGGCTAGATGATTTTTATCCAAACTGGTTAACTGTTGTGGATAGAGAAAATAACCTAATACTGCCAATACAAAGCCCAGCAGTGCCGCTATGGCCAGAGGCGGTAATAACAATCCACCACCGGCCCCAACCAGAAAAAGAATATAAGTGTAGTAGGTGTATTTTTCTCTCGCGATAAATCCCAAGAGTTTGTCACTGGTAATGTTTTGCCCAGTTTTAGGATCAAAAGACGTTTGGTTTATCTGTTTATTCAACGCAAAAAATACAATCACACCAGCAATAAACAAAAGCAGACCCAACCAAAACAACATAGGACTATAAGATGGACCATCACCTAAAGATGCTGCTCCCTGACAAATCGGCGGTGTGGAATAGATGCAAGCCATCAACTGTAAAGTGACATCCCTATCACCATAACGGCTCATGGTATCCAAAGTGGAAGCATAGGCTACAAAAAACCACACCAGTGATAACAACAGCAATGCCATACCCGCCAGCATCAGAATCACGCAGAGCTTTCTAGGATTCATTTATAGAACTCCTTTTCAAAGAACAGGGAAAAACCGCAAGAGATGAATTGTCCTGACAGACAATCGGGGGAAATGGGTATGTAAAGGCATAGCCAATGCGTTGAAAGCAGGCTGTTCAGCCAAAATGATGTGTTATGAACCATCAGGGTCCAGCAACATCTGAAAGGAAAAGTTCGATACGCATCAGTCGCATCCTTAAAACTTTTTTGTGAAATATTTCACAGTTTTAAGCGTATCGCAAGCCTTAATTTATCTTTGTCGTATTCTAAATTATCAATCTGAACAGAATCTTATCTAAGGCCACCCATCATTATCCAGACAAAACAGCCTTGCTTGTTTTAGGTGAAAATAAATCAGCTTCCTGAAGCTTTCTACGTAAGCAAATAGAATTATGCAGGAAAAGAAAGCGACCACCTTAAAAATTACTATTCTTCAGAACAGTTGAAATAACATACTTAATTTTTCTAGCTAATTTTAATCGTTTTCACTCCCCCAGGCCCGCGCCATAATAAGATAGCTGAAAGAAGCTGACCAGGTAATCATCATAAAGCCCACTAAGGCTTCTGTACCGGCGAGAAATCGAATATGACCGGTAGCGGCCAAATCGCCCCAACCAACCGTGGTATAGGTGGCGGCAGAGAAATACACGCTATCTAACAGGCTAATATGCTCATAGCCACTGATGTACCCATACCCCGTTTGACTCAGTAAACCCCAAAAGGCCACGCCAAATAACCAGATTTCAATGATATGTGCAAATAACAAAACAAACATAGTAGCCAATATAATCGGCCGGTGACGGTGCTTTGCAGTCCTGGAAGGATGATTCGGACACCAACGATTCAATTGCTGAATCACTTCATAATGAAAAACCACAACCAGTCCCACCACCAGTGCGGTCACTAACACGGTAACAACCTGAGCGTCTGTCAGAAATTCCAGCAATGGTGCTCTCCTGCAATTGAATAAGTGTGATAGTGATAAACGATTTCAATCACTGTTGAAAGCAACTTTTCGTTATAGAACATTAACTTTTTTTAGATAGGGTCTCAAACTTCTGACAATATTCTTCAGACAAACTGTCCAGCGGCATAGCCTGAAGCCCAGGCCCATTGAAAATTGTGCCCTCCCAAATGACCGGTAACATCGACCACTTCCCCAATAAAATATAGTCCCGGATGATTACGGCACTCCATCGTTTTGGAAGATAATGCATCAGTATCAATACCGCCCAATGTCACTTCAGCCGTTCGATAACCTTCTGTACCGGATGGCTTCAATATCCAGGGCTGGCACTGTGATACAACATGTTCGATATCTGCATCGGAAAGCTGACCGACCGGTTTATCTTCAAGCCACTGATCACACCAAAGCTGGGCTACCCGGCGGGTCAGTTTTTCGGCAAGAATGGTTTTCAGGGCTGTTTTGGATTTTTCAACACGCATTTCAGCTAAATAACCGGCCAATTCAATTCCAGGAAACATATCGATTTTCAGTGTCTCGCCAGGCTGCCAATAGCTTGATGCCTGTAATATGGCAGGACCGCTCAAACCACGATGAGTAAACAGAATATTCTCGTGAAATGAATTTTGATTAGCCTCTGTGATGGTATCCAATGAAATACCACTAAGCTCCGCAAGCGGTTTGAGTTTATGATCATCCAACACCACTGGTACCAGCCCTGCTCGTGTGGGCAACACCGGGATATCAAGTTTTCTGGCTAATTCAAAACCGAAACCGGTTGCTCCCATTTTGGGAATCGACAATCCTCCGGTTGCAATCACCAGCGATACACACTGTAATTTACCCTGAGGGGTTTCTAGCAATTTTTGACCACCGGTTTCAACCACCTTAACCGGCGTATCAGTCATAATTTTCACCCCAGCCGATGCACACTCTGCCAGCAACATCTGTACGATTTCTTTCGATGACTCATCACAAAATAACTGCCCCAGTTTTTTCTCGTGATAGGCAATCTGATGTTTCTCGACCAATTCAATAAAATGCCAGGGTGTATACCGACTCAATGCCGATTTAACGAAGTGAGGGTTGCTGCAAATAAAGTTTTCCGGAGCGGAGTACATATTGGTGAAGTTACAGCGTCCGCCACCAGACATCAGGATCTTCTTGCCGACTTTATTGGCATGATCAATTACCAGCACACGCCGGCCACGCTGACCAGCAGCAATAGCGCACATCAATCCAGCCGCACCGGCACCGATGATGATTACATCATATTCGTTGGAAGCTTTATTTAGGATCGTCATGTGTGGGCATTTTACGCAAAAATGCCTTATCTGACCGATAAGTTGGTTAGGGCTAAAAATCAGATAGAAATAAGTTTACCAATAATTCGTTCTAACCAATTCAGCTCGCGCAAAGGCAGATCGGCAGAATGCCGATAGCCCTTGATAAGCGCTTGGATCAAGTCTCCATGATTTTCCCACTCATGAGGATAGCGGAAAAAATGTCGCCAGTTTCGACGTCTCGCCCAGCGACTTAAAGACCACCAATGGACACGCATATCAAGAATATCGATAAGCCCAAAATCCATCCCGTTTACAATAATATTTCCCGGATGAATTGAACGAAAATATATCCCTTGACGCTGTACCCTCGCCAAAAACACTCCCAGGCGATACATCAAATTTGCATCCGCTTCATTGGAGTTAACAATGTCTCGTAAGGTACGTCCGGGTAAGGGAGAGTATATAGCTACAGTGTGGGCTTCGCCGATAATGCGATGCAAAGCCTTTACTTGCAATGTAGGAATGTCGAGTTGTGTCAGATGATAAGCATTGCGGGCAAACTTAACTGCTGCTGGTGCAAGTAGCTCTCTACTTAGAAAGCGTTTGCGGTAAAAAAATTTTAAGTATTGCCCATCAGGCAAAACTGCCACTTTAATACCTTTTTTGTCCGCTTCAATGACAGTCGCATTTTCCATCAGGGAAGCTAAACGCTCCCTAGAGAGCGGACGAATATTAAGCATTACTGTTTTCCATAACAGTTTTTAAATTCATTGGTTTCTATAGCCATCCAGGCTGAAGAAAATATTATCCCAACTTTAGTGTTTAAAAGGGAGCCTTGGCCAGATATCCCCCGTTTGCGACATATATTCAAGATAATGATGTCCATATTTCTCAAGCCCATCTTCTTCTTGACGTGGCACTCTTAAGCAATAAACCAAAGCGAATGTGATTAAACCGGCCAAGCCGGCCAGCCAATTCTGTGTTAACAGAAGCTGGGCAAGAACCAAGGCTAAAAGCGCAGAATAAAACGGATAGCGTATAAATCGATAAATTCCTTTAGCCACAAATTTTTTCTGCGGTTCGCCTATATCACTGTAATCACGAACAGCTCTATGTAGTAGCCATAATCCTAAAATGCCCTTTATAAGGCCTAGCCATGCTATTCCATTATAATATCGCAGATCTGCAAATTCCAGCCAGGGCAACGTGGCATCAATCAGTGGAAAACTCACCATACTGATCAGCGTAATAATTGTCAGTGCAACAATTTCACCATTCCAATGATTATCATTTAAAAAAGATCGCTTACTCATGTTGGAAAATAAGGCAAGAGCTGCTCCAACTATGAGGATTAGCAGCGTTAATTCAGCAAATTTATCCGTCATTCAATTACCTTTTTCAAGTCACTAAATATAAACAGATTTGTCTGTGCAGCAAATAGAGTGTTGGTAGTTAAAACCTACTGATAGTTCATGGCAAAATTATGACAGCGCTAAAATTTCTGCCTAAACATAGTCAAATTTGTCTTGTGAAGCCGACACAACAGCCATTCATTTTGAGAGATTAACATTGTGTTAGAAGAGAATTAATCATATTTTCAATAGACATCCTCCCCCTTTTTCCGTTATTTAGCCAAAAAACATGAAAATATCCTGTAAATATAGAACTATATGGTTTTTAATCTATGTGAATAGTTAAGAATTTGAAGCCATACACTTAATGATCAGAATACATTACAAATTTTTTATGACGTTACATTGGCGATTTTGCATAGTTTTTTTGCCAATGTTTGTCATGCTTTCGGGCTGTGGAACGGCCCCCAAATTTTCGAGCAAATCACCAGACAGAGCTCACATTTTTCAAACTGAGACTGATGCTCAATATTATGATGAAATTCAGGCGATGTTGCTGCTATATCAACAGCATAACGAATGGCATGGCACACCATATCGCATGGGAGGCATAAGTCGCTCAGGGATCGATTGCTCTGCCTTTGTACAAATCACTTTTCGTGATCTGTTTGGTATCGATTTACCCAGAAGTACCGACCAGCAAATTCGTAGCGGGCGAAAGATACCCAGGGCTGAACTACGTTCTGGTGATCTGGTATTTTTCCGTAATGGTCGTCATGTCGGTATTTATCTGGAAGACCATAAATTTTTACATGCATCGACTACCCGGGGCGTAATGATTTCCAGCCTTAAAAATACCTATTGGTCACGGCATTATTGGCAAGCTTTAAGCATTCGACATTAATACCGTAAAGTTATTTGTTACCGTTTTCCTGCCACGGCCATTTTCCCGTAAGCTCAACTTCTAACGTAAAGCTTAAAAATGTCCGAATAACGACGATAATGGCTAAAACTCCTACTGTTTTAAAGGTTAGCTCAACCGCCACGGTATGAATAATATCGGCAGCTACTAGAAACTCGAGTCCCAGCAGAATACCTCGTCCAAGACGCTGTCGTGTTTGACGGTAGATGAATTCAATTTCATTTTTTTTCCGTGTCAGCTGATAAATGGCTGATGTCAGAGCATAAACAGCGAGAACGAGTATTATGCTCACGCCCAACAATTCGATAATCGCTGCTATCCATTCAGCTGCGGGTTTAACAAACTCACTCATTGCCCCCTCCATTAATTGGTTTTTTTAGAACCTGAATCCCTACAATTGCAAACGGGTACTCCTGTAAAGGTGGCCTGTCTGTAAGTCGTCGTCTACATGAAGCAATGCACTGGCACCTTGGCTCCACCCCGATCTGTCAGTATGAGCAGATGTTTTATAAACCGAAAGGATAGGTATCAGGCATACCCTGCATCGCTTCATAATCCAGTGGAGTAACGGCCTCAGTCTGATCAAACCAAATATATTCGTCAAACTGTTTTCTGAGACGTGCTTGAAAATAATGGCTGGTTAATTCGGTTTGTGGGCGGTAAATCACTCCAATAGCCCGCTCTGGTCGCTCTTCAAGCAGGTGTTTTTTCAATTCCTTGGATTCAGGTTTACGCAGACCGAGCATAAAGGCTGGAATGTCGGTGTCATGGCAAACACGTTCCCAACTGCCTTCCATTGATGGACGAATGGTTTTTACTTGCATTGATTCACCCCAGTTATCAGCAGCCGCCACAGTTCCCCCGTGCGTACCAAAACCGATCAGGTAAGCGTCGTCGCCAAATTTACTGCGGCATAACTGCCCCACATTATGCTCGCCTCTCGCTGACATTGAGGTAGCACGGGCATCGCCAATATGAGAATTATGTTCCCAGATCACTATTTTCGCCGGCTTCTCATCATGTTGCTGTTTGAAATCCAACAGGGAGCAGATGGTGTCAAACATGTGGCTGTCGCGCATATTCCAGGAAGAGGTATAACCTTTATACATGCTGCGATAGTAAGCTTCGGCATTGGCCACCAATCGGGCATTCTGCATCGCATCCAGAAAGCTCTCCCCATCGTTTGCCATATATTCGGCCTGTTTTTCCATTATGCTCACCAGCATATCCACCACGGAATCTTCACACTTGTTATATTCTCCCGAAGCAGCTGCTCGGCCATAAGTGGCTGGATCCGATTGCCATGGTGTTAAACAACCATAACGTTCACGAGCAATTTCTGCAGCCTGGGGATCCACTGCTTCAAGATAGTTAATCACCTCATCAATTGATGAAAACATGCTGTACAGATCGAGTCCGTAAAAACCCACTTTTAAATTTGGTTTAGCTTGCATGGCATTATGTCGACGCAGCCATTCGACAAATTCCTGCATATCCGTATTGCGCCACATCCACGTCGGAAAACGCGCAAATGCCCGCCATTCTGAAGGAGGTGTCGAATGTTCACGAACATAATGATCGATACGGGCAGCATCTGGCCAATCGGCCTCAACTGCCACCATATTAAAGCCTTTTTGCTCTATCAATTGTTGGGTAAGGCGGGCACGGAACCGATAGAATTCAGATGTCCCATGGGTGGCTTCCCCTAATAACACCAGACGAGACTCACCAATTCGATCGAGTAGTGGACTGAGATCCACCGTTTCGATTGTATCGATTGGTTGTGCTGCCTCAGCAATTAAGGCTTCAATTGTTTGCGTTTTATGACGAACAGCATTTTCCGACTGATCCTTGCCCGCAGACAGACTAGCGCTGGAGCTGCGCTTTGTTGAGGAAGTATTCAGATCATCACTCCAGCCTTCCTGCCCGATCAGCGGCACAAAGTGAACCTGACTAATCACCTCTTCATCAAACTGGTTTTCATCAATACGTGTCACTCGCAATAACCGCTGATACAGACGGTTTCCTATCGGAATGACCAGTCGACCACCGATTTTTAATTGTTTTTTTAATGTTGTGGGGATTTCCGGCCCTCCAGCAGAGACCAGAATCGCATCATAAGGAGCTGCTTCAACATAGCCGATAGTGCCGTTCGCATTGATAATCTTAATATTGTTATAACCCAACTGATTAAGCACTGTTTTGGCCTGGTCAGACAAGGTTGGTATTCGCTCAATGCCGATAACCTGATCGGCAATTTCAGCGAGGACGGCCGAAGCATAGCCACTGCCGACACCTATCTCCAGCACCCGTTCACCACCTTGCAAATTGAGTGCGTCTATCATTAGCGCCACGATATACGGTTGGGAAATAGTCTGGCCTTCAGCGATAGGTAAAGGGGAATCCTCGTAGGCAAATCCCCGCATTTCAAGTGGTAAAAATTGCTCGCGGGGTACAGCGCTCATGGCCTCAAGAACTTTTGAAGAACTTATATCTCGATTAATTAATTGCTTGCGAACCATTTCATCACGTAAATGTTGAAAATCAGTTAAAACATATTTCGAAGACATAATAATTATCTCCCTTCTGTGTTTTAGATCATCATGCAATCATACGAGAACAAATCCTGAGCAATGTAAAATCGAATCGATATTAGCGACGCTTGTTTTTAGCTTTAGTCATTATCAAGCTGGAAGACTTATTTTCAATGACGTCAGCATATTCGAAAGTATAAAAAAGCGTATACACATAATTAAAAAAATACACCAACACTACTTTCAGTAAAACGCATAATTTTCACTCTGCAGCATTATTCTACTGATCCCAATAGACGGATAAGTATCTGGATCCTGTTAAGGCTATTGCGCTCTCCCTCACACACAGGCAAGATTCTTTAATATCGGCATAGTTTATGACGACCACCATAGCAAAACATCAGGGGAACACCACTGTGCGTTATTTCATTTATTTTTCAACTTTATGTATCACTGCAGCCCTGGCTTTGCCCGCTTTGGCTGAAACCCCAAATTTAAAACCCGGTTTATGGTCATACAAAAGTACTTCGACAATGGAAGGACCAATGAATGTCCCGCCTCAAACCAGTAACAATCAGGAGTGTTTAACCCAATCACAGTTAGATAAAGGTATTAATGTACTGAATATTCCGAAGAGCTGTGATGTGACGCAAACAGATATCACCCGGGAGAGAGTGGATTTCGCCGCAAATTGTAATGTTGAAGGCATGACGACAGTATTTAAAGGTTACGCTACGTTTCATGGCACCCACCTGGAAGGCAAGATGACCAGTGAAATGAATACGCCGATAGGTCCGATGATCATGAAAACAGATTATAAAGCGGAACGGGTCGGCGATTGTCAGGGAAAATAAATTCCAACTGAAGCCGATAATCTCAAAACTAACTTACGAGGCAAAGAATGACTATGGGGGTTATTTATTATCTGACTTTTCTTGGCTTGTTTATCATTTTGCTCACGTTGCTGATTCAATGGTTTGTTGCCAGTAAAACCAAAGCTTCCCAAGCTGGTGCTATTCCAGGCAAAATTCCGGAAAACCTCAGCCATGAATCCTTTGTGTTCAGAGCACATCGTACGTTTATGAACTCACTGGAAAATCTTCCACTGATGCTCGGTACGACTTTTATGGCGGTTCTTATCGGAGCCAATAGCTTTTGGACGGGTATTTTCGTCTGGGTCTTTGCCATCGCCCGTATTCTTCACATGGTCCTTTATTACGCGATTGCCACAGAACAAAACCCCAGTCCCAGAACCTGGTTTTTCATGATTGGCCTGTTGGCGAATGTCGCGTTACTAGTGTTATGCGGTATAACTCTGCTGAGTTAGTCTGATGGTCATCAAAGCGTTTCGAGGCAACAGCCCCAAACTGGGTCAACGGGTCTGGATTGATGATACGGCCTCACTGATTGGCGATATTGAAATTGGCGATGACAGCTCCGTCTGGCCACTGGTGTCGATTCGTGGCGATATGCATCGTATCAGAATAGGTGCTCGCACCAGTATTCAGGATAATTCCTGTCTGCATATTACACATGCCAGTGAGTTTAATCCCGAAGGCCATCCACTTATCATTGGCAATGATGTCACCATCGGTCATATGGTGATGCTGCATGGCTGCACAATCGGTGATCAGGTATTGGTGGGTATGTCGTCGACCATTTTGGATGGTGTTGTCGTGGAAGACAAAGTGGTTATCGGTGCCGGCTCCTTAGTGCCACCGGGGAAAAAACTTGAATCCGGATATCTTTATCTGGGCTCGCCGGTTAAACAAATTCGACCGCTAACTGAAGACGAACTGAACTATTTTCACTATGCTTGCCAGAATTATGTGGCGTTAAAAAACGAATACCGAAATCACCATGATTAAGCCATCAGCTGTGTGAGTCGTTCGCTGATCTGTTCCTTCTTGGTTAATAATTTCTGAATATCTGCTGACTCAAATTCAACAATATCGATGGCTGCCTGAGGAAAATTATCCGCCAACTCATCATTCAGCATAGCATCAGCAGCATATCTGGCCATGTTTACTACTGCTGCCAATTGACCTGCCTCTTTGTCAGTCGATGGTGTTTCAATATGCTGAATTGTCTCAATGACCAAAGCCGGCATACGCCAGCGAATAACGATCATCTGCGAAACTATCAGCCAATAGTTATCTTCCAGCTGATGAACAATTTCATCGTTCAAAGGCAAATTGCGTTGCTCGGCAAGATCAATCAGCGTTTGGAGTACGGCTGGGCGACCAATTGAATGAATCAATCCCGCAAGAAAAGCCACTTCAACATTCACGTTGCAATGGCTGGCAACCTCCTTAGCCCACAGTGATGTCGCCAGTGACTGTTGCCAAATAAGGTCTGCATAGTCCTCATAGCCCGGGGTATTAAATAATTTTGCATTGATGACGGCGCTAATGGCGATTTCACTGATAGTTGTCATGCCCAGTCGGGCAATGGCCTGTTGCAGCGAAGTCAGATTGGCCATCGGCGTATAAGCTGCGGAATTGGCAATACGCATCACATGACCGGCCAGTGAGGGATCAGTTTGAATTAACTGGGCCATCTGACTAGCATCTGACTCTTTATTATTGGCCAGCATAAAAGCTTTATTCGCAATTTCCGGCAGGATAGGAACCTCTACAAATCCTTCCGCGATTGATTGCTTTAAGAGATTTTCCAATTCCGTTTCGCTGTGTTGACTATCTTTTTGCATCTCTCTATCCATCGGTAATTAATATCTATTGTTATGTTTGTATTAATACAACTTTTCATCATTCAGACTGCTTAGCAATAAATATTTGCCAGAGTCCTGGCGACCTAGATAAAACCTGCCTTGTATTGCATTCCCAAAGTAGCACCATCATTTCTCTGCGTCTATTCTAACGTTGTAAACTGCTGAATTCAGTCTTACAACGACAGCATCTCAAATAGTCATTCAGAATGTGTTCAAAAACGTTCAGAGAAATACCACTAACACCCCTGATGGTAATCCTTGATCCAGGATACCGAATCATGGTGCCAGGGATTTTCCTGAAAGTACCGCTAAAACAAAAAAATTGGTGATAAAACACATTTTTTTCACATATAAGCTATATACAATGCGCTCAAAAATGAACACAAGAAAGGTATTAAATTTTGAATAGACGCATTGCCTCAACTGATCTCCGACTGGGCATGTATATACAAAAACTGGGTGGTTCATGGTTAAAGCATCCGTTTTTTCGCAGCAGTTTTTTATTAACCAATCCCGAAGATATTAAAAGCATTCTTGAAGCAGGCATTACAGATGTCTGGATCGATGAGGAAAAAGGTGAAGCTTTACACAATACAGTTACCTTAACGCCATCACCTACGCAAGAATCCCCAGAGAATGCTTTAGAAACATCCCAAGCCATTGAAAATCAAAGCGTCGTTGAATCATCAATGGAAGACGATATTAATCGCGCACGTCGACTCTTTAATGATGCTAAACCACAGGTTATGGCAATGTATAAAGATGCCCGGCTCGGCAAAGCAATTGATCCGCAGACAACTTTACCGCTAGTGAATGAAATTGATTTGATGGTACAAAAAAATTCAGCGGCCATACTCAGTGTCGCTCGCCTGAAAACCCACGATGACTATACCTACATGCATTCATTAGCTGTTTGTGCATTGATGATATCGTTGTCTCGCCAACTCAACTTGGAGGAAGATCAGGTTAAGCTGGCTGGTGTAGGCGGCTTAATGCACGATCTGGGGAAATCCCTGATGCCATTGGAAATACTGAACAAACCTGGAAAGCTTTCTGACGCAGAATACAACATCATGAAAAAGCATCCAGCTGCCGGAGCCAAGCTATTAGAAAACTCAGGTGCCGCACCAGAGGTCATCGATATCGCTTTACATCATCACGAGAAAATCAACGGTTTGGGCTACCCGAATAGACTGTTAGGTGAGGAAATTTCATTGTTTTCCCGAATGGCAGCCATTTGTGATGTCTATGATGCGGTTACGTCTGAACGCGCTTATAAACAAGCCTGGGATCCTGCTGGAACCATTCGGGAAATGGCAAAATGGGAAGGTCATTTTGATAAACAAATTTTTAATATTTTTGTAAAGATGGTGGGCATTTATCCCGTTGGCTCATTAGTACGTCTCGCCTCCAAGAGGTTGGCCGTGGTGATTGAACCTGGCGTGACATCACTGGTAAAACCCAAAGTGAAAGTCTTTTTTTCATTACGTTCAAAAGCGCCCATTCAAATACAGGTCATCGATCTCGCTTTGCCCAGTTGTAAGGAGACCATTGAGGGCCCAGAAGATCCCTCAAAATGGCATTTCAAACATCTGGACCAGCTATGGCAGTGAAGGTTAAGGCGCTATAGACTAATTCAATTAGCTGTAAAGAAATGAATTTAAACCATTTATCAGACTTTTACCTTATAACCGGTTTTAAATATCCACCAGATAAACACCATAAACATAATCAGAAAAGTGGAAATCATCACCAGGCTCAATGTCATGCTGACATCTGCCGTGCCATAAAAACTCCAGCGAAATCCGCTTACCAGATAGACCACAGGATTAAACAGGGTCACTTTCTGCCAGAACTCCGGCAACATACTGATTGAATAAAATGTACCGCCCAAAAACGCCAGCGGGGTAACGACCATCAATGGAATGACCTGTAATTTTTCAAAACCATCCGCCACCACACCCAGGATAAAGCCCAGCATACTGAAGGTAATGCAGGTCAATACCAGAAACAGCAGCATCCATAACGGATGCAGAATCGAGTAATCCACAAATAATTTGGCGGTGAGCAAAATCAACATTGCCAGAATAATCGATTTGGTGGCTGCCGCACCGACATATCCCACTACAATCTCAAAAGCTGACACCGGGGCGGATAAAACTTCATAGATAGCACCAGACCACTTGGGCATATAAATACCAAATGAAGCATTGGAAGTGGATTCAGTTAATACCATCAGCATGATTAAACCCGGAATAATAAAGGCACCATAACTGACGCCATTAATTTCAGTCATCGCCGAACCTATTGCTGAACCAAACACAATAAAATAAAGCGAGGTAGACAAAACCGGTGAGGCAATACTTTGTAGCGGGGTACGCCAGCTGCGATGAAGCTCGGATAAATAAATGGCTTTAATGGCATACCAATTCATTTTGTATCCTCCACCAAGCTGACAAAAATCTGTTCCAGTGTACTTTGTTTGGTTTGCACATCACTTAGCTCGATGCCTGAGCGATGGATCGCCGCCAGCACCTCCGTCACATGATTGGTCGGTTGATTATCGACATAGTCATAAGTGAGCGTTTTTCCATTCTCACCGAGTTGCAGAACAAACCCGTTAAGCTCATCTGGGAGCTGTGTAATCGGGTGCTGTAATTGCAGGATAAGTTGCTTGCGTCCCAGTTTTTTCATTAAATCCTGCTTGTTTTCCACCAGCAGAATTTCACCATGATTAATAATGCCAATCCGATCAGCAATTTCTTCGGCTTCTTCAATGTAATGGGTAGTAAGGATAATAGTGGTGCCTCGCTGGCGTAGCTTTTCCACCAAACGCCACATATCACGGCGTAACTCCACATCGACACCAGCGGTCGGTTCATCGAGAAATAAAACTTCCGGCTCATGTGCCAAGGCCTTGGCAATTAACACACGACGTTTCATTCCACCGGACAGAAATTGAATTTTGGCATGGCGTTTATCCCATAACGACAATGCCTTTAAAATTTCTTCCAGATAGGCGTCATCACGCGGCTTACCAAACACACCACGGCTGAACACCATGGTATTCCAGACAAAGGCAAACACATCAATCGCTAATTCCTGTGGCACCAGACCAATTTGTTTACGCGCCTGCCGATATTGTTTAACCACATCAAAGCCACCTACCACTACCTGGCCTTCGTCCACATTGACCAGGCCACAGATAATACTAATCAGCGTGGTTTTACCTGCGCCATTAGGACCTAACAGGGCAAATATTTCACCACGTTTGATTTGCAGATTGACCTGCTTTAAAGCGTGAAATCCGGAAGGATATTTTTTACTCAGATTGCGCACATCAATGATGTGATTTTCCATCACTTGCGTTTCCTTCACTACGTTTTGTAAAGACATAGTCGTTATAGAGTGTCATTTTTCGACAAGGTTTGAAACCGAATGCATTTAAACATAAAACGACAGCGAAATAACTGAATCGCCCAATATGTCAAAATAGTCTCATCTTGACAGTGCCACGTTAAAAAAGTGTTAACAGCAGGAAGATTCAGGGTTACGGCTGCTCAGCAGGAGACGCTGTGGCAGGGGCAGGTTGCATCGCTGCCTCATCAAGTTTGTCACCAATGTTGAAAGTCACCGTACTGATTTTATCCAACACATTTCCGGCCGGATCCTGCTGCAGAACAATCGATCTGAATAAGGCATAGTGATGCGTATCTGAAACCGACTCGATACCATCTGATTCCGGTTCAAAGCCCCATGCAACACCTCCAGTCCATGTACATGTTATCGCTTCTTCATAATCGGCAATAGTGGATTCAACACATGGCTGACCAGCGACTTCTCTCAGTTGACCAGTCGATATTTTGTCTTGTCGCGCTGGAGAACGTAACAACAAACTGGCATCCATATTGGTTAGTGGCGCAATCTCATAAGGCTGATTATCATTCAGATTGATCCCTGTCAGTCCCTCCGCATCTATCATGACATGACGACCACTACTGATCAGCTGAAAGTGGCAATGCGGTTGCTGTTGTGGTTCTTCCAGCTGATAATCCCATGATTCCAGACGATAGGCTGTTCTGTTTTCATCTATCCAGCGTTGCAAACGAATCGTACCCAGTTGTGACATTTCAGTATCCGTCAGTGCCTTGATTGAAACGCCCTCTTCCTGGCAGATAGTCAGTAAATCGGCATACAACTCCTTGCGGTTTTCAGCGTTAGCAGGCGCAATAATCTGATCGATGTAAATATTCGGCATCGATCTCGACTGCTCAATTACCTCTGTGGTGCTGGTATCAGCAACAGATGGTGCTGAATCCGGCACCTCTTCGATCTTCGTCAGCATTACGATACCTGCCACCAGTAACAGCAGTATCAATAAAAGATAAAATATAGGTGTAATTCGGTTTGGCATCGATTAACTTTTTAGTTGCTGACAAAAACTGTTAACGAATTTCCAGCGGGCCTTTATTCATCTTCACAATCCACGAATTCATAGCCAGTACCTGCGTCGAGATCTACCAGTTCCGATACTTCCTGAAAGCCAATATTTCTCGCCGTAACCAGTTCTGCCTCAGCTATCTGATGAATCAAGATAGTGCCTGTTCCCATCCCACAAGCTGCTGGATAGACAACACCGGTTCTCCGTCCACAATATGTTTCAGTCACCTCAATGTTTTCGGCCGCTAATTTCGCTGCACTGTCGGCGGGTGAGATTCCTGTGGTTTCACATTGCAGCGCATTTCGACTCTCATAAACCATTACCGGCTCAGCAGCATCACAACCACTAAGTAAAACCAATGCAGTGCAAAAAGATAAATATATTCTCATGGTCAGACCTTACGTTATTCGCCCAAAACAAGGTAAATCATCTATGAAATGATCGCGTGGATGAAACTGAATACTACAACGATTTGGTCGATGATGAGAATTCATCTGAAAAGTCTGAGGCGATGAACTCAAGGTTTTAAATTAACCGAACTCTGCCCGGTTTTCCCGAACACGGTATATCGCTGATTAACGTATAAAAATAACGAGCTGGAGTAAAACTCAGTTATGAGTGCAGACCGTAAAGGGCGGTCAAAGCCATGGTAAAAACTGACCTCAGCTGGGTCATAATAAAAAGGGTAAGCGAACACTTACCCTTTGTTTTGCAATTGTTCAGAGGCCTGAACGTAATTGTTGAAATTCTGAATATAATCATCCATATTCAATTCCAACATCCGCCGATATTCATTCACAAAAAAATCGACAGTTTCATCACGTGCATCCGCCATATCCCTGGCATTGGTCCAGCCAGATGCGCTAAACCACGCACTGTACCTGGCTAATCCATACATAAACGATGCACTTACTTCACCGGCCTCTACGCTTTTCTCCATTTGTTCATTAGCCAGTTTAATAAAAGCATCCGCTCTATCAAAAAAGGCCTTATCTCTCTCACTCATAAAGGTTTCGCTTTTTTATTTCAAGTTGGGCAATCAGCCAGTAAAGGTCTTGCAGAATAAACCTCCATCACTACATATGAATACGGAATAAAACATAATAAATAACAGGAAAATATCATTTATTGCTTTTTAGCCATTTTGCTAACCGGTTTTACTCATGATAGGTTCTTGAACATCCATAAACGCTTAGCTGAGATCTGCCTATCCCCCCAGACTCAACTCATTTCTTGTTGGAAAACTATTAGATGAACAAAACTACTGATGCAGAATTAAAGCGAAACGTCCCCGCACCGCTTCTTGCTTTATATGGTCTGGGAACCATATTGGGCGCTGGAATTTATGTATTGATAGGCGAGATTGCTGGTAAAGCCGGAATCTATGCCCCGCTCACTTTTTTAGTTGCATCCATAGTGGCGGCGTTTACTGCCTTTTCTTTTGCTGAACTGGCTGTTCGAGTGCCCAGAAGTGGTGGTCCGGTTGCCTATGTAAGTACCGCTTTTGGCTCCAGATGGCTTTCAATAACCACGGGTTGGATGATTGCCGCTACCGGCATTGTTTCAGCGGCCACTATCACTACAGGTTTTGCGGGATATTTCCAGATTTTTCTATCATGGCCGGAGCTTCCATTGATGATTGGCCTGGTTCTGTTACTCGGTGCTATTGCCGCTGTTGGCATGAAGGGGACGGCATGGTTTATGGGGATCACCACTGTTGCAGGCCTGTCGGGGTTAATCATCATACTCGTGGTAACCGCTGGTAATTTTTCGGAATTGCCGGGTCGACTTTCTGAAGCACAACCTTTATCCAGCACCACTGCTTTGAGTGGCATTGTTCTGGGGGCTTTTCTCGCTTTTTATGCCTATATTGGTTTTGAAGATATTGTTCACGTCTCCGAAGAAGCTAAAAATGTCAGTAAAGCCATGCCTTTGGCCATTTTGTTTGCTTTGATTGTCTCTTTATTCTTTTATATTACTGTCTCGATGGGCGCAGTACTGACCCTATCTGCTGAAGCACTTGCTGACTCTAAAGCACCATTGGTTGATGTCATGAAAGCAGAAGGTTATTCAGGAAATATCTTGGGCGCACTTTCGTTATTTATTATTGTTAATGGTGCACTGGCTCAGATTGTGATGGCTTCAAGAGTGTTTCATGATATGGGCAGGCATCTCAATGGGGTTCCAAAGTGGCTGTCACGCATCAACCATCATACCCATACACCATTAATGGCCACATTACTCATTGTTTTTATTATCATTTTACTAGTAACGTTTCTGCCAACCGAAAAATTAGCACAAGCCACATCATTCATTATCCTGATAGTATTTGCCTTATCAAATTTCGCGCTGATCCGCCTTAAAAAGCAGACACCAGCCCATAGCGGTTTCAGTGTTCCATTATGGGTACCTTATGTTGGTGCCACACTTTGTATTCTAATGATCACAGGTCAGTTTTTTGTTGCTAATGCCTCGCATTAGATAAGGGCATTTATTGTGCGAGAGATCTTCGTAAATAACAGCTATTGCCGCAGCGGTGAATGTACGAAATCACTGACGAATATGGTACCTTTCAGCCATCAACAATGAGTACCAGTCATGTCACGAAAAAAAGCTGCCCGCCATAAATCAATTATTGATGAACTGACAATTCATCCATCAATGCGCGTTAGTGAATTAGCTTCGGCATTACACGTGACCACAGAAACCATTCGGCGTGACCTAGAAGAACTGGCCGAACAAAACCTGATCAGCCGCACTTATGGTGGAGCCTTATTGCGTCAGGCGGTTGAGCCGGTACTCAATGAACGGCATAAAGCCAACCTGGCTGAACGGGCAGCGATTGGAAAAAAAGCGGCTCCACTCTTAAAAGATGCCAAAGTACTCATGATAGGTTCAGGGGTAACCACGGTTGAAGTTGCCAAACGTATCGCTTATGAAATGAGCAATATTACGGTTATTACCCATTCTTTTGGCGTCGCCACGGTGTTGTCATTTAATCCGACCATTAAGGTGATCATGGCGCCAGGTGTTTATCATGCAGAAGAAGGCGCTACCCATGGTTCGGTGACTTGTCAGTTTCTGGCAAATTACACTGCTGACTGGGCGATTTTGGGGGCTAGTGGTCTAGCACCTACCGGCCCAACTGATGCGTTAGTTGATGCGGCAGATGTCTATCGACAGATGATTCGGCAAAGCAGTCACAACATGGTTGTCGCTGATCACAGCAAATTCGATCGCATGGCAACGGCAAGGTATGCAAAGTGGAATGAAATTGACCATTTAATCACTGATCAAAAACCCAGTGGGCCATTGAAAAAAGCATTATCCAGCGAACAGGTTAAAATTATTGAGGCGCCGCTCCAATAATGCTTGTTGCCGATGCATATTAAACCTGCTGGGAAAACGCCTCCAAAAAGAAATCGGCTTCTGATTGCCTCAGGGTTAACAATGGTCTTAATTTCAAGGTGGCACCAAATCGTCCTGCCGCTCCAATCAAAACACCTGCCGTTTTTAAATCATTAATTACCTGTTTGGTTTTAACAGGATCGGGAACGTGTTTATTATCTCGTTTGCCGATATCGATTCCCAGAAACAGTCCCTGCCCTCTCACTTCATTAACGTAAGCGGATTGTTTAATGATAGAGCTCAACTGCGTTTTTAAATAAAGCCCCATTTTCCGGGCATTTTCCTGCAGGTTCTCTTGTTTGATTGTATCGAGAACAGCCTGTCCGGCAGCAGCGGCAACCGGATTCCCCCCAAAGGTATTAAAGTAACCGACATCAGCACAAAAACAATCAAGATATTCTGATCTAGTGGCAACCGCCGCCATTGGAAAACCATTACCCATCGGCTTTCCCATCGTCACAATATCCGGTGTTACCCCGTGGAATTCAAAGCCCCAGAAGGTCTCACCTAATCTGGCAAAGCCAGGCTGCACTTCATCGGCGATAAATACGCCACCAGCGTTATGCACCACATCCACAGCTTTTTTTAAAAAACCTCTGGGCTCGGTATAGATACCGTCTGATGAAAAAATGGTATCGACTAATAAAGCCGCGACTCTATATCCTCGTTCCCATAAAAGCTCAATGGATTCAGTGACTTTTGCAGCAAAGCCGGCTTCAATATCGTCACCATATACCTCAACAGATGGGGCCGGTATTGCCACAACATGATCCGGCAACTTACCCTGTTTGATAATTGACGGTGACACCTCGGTGACCAAACTGGTATTACCGTGATAGGCATCTTCAGTGACAATAAAACCTTCACCACCTGAAGCCTGTTTTGCCAGACGCATCGCCAGATCATTGGCCTCACTGCCCGAGCAGGTCATTACAATATTGGTAATAGAGTCAGGCAAAGTGGCCTTTAACGATTCAAGATAATCATCCACTACCGAAATCAGGTAGCGGGTATGCACATTTAGCGTAGCAATTTGCTTTGAGACCGCCTCAACCACCCTGGGATGACAATGACCCAGACATGGCACATTATTGTAAAAATCGAGGTAATTTTTGCCATCAGAAGCCTGCATCCAGGCTCCCTGAGCCGAAACCATTTCAATAGGCTCCTGGTAAAACAACACCGATGCCGCACCCAGATTATTCAAACGCCGCGTCACATTTTGCTGATGTTTGCCCTGATTGGCTTCAAAGGCATTCATATCCAGAATACGTTTTTCAGTTAATCCATTACGATCTTCAGTCTGTTGCTGCAGATATTTTTTTGCCAGTTCAATGGTGCCGAAGGTGAATTGTTCATAACCGGCTTCAGCAGCTGTTTCTGTTTCAGGGTGACTTGCCACCCAGGCGGTCAGCAACAATCTCCGAAACATCACAAAGGTTGAAATCATCGCTTCATCTTCGGCAGATAACGGCGCTATCGATTTATAACCACGTACCCAGGCACGTTCCAACTCTGGCAATAAAGGTGAGGTTTCCAGAAAAGAAACGGCTGAAGCATAATCATAAATAAACCAGCTAAACCCGCAATCATCAAAATCAATCACACTTAGCTGTTTATCATCGACCAGCAAATTCGCTAATCGTAGATCGGCGTGCACCAGACCAAAGCGATCCGGGCTTTCACCATAGTGCTGTAATTTTGCTTCCAGCACTTCGCATAACTGTTCTAATACCGCTTGCCCTTCTTTGTTTAGCCCCGGTGCATCACGCCAGTCTCCCCATAAAGGATTTGCACCAAAAGCACTGTCAAAATTCCATTTTTTACGGGTAAAACCTTCCGGTAAAGACCATTGTCTTGCATGTTGATGCAATCTGGCCGAGGTTGCCCCCAATATCTCGAAACCCTCGATCAGTGATTCATCTTCATTCGGCTGTGTACCGGGCATAAACTCGAAAGCCACCACATAACGTTCCACTCCATCATCACTGAATGAAGCCACCATTGAACCATCACGACGGGTTAACGGTTCTGGGGTATTAAGCAATGCTTGCTCGCGTAGCGATTGAATCCAGCGTAATTCGGAAAGAATTTCATTTTTGGAATGATATTCAGGGCGATGTACACGAATAATAAAACGTTGATTGTTTTTTTCATCGGTCACCATAAAGGTGGCATTTTCAGAAACCGTCAGCAGCGAGATATTAGCAGTTTCATTGATATTCCAATGCCCCAGTAATTTTTCGACCTCCCCAGACAATTGCTGCAGATAATCGTTGTTATATAAACCGGTCATAACTCAAACCCAGATAAACAGTGGTGAAATTATTTATAACGCCAAAATGTCCGACTTGCAATATTTTTGTTGCAAAGAAAAAGATTTATGCTAAAAATACCTTTAATTGATTCAATCAACTTCTGGAGGTATTACATGCTCACATCCATTCAAGACAAGACGGTTATTGTTACTGGTGGCTCAAAAGGGATTGGTAAAGGGATTGCCAGTGTATTTGCTAAGCAGGGAGCCAACGTGATGATTGCCGCCCGTGGCGAGAGCGCAGCAAAAGAGGCCGTCGAAGAAATCAAAGCTGCGGGTGGCAGCGCTGAATATTATTTATGTGATGTCTCAAACTGGGATCAGGTTCAGGCACTGGTTGAACACACAGCAAACACGTTTGGACTTGTCGATATTCTCTGCGCCAATGCCGGCACCTTCCCGCAAAAGAAAATTGTCGACCTCTCCCCCGAAGAGTGGGATGACATCATGTCGACCAATCTGAAAAGCACCTTTCTGTGTGTCAAAGCCTGTATCTCACACTTTGAAAAACTGGGTAAAGGTCGCGTTGTGGTCACCTCATCGATAACAGGCCCCATTACCGGTTACCCGGGTTGGGCACATTATGGCGCGACCAAAGCGGGTCAACTAGGCTTTATGAAAACTGCAGCAATGGAACTGGCCCGTTACAACACCACCATTAATGCCGTTATGCCCGGCAATATTGTTACTGAAGGTTTAGCCAGTCTGGGAGAAGATTATCTCAACAGCATGGCTGCAGCGATTCCATTAAAACGACTCGGTGCCGTAGAAGATATCGCCAATGCTGCATTGTTTTTTGCTTCAGATGAAGCGGCCTATATCACTGGCCAGCAAATGGTAGTGGATGGTGGACAAACCTTACCGGAGTGTGTCGAAGCTGTAGACGAAATATAGTATTCCTAAAGCAAAATGCAATGTCTGTGGAAAAGCTGGACGTGCATTTTACAAACGTCAGAACAAATGGTTATTTCTTAAAAGCAGAGGATTTATTGCTCAGTCACTTGTCACTGAATTGAGCAATAATCTCTGCTTCGGTGAAGTTTCTGGTCTTTTCGGCAAACGAGTAATAACTGGGTTTATTATCAATAAAAACTTGTTCAGCCAATTGCCATTTTTCCTTTTCATCAAACAATCCTACTGGAATGGCATAAAAACCACCTTGCTTGAAGCGGTAAAACAGGTGTGTGCCACATTGCTGACAAAAGCCCCGCTCGGCCCAATCGGATGAACTGTAAACACCGATATCCCTGTCACTTTCAAAATGCACATCGTCTTCACATTCAACCACTAAAAATGGTCCGCCACCCCACTTCCGACACATATCACAATGACAGGCCCCAACATGATTACTTTTTGGTTTTGCACTGATTTTTACAGAACCGCAAAGGCAACTGCCGCTATTTTCAGGTAAGGGATCCATGGTTTTCTCCTAGCAAATCTATTTTGATAATCAAGTGAATTACTATTTTTATCGGAAATTGCCTGAACTCAGATCCAGGCTACACTTGATGGGTTACAGTAAAAACTTTATTGGACACATTTTTAAAGCTCAAACCAAGTGGGTTGAATTTTGATTTTTTCGAAGCGTTTGTAGCAGAAGTAGATAATTATCCCGCCGGTCCAGCCATTTAAACCATTGACGAGAGAGTTCCTGATCCTGCCAGCCGGATAGAGCAATTATTGATTCGCGAGCATTCGCAAAAACCTTTGTAATAGCTCTGCTCTGTTTTCCAGATGATAAAGTAACTTCTACCAACTCATGGTCGATGACCCATCGAGCAAAATCCGGCAGGTGGCTTCGAAAAACCTGCAAATCGTGAAAATCACCCAATATTTCTTGTACCTCTTTGCACCAGCTTACCAGCTCTTTTGAGTTTTTAACGCTACTACTGAAGGGTTCGAGCAGATAGCGTAAATATTTGATTTCAATTCGCGCGAGGTGAGCGTCCCCCATCCCCGTATGTAAAAGTTGATCAATCAACTTAATACGCTGCTCCACGGTTTTTTCAAGCCATTGCTCTAAACCGACACTGATTTTTTGTTTGGGTTGTGGTGCAAGTGACTGCTTAGTAGAAAAAATCAGTTGCGTTGACTGTTGTTTATAAGCCTGTTTGCCATATTCAATCAGGTTATCGAGGGCGGACACCCCTCCAATCTGATTTTTTGCCAAAGCTAACCAACTAAGCATCACTTCATGATCTCGTAAGGGGTTACTCGCCTTTGCCAGGGCCTTGAGCTGTTTATTAGCTTTTTGATTGGTTTTAACTTCATCGCGTGTCAGTTTTACCCACACCCGTAATCGTCGCAGATCAACACGCATATTATGTAATGCATCCAGATCATTTTCTGCCGTTTTAAAATGCATCCAGGAAGCAAGAAACGCCGCTTCTTTTTCCAGAATCAGCTCTGCCAGCACCTTTCCCGCTGGTTTTAGCAAGACATTATCGCTATCGACTATCGATTCATTTTTTATTTTCTTGCGTTTTTTACTCATACAAAATCAGCAGTGGTCGCCATATAAGCTCAACAAATCTAGTCCAATTATATGTCTGTTTAATCTAATTATTCGTGAAAATAAATACGGTTTGAACCGGATTTTTTGGCTTTATACATGGCATGGTCGGCGGCTTCCAGCATAGCAATCGAAGAAATCGTCGTATCAGTAAATGTTGAGATCCCTATGCTGGCAGAAATCTGAACGGGCATTTGCACAAGACTAAACGGCACAGCAATCGCGTCAATTATCGATTGCGCCACCAGCTCAATATCTTTTTGCTGCTGAGCACCGGTGAGAATGACGGTAAATTCATCTCCACCCAGCCGGGCCACGGTATCTTCCTCTCGGACACATTTAATCAGCCGCTCTGCAACAAGCTCTAATACGCGGTCTCCCGCTTCGTGACCAAGTGTGTCGTTTACCTCTTTAAAGCCATCAAGATCCATAAACAGTACAGCTAAGGGAATTTTGCTACGCTTTGCATGTTTGACCTCTTGTTCCAGACGATCCAGAAAAAGACGTCGATTGGGCAACCCGGTTAGTAAGTCATGATGAGCGTTGTGCCATATTTTTTCTTCAGCCAGCGCTTGTTCGGTGATATCCCGGGCAATGCATACAGTGGCTTCAGTATTTTGTTGTTCATCCAGTACGGGTGCCAGAAGATACTCAAATCTTTCACCATGACCAGAGCTAAACCTATGCACAAACTTTCCACGATAGGTTGACTGATCCGCTATCACCTTTTCCAAATTGTGCTGAAAATCAGATGCAAACGGAAACCCAAGATCAAAAGTAGATTTGCCAATGATCTCCTTTGGTGCCAACGCGAAAAGATCCGCGGTGGCTTTGTTTGCATAGATAAATTTGCCTCCGAGATCGAGCACATAAATCGGATCAGGCGATGCTAACAGAATGGCACCAAATAATCGGGTTTCCATCTCTTTTGCAGTAGCATAATGTTCGAGGGACTCAGCAACGGCCTGGTCAATCGCTTCATGAAACCGGGTGAGATCTTCGAGATCATGGTTTTGAGTAGTTTTATATGCTTTAGTCCACTGTGAAACCACACTGGCCCGAAGCGCCCTGAACTCTGAAACCGTCTCCATCACGCTGAAACCGCTGATATGGCGGTCACCACCATGCACTTCTGCCCAAGATTCTCCTTCATCTTCAGGTTCATGCCCTTTCGATTTGGCAGTCTGTTCTGTTTCGCTCTGTGGGGTATCAAGATCGTCTGCAATCGCCAACAGCATATCTCTGGCATGATCACGCAGCCCAGATTTGCTCATATGTTTGCCACTCAGCAGTGTTTTGGCAAACGCTTCCCAATCCTGCAGAATCGGCTCTATTTCTGCTCGGATAAAATCAGCTAATCGCATTATTCATCTGCATATTTGGGCTCACGTTCGGGTAGGAAAATAGGGAGGAAGATGCCAACAATTTACTTCGGGCAATAAAAGGAGTTTCTCACATTTTGTGCCATAGCATCCGATATTTACAGTTTGAATCCGACGCATTCCTGTAAATAACTAACCGAAATAATGGGCTTAGCGCTTGTTAAAGAGTCCTCAAGGCATTCTATGCTGTCAAAGGCTGAGCTACCAAACCATTAGAAACGATAAGAAACACCCACTGAAAGAATCTGGGTTTTAAGTTCGACAGAGCTTTTCAAGTCATTCGCAAGCGTCGGAAAAGCTGGATTGGTGACCAATGCTGTTGTATCAGCTTTTCCATAATCCGCGTAGAGATACTCTCCTCGAATTGTCCAACTTTCGCTAAGAGCATATTCCCCACCCAGACCGATAACCCATCCTAGTTTGGTTTCATTATCTGAATCACGACCAAAAGCGCCTGTCCCGGACAAGTCATCAGAAAATGTTGCATCCATTCTGATTTTAGTCGCTGCTACACCACCGGTAAGGTAGGCAAGCCAGCGTTTCTCGGCCCAACCTACACGAGCACGAAGTGATGCTTGCCAGTCAGCCTTCACGGAGATTTTATTGTTATAGGTCGCTATTGGAGCCGACTCATAAATGCCGCCTGATGAAGAGGAGTCATCAAAGCTTAAACTGTTCACGCCAGCCTCCACCCCGAGATATAAACGATCAAATTGCTGACCATAGCCCCCGAACAAACCCGCACTTAGCTCGGATTGCGAAGCACTTTTATCAGCCGCTTCGGCAATTTGCTCAGGATCGGGCGTCGTAAAATAAGACCCCGGAAAACCATCAGAAGTTGAAGCATCAAATGAGGCACGACTATGAGCCGCCCCAAGACTTACACCTATATATGTTCCAGACCAATCATAGTCCTGTGGCTGAGCATGTGCGGCAGTAATTGTACCTAAGGCCACCATAAGGCCAACAGCGGCAAGCGAATAATTAGAGCGATTCTTCAACACTTTTGAATTTCCTTATAGCGTAAAGCTAAACGTTTTAATGTTTATGTTGTTTTCTGATTATATAAAAACAATTTAATAAATAGGCTGTTTTTATTTTCAACCTTACTAAAACCGTCTTTTATTGTCGACGATACCACCGCCAACCAATAGTGAATATAAGCAATGTCCACAAGCTTGCCACCACATCATCAAGCACTATCCCCACGCCTCCAGGTATGGATTCAGCCGCCCGAGCCGGTGGTGGCTTGGTCCAGTCAACAATGCGGTTAGTCATAAAAATACCGGCCAGCATTACTGGATGTTGATGAACGGGAAGACCAATAGTTGCCAGTGGAAAGGTAAGCAGTTCATCCGCTACGATAACTGAAGCATCTTTGCTAGCAAAAAATCTTTCACCATGTTCACTTATTGGAATAGCGACAAGAATCAGCAAAGCGATGACCACCAACTGTTTTATGGTGCTAAGTCGACTAATCAATAAACTGAGTATAACGCCCCCAAGAGCACCTGCTGTACCGGGAATAAACGGCACACACCCCAGCCCCAAACCAATGGAAAGCATCACCATAGCGTCTTCAGTGCTGGCACCGCACAAGGTTTGATTGGATAAAGCTAAATACCAACCAATGCTAGCTACAGCAATACACAATAGGACCAGCCAAATAATCGCTTTTTTGCCAAGCCGTCGATTCATTCCTCACCCAAAAGACGTGTAGTGTTAACTTCAGATTACAACAATCTATCCCTTTAACGTTTGTGGGATAGCTAGTTTCTCTCATTCAGAACGCCCCAATGCACAACTAATATCCCTATTAAATTCCAGCGAGCAAACCATTCCCCAACCGGAGGTGAAGCATGGAAAGTAGAGATGTCCTGACGACGATGCTGGTAACGGCCTGCCGTTATCACCGCTAATTTCAAAGGCCCGGGCAAATTCAATGTCCTTAAGAAACCCGTCTTCTCTTTTCTGTTTTAACGTAAATGTGAGTTTAAATTAAGTTGGCTGATCGCCTGTTTCAGATGGCTCATTCTGCGAGCTTGTATATCTGCTCAGTACTGTAACAGTCACAATTATCAGTCCCATACCGAAAAACTGTAGTGCCGATAAGTTTTCATCTAAAACCACTATCCCGAATAGAGATGCTGTTACCGGTTCGACCATAGCCACAATAGCGACCAATGTTGGCGCGGTGTATTTCAGTCCGACGATATAGAGAATGAATGAGATCCCTGCGCCAAGCACTCCCAACAGCACAAACAGAAACCAATTTGGTGAGCTCAATACTGACACTGTCTGTTCAATATCTACAAACCCGATTAGTATACTGACCAGAACCCCAAAGGCTATAAACAGAATCGCCTGCGGGCTACCGTGTGGAACTGCATATTTGAAACCAAAAATGAATATCGCATAGGAAAGGCCGGAGAGCAGGCCGGCTCCAGCGGCGACAGGTGTGACATCATCGGTATCAATATCATATAGCCCCGTTAGTAACATCACCCCCATAATGACCATTGCCATGGCGCACCATTTAAATAAAGAAGCTCTTTCAAGTTTGAATGCAAAAGAAATTAGAAAAACGAACACAGGTGCGCAATACATCAGCGTTACAGCAACCGCAACGCTTCCCTCGGCAATACTCCTGAAATAAAAAGCGAAGTTACCAGCGACGCCCACCCCAGCAATAACCGACCAAAACCATAATCGCCAATTTGCCAATCCGCTGTTGTTCGGACGTAATATCAGCCATAAGAAAACGAACAGAAGTCCTATAATACCTCGATAGAAAGACACCACTAACGAGCTCCAGCCTTCTGCCGTGAGGATGCCACCTATCCCACCTGCAAGTCCCCAACACATTGCCGCCAGCACCACAAATAACGTGCCCGGACTTACATGTTTGTTGGATGACATTAGCGATTTGTGCAACATTCTAAATAGCCTTTAGAGAGTTGTTCAGGTGATCTGCAGGTCAGTTACATTCCTCTTCCCGGAGCGTAAGCACCTCGTAACCATTCGAAGTAACCGCAATGGTGTGTTCCCATTGTGCAGATAACTTTTTATCACTGGTTACCACGGTCCATCCATCTTTCTTTTGTTTCACCTTGGCCTTTCCCTGATTGATCATCGGCTCGATGGTGAAGGTCATTCCTTCCTGTAAAACCAGTCCTTTTTTTGGCTGGCCAAAATGTAAAACTGCAGGTTCTTCGTGCATTTCTCGACCAATGCCGTGACCACAGTATTCACGAACCACAGAATACCCATGTTTCTCAGCATAATGTTGAATCGCGTAACCGATATCGCCCAGAGTGGCACCTGGCTTCACGGCTCGAATCCCTTGCCACATCGCTTCGTAGGTTTTATCGACTAAACGTTTTGCCAGTGGTGTGACTTCACCGATCAGATACATTTTGCTGGAATCAGCGATATAGCCACCTTTCTCCAGCGTGATATCCACATTGATGATATCACCCGACTTCAGTTTCTGATTGTCTGCAGGAACACCATGACAAACCACATGATTGACTGAGGTATTGAGCACATACTGGTAACCATATTGCCCTTTACTTGCAGGGTGGGCACCCAGTTGATCAACAATATATCGTTCAGCCAAATTGTTGATATCCATCGTGGATATGCCAACTGTTACATACTTATCAAGATAGCTGAAAACGGATGCGAGCAGTCTGCCGGCTTCACGCATCACCTGCAATTCGTCCGTGGTTTTGAGTGTTACCCTAGCCACCGACAATTTTCTTTATTTCAACGTCGGCATGTTTCATCTGGGCACTGATAATTTCCGAAAAAGACATACTCGGGTTGGCCTCGGCCAGCATACCTATTTTTATCCAATACTCAGCCTGAGCATTGATCGAACGAACCATAACCGAGCTGGACTTTCGAATTTCCTCATGCAAATCATCATTTATTTTCACAATACCCATAACAGATCCTAATATACGAAACGTATACAGATCATATATTCTGACTATTAATGTAGCAACCACGAAATTGAAGGGGTTTCTAAAATAAGGATCGCCTTTGAATGGTCAATCTTTGGCAGGATCGAACCATTACTCAATAATCTGAAGCTGATGCATATCAGCATTCGACAGCACAAAAGACGAGCTTTTATTTTCAGCATCGTAGGCTGCTTTAATCATCGCCGCTGCCACGCATTTTGTTGAAATTGGACGCACAGCTTTGGGAATAAATGAGGATATGGGGGCGAGCAAACTTTCACCCAGTTTCTCGGCAAAACGACCATCATCCGGTCGGCCTAACAGTAGTGAAGGACGGGCAAAAAACACACTAGGTAAACCCAGTAATTTAATATCCCGCTCAACCTCACCTTTGACATGATTATAAAAACTAGCAGAATCCACATTGGCCCCATGTGCAGTGACAACACCGAGTCTGCAAACATCAGCAGATTTACATGCTCGTGCAAACGCGATCACCAAATCATGATCAATATGACGAAAGGCCGCCTTACTACCCGCCTGTTTTTGCGTTGTTCCCAATGCAATAAAAGCAACAGATTTTGGCGGAATCAGGGGAGTTACCTGTTGTTCCAACTGTTCAAAGTCCACAACCTGATTGTTTATTTTTGAAGCAATCGCATCGGGAAAATCTCTCAATATGTCTAATTCGCGACGCGAAATCAAAATGATATTAACGACATCTTCTCGTCGGCTTAATTGATTGACTAACTGCTTACCCACAGCGCCTGTCGCCCCTAAAACAATTGCAGTTGCATGCTTCATCATCTATCCCCACAGATTTTGGTATGACTGACTACGATAGCTATCAAATCTGCTGTTACTGAACTTTTCAAGAACGTCTTAAGGCTACTCTTTCATTCACTATTCTTGCCTTTATCGATGGCCTCCTCAGCTTCTTGTTCATCATCCGCATCAGACTGGGGCTCTTCGTTTTCAATGGACGCATCAGGATCGTAATCGAGCACAACAAATAGGGGAAAGTGATCAGATCCGATATCGGGAAGACGTCGTAGCTCAACGAGAAGGAAATGTTCTGAGGCGAAAGCATGATCCAGTGGATAGCGTAACAGGCGACTTCTGGTATCAAAAGTATTCATTAAGCCACGCCCTACACGCGGATCGAGTAAACCACCCGTTCGCTGAAAAAGATGTGTGGTATGTGACCAAGCCACATCATTAAAATCGCCAGCCACGATGACCGGAACCTCTCCTAACTCTTTAACCTCTTTGGCAACCAACATCAATTCGGCATCCCGCATATCGGAGTCTGCGCGTTCATCTCCATCCGCTTCAGCCTCCTCTTCTTCAGAAAGATCAAGACCAGGAGGTCGTGGATGCACACCATAAAGGGTTACAAGTTTTCCCGATGGAAGCCGAACCTGGGTGCGAATTGATGGAATTTCTGACTCAATTAAAAAGCGGATCTCTGGATTCACCAGCTCTTGTCGGGAGAAAAGCAACATACCGTAATGATTATCTTGCGGCTGGAATAATGTAAAAGGATAGTCGTCTTCCAGACCCTCCAGTTGTTCTAACCACCATTTGGTCGTTTCGCTTAATAAAATTATATCGGGATCGTTATCACGTATCAGTTTCAGCAGCGCTTTCACTTCACGATTATCGTAACGCACGTTATAAATCAGTAACGATATCCGATTGGAATCATTATCCTGTCGGCTTTCAGACATTTCCTTGGGATAAAACGCGGTGTATGGAGCAATGGCTATAAGCTGCCAGATCAATGACAGGACGACCATCGCAGCAAGCGCATATTCCCATATCCGCATCCGACGCCAAAAACTCAGAGCCACATAGGCGGCTAAAGCCAAACCCATCAATACGGAAATTTGTACGCGAGGAAAATCGAATATTCGTATCCACCATTGATCGGTATGTATTAAAGGAATTGCGGTACTACAAACCAACGCTAACGAAAACAAGGCTAGCGCAATGCGGCAAATGCGATTCAGTACTCTTTCTGAAGGTTTTATTGTCATGATAAGAACTGAGTATGTGGCAATAAGATAAGTGGTATCAAGTAAATAAACTTTTAATATTTATATTCAGTTTTCGTCTCAATATTATTTCCGACGGAAATAATATTGAACGTCTGGGCAGATTGAGAGAGCTGCTCATTTATCGGTTAACTTTCTGAGTTATCATTTACCACTACTCTGTTTCTACCGGACTCTTTGGCGCTATACAACATGCGATCAACGCTTTGAAGCAAGCTGGTTTGGGTTTGGTTAACTCGAAACTCTGTAACGCCAATACTGCATGTCAGAGAGATATCGACGCCATCATCCTGGCAAAAACGATGCTGTTCAATGGCGGCCCTGATACGTTCTGCAAGCTGACTGGCTTCTTCAGTACCGGTTTCGGGAAGTAACAAAAGAAACTCTTCCCCACCATAGCGGCCCAGAAAGTCACTGGTTCTGCAGGTATCAGACAAAATATTGGCCACTTCTATTAAAACGGCATCGCCAGAAAGGTGACCAAATTTATCATTCACGTCTTTAAAGTGATCCATGTCGACCATTAATAAACTTAAGTGGTGATGGTAACGCTCTGCCCGATCAATTTCTGCTGTCAAATTGTCTATAAGCCCACGACGATTCATCACACCCGTGAGCGGATCCGTTGTCGTTAAGCGTTCAAGCTCTTTGGTACGTTCTAACACTCGTCGTTCGAGTAACTGGTTGGATTCCAATAACTCTCGTTGAGCTTGCTGTAAGGCTGCATTTTTATTTCGAAATTCATCATTGCTTGGAATAGCCAAGGCTTTTGGTATTAATCGCCAAATCATAACTGCGGTCAGGATAGAGACTAAACCTGTTGCAAACTTAGCAAGCCCCTCAATGTAATAAAAACCCTGCCAGATATTTATTAAACCAGTGAGATGGGTAACACCACACAGAAAAATAAAGGCGGCAAACATAATAAATATCCAGTTAAAAGCGAGATCAGTTCTTTTTTTAACTAAATAGACAAGGGCAATAGGAATAACAAAATAAGCAATAGAGGTTAATAGATCACCACTGACGTGAAGGAACAGGAGATCCGGTAGCCATTGCAAACAATGGCCATGGGGCATAAAGCTGCCATTAAACAATTTATCGACTGTATCCATCCAAATCTCCGATTACAAAGCACTTTGAGCTATTAATAGCAAAATGAGGAACAACAGTTAATCAACAGAACAGAATGAATTTCATAACAAACTAGTATTAAATAAAAATTTATGACACCAGAGCATACTAGCTCTCAAAATGGAATAAAGCACGTGGCAACTGGAGACAAACCTTTTAATCCATAAATAATCTGTGCTTTTTGCTTAAATTTTCAATTGACTCCGCCCCTTTTACTTTTTTTAGCCCTAGGACAGAATTTTGTAAACCGTATCTTTGATCTGGCTCAATGTAAGTTTATTTCCAAGCCATATACTAAATATCCAGTAAACAGGAAGTTAACTGTCATACATATTCCATCTTTATGAGGTATGAAGTCATGAAAAAGTTAATTTTAATTCTATCCCTGATGACCTTAACAGCTTTCTCGACAACTAACTTTGCCGGTGGGCAAGGGCAAGGTGACGGTAAAGGCAAAAAGCAGCAAGAACAGATGCAGCAATATGGCGGCGAAGGTGAACAAACACGTGAACGCAAGCGGGAACACGATCCGGAAGACATGGATCGGCAACGTACAATGGAACAAGAACCGAAGCAGCAAGGCAAAGGTTCGGAGCAGGGCCAGAAATCACAAGAAGAGCATCGGAGAAGGTGGTGGAAATTCTGGGGAAATGACGAATAGATTCGACACCTACCCGGTAACTCCTACATTGCAGTTTTAAAACAAAAGCAGTCGTTTGCTGAAACGAACGACTGCTTTCCTGAGGTTTTCGGCCAAAGGCTGCATCAAGATACCAGCTACTGAAGCTTGGTTTTTCACAGGATTAAACTCAATCCATTTTCTGGTCGAATTTATTCAACGATCGCTCAATAATTCAACTTGATCGTCAAATCCAGTTTTTGGCCATCGTAAGTAAAACTGGCAGCCTCAAATGAAGGCGCACTCATTGAGGCTTTTGCATCGTTTGAAAAACCGTAGCCTTCTTTGGGCACCCCCAGCCAGTTAGTACGAAGCTCGCCGTCCATATTTTCATCATGAATAACAGCCAAGGCATACGTTCCAGGCGGAATATCTAAAAAGTCACAACGTGCCTTTGTATCCCGAATTTTTATCATCATAATATTGGTTGCATAGCGCAGAAACTCAGTAGGGAAACCATTTGGCGCCTCGAAAAGCGCGCACGCGACAGCTCCTTTGCTATTTCTGATATCGAGAATCTTCACATGAATTCCAGGACATGGAGTTTGAGCAAAAGCAACGGTGGGAAGGTACGAAAATATCAGCAGCGCACACCAAATTAAACCTCGGAGGTCCATATGGATCTGCGTCAACAAATATTTGATCGATGAAAGAGAAACGGTCTTACGATTAGTTGATTCATTCATAATCTTCCTCACAGTTTTGATCTGCGTAGATTAATCGAATCTGACTGCCATCAAAGGCCTAACGGCTTACTGAGTGGCAGGCACCGTATATCGTCCGTGAAGTTTGTTATAGGTTAATCCTGAGTTTAAACAATTATCCTCTGCTTAGAAAAGCAGCTATTTTGTAATGGAGAGCCCAACTTACCGTCAAACCCTAAAAAGTCATAGCGACCTACCCTCGCAGGCAGGTCGCTATGCATATGAAATTAGACGTAGAAGTCCAACTCCTCCTGCGCTTTTAGCAAATCGCGCATTTTGATGGGATCATCACCAAAGAAGAAGATCAGGCCCCAATGCGTACCAAAAGCCGCCCGGTCAGGAACGGTTTCTTCTGCCGGTGCCACCAGTTCATGTGACTCAAAATAAGGATGCTCAATGGTTTCTTTGGGCATTTCCAGCTTGCTGACCACACGACGGCGTGGGTAGACGCCGAAGCAGCCAGCGTACCCCTTGGCATCGACCACTTCTTTGGGGAAGAATGCAGCCACTTCCTGTTTGGTGCTTTTCGGATCGAATACCAGCATCGAAGCCTGATAAGCATTGAATCCGTAGGCTCTCTCGATCAGCTCAAAAGCTTTAAAGCCGGGCGGACGATAGGCAACTTCGCCAAAGTACATTTCGCCATCAGCCGTAACGAAGTACTCAGGGTGAATCAGGCCAAACTGGATGTCGAAGGTTTTGATCAGCAATTCGATCTGTTTGGTGATCGCATTCCGCCAGCTTTCAAGTTCCGCGGTAGCCGGTACAAATACAGAGTAACCCAAGGTGACATATTCAGAAATGTTGAGGAATTGGATTTTGCCATCGTGGATCCAGGCCTCAACCGCAAACTCCCAGCCATCCAAGTGACTTTCCATCAGCAACGGGTACTCTTCGGCCGGAATGTTATCGATTTCATCTATCGTGCGGATCATTCGGTGACCGAGGCAACCGGCCTTGTCGAATGCCTTAACGTGAATCGGATCATCCGGATCACCATCAAGTTTGAGCAGCGTCTGATTAACGCGTTTCATAAAGCGAACAATATCTTCTTTCTCATGCGCTTCTTCGAAAATCCCCACGCGAATACCACCAAGCTGAGCACGACGCTTCATCAACGCCTTGTCACGGAACAGAATAGACTGACCGTACATGCGCGGATTATTCAGCAGAACAGAATTGATGGCACCGGACCACTCAACGGTTTCCTCGAATAACGGTATAGCTACATCGACTCCTTCCGCCTTCAGTTTTTCGGCAATTTCCAGGGACCTATCATTGAGACGGATAAAATCCCATGAGATGAAAGGTATGTTGTTAGCGGTACAAAAATCTGCAGCCCATTCAGGCGCAACAACGATATAGCGGCGGTCAAACTGCTGCGCAGCTTTTATTGCATTGACACTCCAGCCAAGCAGTGCGATGTAGCCTTTGTTCGGATCTTTGGGGGTTTCTGTTCCGCGAACGGAGTCCATATTGGGATCGCGCCAGGATAATACTTCTTCAGATAATTCAGTTTCACTGGTAATCGACATAGAACATTCTCCTGTTGAGCCTCCTCAGAGAAGCCTTACTGGAAAAAGCACACAAAATGAACTGAGCTTGTCAGTATTGTTTAGAGGAGATTGAATAAATCATTGATAGGGAGGCTTTATCAGCTTCCTAATTTCAGAATTGAGCTAGTCGGCTTCATTACAACTGACCACTAACTGTCAGTTCAAACATAACACAAAAAGACAAAAGGGTTTGGTGGTATCCCTGCCATTCGTGACAAAAAAGCAGCAGATCAGCGCCCCTGAGCCCCGCGTCGCAACCAGTCGTGTACGAATGCAAGCTTGCGCCGGCCAGTTTCCGATAGAACAAAGGGATAGACGTCTGATAACCCCATTGAGCGGTTAATGTGATTGACGCGTGTCGCGAGGGCGGTAGCAACGTTGATTAGCAAAACAGAGTCAGGCTCTGAATAGGGATCCCAGCTATGGTGAGGCAGTTCTGGAGAACTTAGGCCAGTTGCCACAAAACTGTCGGTAATATCTGTCAGATGTAACAAATGTGCCGTCGTTTCAGCCCAGTCTTCGTGAGGATGCGCCGAGGCGTAGCTGGTCAGGTAAAACAGCTCCCAGTCTTGTGGTGCACCTTGCTGGTAATGTCGCTGAAGTGCCGCTGTGTAGTCCTCTCGCTCATCACCAAACATCACCCGAAACGCCTGCAGAAAGTCTTCACGCAGGCTCAGTCGCCACCAAAGCATGTGTGCAATTTCATGGCGCATGTGGCCGATCATCGTTCGGTAAGGCTCGTCCAGGGCTTCTCTGCGGGTAACCCGCACTACTGGATCGGCCTCGGATACGCTAATGGTTACGACGCCATTGCCATGCCCCATAGCAGCAAGCGTATGTCCATCAGCAAGCATATGAAAAACCGGCCGCGTTCCGGGATCTTCCGGCCGGAACCAGTGCCAGCGGCCAAGGTTATCGAGTACCCAGCGTTTTGCTGCTTCGGTTTCTGCCCAATTTGAGATAGCGTTGGGAATTTCCGGATCCGGCGCCAACGCAGTCATCGCACATGACCGGCAAAAAGCACCTTCTTCGGGTGCTATCCAGTTGCAACCAATAATCTCACGGTTTGCACAGAATGGCGGCATGGGCAGGAATGCCCGCGCCTGGGGATCATAGGCTACGGGTGTACCTTCGGCAGTGGTCAGATTGTGGAACCAAAGGGTTCCTGAGCCAACCGGATTTGAGAATGCCAACATATAAAATAAAGCTCCTGGCTAACGACCAAATACGCAAATAGTATTCTTGTGTAAAAGTTAACCTATACCCTTTTGAAACAATAACCAACTATCCTGAAACAGATATCCGTTAATCCCTCCAGTGAATATCGCTAATAAAATCAGAGCCGACAGGATGGTATTATTTTGAAAAAACAATCAAAGAAGTCTTACCGTATAGTAAAGGGCAAGTAGCGAAAGGAACTTCTTCGCTCTGCAAGCCCCCCAAAAGATAAAGCCATTTATAAAAACAAGGAGAAGAATTCGATGTCATCTGATCCAACAAAACAAGCAACGCTCTATCGTATGGTCATGGACAAGCATGTTTGTCCGTTTGGCCTGAAATCCCTGGATCTGCTTAAACGTGAAGGTTATGAAGTGGAAGATAAATGGCTGACTTCACGCGAACAAACCGATGCGTTCAAAGAGCAGCATGATGTGGAAACGACACCCCAGACATTTATCAACGAAACCCGTATTGGTGGATATGACGCGTTGCGGCAGCACTTCGGCAAGAAGGTAAAAGCCAAGGACGAAACCAGTTATCAGCCTGTATTGGCAGTATTCGGCGTTGCCGCCCTGTTGGCTCTGGCGATAAGCTGGATGTTGGGCGAAGGTCTGCTGAGCATCCGTACTGCCGAGCTGTTTATCGCCATTAGCATGAGCATTTTGGCGCTGCTCAAATTACAGGATGTTGAAAGCTTCTCAACCATGTTTCTCAACTATGACCTGTTGGCACGTCGGGTGGTGCCCTACTCCTATGTGTATCCTTTTGGTGAATTGCTGGCAGGCGTTCTCATGGTGGCAGGAGCAATGCTGTGGTTGGCTATCCCTGTCGCATTATTTATCGGCACGGTCGGCGCGGTATCAGTGCTCAAGGCAGTGTATATAGACAAACGCGAACTCAAATGCGCCTGCGTAGGTGGTGGCAGCAATGTACCACTGGGATTTGTATCGCTCACCGAAAACCTGATGATGATCGCGATGGGGCTGTGGATGTTCAGATACTTCTAGGACAATAAAATCCTAATGCAAAATATAGCTTAAATCGAGTGTAAAACAGCTGAATCAAAAGGGCCAGAGTCAGACTCTGACCCTTTTGATCCAAAAGACATTGGCTCGACGCAATGAGGGTTGCCCCTACGTCGATGATTATTTCAAAAGACGTGCTCGGCCAGCCCAAAGTCCGAAAAGGCCGAAAGCGAAAAGCGGTAATGCCGCAGGTAGTGGCACCGCACTCGGATTCATAAACTGTCTTGCAAGCGCTTCTGTCGAGAAAGAGCCATCAGTGCCAAATGTCCATGATGAAAAGTTAGTGAATTTTCCTGAGAACAGTTCATCACTCGCAATACCGAAGGACATGTATATCAACGTGTCGGTGATATCAAATGACAAAATATTAGACAGTGAAAAATCATTGAAGAAAACACTATTCTCTCCCAAGCCGCCATCAAAAATGCCGGTGCTCAGCATACCTGAAGTTGAAGTAAGCCCATCCACAATCAGCTTGTCATCGCCAGCGCCAAAGATAACATCACCGATAATCTCGCTGTTGCCACTTAGTTGCAAGCTACTATTACCCTGATTGGGTGCAAACTGGATTGCAGTACCTGACCGGCCAACCAAGGTACCGCTGTTCTCAATCGTGATCTCAGAAGTGCTGGCCACATCTGTACCAATCGCGTGGACGCCTTCGATATAGCCTTCGTTTACGATGGTCAGTGGACCTGCAGTGCGAACCTCACCTTGCGTAGGCTCGTACAATGAATCTACGTCGATGCCATTACCGCCTTCCAATGGATTACTCGCCGATCCGGTGGAGACAATGACGCCCGAGGCGTGGTTGTGCACCTTACCCTCGTCGATGTCGATTCCATCATCGCTACCGAGGATCACGCCGTAGTTATTGGCTTCCCCGCTGGCAAATTGAACACCGTCTTCATCGTCAGTGGCACCTGTATTCATCCAAGTCTGCGTGCCAGCATCCCATGACAACCCGTTCAACGCGATAGTGCCGTGGTTTTCAAGCGTGAAATTCTCTCTCGCTTCAATCACTTCCTCACCGCCAAGCAACGTACCGTAGTTAATCACAGTGCCACCTGGTCCACGGCTCTGAATGGCGCGACCATCAGTACTTTGAATCAGGCCATAATTGGTAATATGTGCGTTTTCCAGTTCGGCATCATTGTCCAATCTGACGGCCTGGTTTTCCGCGAAGATTTTTCCAGTTTCACGGTTGATCAGTGTGAAATTATCGGCGTCATCCTGAAGACGGATACCCCGGTCACCGCCACGTATAGTGCCGGAATTGTCGATTGTGAGGTTTACACCCTTGCCACGAATCGCATCATCATCGCCACTTTCAATCAGGCCCTGATTATTCAGCGTCTGGTTGGATCCTTCCAATTGCACCGGACGTCCAGTTGCACGGACAATCTGTGCTCCGCTTTCAACGGTCACTGATAGGTTGTCTCTGTTGTCATTGATACTGCCGCTGTCTGTTGGGGTGCAGATCAGCGTCGGTGAATCACTCGTGCCACCAGGAATACAGGTTGCCGCCATTGCTGGCACGTTATACAGAGCTGCCAGTATTGAAGCGAGTACTAATTTTTGCGTATTTTTCACGTTACCTCCAAGTCAGATAATGAACATCGGGACTGAAGATAGTGATTTATTGTGACAACTCTATGAATGTTGCAATTAATGTGAACCAGGACGCTAAATGAAAACTGAAGATGTGATAACAGAATGGTTAAGCAACTTGAGTTTATTTACTTACCGACTGAAGCTGTTTCTACTCAGACTTTTGTATAAGAGGACGCTGCTATTTTAGTTATTTTTACGTTTGCAATTTGGCAAACCAGGCATGAATCAATCCTGCTTGAAAGAATTGCACAGGCATACAAAAACCTGCTGATTTAATGATGTCAGCGACCTTGGTGGGAGGCAGAACCGCTACATCTTTGGCATAGGCATCTCTTATCTGGGTTTGTTTTTCAGCTGTAATGCCAGCCCCCGCCATCATTGTCATCCATGTATGCAATAAGGCTTCATATTCATCCGATCCTAATTGTGAAGCTAAATCGGCACTTGCCAATATTCCACCCTGTTTCAGTCTTTGAGCAATTTCACCAAACAGCTTTGTGCGCAGCTGTTGATCCAGAATAAACTGGGAAACCAGAAAGCAGGTTGCTGCGTCATAAAGCTGTTTGTCAGGTAAAGAGTCAAGATAGCCTTCATGAAAATGACAGCGACTCGTCATCCCTTCCTCTTCAACCTTTTGACGACAGACAGCAAGCATGGCACCTGAAGGCTCTACCGCCGTAAACTGCCAATTGGGAAATTTCCTGGCAAGATGAATCAACTCTTTGCCTGTGCCAGCTCCCACACAAAGAATGTGAGCATCTTCAGCTAACCCCGCAAAAACAGATTCCAGCAAAAAATATAAACCATTATTGATGGACGCCATTCTGGCCCATTGCTGATCGTAGCCTGAAGCTTGCTGATCGAAAATGTCCTTAATTTCTTCGGGTTGCATGTTATGGCATTGCCTTTATCTGATCGCCTGGATAAATAATTACTTAAGCAGTGCGTCGAGCTCTTTGGTTAATCGGGTGATTTCGGTAGTGGCATGCCCCGTATTCTCGGCCAGTTTTTTTACCTCGGATGCAACTACAGCAAAACCTCGACCCGCGTCTCCAGCACGTGCGGCCTCAATACTGGCATTCAAGCTAAGCAGGCGGAGGGTTTTCAACATATCCAAAATGGTATGGGTTTGCTTGATGATGTCCTCGCTATGGCTTTCCACTTCATCCATTCTGGATTGACGCTCCAGTTCCTGCAATTTCCTGGCTTGTATCGTGGTCACCACCCCCTCAAGAAACGCCACTTGATTATTGTCGTCAAATACCGGGCCGCCCTTTTCATTCACCCAAATGGGGTCACCCGTTTTGCATTTTAAGCGGTAATCCACATCCCAGTTCTTACGCTCTTCAATAGCTGCCGCCACTGCATCATCGACAGCCTGTGCATCCTCCTCGTGGATCAGATTCACGTAGGAAGTAAGTTTGTTGCCAATTAACTCCTGATGTTTATAACCGGTCAGCTCCTGGACATTGCCGAACATGTTCAGCATGGTGTAGTCATTGTCCATGCGGCAACGATACAAAAAGCCAGACATGCGGCTGGAAATACTTTCAAAGATGTTTTGATTATCTATTGGCGTTCCGTTGGGAAAGGCTTCAATGATGCTCATGGTCTCTCTTCCATTAATAGAGGTTGATAACACTCGCATTAAAGCGTGCGAGTTATGAGCGTCGCCTTTGACGCGTTTTGTTGCATTTATTCGGATGAAGGAATCCACTAGACGTCCAGTGACCTCACCCCGTTTATAAAGCAAAGTAAACAATAGATGAAGTTGATAAAGAAAGAAACTTCCCCCGCATAACCAGTAAGTTAGATGTCTGCCACTTAATTTCTCGCCAAACCAAAGCATCCTTATATCAGAACAGTAGGTTTTAAATTGCAATGCACATCAAACATAATCAGGCTCTAAACGAAGCAACTAGTGACTTCAGTAAATCAACCGTCGGCTCTGAAGATAAGGTTTGGCTCAGCTCTTTAATTACGCTGATAGGCAAATCCCACCATCTTAACTCCAAAAGTAACGCTCTTATTTCCTCATCGAACCTATATCGAATGTGTTTTGCAGGGTTTCCACCGACAATTTCATAGGGAGCAACATCCTTAACAACGTGAGCGTTGGCAGCAATAACAGCTCCGCTTCCAATTGTTACGCCAGATACAATAGTTGAGCCATAGCCAATCCAAACATCATGGCCGATCACGACGTCACCATTACTAGCCGGATGGCCTTTTATTTCCCGGCCTCCTAACTCATCAGCCATTTGATGACCAAATGGAAAGGTAGTGATCCAATCAGTTCGATGGTTTGAGCCAAGAAATATAGTGGTTTTCATTGCAATTGAACAGAAACTGCCTATTGTCAACGAAACGCCTTCCGAGCCGAATACTTGCAAGTACTCATAACCATAGGTACATGGTCCAATTGTGACCTTGCTGTTTTCAATAATCCCCTGCTGAGTATCCAAACTCGCCATAATAATTTTTATCCTGTAGATATTCTGGCCATTCAAATAACATGCGCTGAAATTAAGGCATACATAATGAATAATCTAAGAGCATTGTTTATATTCATTCTCAGTCGAAAAAGGGAAGATTCCCTTTTATTATCCATCAAGGAATATGCCAAAAAACGTTACCTGATGTTTTAACAAGAGTAAGTGTTGCACTCTAAATAGCGTTGCTTGTCATCATCAAGAAAAAATACATCATCACGTCAATTATCTAACTGGGTAATGAGGTATGGAATTTTGAAATATATGTCGGCTATTTCGAGCATAGCAATAGACTAGAATATTAACCAATTGAAGGGAAGCCTCCCCACTCTTGTCGAATGTCTTTTGAATCTGTACCGGCAAAGCGCTAGGGTAAAAGCCTGAACACAATCAGGATAACAACATGGAAGCGCTTTTTACCGCCTTCGCCAATTTTATGTGGGGCCTGCCGCTGGTTATATTGCTGGTAGGAGGTGGGCTGTTTTTTGTGGTGTATTCGGGTGGCCTGCCCTATCGCCATTTCAGACATGCCTTACAAATCCTGACAGGACGCTTTGATCGTGAAGGCGATGAAGGTGATATACCCCATACTCAGGCACTGAGCACTGCCCTGTCCGGGACGCTGGGACTGGGCAATATTGCCGGTGTAGCGTTGGCAATTACCATGGGCGGCCCAGGCGCCATATTCTGGATGTGGGTGACAGCCATCATCGGTGTCGCCACCAAGTTTTATACCTGCTCCCTGAGTGTAATGTTTCGCGGCAAAGACAGTGAGGGCAACCTTCAGGGTGGTCCCATGTATGTCGTACGCGAAGGTCTGGGCAAGCGCTGGTGGCCACTGGCCGCGCTGTTTGCAGTCGCCGGGCTGATGGGAACCATGCCCGCCTTTCAGGTTAACCAGTTGGTACAAATTGTCCGTGAAGTGGTGGCTGAACCTGCCGGCTGGGCCACGTCACAAAGTCATTTCACATTTGATCTGGTGATGGGGGTACTCATTGCCGCCCTGGTATTGTTGGTGACGACAGGCCATATCCAACGCGTTGGCCGCGTTACGTTACGTATGGTACCGGTTATGGTATTGCTTTATCTGGGGATGACCGCCCTGCTGTTGATGCGTTTCGCCAGCGAAATTCCGGCCGCTTTTCAGCTGATTATTACCGATGCCTTTTCCGGTGACGCCGTCGCGGGGGGCGCTATTGGCACCGTCATTCTGATGGGCGTGCGCCGCGGGGCTTTTTCCAACGAAGCCGGAATTGGTACCGAGGCAATGGCCCATGGTGCGGCACGTACCAATGAACCCATTCGTGAGGGTCTGGTTGCTATGATGGGGCCAGTTATCGATACCCTGTTGGTATGTACCTGTACTGCTCTGGCCATTCTGGTGACCGGTAGCTGGCAAGTTGATGGCGACATCGATGGTGTGACCCTGACATCACAAGCATTTGAAACCGCCTTCCCCGGTATCGGTGCCTATCTGCTTACCGTTGTCGTGGCGCTGCTGTCACTGAGCACCATTTTTACCTTCTGGTATTACGGCAGCAAGTGTCTGGGCTTTCTGATTGGGGCGCGACATCAGCACCATTACGTCTGGATTTACGCCGCACTGGTGGTTTTTGGCAGCGTGACCAGTCTGCCGGCCATCATCGGCCTCATTGACGGACTCTATGCGACCATGGCGATACCGACCATGATTTCCGCACTGCTGCTCGCCCCTAAGGTCAACCGCGCTGCGCGGGACTATTTTCAGCGGCATGGGAAGCAGTCAGAGGATCAGCCAACTTGATTTTTTCTAAAAATAATACGGTTAAACCTTAATCATCCTTATCACGTAACCACAATTGCCTTTCTTGTTCTTCTTCCAGGATCGCTTTAATTTCAAGCATAACCCCATCCACATCAGCGGCTTGAGTATCTTCTTCAAACAGACCAGTGAGTTCTGTATCAGGTAGTAATTCCCCATTTTCGAAGAGCGACCATATTTCTTTGTCGAAATGCGTTTTACGAAGTTCGGGTGCGAATTGAGCATAGTAACGGGTCATATTTTGCACATCACGAGTTAACATAGCTTGTGCATTATTATTCGCCACCGCATTCACCGCTTGTGGCAGATCGATAATCACCGGGCCATGCGCATCGACCAGAACATTAAACTCTGACAAATCGCCATGAACTAAGCCAGCACAAAGCATTTTTTTCACCGAATGCATGACCATCATGTGGTCTTCGATGGCTTGCTCGGCAGACATGGAGACATCGTTGAGGCGCGGCGCGACATTACCCTCCTCATCCGTAATCAACTCCATCAATAACACGCCATTCAGGCAGTCATAGGGCTGAGGCACTCTCACACCGGCACTGGCAAGCAAATACAGTGCATCGACTTCGGCATTCTGCCAGGTTTCTTCCTGCTGCTGACGACCAAATTTAGAGCCTTTTTCCATCGCCCGGCCCCGGCGACTATTGCGTACTTTTCGTCCTTCCTGGTATTGAACGGCTTTTTTAAAGCTACGCTTGACCGCATCTTTATAGACCTTGGCACAGCGTATTTCATCACCACATCTCACTACATAGACATCGGCTTCTTTGCCGCTCATTAAGCGACTAATCACTTCATCCACAAGGCCATCATCAACAAGCGGCTGAATTTGTTTTGGTATTTTCATTATTCGGTTTTTATCGCTCAAACGTATCCAGTAAAAGATACCGTGTAGTATAAACTACAGCCGCTTGTTTAAATTAGTTGGTGACTGATGCTTGCTTGTTTGTCTAATAAATAGAGGTAAGAGTTGATTGATATTGGTTAACCCAACCTAAGTGCCCAATTACCATTGTGGTATTGATTACAGTTATCTTCAGAATCGTATGCGATATGATCACCAAGGCGTTTGAGCTTGATATCCATCGTTTTAAATTCAGCTTCAATTAGAGATATCAATGCTTGGCTGTCATCTGATTGGAGGTAATTTTTCAAATTCTCGTTGGTATCAAATACACAAACAACCATTAAGCTATTTGGATAATCATCATAGTTCACCAAGTGCGTTAGCCACTGGAAACCAGCGATATTTTTTAATCCTTGTTCACATACATCGGTCAATTTCAGTCGAAGTTCGTTATCAATTTTTTTATCAGTTTTACGCATAGTTCATATTCAGTCTAATGATTTAATAGAGGACTCATAAGGAAGACAGATCGAGTTAATTGATGAGTGCTAGTCCAAAAACTCTGTCGCGTTTTACTGTCTTTAGTGAACCTAAAACTGCTCAGGTTTTTCTATCTGATATTATGTGTTGCGTTCAATTGGCTTACATAGCCAATAACAACCTCATCACGACTGCTATCAAATTTCAAACCCATAACATTAATGAGAGAGAAAGAATGAGTGAAAATTCACCAACAAAAACATTTCAACAACGTGTCGATGAATTCATTGCCCTTGCTAATCAACAAGCATCAGACAGCAGTGTAGACGACGCCAATACATCTATTCTATTTTCAGCTGCACGCTTTAATGCCTTCAGTGTCGCCCGTTCGGTTGAAAGTGCAGAAAATCTACAAGCCGAAAAACAAGCCGCCATTGAATACTTCACTCAACGCTACGCAGAAATGCTCAACCAAAATCTGGAAGAACATATTGCACGTTTTGATAGCTTTAGACAGAAATAATCAATCAATAAAATGCTAGGACATAAAGCCCTGTTCTCTGTAAACAGGGCTTTATTTTGATTGAAGGTGCTCAGAGTTTACTGCAGTAAAGGCACCGCTCTGAGAAAAGCAAAATCAATCTGACTGAAACCTTGAACTCTGGTGTCAACCACCGACCGAGTAGCAGCTTGAGATGTCCGGCCATTTATGGGCCTTGATGGTCGTGTAATGTTGCCAGAATGCATTGTCGATGGCCTTCAATTGGGCTGAGGTGTCTTCGCGACGGTATCGTGCCAACTGCCCAGGACCGCCGTTATAAGCGGCGTAGGTTGCCTTTACCAAATTGTCAGCACCGCCGGGCTGTTCGTGCTCGCCTTTACGGATCGCATAATCAAGCATGTAATGGGTCAAAATATCGATACCGGCGTTCACATTGTAATCAACCTCATCCACGAGACGGTCCAGATCGTAGACCTTGCGCCAGACCCGACCGTTGATCTGCATCATGCCCACCGCCCCTCCGGCTGAACGCAACACTTGAGGCTCGCCACTCGAAATTACGAGGTGGCGCCAGCAGGACTCTTTCCATGCTGTGGCACGAACCAAAGGATCCAGTCGCTCCGCCATCATCTCAGGTACGCTATCATTTTTAGCCAGCCAGGCACTGGCTTCTTCCTCCAGTAAGCTGTCGACCAGCTCAAGGTAATCATTAAGGTTATCCGGTCGCGGGACCACCCCCTTTAGAGCCTCGGCTGGTTGGATACTTTCAGCATGAGCGTTCGACATCAGCCAAGACCCTATCCAGCCAAAACCACCGGAGATTTGTCCCGTCAATTCTGCTGGTGTAAATACGGCCTCGTCTTTGGCATTAAATCCAAACAAATCGCGAAACTCTGGATCAACCTCCAACGGCAAAGGTGTAAAACTCGGAGGCACCGCTTCGGCGAGCAGCAAGCGGGCAAGCCGGCGCAGTCCGTCACGGGTAATTTCAAAACCATACTCCGGCCCGAGGGCGTCAAGTGCTCGCAGCGCGTCACCACCCGCTATAAACGCGGCAAGCTTGAAATCCACTTCCAGTCCCGGAGTCTTCAGGCCTTCCAGTTCGCTCATCAGTGGCCGCAACCGCTCCCATGTCGTCAGGAAAAGTTCTCGAACCGGATCATATGCAGGATCATCGACCGTCAGCGCTTCAGCAATCGCGTGTCGCGCGTCCAGCAGCACGGCGAGTAATTCCAGACGTAAGGCACGAGACTCCGTCGAGTAGGCCAGCGCCGAAATAATAGTGGTCAGAAAGCCATCTAACTCATCTTCAAGCGTTTGCCATTGTGCCAACTCACTGTCGTCAAACGTTGGCTCAAATGCTTGTTCGGCTGGTTCAGGGGGGCGAACCTGAAACGCCAGCCAGGCTCTGACGCCTGTTTCTTCCGTTTGGAGGCGGGTAATATGAGTTCGCTGAAGCAGGGACTGCTCACCACCTTGCTCACTCCCCGCCCCCATCATTTGCACGATCAATCCATCAAGGCTGTTCAGCGGCCCGGCCAGGTCAATTTGCACCCGCTTCATGCGCGGCAGTACCAGTTTATCGGCAATGAGCTGAACCGGTTTACTCAAAAGGCCGGGGGTGCTATCCGGGCGAGATAACTCGATCGAATCAGGCAGAAACTCTATGCCCAGTCCCGAAGCCATTACCTGTGGGGTCAGTTTCAACGCAAGACGACCCTGCCACGGTTTTGGGCCCCGACAAGCACCGAGCACATAAGCACCTGTCGTGGCAGTCAAGGCCATGCCGACAGACAATTGGGCATCTTCGGTCACCACAACCATATCGGACAATTCAACCCGATTGCATGGGTCGTTGCTAATGGTGCTCTGGCCATTCTCATCGAATTCAAGGACGCGACTGATCGCTGTCTGGAGATGCGCAGTTTCAGCCAGCAAAGGGATTTCAACTTCGCCCGCAGACAGCGCGTTCGAACTGTACAAGACGAAAAGCAGCCATCCAATATGTTTCATGCGATGTTCCAAAGGTTAAAGCGACGTGATTCCGGGTCAGGGACCCGAGCCTAATAATGGCCTGCAATATTATGCCGATCTTTTTTGACAAGTGTTATGAATTGCAAGGATCGGTCATCAAGGCTAATGGCGTTGCCAGGCTGCCGTCGCTCATCAAATTTGAAGTCAGTTTTTCGCGATATCCAGCCATTTCAATTCGGCTGTTCCAGGTCTTTAAGATTATTCCAAAAAGGGATTTCGAAGGTTTTGCGTTTAAGAGCAGCGAAAGGGGATGTTCTTAGAAGCGACAACGTTGAGTGCGTCAGATGCCTTAACCTATTAGCCACTTTTAGTTGAGTTTCGACATTAATTCGCGAACTTCATCCGAACGTAATGGCCTCACCAGACGATCCACTTCATGACCATCGTGCAGCAGTATCAACGTCGGCCAAAGCTTTACCTTGAACGCACGGCCCAATCGTTTGCCCTTTCCATCATATATTTTTAGATGACGCAGTTCTGAATGTTCAGATACGACTTCGTTTATCGCCGAACTTGCCGCCTGACAGTGACCACACCAGGGTGCGCCAAACTCCAGTAACGTGTCACCGGACAACTCGCTAATTTGTTCAGGTGTAAAGGATTCTTCTGCGTAATCAGAGTTAGAACCAATATCGTTCATCACATTTACTCCCCACTATGAATGTAGACTACAACTATATTTTGATGGCGCTTCATAAAGAAGCCCAAGCTAAAAAAATAACTATCTTCTGCCACAAACATAATCTGTATGTTTATATCTAGAAACAATCATGTATGCAGATATTCAGTCTTGGTCGTCCAGGCGTTTTCACAGCATGAAAAAGTAATTTTTACTAATTAAAAAATTACTATTAATAAGAAACTGGCCCTACTAATTTCTTTTGATTACATCTAGCCAAACAGCCCGTAAAAAAGTAGTAGAACCTTACTCGTTGTGGAAGGTACAAGTTAACTGATGTTATCGCTCACTATTTGAGAAGCATGCAAGTATGAGTTGTTAGTGAGCCAGAAAAAATCGGCCCACATCCATTGAAAATAACGAGGAGAGATTCATGTTTAAATTTTTAGGCAGTGTAGCAGGGATTATTTTTATTATCGGATTGCTTGTCGTGATCGGCCTTTTTGCGTTGATTTTTTAAGCCAGTTTTATTCTCGGCTTTCAAGGGATCAAGGGGTAAAGTATCTCAAAACCAAATACTCTGCCCCTTTTGGTCCCTCCACTGCTAATAGCTATTTCCAACCCTGAATCCATTTTTCTTGGTTTTTTAATTCCGTCCAGTCGATTGAATAGAGCTGCTTAGAGATAATCGCTTCCAATTTACATGAAGTAACCGAGCCATCTTCGTCAAACTCGATGTCCGATACCAGGAAATGCTTTTCTCGCTTTATCGGATTCACTGCTGTCCATTTACTGTGGTGTAACTTAGCTGGGTTTATTCGATTCACAGTAAGACCTGATGAGAATAGTATGGAATTCAAGATTAACATGACACGATCGTAAATAAACTCACATCCTAAATACTTTCTGAGCGGTTTCAGCTGGCATTAAAATATCGATTATAAGATTTTGTCTATATAGTGAATCAAAACAATAAAAGAGTAATTTACTAGAGGCAAAGCTTATATGTCAGAAGATATACAAAATAACCACACTAAGCCAGATGCCAGCCCCGTGTTAGTGCCAAACGATACGCCTACCAGCGCCCTTTCTAAGGCGAATTCGCACTGGGCAGTAATCGGTATATTTTTACTGCTCTTACTGGCCAGTATTGCCTACGCTCGTTCTTTTCTCGTGCCTGTGGCGCTTGGCGTGTTGTTGGCACTGGTGTTCAGTCCTGTACGGCGTTTCCTTGAGCGCCGCAAGCTACCACCTGTCGTCTCTGCGCTGATTATTGTGGGAGGACTGATCACGCTTATAGGCTTAGGGGTAAGCTCGCTGGCTGATCCCGTGCAGAGTTGGATTAAAGAAGCGCCCACAATCGGCTCTAAATTAGAGCAAAAACTCCGCGGTGCCAACGAATCGGCGAAAGCGGTAATAGACGCCGGAAAACAGATCGATCAGCTCGCCTCCGTAGAAAACGATGGGGAGCAAGTTCAGAAGGTCTCAGCACGCGAGCCTGGTGTGCTTGTAAAACTTGCCACCTCGGTGCCTGAAATTCTGGCGCAAATGTTGTTTACCCTAGTGTTGCTGTTCTTTCTGCTGGCCTCCGGTGATATGTTTTACGAAAAGCTTGTTCACATCATGCCAACGTTCAAAGATAAACGAAACGCGATCAGAATTAGCTATGACATCGAACGCAAGTTGTCGAATTATTTGTTCGCTATTACCCTTATTAACGCTGTGCTTGGTATAGCGATTGGTGTATCGATGTGGCTGCTGGGCATGCCAAACCCCATCTTATTTGGTGTGTTAGCGTTCGCCTTTAATTTTGTGCCGTATCTCGGCGCTATTGTCGGCGTTGCGATAGCGGCCCTCGTGGGTTTGCTGACCTTTGACCATACCGGTGCCGCGCTGCTGCCGGCCCTAGCTTACTTGACCTTAACTATTATTGAAGGACAGTTTGCCACGCCATATTTCGTAGGTCGGCGGTTAGAAATGAACCCCGTCGTGATTTTTCTCTCGGTCGCACTGTGGGCCTGGCTGTGGTCGATTGTGGGCATGTTGGTAGCGGTGCCGTTATTGGTTGCTGTTCGCACCTTTTGTGAGCATATCCCCAGATTGCAGGCATTTGGTACTTTTCTTTCTGCACGGGGTAGTGAAAACGTTAATTCAGAAAACGCCGACACAGAAACCTGATGCGTTATCTCTGGCGTTTGCTTATAAGCGACCGAAATCGAAGAATAAATTGAGTGTGCCCCCTAAAATTTTATCGGTTGCTAAAAGCTACATAACTTTAAAATCAAATTGGCTGACCATTTGATTTCCTCAAGAGTTTGTAATCACCCTTAAATGCTTTGTGGTTGAGAATCACTTATAGTATCGAAACTCTTTCTCTTCAAATGCTGGTAAGTCATGAATAAAGGACTTGCCTGGGTAGCTTTGACATTCAATATCTTTAAGTAACTTATCGCCTTTAACCACATATATACCAGCACGCTCAACTTTCTCTCTGGATCCATCATCAAGCCAAGCCCCATTACTGATACTGGAATAAACCACATACCGGTAATTGCCATTAAAGAAAGTTAAATTACCTTCTCCACCACCACTATATGCAACACGACTAAAGTGAATGTCTGACGTTAACTCAAGCTCGATTTTTTGCTGTGAACCAAACCGATAAATTAAGGTTTCTTTATCATTACGACACACCGAAACACTTTTGGATTTAAAGTCACAAGCAAAGGAAACTCTTTCGTGTGTTTCACACAAGTCTTCAGAGTAGACGTTGGTGCTGAACAGGATCGAAATAAACGCTAACAATAAAACTTTTTTCATGTGTGTCCTCCACGGCTTAAAGTAAGCCTAGCGCCTTACAAACTCCGTGCTTGAGCTATTGGTTAGAAATGTATAGGTATTATCGTCTGCAAAGTAAACTTTCTTGCATTGCTGTAAAAACGTTTAGGGAATCAAACTAAATCAAGTTGGCTGAACCCTTGATATTCCAGAGATCAATGACCACTCGCCGATCTGAATTCCGAATGTGAAAGTCCTTTACCTGGATGATATTTATTACAAAAATCATCGAAATCCTTGAGGGTCTCAGCAGTATTACCGATAGTACTCATACCTTCGTCAGACATTGACGGCCAGTCGGGTATTAGACGGTGCAGTAGTGCAAGCGCCATTAGCGCCGAATTTAATGGATACTGTATAAGACCAGCAATCGTACTTTGATATCGGTGCAAAATATCATTAATTAATAGTGAGTCCTGGTTTGGGTTAAAGGTAAGGTCCTTTTCTCTCTCTTCTACAAAACAAAAAACTGAAGGAGAAGCCGGATGCGTTAACTGGCATAACTCAGCATAAAGATCAGATAGTCCAGAGACACCAAAATTTTCTAAGCATTGAATATACTCTGAATTGGACTTATTCCGATGGTGCGGAAGCGGTTCTTCGTCTCTCTTCCAATGCTTGGCATAAGCATAATGAATCAGAAGATTCTCTAGACTCTCAAAGGTTAGGAAGTTCTGCTCAATATCGTTGGGATAATTGAGGGCAATGTACACATACTTATATGTAGATTTTAAAGTCGGGAAAAGATTCTGCATTAGATGAAAGGAATCAGAAGATGATTCCAGCAATCCGCGCAAAGAGCTAGAAAATGAGAGCGCATTGCCATCATCAACTGAACTGAGAGTTGATGAAAGCCACCGAGACGTTCTTACCAATGAAGTGATGCATGATAAGTGTGATCGCTCAAGTATCCCGAGAACATATACCGAATGCATGTTCTGAAATAGTTCAAGAGCATTATGAGGATTTAATACAGCAGGATTCGGTTCAAGAAACATAGCCTCATACTTGATACCGCATGACTCCTTTATAATCCGATCAATATAAGGTCGATACGCTTCGTCTATAGCTTTTAGTTCCATGTCAGTCCTAAACTATACGGAAAAATGAAATCAATGGGGTCAGAGTCTGACCCCATTGATTCAGGATCAGCCAGTGGCTGAACCCTTGATTCCCTGGTTACGAATTCAGTCGTACTAGAAACGTGAGAACCGCACCAACCACCAACCAGAAAAGATTGAAAGAGGCCTCCTGAAGTCTATGTAAAAAGCTTTTCTTCTGCAGCCCATCTTTCCACTCAAAAAGTGCAAGAGCGCCTTTTGGGGTTATCGTTATTTTATTGTTCGTATTTACCTTATCGTCTTCGAGATTTATCAGACCATCTTCTGCCATTATTCTTATCAATGCAGCCTCCTTATGGCACTCTTCTGAACCTGTATTTTCATTCTCAAAATATTTTTTAAGGGGATGGACATCCTTGGCTACCTGACTAAGGAGCTCGACGTAAATTTTAATTGGTTCCAAAACTAACTCCCTAAAGCTTCTTGGATTGATAATGCACGCAAAAGCGGAAAATAGAGAGCTTGAGCAATTAATTTTTCCGACTGATTACACTTACTTGTTAAATGAATTACTTAAGGCCAAGATAAATCTTTAAGACCGTCGATTTCATTTCTTACTAATTCTGAAAATTTATCTGATAAACCATCACTCGCATTCCTACGAATCATTTGGTTTTCATAATGATTAAGTTCATCTTTCGAAGCTCCCATACCCTCAAGATCAAGAAGCGTCTCTCTATCATACTTAGATAAACTCCGTTCCATCTTGTCGATGGATAATTTCTCTAGTTCATTATATTCATTTAGTAGAATTAATCGCTCTTTATCAAGTTTTCGCGATATGACTGCGACTTTATCTTGAAAATACAAATAATCAATTGTATTTAATAGTTGCATATCATCTACCGCATCAAATGATTCTGTTAAACATTTCGTTGATTCAATATTGAGAATTTTTTCCGTGAGATTAATCAGCTCACCTTTAGATTCCCGATAACTCGATAGAATGGGAATGGGTATTAATAACCCAGAACATTTTGCCCCTGCTGAGGTAATAAAACGTCTTACAGTATAATTTCGTATTGTCGAATAACTTTGAAGAAGAGATTCATTTACTTTTTCAAGTTCTAATTCTTTTTTTGCGATTGATTCCTGTAATACATCCTTTTGGTAAATTGGTAAAACAACAAAGTAAAAACCAAGAACCGTGAATAGAAAAAGGAAAAACTGAGTTATATGGCTTAGTCGCTGTAAATATAGATCGATCTTTTGGGACTTATTCATATGAAATTTCCATTTCTGTACTTTTGTAATTGACATGGTTTAATGAGTCATCCGCTGAAAATAACCGATTGCTTATAAAAAGCGCCGCGATAGTGACGTCCCAGTGAATAAGAGCGAACAATCTTCAATAGAAATCAAAGAAATCAAGGGGTCAGCCAACTTGATTTTGATATTTCGCACTTTTCCTATCCCCTCCGTGAGATGTTAACGTCGCTGGTCTTCCAGTTTGTTTGCAGACCCAATATTGAAAGTTTTCATTGCCCAGTGCCTCTCCCCTAAGAGTAGCATCAGTAATTTTTTGATTCTCTTTCCCTAACGCCATTTTGTCCATCATTAATTTATATCGGGTAGCTCTTTCTTCTTTGGTAGCTGCCAATTCAAGATAAAGTGGGTGCTCTGTTATAAGCTGATCTTTTTCGCAAAGTGCATTGTGATGATAACTGGACCAAGGGTATTCATGGATTTCTTTTACCATTTCGGCTTTTACTGGATTCATTTCAATATAGTTGTATAGCCTAAAAAGATAACCATCGCTGTCTATCAGAAAGGATTTGAAACGCCCTTCCCAAATGGTGCCAGTGCGTTTTCGGCCGGCATTAAAATATCTCACATAACGATTCGTCATAGACTGCATAAATACAGCAAGTTCATGTTTATCTTTGGGAGTAAGGAGTAAGTGCAGGTGATTTGTCATGATGACGTACGCATGGAGATGACAATCTGCTTTATGAAGCGATTCTGCAATATCACTGAGGATCCGGGTCATGTCCTCTTCATTTTCAAATATATTTTGACGATTATTGCCTCGATGCATGATGTGTAGAGGCTGACTGGGTAGAACCAATCGAGGGAGTCTTGCCATGTCGTTACATCCTTGTAGCGATAAGATTTTGGTTACTTTATAACATCAGTTTACGGAATTAAACCAAATCAAGTTGGCTGACCCCTTGATATTTAAGAATCGACATCATTGAGCTGGGCAGGTCGTGTATACGTGAGAACGCGATCTCGTGTTCATCTGAACGTGATTTTATCAATTTGATGAATTCGTGCACGAAACCTACCTTGTCTTATAACGATTAAGCTAAGGGGCAGGCTTTAGCCTGTCCCAGTGAGCGAAGCGAGCGATTTGAGCGCATTGTTAGCAATCAACTAAATTCTTCCAGGTTTTACCCCATACGGTTACTGATTTACGGGATCGACTTTTTTCTAGGGGGAAGAATTTTCGCTGATACTTAACACCATTGAGATCAACAATTTCGTTGCTTTTAGCGTTTGGAAATGCAGCATCTAGTTCTTTTTCTGTCTGCTCTTTGGGCGATAGCTTTATAAGTCCACTACTTTTTAGTGATTCAGTGATAAGCCTGACTTTAGCGCGTGCTGATTTCCGTTGCGATTCATGCTTGTTTGGATTGTTGCTGCTGTCATTGGCAAAGCTATCATCCCATTTTTGGAGTTCTGCCTTGGCTTTTTCAAGGTCGTCCAATGAGTACATGTTTAGTCCTTTGTTTTGCTAATGATTAAGCTAAGGGGCAGGTTAGCCCGTCCCAGCGAACGAAGTGAGCGATTTGAGCGACTTGTTAGGGGCTGCATACAAAGCCGTGATCTTGTTTATAGCGATCCACCAATAATCAAGGGGTCAGCCACTGCCCCCTTGATTCTCATTGATTTAGATTCATTCAAAGTCTAATCCAGAGAGATTTGGGACTAGTGTGTTGATTTCTTCTTGCGAGACTTTCCTTGGTTTGTCTTCTCCATCGCTATAGAAAATGTCTTTACCCGCAGGGATAAACATTTTCCTAAACAATATGTAATCGTAAGCACCTTTATCATCGAATAACCAAAGTCTTTCTAGCTCATTATTGTTGAACTCACTTGAAGTCTCCAAAGGATCTTCATACCCACCTGGAAACGATTTAAACCTGTATACAGTGGCTAATATTCGAACAGGAATCCATTGTGTCCCACTAACCGAGATAGTCGACAAAGCGCTCCGTCCTATATCACCAGCCAAATGATCAGTTCCAAAAAAGAATTCAACTGGCAGAGGCTTTCCGTCTAGTTTCAATAGATTCCCAAATTTGTGGCGCTGAAAATCATGCTCTGATTCGAAAATTATTTTATGCGAAGGCAATGATATTTTTGATGCAATGAAGCCGGATCTTGTCAGCAAACGAGCCGCAGTGACCCAAGAGATTCGATCAGAAGTTAGACCGTTACCTTGGGAATTTAATACATCATATGCTTTGTTTATCAAATTGATTGAGCTCTCAAGATATATTTGAGATTCGTCTAACTTTTCCTTTTGACGATGCACATGAAGCGAAAATACTAAGGTGCTAGCAATTATTATTAAGACAAGTAGCTGAATATAATCACCGACTTCCATAAGTGGCTCTATAGACATCAGATAGCCAAGATATCCGACCAAGGATATTGCCAAGAACCCACAAATAACTCCCATAAACTCGGGCATTAACGATTTAAGACAATTACTCATAAACAAAATAATCGTAATGGTCAAAGTTGATTGATTTTAGGATTATTATCATTGCAGCATAACTTCCATGTGTTTTTGATTCACCATAGCTCTCTTTCAAATAAGTGACAATATAAAAGTGTCTCCACTTCCCTTGCTATGTCACATAAAAAAACGGGCTGTTAAGCCCGTTTTCTGGATTATTCGCTTCGCACACACTTAGGGCCACCCTATCGGCTGTTCAACGCGCTCCGCACTTTTGTCCCGCATTCGCGAGAATGGCAGTGTTTAATTACTCAGGCCGCATATGCGGAAACAGCAACACGTCTCTAATTGACGGTGAGTCAGTCAACAACATCACTAAGCGATCAATACCAATCCCCTCACCCGCTGTTGGCGGCATACCGTATTCCAGAGCACGGATATAGTCAGCGTCGTAGTGCATGGCTTCGATATCACCGGCATCTTTTTCAGCCACCTGGGCTTTGAAGCGTTCGGCCTGGTCTTCGGCATCGTTTAATTCCGAGAAGCCATTGGCGATTTCACGGCCACCGACGAAGAATTCAAAGCGGTCTGTGACAAACGAGTCGTTATCACTGCGTCTTGCCAACGGGGAAACTTCAGTTGGGTAGGCAGTGATAAAGGTTGGTTGCATCAGTTGATGTTCGACGGTTTTCTCGAAGATTTCGATTTGGACTTTGCCAAGGCCGTAGCTGTCTTTTAATGGAATGCCCAAGCCTTGAGCAACTTCTCTGGCCGCTTCGATGCTGTCGAGTTGTTCGGCTTTCAGATCGGGGTTGAAGTGCAGGATAGAATCTTTAACGGTCATGCGATCAAATGGTTTGGCAAAATCAATATCCAGACCTTGGTAATGTACTTTGCTGCTGCCGAGTACATTCTGGGTCACAGTACGCAGCATGTCTTCGGTGAGATCCATCAGATCATTAAAATCAGCATAGGCCTGATAAAACTCGACCATGGTGAATTCAGGATTATGACGGGTGGACAGACCTTCGTTACGGAAATTACGGTTGATTTCAAACACCCGTTCAAAGCCACCGACAATCAGTCGTTTCAAATACAGTTCTGGTGCGATACGCAGAAACAGATCCATATCTAACGCATTGTGATAAGTGGTGAACGGTCTGGCTGTGGCACCACCGGGAATGGCTTGCATCATTGGCGTTTCGACTTCGAGGTAGTCTTTGTCCATTAGGTAACGACGCACACCATCAATGACTTTAGTCCGAATACGGAAGGTTTCACGGCTGGCTTCGTTCATGATCAGATCGACATAACGCTGGCGATAGCGTGTTTCCATATCGGACAGACCGTGGAATTTTTCTGGTAATGGACGCAGTGATTTGGTCAGTAATTTGATGGTTTCGACATGTATCGACAATTCACCCTTTTGGGTACGAAACAAGGTACCTTCGGCAGCGATGATATCGCCGTTATCCCAGGTTTTGAATTGTGGGTAGACGCCTTCGGGTAATTCATCACGCGCGACATACAGCTGGATATCACCGGACATATCACGCACAGTAGCAAAGCTGGCTTTACCCATCACCCGTTTGGTCATCATCCGACCGGCAATGGCAACGCGGCGTGGTGTGGCTTTGAGTTGATCGCCATCCCATTCGGCATATTCGGTTTGCAACTCGCCGTTCATTACATTGCGACGGAAATCATTGGGGAAGGCATTGCCTTGTTCGCGAATGGTCGCCAGTTTTTCACGACGTTGGGCAATCAGTCGGTTTTCGTCAAATTCTGTTTCTTGGGTCATGTTGGATTCGCTTATAAACCTGATTTGAGTGAGGCTTCAATGAATTGATCCAGATCGCCATCCAGAACCGCCTGCGTGTTTCCGGTTTCGACACCGGTACGTAAATCTTTGATGCGTGATTGATCGAGTACATAGGAGCGGATTTGACTGCCCCAGCCGATATCCGATTTGGATTCTTCGGCGGCTTGTTTGACTTCGTTTTGCTTTTGTAATTCCAGCTCATACAGTTTGGCGCGTAACTGGCTCATCGCCTGGTCACGGTTTTTATGCTGTGAGCGTTCCATCTGACATTGCACCACGGTGTTGGTCGGTACGTGGGTAATACGTACCGCTGAGTCGGTGGTGTTCACGTGCTGACCACCGGCACCGCTTGAGCGGTAGGTATCAATACGTAAATCAGACGGATTAATATCGATTTCGATGGTGTCATCCACTTCCGGATACACAAATACCGAAGCAAATGAGGTATGACGACGAGCACCGGAATCAAATGGCGATTTACGTACCAGACGATGTACACCGGTTTCGGTACGCAACATGCCAAAGGCGTATTCGCCTTCAAAACGCACGGTGGCGCTCTTGATACCAGCAACCTCACCTTCGGAGACTTCCATCAGCGTGACTTTGTAGCCCTGGGCTTCACCCCAACGCAGATACATGCGCAGAATAATATTGGCCCAATCCTGTGCTTCAGTACCGCCAGAGCCGGACTGGATATCCAGATAGGCGCTGTTGGCGTCGAGCTTGCCGGAGAACATGCGCTGGAATTCGAGTTTTTCCAGACCTTTTTCCAGCTCGTCTAAATCATTGTTGACGGCATTAAAGGTGTCTTCGTCGTTTTCTTCAACAGCAAGTTCGAGCAGGTCTTTGGCATCGTCTAAAACTTCACTGTGCGATGACAGGGTTTTGACAATACGCTCCAGGCTTGAGCGTTCCTGGCCTAATTTTTGGGCGTTTTCCGGATCATTCCAGACATTGGGATCTTCCAGCTCACGGGTGACTTCGACTAAGCGTTCTGCTTTAGTATCGAAGTCAAAGATACCCCCTGAGATCGTCACTGCGATCACGGAGAGTTTTAATTCGTTGCATCGTCGCGCCGAGTTCCACGCTAGTACCTCATTGAAATTAGTTGATAAAGCTGCCGCAGCAAACCCGTTATTGTAACGGATAATGCCGCTTATTGTTTAGGCAGAAAGCGGATTGGATCGACGGGTTTACCGTTTCGACGAATTTCGAAATGCAATTGTTCGACCTGGGTGCCGGACCGACCCAGTGTGGCAATACGCTGACCACTTTTCACTGTATCGCCCTCTTTCACCAGCAACGTATCATTGTGGGCATATGCACTTAGATAGACATCATTATGTTTGATGATCAGCAGATTGCCGTAGCGCGGCAAGCCATCACCGCTGTAGACCACCTTGCCATCCGCTGCTGCCAAAATCGGCTGTCCGGGTTTGCCGATAATGTTAATTCCTTTGCGACCCGCGGCAGATTCTGAAAATGTCGACACTACCCGGCCCTCAGTCGGCCAACGCCAGATAAGGCTTTCACTGCCTGAGGTCAACGCTGGTGATGACGTTGGTTTAGGCGTGGATGGTTTCACCTGCGGTGTTTGAGTGGCGGTTGAAGGCCGTGACGGTTGAGTCGTGGTTGAAGGACGCGTGACCGAAGGTGATGAAGGTCTACTAGGGCTTGGTGTTACAGTTCCCGGACGGGTGGTGGATGCGGTAGTAACACGCTGACCATCGAATTTGATTTTTTGTCCGACATAAATGGTATAAGGCGGCCGAATGCCGTTGATACGTGCAACATCACGATAATCCATGCCATAGCGGAAGCTGATGGAATACAGCGTATCGCCTTTTCTGACGGTATAGCTGTTAGGTGCTGGCGCCGGGGCAGGACGTTGCTGATATCTACCCGAATCTTCCCTGCCGATCGGCGCTAACGCATTGTTACCGCTGCAAGCAGTCAACGTAACCATCAGCACAATGAACAGCCGTTTCATATCAGACAAATATCAAATAAGCCAAAACCAACAGACCGACCGTGATCCAGCCGAGTCGATCCACCCACAGATGTAATTTTTCTTCAAACGGCTGACCACCCCATTTCATTAAACCGGCGACCAGGAAAAACCGCATACCACGACCAATCAAAGAACCCAGAATAAAGGGTAATAACAACATCCCCACCGCACCGGAAGCAATGGTAAATATCTTGTAAGGTATCGGTGTAAAGCCCGCTAAAAAGATGGCCCAGAAACCATAATCGGCAAACCATTGCTGGGCAGTTTCATAGGCTTCAGTATAGCCAAACTGAACAATCAAGGGCTCAACCATCTGTAAAGCAAACACCCCAATAATGTAGCCCAATAAACCGCCTAAAACGGAAGCTATCGTGGTTAATCCGGCATAAAACCAGGCTTTATCAGGTCTTGCCAGCGACATTGGCGCCAGCATCACATCGGGTGGTATCAGGAAAAAGGATGATTCGGTAAAGCTGACTAATGCCAGCCAATAGGTGGCGTGTTTATGCCTGGCCCATTGCATGACTTTTGCGTAAAGCCCTGAAAATAATTTCATCCAATCTGTCCAGTTAAAAGCGGGACAAAACTGACGGCGTCCCATTCCGTCTCTTCAAATTTACCACCGACCCGATCTATCACCTTCAGGATCTGTCCCTTGCTGCCACCGACTGGAATTATCAATCGTCCACCGGGTGCAAGTTGTTCCAACAACGTGGGAGGTATGTGTTCTGCACCACAGGTGACAATAATGCCGTCATAGGGGCCATTTTCCGGCCAACCCCAATTGCCATCACTGTGTTTGAGGCGAATATTATTAAGCTTTAACAGATAAAAACGTTCTCTGGCCTGCTTGAGTAATGGTGCAATACGCTCAACGCTGAAGACTCTTGGCACTAATGCAGAAAGCACTGCCGTCTGATAGCCAGAGCCAGTGCCGATTTCCAATACTTTGTTTCTCGGGCCACCCTGCAACAGAATTTCGGTCATTCGCGCCACAATGTAGGGTTGCGAAATGGTCTGGCCCAGGCCGATTGGCAATGCCGTGTCTTCATACGCTCTGCTGGCTAAAGCCTCGTCGACAAATAAATGCCGGGGGCACTGCCGCATCACCGTTAACAGTTGAATATTCTGGATACCACGCTCCTGCAGACGCTGGATCAGTCGATCCCGAGTCCTTTGCGATGTCATCCCTATTCCACGTGGATCGGCGATCATGGCAAAGTGCTTTCCAACCATCTTGAGACGCCATCAATTGCATCATATCGGGTTAAATCAATTTGTAACGGTGTAACCGATACCGCACCACGGCGAATCGCATCAAAATCGGTTCCGGGCCCCGCATCCTGCTCTGCTCCGGCGGGACCAATCCAATACATGGGTCTGCCACGCGGATCTATTTCTTTGATCACGGGTTCGGCTTTATGCCGATGACCAAGACGGGTGCTTTCAAAACCAATAATTTCTTCAATTGGCAGATCGGGCACATTCACATTCAGAATAGTATCAGCGGGTAATGCTACAGATTTAAGTCTTTCGACTAACTGTTGGGCTACCCAGCCTGCTGTTTCGTAATGTTTGCCTTCGAAGCTCGCCAGCGAAATAGCAATCGCGGGCAATCCCAGAAAGCGTCCTTCCATCGCGGCAGCCACGGTGCCTGAATACAGCACATCATCACCCAGATTGGCTCCCGCATTAATGCCTGAAACCACCATGTCGGGTTCATCTTCCAGTAAACCGGTAATGGCCAGATGTACACAGTCTGTCGGCGTACCTTCTACGCGATAAACACCGTCTTCCATCCGGTCCAGTCGTAAGGGATTTTCCAATGTCAGCGAGTTACTGGCACCACTGCGGTTACGATCTGGCGCAACCACTGTGATTTCCCCCAGACCGGCAAGCGAGCGTGCCAGCGTACGGATACCCTTTGCCATGTAGCCGTCGTCGTTACTTATGAGGATTTTCATTTATTTTTTTGACCTGTTGCGTCAAGAGATTATTCGCCGCTATCTTAGCAAGAATGCGCGCTTATGACATAAAAAAGGGCATGAAAACATGCCCTTTTGTGATACCACCCTCAATCACTGCCTGAGTTTATTTACTGCTTGACCACCACCATAACTGTGGAATTGCAGTGGTTGTCCACCTGGCGTGACTTTAACCGCGCAATATTTGAACTCCGGAATTTTTGCCGCCGGATCCAAAGCTGCGTTGGATAGTTTGTTTACCGCCGCTTCGTAATAACAGAAGGCCATAAATATCGCCCCAGTTGGCACCGCTTCATCGACCCGTGCGACTACAGAAACTTCACCGCGACGTGTAGACAAGGTCACCATTTCACCCGGTCTGACATTCATCTCTTCCAGAGTCAGCGGATGGATGGTGGCGACGGCTTCAGGTTCCAGTGCATCCAGCACATTGGAACGACGGGTCATTGAACCGGTATGCCAATGTTCCAGCATACGGCCAGTGATTAAGATGTACGGATATTCTTCGTCAGGACGTTCATCCGGTTCGACAATATCCGCTGGTACAAACAGACCGCGCCCATCCGTTGTCGGGAAACGATCGGTGAAAATAATCGGTTCACCCGGATCACCTTCCTGTTCACAGGGATAAACCACGCCATGTTCACGTTCCAGACGTTCCCAGGTGATTCCCCCCATGGATGGAACCGCTTTACGTATTTCGTCAAAGACTTCTCTCGGGCCATCATAATGCCAATCCAGCCCCATTCTCTGGGCAATCTGCTGAATGATCCATAAATCCTGACGGGCATCTCCCGGCATTGGAATCGCTTTACGTCCCATTTGTACCAATCGATCCGTATTGGTAAAGGTACCGGTTTTTTCCGGGAAGCCTGATGCAGGCAAAATAACATCTGCCAGATAGGCGGTTTCGGTCAGGAAGATATCCTGTACCACCAGAATATCGAGCTCAGACAAAGCCTCACGGGCATGATTGGCATCCGGATCCGACATCGCAGGGTTTTCCCCCATGATATACAGGCCGTTCAAATTACCGGCATGAATGGCATCCATGATTTCTACAACGGTGAGCCCCGGTTTTGAATCAATCTCCGAACCCCATAACTGTTCAAGATTATGCCGGGCATCATCATCCGTTACTTTGTAATAATCCGGCAGACGCATCGGGATAAGCCCCATATCTGATGCCCCCTGAACATTATTCTGTCCACGCAGTGGATGCAGACCGGTACCCGGACGGCCAATCTGACCCGTCATTAATGCCAGTGAAATCAGGCAACGGGCATTATCAGTACCATGAACATGTTGCGAAACACCCATGCCCCACAGAATCATCGCCGCATCAGCTTTAGCATAGAGCCGCGCGACTTCTCTTAAGGTTTGTGCAGGAATGCCACAAATCGGTTCCATCAATTCCGGTGTGTATTTCTGCAGGTGTTTTTTCATATCTTCGAAGCCTTGCGTACGCTCGGCAACAAAGCTTTGATCGACCAGATTCTCTTCGACAATGACATGCATGATGGCATTGAGCATTGGCACGTCACTGCCTGGCTTAAAGGCCAGATGATGCGTAGCTTCACGAGAAAGTTCAGTAGTACGTGGATCCAGCAGAATCAATTTGGTGCCGGAACGCAACGCATTTTTCATCCACGTCGCACCGACCGGATGATTCACTGTCGGATTTGCACCGATCAATACAATTACATCTGCTTTATCGACGTCTGCAACCGGGTTGGATACGGCACCTGAGCCGAGACATTCAAGCAAGGCTACAACCGATGAGGCATGGCAAAGACGCGTACAGTGATCGACATTATTGGTTTTAAAGCCGGTACGAATTAGTTTCTGGAACAGATAAGCTTCTTCATTGCTGCCTTTGGCACTGCCAAAACCGGCTAATGCATTGGGGCCTTTTTGATCGCGGATCTTCAAAAACCCCTGAGCGGCCATATCCAATGCCTCTTCCCAGGTGGCTTCACGGAAGATTTTGTCGATATCGTTGGGTTCCATCGTAAATTCACCGGTTTTCGGTGCACCTTCACGGCGGATAAGCGGTTTGGTCAGGCGATGTGGATGATGAACATAATCAAACCCATAACGGCCTTTGACACACAAACGACCATGGTTCGCCGGGCCATCACGGCCTTCAACGTAGAGAATTTTATCGTCTTTAATATTGTAGGTAAGCTGACAACCCACGCCACAATAAGGACAAACCGATTCAACCTGACGGTCCGGTTCCACCATGCCCACTTCATTGGCAGGCATCAATGCACCGGTTGGGCAAGCCTGCACACATTCGCCACAGGCGACGCAGGTGCTTTCCCCCATCGGGTCGTCAAGATCAAAGACAATTTCGGTGTGGCTGCCGCGCATTGCCAGACCAATTACATCGTTATTCTGTTCATCACGACAGGCACGAACACAACGGGTACATTGGATACAGGCATCCATATTGACGGCAATACCGGGATGCGAAAGATCCGGAGCAACTTGTTTGCGAGGCTGAAATCTTGGCGTACTGATTTTAAGTTTACCTGCCCAGTAATCGAGTTCGGAATGCAGGGTATGCGGCTTTTCGGAAACATCAGATTTGAGCAGTTCCAGTACCATTTTTTGCGAATGCAAAGCACGTTCGCTATTGGTCTGCACTTTCATATCATTGCCGGGATAACGGCAGCATGAAGGTGCTAAAACACGCTCACCTTCAACTTCCACCATGCATGAGCGGCAGTTTCCATCCTGCCCTTCACGTTCGGAATAACATAAATGCGGGATTTCAATGCCTTCGCGCTCGGCAATTTTTAAAATCGTTTCATCGGCACGGGCACTGATTTTCTGGCCGTTAAGCGTAAATTCGACCATTTCAACGCTATCTTGTAATTGAGTGGCCATTATTTCAACTCCTCAGGGAAATACTTGACGACGCTACGCAGCGGATTTGGAGCAGCCTGCCCCAGACCACAAATCGATGCATCTACCATTACTTGAGACAACTCTTCGAGCAATGGTTCGTCCCATTTAGACTGTTTCATTAAGGTAACCGCTTTGGCGGTGCCGACACGACATGGCGTACATTGGCCACAGGACTCATCCTCAAAGAAACGCATAGCATTAACAGCCAAATCGCGTGCTCTGTCTTTATCGGAAAAGACAATCACTGCAGCCGAACCGATAAAACTGCCATATTCATGCAAGGTGTCGAAATCCAATGGCACATCACCTAACGACGCGGGCAAAATCCCGCCTGATGCACCGCCGGGGAAATAGCCATAAAACTTATGCCCTTCGAGCATGCCGCCACAATATTCATCAATCAGTTCACGCATGGTGATACCTGCAGGTGCCAGATGCACTCCCGGATTATTGACACGGCCACTAACGGAAAATGAACGCAGACCTTTACGGCCGTGACGTCCATGATCGGTAAAACACTCTGGGCCTTTTTCAAGAATATCGCGAACCCAATAGAGCGATTCCATATTATGTTCGAGAGTCGGCCGACCGAATAAACCCACTTGAGCAACAAATGGTGGTCGCAAGCGTGGCATGCCACGTTTACCTTCAATAGACTCAATCATCGCCGACTCTTCGCCACAAATATAGGCACCGGCACCACGACGCAAATGAATCGTCGGCAGATTGGTTACCGGAGGGTGGGAGCGCAATTTAGCAAGCTCCTGTTCCAGCATTACACGGATGGCAGCATATTCATCACGCAGATAAATATAAATTTCATTGATATCTACAGCCCAGGCAGCAATCAGCATACCTTCCAGAAAACAGTGGGGATCGCGATCCAGATAATATTTGTCTTTAAATGTACCCGGCTCGCCTTCATCGATATTGACGGCCATTAATCTTGGGGCAGGTTGATCACGAACAATGCGCCATTTACGACCGACCGGGAACCCCGCGCCGCCCAGACCACGTAGTCCTGAGTCATCCATCATGTCGAGCACTTTATCGACATTATGCTGGCCCGCCATACATTGTTGATAAATAGAATAACCACCGTTTGCTACGTATTGCTCAAACAAAATCGGTGCAAGGGTTTCCGGCTCGGTGATACCTTGCTCGACCAGATTGTCGACTTTTTGAACATCAGCGAATTCGACAGGATGCATACCTACAACTGCAACCGGTGCTTTATCACAGCGACCAATACAGGGAACCCGCTGAACACGGACTTTTTCGCCCATGGCGGTTTCAAGAGAACCAATCAGGTCTTCAGCTCCGGCCATTTCACAACTCATTGAGTCACAGACGCGAACGGTTAAATCGGCTGGAACAGCATCACCTTCTTTAATCACATCAAAATGATGGTAAAAAGTGGCAACCTCATAGACTTCAGCGCGAGACAGTTTCATTTCATACGCCAGCGCGACTAAATGTGCTGCTGAGATATGTTTGTAGAAATCCTGGATTTTATGTAGATGCTCTATCAGTAAATCTTTTTGTCTGGATGCATTACCGAGTAATTCACGCACTTCTGCCAGTGCTTTCGGCTCAATCTGTCTACCTTTACTGGTAATACGTGATCGCTTGGTCTTTTTTCCAATTGCTTGAGCATTGATGGTTTGCTCGGTCATGAACTGCCTCTCTCACTTCGTAGCCTGCTTTGGCTTTTTATAATAAAAATCCAGTCAAAACTATCATGGCTAACGGCCGATGTGAAGCCTGATGACGAGCAAAAATCAAAGCGAAATCAAGCTTTTGTTTAAAGATAAGATGGGGAGCTTTTGCGAGAGTTCAAAAATGCACTAAATAAATGCACATTGCCTGAGCCGGCACGTTTCTCGTGCATCACATAAAGGAAAAATGATCCAATATGGATCATGAAAATTTTTTTTCTAAGGCATCAAAAAAACAACAGCCAACCCGTTTTTGCGAGTTGGCTGATAACAGGTATCTGATTTGCGCAAATTACTGAGGCGTATTTTGCTGTTGTTCCTCGACTTCTTTTAGCCAAAGGTCGTGATGCTGTTCGGCCCAGGCAACATCAACATGACCGGTGGTCATGCCTTCCAGAGCACCTTCGGTTCCGAGGGTACCGATATAGATATGGCCCAGTGAAAATGCCATCAGTAACATCGCGGTCAGGATATGGATCAGATGCGCGCCAATGATGACTTCACGTTCCTGTCCAAAATTGGGGAAATCCAAAACCAGGCCTGAGAAACACAATGCCACACCGGCTGTGGCCAACGTCCAGAACCAGGCTTTTTCACCACCATTGAACTTGCCTGCAGAAGGATGTTTATCCCCTACCATGCCGCCAAAGGCTTTAAACCATTCAATATCAACTTTGGTAAACAGATTATTTTTGAACCATTTGATAAGGATAATAAATAACGCCACCATGAACACCGGGCCAAGCACGTTATGTATCCATTTGGCTGCAGTAGCGTAGGCTGAAAAGCCCGGATACCCCAGTAATGGAATTAAGGCAAAACGCCCATACAAAAGGCTGAGCCCAGTAATGGCCAGCAAGATAAATAAGGTGGCTGTTGTCCAATGCAGTCGACGTTCGTTCAACGTCCAGCGCTGTACCGTTTTACCGGTACGCGGATGGGTTAATTTGATCTTGCCTCGCCACAAATAAAATGCAGCAAGAATAACCAGAACACCACTGAGCAACCATGCACCATAGGTCGCAATCGGACCATTGCGCAGCTGACGCCAGTTTTGACCTGCTCCCTGGATCAGTTCATTGGTTTCCTGACCTTTAACAGCGCTATAACCTTCTTGATTTTCACGCACTTGTCGCCAGGTATCAGAACGAGGGTTGGTCTGCTCATCTGCTGCCGGTTGGTCCGTCATACTGACATACAGATAACCGGTTAACGGCAATATCAGGATTGCCAGCACAATGATCAACATCGCCCAGAGCGATGTTTTTTTACGATTATTCATAGCAGCAGTTGCAGACATGCCTTCTCCGTTAGCGATCCGTTTGTACGCTGTTGAAACGCTGCTTCAATATTTCTGCGCGTTCTTCTGCTGATAGAGCATGATTGTCCTCACTACCTTTATACACCCCAGCTTTATGCATGGTTACGTCAGTATCTTCATAACAAGCGGTCAGTAGTAAGGCGCCAAGCATTAAAACAAGCAGTCTCATGATTAATCCTTGTAGGCTGTTGCCCAACCCCAGTTATCCGGACGGCCACCACGACGAACAACGCGGCTGCGGAACAGATCAGCGACGATATCACCATCACCAGCAATCAATGCTTTGGTCGAACACATCTCAGCACACAATGGTAATTTACCTTCGGCTAAACGATTACGCCCATATTTTTCAACTTCTTCAGCCGAATTATCTTCTTCAGGACCACCAGCACAAAAAGTACATTTGTCCATTTTGCCACGTGCACCAAAGGCACCTTCCTGTGGATATTGCGGAGCGCCAAACGGGCAGGCATAAAAGCAGTAACCACAGCCGATGCAGATATCTTTGTCATGCAATACCACCCCATCATCGGTGGTGTAGAAACAATCAACCGGACAGACCGCCTGACAAGGTGCATCGGTACAATGCATGCAGGCGACTGAGATAGATTTTTCACCTGGAATACCATCATCAATGGTGACGACACGACGACGATTAATTCCCCAGGGTACTTCATGTTCATTTTTACAGGCAGTGACACAGGCATTGCATTCAATACAACGCTCGGCATCACACAAAAACTTCATTCGAGCCATTTAGCAATCCCCTTAATTAGGCAGCACGGACACGACAGAGAGAAACTTTGGTTTCCTGCATTGCCGTTACGGAGTCATAACCATACGTGAATACGGTGTTACACGATTCACCTCGAACATGTGGCACAGTGCCTTCAGGATAGTTATCAATCAAATCCTTGCCCTGATAATGACCACCAAAGTGGAACGGCATAAACACAACGCCCCGTTCAACACGTTCAGTCACCATGGCCATTACTTTAATGGAGCCACCTTCAGGTCCATCGACCCAAACCTGTTCACCATTTCTGATACCTGCATTGTTCGCATCAACCGGGTTGATTTCAATAAACATATCCTGCTGCAATTCAGCCAGCCATGGATTGGAGCGGGTTTCTTCACCACCACCTTCGTATTCAACCAAACGACCACTGGTCATAATCAATGGGAAGTCTTTGCTAAAATCCGTCGCTTGAATTGATCCATAGCGAGTCGGCAGACGATAGAAGCTGCGGCGATCTTCGTAAGTAGGATATTTCTCTACCAAATCACGACGTGTTGTATAAAGCGGTTCGCGGTGAATCGGTACTGGATCCGGGAACTGCCAGACGATGGCACGCGCTTTGGCATTTCCATAGGGTGCACAGCCATGTTTGATCGCTACACGCTGAATACCACCGGATAAATCAGTTTTCCAGTTTCTACCCTCAGCTTCAGCTTTTTCCTCAGCGGTCAGGTCATCCCACCAGCCCAGCTCTTTGAGCATCGCATCGGTAAATTCAGGGTAACCATCGGTAAGCTCAGCGCCCACAGTACTGGAACCTTCTTCGGATAACAGATTAACGCCATCGCGTTCCACACCAAAGCGGGCACGGAATGGACCACCACCCTCTGCTACCGGTGTCGAGTTGTCATACAGAATATGGCTGCCAGGATGTTTCATTTCCGGTGGTCCCCAGCATGGCCATGGAAGACCATAAATCTCACCATCACAGGGTCCGCCTTCAGCTTTCAAAGTGGTGGTATTGAAGGTATGCAGGTTTTCCGATTGCAGTTTGAGACGTTCTGGTGATTGACCGGTGTACCCAACTGCCCACATGCCTCTGTTGTATTCACGGGTGATATCTTCAATTAATGGCTCTTCACCATTCACGGTAATCTGATTACAAAGCTCTTTTTCAAAACCGAATTTTTTGGCGAATTTATACATGATCGTATGATCAGGCAAAGACTCAAACAGCGGTTTGATAATCTGGAAACGCCATTGCACTGAGCGGTTTGATGACGTCAATGAACCATAAGTTTCAAACTGTGTTGCAGCCGGTAACAGGTATACACCGTCGGTACGATCGTTCATTACCGCTGAAACAGTAGGATACGGATCAACCACTACCAGCAGATCCAGTTTTTCCATGGCTTTTTTCATTTCAGGGCCACGCGTCTGACTGTTGGGTGCGTGTCCCCATAACACCATGGCTTTAATGGCATCATTCTGATCGATGTTATCTTTGTTTTCTAACACCCCATCGATCCAGCGAGAGACTGTTATACCGTTGGTATACATTGGTGACACTGCCGTGCCATCGATTTCTTCGTATTTACTCTGATCAAATTTTTGTTTCAGCCAGTCCAGCTCAACATCCCAGACACGAGCCCAATGCTGCCAGGCACCTTCAGCCAGTCCGTAATAACCCGGAAGACTATTAGAAACCACACCAAAATCAGTGGCACCCTGAACGTTATCATGACCACGGAAAATATTGGTCCCGCCACCGGAAACACCCATATTACCGAGCGCCAGTTGCAGGATACATAAAGCACGGGTATTGCTGTTACCAACGGTATGCTGAGTTATGCCCATGCACCAGATGACAGTGCCGGGACGATGTTCGGCCATGGTTTTAGCCGCCTGATAAACATCGGCTTCTTTGGCTCCGGAAACCTTTTCAACTTCAGCAGGTGGCCAGTTAGCCACTTCCTTACGGATTTCGTCCATTCCGTAAACACGCTGTTCGATAAACGTTTTATCTTCCCAGCCATTTTCAAAAATATGCCAGAGCATGCCCCAGACAAACGGGATATCCGAACCACTACGAATACGAATAAATTGATCGGCGTGGGCAGCAGTACGACTGAAACGCGGATCAACCACGATAACCGGTGCACCACGCTCTTTACCGCGGAAAATATGCTGTAATGAAACAGGGTGTGCCTCGGCCGGGTTAGCACCGATAATAAAAATTGCTTTGGAATTATGAATATCGTTATAGGAATTAGTCATTGCCCCGTAGCCCCAGGTGTTTGCAACACCGGCAACTGTGGTGGAATGACAAATCCGCGCCTGATGATCAACGTTATTGGTGCCCCAGAACGCGGCAAATTTGCGGAACAGATAAGCCTGTTCATTGCTGAATTTTGCTGACCCCAGCCAGTAAACTGAGTCCGGACCAGATGTTTCGCGAATGTTCAGCATCTGGGTGCCGATTTCATCAATGGCTTGTTCCCATGACACACGCTGCCATTTGCCATCGACTTTTTTCATTGGATATTTGAGTCGTTTGTCACCATGACCATGTTCACGAACCGAAGCACCTTTGGCACAATGCGAGCCAAGGTTAAAAGGATGATCAAAGCTGGGTTCCTGACCAATCCACACGCCATTTTGTACTTCAGCGGTGACACCGCAGCCTACACTGCAATGACTGCAAACACTGCGAACCCGGGTGATTTCACCTTCATCGTATGCGGGTTGCCGCCCTTCAGCTGCCTCGGCTTTCTGAATCATTGCATTAGGCAGCAAACTCATAAAGGCTGCGCCACCTGCCGCGATACCTGAACCTTTCAGAAAGGTTCTACGATTTACGCCAGAGATACCACTGATAATGGCTGCCGGATCACGTTTAGTCAGTTTCATAACGTCAGTCTTTTAAAAGTCAGCACGCTGGTAGTAAGTTTCAACATGCTCAGTATGTTGATAACCTTTTGCAGCAGGAGCGGGTTCGGCGGGAGTTTGTACAATTTTTTGCGGAGCAGCTTGCAACGTATTTGCTGTTAAAGCCAACGTTGCCGTGCCACCAATTGTGGCGGTCAATTTGTGCAGAAATTCTCTGCGGCTATTTGATGGCTTTGCAGTCATGGATTTCTCCGAATGAAATTCAGTGCAGTGACACGCAAGGGGTTGTCAACGTTGACAACAAATTGAGCCCTAATTATCGCGCAGACGAGGTTACTGTTCAAGGAGATTCGCCTGCAAATTCAAACTATCTGTCATTGTTCGAGTCGTTGAAGTTCCGCTTCTATGAAATGTTTGCCCAATAATGCGACGGCTGAATAAAAAACGGCACTTTTTGCCTTGGCCAAATCCGTAAAGAACTTGGCTGCCCAGGGGCGTAAATGCGCATTAAAAAAGGCTTTATCGTCAATGACCGGGATGCCATTGGCTGACAGGATAAGTCGCATCACATCACACTCACCGGCGATATGATCTTCGGGTTCAGCTTTATCCTCTTGCCGCTCCAGCCCCAGTTTTCCGAGATCAACACGTAATCTTGCCAGGGGTTTTTCATTTAAAAAACCGCTTTGGTAATATGACCCGTATGGAATCACCTCTCCCTGAGCCAGTCCGATAAACAATAATTGATATTCATCGGCGATTTGTTCAGCACTGTTGTGTGCTGCCGCATCGATCAAAGCCTGCCAGCCCTGACCAAGAGGACTTTCCGGTTCAGTGACTTGCAAACGGCTGATATTATCAAGCAAGTCCTGCTCTGGTGGCGTTGCCAGCAAATTGGCTAAAAGCGCATAGGTTTGGGCACGCCACTGAGTTTCTTCAATTTCTTCCACGTTTGTTAACCTTTTTTGAACATGGCTTTGACACGACAGTCCTCACACATCTTCAGCTGTTCCAGCGCCGCGCCCTGAAACATATGATGATCTTTTAATTTTGCGGTAATCGTGTCGATCATTTTCTGAGTGGCAAACGGTTTTGCACAACTGATGCAATGAAAAATCGCCTCTTCATGCAAAATACGCTTTTGCCGTGCCTGATCCCGTTGATACAAATAACGTGGTGCCAGACTGATGGCATTTTCAGGGCAGGCCGTTTCACAAATACCGCATTGCACACATAAATCTTCAATAAAATTGAGTTGCGGTTTATCGACGCCATCAACCAACGCCCCAACCGGGCAGACCGATACGCAAGACATACATAATGTACAGGCTTGTTTATCGACCAGAATCTCCCCAAAGGGAGCCGGTTTTTCCAGTGTGATTTCTGCCTGAGGTGAGGGGGCTTTTTCATACAGATGCGACAAAGCCATGGTACTGACCCGCCGCTTGTTATCCATACCGGCAAAGCGGCTTGGAGTGGCAGCCTCTGTTTTGGGTAACTGCTGGATGTGGGATTTTAAGGCCGTAAAATCATTGCCTTGATGCCAGTGAATGGCGGTTGAATAGCCCATGCCGTTCAATAATTCGTTGGTTAAGGTTATTTGCTGCTGCAATTCCTGCCAATCATGATCACTATGGGTCAGCGCATCCCAAACCGTGACACCAGCAGCGCCATAGGCCATCGCCGCCAGCCAGAATGGCATACTCAATGCGCCAATTTCTTCAATCGAGAAGGTAATAACGTTGTCAGTGAGTTCATGACCGCGCATTTCCAACAAGGTTTGAGCATTGGATTCATCATGAATCAGAATATGCGGTGGCTGGGTTTCCAGTTCGTCATATTGCTGCATCATTGAACGTAACCGTTCAAGGCTAACGTCCAGCGATGGCAACGCATAATTCATTGCACCGGATGGGCAAACGGCCACACAGCTGCCACAGCCCTGGCATAAATTGGGATCTACCCGAACTTCGTCACCTGCATGGCTTATTGCTTCAGCGGGACAGGCTTCAAGACATTGATTACAGCCTTGAATACCACGGCGCGAATGGGCACAGATATTCGGTTTGTATTGGAAATACCGCGGTTTATCAAAAATACCAATCAGATCGGGCAATTGCTGTATGGCTTCGGCCAGAGCTTGTTGATTTTCACCGGGGGCGAAATAACCTAAAGGCGAAACTTTTTGTTTGAGAATTGGCGAATCAGTTAAATCCAATACCAAATCAAAGCGTAATGTTTGCCCTGCAATTACGGCATCAAATTCACCCAGCCAGCCGGTTAAGCTATCCAGTTCACCTGCTAGCAAGGTCACATCATCGCTTGTAACAGTTGATGAGTCGGTCACACATGCACTGATAGTTAATGGCTGACAATGTGCTGCCACGGCAGAAACAGCCTCGGCACTGCCAATAATCAGTAAACGACCACGGGATTCAAACTCAATCAATTGCACCGGATGAATTTCAATTCGGCCTGCTTCCAAAACCACGTTATGCAATGGGGTTATCCTCCTCGTCGCGATTATTTCGCGGTTTTGTGTCGTTATTCTGTTCAGAATCTTCTACAGGATCAGCCGCTGCTGGCTGTTCAGCTGTTTCATCTGGCGCCAGCTGACGTTCCAGCATCCGTTTCATTTCATGGGTTACTACAGAGCCCAATCCAGCAAAAGCATGATAGTTATAGTCATTTTCGTATTCTTCAAGCCCATCAGTCTGATTAAAGCCCGGTTTACGAAATAAATCGCGTAATGCCTGTTTTTTGGTTTCCGGATCAACATTCTCACGTTGCCAAAGGGGCAAATCAGCTGACTCTTTGGCTGGTGCAGTTTCATCTGTCAGGTTTTGTTCGGTAGGCGCTGATTTTTCAGTTGCCGTTTCTTCTTCAATATTGGTTTGCTGCTTACGGCGGGACCAGCGCGATAAAAAATTTTCGGATACCGATTTTTCTTTCATCGAGCGCCTCCATCATTATCTTTCCACCGTTCACGACGGCGCTTTTTGGGAGCTTCCGGTGCATAGTGATAGATCAGAAAGCGTTCCAGCCAGACACATAATTCATCTGGCAAAGCTGCTTCCATCACGTGATCGCCAGCTTCCATATAGGAAGCGGCTTCATCGAAATCCACGGTTAGTACAACCGGGGTGAACAGATCATTTTCCAAGCGGCCGATAAAATAAATCTTGGCCTGTTCTGACATCAGATTTTGATAATAGCTATCACAATAATGCCGAAATAAACGCAGATGCAGATCGGGATAATAATGCAGCTCACCTTCGGTCTGCGCATTGGACAATTGTGTTTCGCTGAGACCAGGAATCACACCCAGCAAAGACCAGGAATGTCTGGCCCAGCGGTGTTGACTGACTTTTTTCAGCAATACAGCGGTAACGGAAAAATGATCAGAAGGTATATCCAGCATCTCTATCAGGCATTGTGAATTCAGCCTAATAGGATACCAAGTAACCGAGCTTTTTACTCGGCTACTTCAACGGAACTGACTTTTTGCAATCCTCTGGGTAGCTTATGTCCGCGTTTACCGCGCTCTCCGGCATAGTGTTGCAAATCAGCGGTTTTCAGCGTGAGATGACGACGTCCGGCGTGCAGCGTCAGACTGTGATTTTCCGGAACCAGCGTGACCGATTGCAACCATTCCTGACCACTGGTGAAACGTGCCTGCGGAATATTGATCAAACGGACGCCTTTGCCTTTATTGAGTTCTGGCACTTCACTGATTGGGAAGACTAATAACCGACCATCGCCCGCAGCAACCGCCAGTTGTTGCGGCATTTTTGTATCGACCACCAATGGTGGTAATAACGCCGCTTTTTCCGGCAGATTGAATAAAGCTTTACCGGCTTTGTTTTTAGCCAGTAAGTTATCAAAGCGAGTGACAAAACCATAACCAGCAGTATTGGATAACAACACCATCTGATCATTCTCAGCCGCAATCACCGCAATAAAGCGTACTTCCGGCGCGGATTGCAATCGACCACTGAGCGGTTCTCCCTGGCCTCTTGCTGATGGCAAGGTATGCGCCGCCAGTGAATAACTACGGCCGCTTTCATCCAGGAAAACGACCTGCTGGTTACTTCGGGTTTTGACCGATGCAAGATAGCGATCGCCGGTTCGGTAATTTAATGATCCCGGATCTACATCATGGCCTTTAGCCGCCCGCACCCAGCCACTGGCCGATAACACAATTGTCAGGGGTTCTGTGGGTAATAACTCGGTTTCGCTGAGTGCTTTGGCCGCATCACGCTGTTTGATTTCGCTACGACGGTCATCACCATATTTTTCGGCATCAGCTGTCAGTTCCTTGCGGATCAACGATTTCAAACGGGTTTCCGAACTCAGTAATAATTCCAGAGATTTACGTTCCTTGCTGAGCTCATCCATTTCGCCTTTGAGCTTCATTTCTTCCAGTTTGGCCAAATGACGTAAACGCAATTCGAGAATCGATTCGGCCTGGCGATCACTAAGACTGAATCGGGCCATTAACTCGGCTTTGGGATCATCCTCATAACGGATAATGGCAATGACTTCATCTATATTCAGATAAGCAACCAGCAGGCCTTCCAGCACATGCATGCGATCCAGCACTTTATCCAGACGATACTGTAAGCGGCGGCGTACTGTTTGAATTCGATAGGTTAACCATTCGCTGAGCATCTGCAGCAGGTTTTTCACCTGCGGCCGACCATCAAGGCCGATCATGTTCATATTGACGCGGTAGCTGCGCTCCAGATCAGTAGTGGCAAACAGATGCGACATCAGACTTTCAATATCCACCCGATTAGAACGCGGCACAATCACCAGACGCACTGCCTGTTCGTGATCAGATTCATCGCGTAAATCTGCGACCATTGGCAGCTTTTTGTTATTCATCTGTGCGGCGATCTGTTCCAGCACTTTGGCACCAGAAGTCTGATATGGCAGCGCATGAATCACAACTTCGTTGTCTTCGACTTTATAAGCGGCACGCTGGCGAATCGAACCATGACCGGTTTCGTAGATGCGACGGATTTCAGCTTGAGGCGAGACGATTTCACCGCCGGTGGGGAAATCCGGTCCCTGAATTTCAGTTAACAGATCATCCAGCGTACTTTTCGGTGATTTGAGCAGTAACAGGCAGGCATTTACCACTTCCCGCAGGTTGTGCGGCAGGATATCTGTTGCCATGCCCACGGCAATACCGGTGGCACCGTTCAACAATACATTAGGGAGTCGTGCAGGCAACAGTTGTGGTTCATCCATGGTGCCATCAAAATTGGGCATCCATTCGACCGTGCCCTGCCCCAGCTCAGTTAATAATGTTTGGGCGTAAGGTGCCAGACGTGCTTCGGTATAACGCATGGCAGCAAACGATTTGGGATCATCCATTGAGCCCCAGTTACCCTGACCGTCAATCAGGGTATAACGATAGGAGAATGGCTGAGCCATTAGCACCATGGCTTCATAACAGGCCGAATCACCATGCGGATGATACTTACCTAATACGTCACCGACGGTACGAGCGGATTTTTTATGTTTGGATACAGCACTGAGGCCTAACTCGGACATCGCATAAACAATGCGTCGCTGGACCGGTTTAAGACCATCAGCCAGATGCGGCAAGGCACGATCCAGAATGACGTACATGGAATATCCCAGATAGGCCTTTTCGGTAAAATCCCGAAGCGGTTGCTGTTCCAGATCGTCAACTATAGTGCTCATTCAAAATTCTCAGTTCAGATTAAACCATCAGCTAAATCGCCATGCTGTTCCAGCCAGACTTTTCGATCACCAGCACGTTTCTTAGCCAGCAGTTTGTCAAGCGTCATAAACGTATCATCATCGGCGTCAATGGTGAGTCGAATCAGCCGGCGTGTATCGGGAGCCATGGTAGTTTCACGTAATTGCAAAGGATTCATCTCGCCCAGACCTTTAAAACGCTGGGTACTGACTTTGCCTTTAATTTTATCTCGTTCGATACGGTCCAGAATGATTTGTCGCTCTTCATCATCCAGTGCGTAAAACACCTGTTTGCCGACATCAATCCGATACAGCGGTGGCATCGCCACACAGATATGTCCGGCTTCGACCAGTGGCCGGAAATGTCGGACAAATAACGCACATAACAATGTGGCGATATGCGCACCATCCGAGTCAGCATCGGCAAGAATACAGATTTTGCCGTAACGCAGTCCGGTAAGATCATCCGAACCAGGATCAACACCTACTGCAACAGCGATGTCATGAACTTCCTGTGAAGCCAACACCTGTGAGGCTTCGACTTCCCAGGTATTCAGAATCTTACCGCGTAACGGCATGATAGCCTGAAATACACGGTCTCGGCCCTGTTTGGCACTGCCACCAGCAGAATCCCCTTCCACCAGAAACAGTTCAGTGCGAGATGGATCCTGAGAAGTACAGTCCGCCAGTTTACCGGGAAGTGCCGGACCGGATTGCACCCGTTTACGTACAACTTTTTTTGCCTGTTTTAAACGTGATTGGGCATTGTTAATGGCCAGCTCGGCTATTTTTTCACCATCTTCAATATGATGGTTGAGCCATAGGCTGAACGAATCTTTTACTGCACCGGCAACAAACCCGGCACATTGCCTGGAAGACAGACGTTCTTTCGTCTGGCCGGAAAACTGGGGATCCTGCAATTTGACTGATAATACGTAACTGCAGCGTTCCCAGATATCTTCGGCCGATAGTTTTACGCCGCGTGGCAACAGGCTGCGAAACTCGCAAAACTCACGCAAAGCATCTAGCAGACCTGAGCGTAAACCGTTTACATGCGTCCCCCCCTGTGCGGTCGGGATAAGATTGACGTAACTTTCTGCAATCACCTCTGCCGGTTCAAGCTGCCACATCAGGGCCCAGTCGACTTCCTGATCTTCATCAGCAAAATGACCAACAAACGGTTTGGCTGGGACGCAGGGTACATCAGTCATCGCATTGGCGAGATAACTGTTCAGGCCATCTTCATAACACCAGCGATCATTTTGTTTTTCGGCACCACTTAAATCTTCAAAGGTAACCACTAAACCGGGGCATAATACCGCTTTGGCTCGCAAAACATGGCGCAGACGTGAGACCAGAAACTTTGGTGCATCAAAGAAACTGGTATCTGGCCAGAACCTGACGCTGGTACCGGTATTTTTTTTGCCGACTGTCCCGGTTTCAGTTAAAGGCTCAACTAACAGACCATTTTCAAAAGCAATGCTGTAGCTGATGCCATCACGACGGATATTCACTTCCAGTCGTTTGGATAAGGCATTGACGACAGAGACACCGACGCCATGCAAACCACCTGAGAAACGATAATTTTTATTGGAAAATTTACCCCCGGCATGCAGCCGGGTCAGAATTACCTCAACCCCAGGCACACCTTCTTCAGGGTGGATATCCACCGGCATCCCCCGTCCATCATCAATGACTTCAAGCGAGTTATCGGGATGCAGGATGACTTCAATATTTGTTGCGTGACCGGCAATGGCTTCATCGACACTGTTATCAATGACTTCCTGAGCCAGGTGATTCGGCCTTGTGGTATCGGTATACATGCCGGGTCGTTTTCTGACCGGATCCAATCCCGTTAGAACCTCAATTGCCGAAGCGTCGTAGATATTGGTCATTTTCTCTTAGTCAAAAAAATCAAGTTGCCCGAAGGTTAGCAGGATAAAAGCAGGATGTACAAGCATCCTGGCGATTGGAACAAAATAACGCAGCCCCCATCACATATAATTAGATGCTAATATTTAACCTTACTTATCATTTTCAATTTAGGGCTAAATAAAGTGTCGTTATGAATGCCTGAGGGGATGATCAATGTTGCATATTAAATAACGGCTATGGTTCACTGACAAAAAGCATTTTGATTCTCTGAACCTCGCGAACAAGGTTTTCTTCTCCCGCCATGGAGGAGAAAGTTATCGTTATCCAAGGACATCTATTTTATCGACTCAGTGTGGAGCACGAAGATGAATATTCGGCCAGTTTTTTTTATCACAATCTTGTTATTTGCCTTTTCAGTTCAGGCTGATAACGCTAAACAGTTTGAAACCCAGGCCAATGCGGCGATAAAAGAATTTGCCGAAACACTCAAATCAGCATTAATGTTATCCATGCAAACAGATGGTTCAGTGAAAACTATTGCTGTTTGTAAGGATATTGCTCCCAAAGTGGCCCAACAGGTTTCCACCAAATACAATCTTGATGTCAGTCGTACCGCTCTGAAGATCCGTAACCCTGAGAATCAGCCTGATGAATGGGAAAAAACTGTTTTAAGAAGTTTTGAAAAACGCCTGGAAAAAGGTGAAATCATTAAAAAGCTCAGTTTCAGTGAGCAGGTGGAAACAGACGGCGTTAAACAATGGCGCATGATGAAAGCGATTGGTACCGATTTAGTCTGCGTCACCTGCCACGGTGAAAAGATACCGGAGCCTATCCAGGCCAAGTTGAAAAAACACTATCCTGATGATCAGGCCACGGGATTTAGCGTGGGTAGCGTTCGTGGCGCATTTAGTGTCAAACAGAACCTGACGGATAATTAACTTTCTTTAAGACTGATAATTTCGCTACGGCCTTTTTGCACTGAGATCAGTTTATCTTCCCTCGCCAGCCAGCCAATGGCTCTTTGTACCACTTTGATATCAAGACCACACTCGGTAGCCAGCTTGGTAATGCTGGTCGCCCCATTTTTTTGTAAATATTGCCAGATTTTGCCTGCGGCATCCCCAATAGTCTGTTGCATCACAAACCTCATCGCGTTGAAGTAAAATCTTTTGTTAAGTTCTACTGTTCTTAGTAAAGCTTCATTTCGCGCTTTCCCAGGCAGAAACGATTTGCTGACAGGCTTGTTCAATCATTGCCCTTGGCGCGGCAATATTCATTCGCATAAAACCACTGCCGGCATCGCCAAACATCACACCGGGGTTCATCGCCACACCCGCCTGTTGAACAAAAAAGCTTCTGAGTTGTTTGTCATTAAGCATTAGTTCACGGCAATCAAGCCATAATAGATAGGTTGATTGTAAATCCAATATTCGTATCTTCGGTAGCTTTTCAGCAAAAAATTGCTGTACCCAGTGGTAGGTTTGCTGCAGATACAATAACAGTTCATCCAGCCACTGATCTCCATGCCGGTAGGCGGCTATCGTTGCTTCAATACTGAACGGATTGGCAGCACTGACATGCCAGGAGTTAAACACCGATTCAATCGCTTTTTTATGCTGATTATCAGGGACTATCAACATCGACATCCCAAGCCCGGCAATATTAAATGTTTTGCTGGCCGATACAGCGGTCACCATGGGCACATCATCCGCCAGTGTTGCCAACGGAATATGCTTCTGACCCGATAAGACCAGATCGGCATGAATTTCATCACTGACAATAATCAATTGATATTGCCTGGCAATATCCAGCAGCTGTTGCAGTTCAGACTCGCTCCACACCCGACCACCCGGGTTATGTGGTGAGCAAAGCAACAGCATTTTGGCCCCTGCTGCAGCCTGTTCGGCCAACTCAGCAAAGTTAATCTGATAATACTCATCCACCAGCTGCAATGGATTTAATAGCAGATTCCGCTGGGTCTCAGTCACCGCCGAGAAAAAGGGAAAATATACCGGTGGCTGGGCTATGACCTGATCATGCTTTTCGGTTAGCGCCATGATGGTGGCATGCAATGATGGCACGACTCCCGGACAAATCAGGATATGTTCAGCGTCAATATGCCAATGATGACGTCGTAAAAACCACTCCTGGGTGGCCTGATACAACGCTTCAGGATATTCACTGTAGCCATAAAGTGGATGCTGGGCCCTGACAGTCAACGCTTTTGTTACCGACTCAGGGGCAGCAAAATCCATATCTGCCACCCATAACGGAATGGCATCTTCGCGGCCAAACAATCGCTGGCGGGCATCGTATTTAAGGCTATACGTGCCGCTGCGATCTATTTGCTGATCAAAATCAATCTTCGACATTTCGACGTTCCCAGATAGTCACCTCTGACAGAGTATGCTGGAATTTACGTCGGGTTTCACGGAGTACGAATGGTTGCGAAAATGGCCCATCAATTAATTGAAAGTGATTTTCCAACACGCTTTTGATGCCATCCAGTGTGGAAAAGCTTTCTCCGTCTTTTTTGAATCCACCCAGCCAATTGGCTTTATCCGTGTGTTCTTCCAGCCATGTATAGGGCGAGGCTAACACTAACAAGCCCCCCACATTAATTCGTTCATGTATGTGTTTTAAAAATAATATCGGGTCATACAAGCGGTCTAGTAAATTAGCCGCTAAAATCAAATCATAGCCTTGGTAGACCGCTTTTAAATTACAGGCATCGCCCTGCATAAAATCAACTTTATGCGCGGTATCTTCCAAACCAAAGTTTTCCAGCCGTTGTTCGCGATACAGTAATAAATCACCTTCATCGGCTATGGCATAACGGATGACGCCATCACGCTTGAGCTGGACACCGAGATTGATCAGCCGTGCCGAGAAATCAACCCCTGTGACCCGATCAAAATGCCTGGCTAATTCGAAACTGGCACGACCAACCGCACAGCCAAGATCAAGCGCGTGTCTTGCGGGTTTATCCCCCATCTTCTCAATAGCCATCCGGGCGATGGCTTTTTGAAAGTTAGGCACATCAAAGTAACTTTCACCATAGTGGAATTCAGCATATTCCGACAACATTTTGTCGGTTTCATAGTTAGAATCCAGATTCACCACTGGCGCATCCGACACCACATAACGGAATCCTGCATGCTGAAAAAAGTGACGTCTGAACGCATAACGGGATGATAAACGGCTTTCATTGCCACAGGAAATCCAGCTGCCACCTTTTATCAGATTATGTTTTCCATCATATGTCGGCGTGGTGAAATCATCATACAGGCGGTGAACCTGTGATCCATCGAATGGATAAATCGGCGTTTCAGTCCATTGCCAGACATTGCCTCTGACGTCATAAAAATCGCCCTGCGCAAAATGATTTACCGGACAGGAGGAGGCAAAATGATCCAAATGAATATTGGCGGGGGCTGCATTCTCGTCCAGTTCTTCGATACCAGCAACATCAACCAGACGATACCATTCATCCTCGGTAGGCAGGCGTACAGTTTCACCGGTTTGTTCAGACTTCCATGCACAGAATGCCTTGGCTTCATGATAGTTTACTTCTGCAGGCCAATCCCAGCGCATTGGCACAACCTCAGCCATTAACCGCAATTGCCAGCCCTGATCGGTTTTTAGCCAGAATGTGGGATATTCAGCTTGTGTAAATTCCCGCCATTGCAGCCCTTCCTGCTGCCAGTATTGTGACTTCTGGTATCCGCCCGCTTCAACAAAGGCTAAAAACTCATGATTACTGACCAGATATTTGGCAGATTGAAAGGCTGGTACTTCTGCCTGATGTTGACCATATTCATTATCCCAGCCGTAATACTCATCATCAAAGGACTTGCCCAGTTTTACCTGACCAGCATCCACTGGCAAAACTGTGTTCTCAGGAGCTGCTCCGGAAATATCACATGCCGGCCACGCCGAATGCGGTTGTACCCACTGTAATTGCTGCTGACGAATTAATACTGATGAAGTTTCCAGATGGATCTGTTCATGTTCAATCCCCATCATGATGGCCCACCATGGGTTGTCCCAGTTGATAGGTAATTGCAGAGGGGCTTTTTGAATAAGTTGATTAACGACTTTTTTCACTTGTTGCCGATAGGCTTTTACTTCCGCTACTGAAGGCCAGTCATAATGATCATCATTAAGATCATCCCAGCTCATTTCATCCACACCAACCGCGAACATTGATTCAAAACGAGGATTGATGCGTTGAGTCAATAACCCGGCTAATAAAAGCTTATTAACAAAAAAAGTCGCCGTATGGCCGAAATAAAAAATTAACGGATGGCGAAGCGGAATACTTTTCTGATAATAGCCTTCTTCTGATTTCAAGTTATCAAACAGCGATTCATAACGCTCAAAATTTGCATTGAAATAGGCAGCGAGTTCGTTGCGAATAGCTTCCGGCTCTTTTGCATTCAATCGTGGTGTACGTAAATATCTATGTTCTGAGTGGGAAAAAGATACGGCTTTTTCGGCAGTCATTGGTCAAAAATCCCTTTGAGGATAGCTGTAAGAATTTAATCTGACTTGTTTTGGACAAATAGGTTTCGCGTTAAAGCAGATTATAGCTGGGCAGCAAGCCAGGCCGTTTTGGCAGAAAGCTCTACCGAGCAGCTCCATTTATAGGCCAAATTGATGGTTTCCGCGCAGGCATAAACACCATGCCCCCGAACAATGACAACTTTATGACGGGCCAGCCCCTGCGCCACTGCCATTGGTGATTTCTCTATGTACTCGGCATAGTCAATTGAAATAACCGGGATGGTCGAAAAATAATACTGCCCTTCAAAATCCACCGGGATAAAATCTTCACCATTCATCGTCATCGCAATCGCATGCGGCCCATGACTATGAATAACGGCTCGAGTATTGGGATTATGCTGATAAGTTGCCAGGTGCAGCGGAGCATCCAGTGAGGCGCCTTCCCCGCATTGGCCGTCAATATCACAGGGCACCAGCATTTCCGGTGTCAAGGTATCGGCACAACAGCCTGTAGGCGTCACCCAAATCTGATTATGCCAGCGAAAAGAAGCATTGCCACTATGTGAATCGTTGCAACCGTATTGACGCAGCCAACGGTAATGTTGAACCAGTTGGGTTTTGAGTTCGGCCAATGAAGTTTCAGGCATCTTCGTTATCTTTACGGGTATTTTGCAGATGTCTTAACCATTGCGAAGCCTGATTACGGACTTCGGTGTAAGCCAGTGCACGATTAAGATGTTGCTCTGACTGCTGCATATTGCCCAAATGGTAGTTGACCATACCAGAGAGCATCCAGGCCTGGCCGCGTTTTGCTTCAGGTAATTTTTCCAGACTTTGCTGAAGCGGTCCAGCAGCTTCATCCCACTGTTCCATGCTGATAAATACTCTAGCCAGTTTCAGGTCGGTTTCGCCTGAGGAATCCATTGATTGCATTTGGGCTAACACCTGAGTGGCATTTTCATTTTCTCTGGCAGCTAACCAACTGTCAGCCAGTGATTCAAGATTTTTAAAATTACGCTCTATCACCCCATCATCCATAGATTTCTGCAGTAACTGGGCCGATTTATAAGGGATATTCAGATAGCGATACATATTTGCCAGGCGCAATACGGTGTCGTTGTCACCAAGATTCAGCCGCTTGGCCAGCATCTGTACGGCCAGCGAGGTCAGCCGTTTTTCCTGTTGGGCATAGAGAGCTGCCAATTGGTCCCAATAAGTTTTATTGACTGGAAAACGTTCAATCAGAATCTCCAGTACATTAATGGCTTGGTTGTATTGCTGCATTTCCATATGTGCAGACAATTGCAGTCGGTACCAATTTTCTTTCGGGGAATTATCACGCTGAATAGCAGTACGAATGGCCTCAACGGCATTGGTAAACTGATTTATCTGGTAATAGGCCGTTGCCAGTAACACATAGGCACTGCTGTTCGCCTGAGGTTCTTTGTTCAACCATTGTGTCAGCAGGTCGATGCCTTTCTGATACGCACCATCGCTGATTAATAACTGGGCAAGGTTATAGCGCAGATTGTGGGTGACATCCTCCGGCAGTGCATTCAGTGCGAGGGCATCTTCAAACTGTTCTGCTGCCAGTTTGTACTCTTCGGTTTCAGAGTATAAATACCCCAGAGTTTGCAAAACGACTGCTCTTTCGTAACTTCCTGCATCGGTTTCACCGACCAGCTTTTTCAAATCCGCTTCTGCCTGACGATATTGCTGCTGTTCCATTTTTTCCTGAGCAGCATTAAGCGATTTGTAGGTAGCTTCACTGAGCAGGTATTCATCTTCAGCCATTGAGGTTAATGGCAATGCAAGACAGGCAACCAGCGTCATCAAAGCGAATTTTTGCGTAAGTTTCTTCATGTTTACCTGGCCAACTTAAATTCGATTTCCTGGGTTGCTCGGCGTTCAACCGGCTCACCATCGACAACTTTAGGCTTGAATTTCCATTTGAGAATAGCCGTCTTCGCTGCATTATCAAATACATTCTCAGGACTGGCAGAAACCACTTCAGGATCTTTTACCCGGCCATCACGGGTGATGGTGAATACTACTGTCACCACGCCTTCAATACCCCGCCGCTGCGCGACACGTGGATAGTTCGGCGGAATTCGAACCAGTGGCACGACCTCATCATCCATCTGCGGTCCCTGCACCGGCGTAGGAGACGGCGCGGGTGCCGGTTCAGCACTGAAATCCCCCAGATAAGGCTGACCGGCAATATTCAATGGGACATCAATTTTTGGCATATCCATCTGCGGTTGCTGCACATCCGGCTGCGTCATTTTAGGAGCAGTAGTCGGCGTTGGTGGTGGCGGCTCTTCCGGCGGTGGTGGTTTTTTGGGGATTTCACGCTTGATTGTTTCAGGTTGGGTTTCTTCCTGTTTCAAACGCACAAAGTCCAGCACCAGTATTTCATTATCATCCCGATAAAGACTGCTATCTGATGTGGTCATTTCTTTCATCAAGGTGAACAAGCCATAATTGACCAAAATCGCCAGCAATAACCCAATAAAGATACGCATAGAAGGTGATTCTCCGCGACTAGTCTCGTTCAGCAGCAATTGAGACATTCGCAACTCCCGCCAAACGTGCCTGATCCATGACTTCAATCAATAAGCCGGTTTTGGCTTCTTCATCAGCCAGAATAATGACTGAACCTTCCGGGTTTTCCGCGTACATACGCTCTACATTGGCACGCACTGCACGACGATCTATCTGTCGTTGATCCATCCAGATTTCATCATTTTCACGTATCGATATCAGGATATTAGCGCGTTCTTTCTCCACTGCTGTTTTTGCCGATGGGCGGTTTACATCCACCCCGGTTTCTTTCACAAAAGAAGTGGTCACAATAAAAAAGATCAACAGGATAAACACCATATCAATTAATGGTGTCATGTTGATTTCAGCTATACCGCCACTTTGACGGCGGGAATGTCGTTTTCGCATAAACTTTCCTAATCTCTGCGTAGGGCGTCAGCCACGTTATTTACTTCTCTGGCAACACGCTGTTCCAGCTGAGTAATGAAATAGAGCCCTGATAAAGCGGTCAGCAAACCACCCATCGTTGTTATTAATGCCACTGAAATACCACCGGCCATACCACGTGTGTTGCCGGTTCCAAATACAGTCATGACATCAAAGGTCTGAATCATGCCATTTACCGTGCCCAGCAATCCCAGCATCGGTAACGCCACTGTCAGGGTACGAATCAGAATCAGAAAACGCTCCAGCATCACCTGACTTTCAGCAATCATGCCCTGACGGATTTGCTGGGCATACCAACTGGCCAGATCATCTCGCTGATGCCACTCATCCATCATCTTGCGAACTTCACGCGGATGCAGAAACCAAATAAACACATAGCGCTCGATAATCAACGTCCACATCAGAATAGACGCCAGCAGAATAAGCCAAAGCACGGTGCCGCCGCTTTCCATCAGCAGTTGTATCTGAAATAGATTATCCATCGCGTTGCAAAGTTTTTGTTTCAGCGTTACGAGCAACGATTGCTGCACTTTCTTCATCAAGGATCTGAATCAAACGATTACTTTTGCTCGATAAAGCGCTATGAATTAATAGCATAGGAATCGCAACGGCCAAACCAAGTTCCGTGGTGACCAGAGCCTGTGAAATACCACCAGACATCAGTTTCGGATCACCGGTACCAAACAGCGTAATCGACTGGAAGGTTTCAATCATGCCGGAAACTGTACCCAATAAACCCAGCATCGGCGCGACTGCGGCCAAAATCGCCAAGGTAATCAGGCCACGCTCGATACTTGGCGTTTCTCTGAGGATAGCTTCATCCAGCTTAAGTGAAAGAGTTTCCACATCCTGAGCAATCTTGTCACTGTAAACCGACAGGATCCGTCCCAGTGGGTTTTTCATATTCAATTCCTGGGTCTTCTGTTGTTTACTGACCCCCCGTTCCATACGCATCAACGTTACGAAACGAATCAGTGCAATCAACAACCCAATTGCTCCCAGGATCAGAATGATGTAACCAATCCAGCCGCCTTGTTTAATGCGTTCTTGCAAATTAGGTGTTTGCACCAGCAAGGCCATGATCGCACCCCGCGTCGGGTCTACTACAGCAGTTTTTAAAGCTCCGGCTTCACTGGTTTCAAACTCTTCCATAAGATCGCGAAGGCGCTCAACTGGTTGTCTGGCTAATTCCACCAGATTACGATTTTCTGGCATATAACGCAGAAACTTGCCGTCACTGAAGGCAGTAAACACACCTACCCGAGTCACATTACGATCAGCAACTTCACCATTTGCCGTGATCACCTGAGCGGGAAACTGTACTACTTTGCCCGAATGCGTCATTTCATGTTGCAACACTAACCACAGCTCACGTAACTCATCGATACTAGGCTGTTGTTTACGTTCACTTAATTCCGTCAAAAAAGCGATTCGTTCTGGATATTGCACACTGGTCATTGAAGATTCAATCACTGCACGACTGTCATTGGCCATTTGGCGAACCGTACCAAACAACTCACCCAGTGAGCCGGAACGTTCTTGTAATAAGGACTCCTGTTCCGCTAATTTGAATTCGTTTTCTTCAAACTGTTCATTCAATGTTTCGGTACGACGTTCTTCGGCAGCTAAGTCTGCTTTGGCTTGTTGCAACAACTCGGCCTGACGATCACGTGCTTCAAGAAATTCTGTTTCACGAATGCGATTCTGTTCCTGTTCTATTACACGTTCACGCTTGACCTGTTCAAGCAACTGATCGAGATTGGCTGGTTTATCAGCGGCCATGACAGTAAGAGGCAAGGCCATTAAGGAAATAATAAAAATAGACATGCTTCTCATTGGTTTGCCTCTGGCGTTTTGACCGGCAGGGTTAATAAATCAGGTGGCAATTGTTTACGTGCCACTTTCAGACCCTGAATAACAGATTGAACAGAATCACGTGGAAGCTGCTGCCAGCTTTGAGTTTCCTGATCCCACATACCGGCTTCCATTTGATCCAATGTCAGGTAATACAAGCCGACACGGCCAACTCTGAGAAAATCCACGGTACGATTTCGATCTTCGGTATCCAGTTCACCTTGATAGGCTTCAAGGGTACGACCATATTCTGTCTCCACCTGATAGGCTTCCAGAATACGGCGGTATTTTTCTGACAGATTCACATCCGCGCGATCCATCATCTCTTTCAACTGTGCTACGCGGCTGTTACGTTCTTCAGGTAAAAATGGCGTATCCAATTCCACGAATTGTTCAAGCACTTCGACCATTTTAATCATCAACGGCGTGATATCACGTTGGGTGGTATCAATATTCGCTAACTGCTCTTCGATTAATACCAGTTCGTCCTGTTGAGAAGAAACCAGCTGTTCAAGTTGGCTGTTATAAGCCGCCAGACTTTCTTTCTGATTGAGCACACTGCGATATTCCGCCAGCAGTTCACGGGTTTCATCATCAAGACTATCAATTTGCTGCTGAGTACGCTGGGCGGCAATATCAGTCTGAACCTGTTGGTCAACAGCTTGATCCAATGCGCCAGCATAGGTGAATGAAGGCACCAACCAGATGCCCAGCAGGCAGCATAGTCGGCAGAAATTAAATTGCATAAAATTTTCCTTGTGTTACCGGATGTCGGCGGTGGAAATGAAAGCGACATCTTATCAAGAGAATACGCACAGTGGGAAGCCTAAATGCGATCTCTTATCATTTAGACGAATAAGTTGGAAAAAAGTGCAAATGACAGGCAAAAAAAAGCCAGACCCAAGGGTCTGGCTAAAACCTTCATAGAAGGAGAGAGAAATATAAGACTATAGAAGCTGAACATTCCTATGGACTTGTTACAAATAGTACTGAACGCAAGACCATTCGCCATGAGCGACTTCTCCTATTAAAACGGGAATATGTTCCTTTTCAAAAACATACAAGCAAAAGCAGGGCTTTACGACGATAAACCATGGCTTATTGCAAAGCGCATTAACTCAGCTGTTTTGTTGATATCCAGCTTACCTTTAATCTGTGTCAGGTTATTTGCGACAGTTTTATAACTAATACCTAACACGTCGGAAATTTCATTCATACTTTTACCTTCACCCAGTAAACGTAATATCTCCAGTTCACGACGGGAAAGATCACTTAAGGCACTGGTACCGGCATCAATATTCAACATCGCCAGCTGCTGCGCCATATCAGGGCTCAGATAAATTTTACCTTCCAGCACTTTACTGACCGCTTCGACCAGATGATCAGCGGCATTGTTCTTGGTGATGTAACCGCGTGCTCCAGCCTGCATGGCACGGGAAGCAAAAACCGGATCTTCATGCATGCTGAACATTAACACCTTGGCCGTGTCGCGATTCGCCCGGATGCGGCGTAATACTTCCAAGCCACCGACACCAGGAAGTGTGATATCCAGTAATACCATATCGGGATACAACTCCTGAAACAGTCGGTAGCCTTCTTCTCCAGTTTCAGCTTCTACAACTTTGGCCGATGGAATTTGCTGAATCAATTGCCGACAGCCCGCTCTGACAATCGGATGATCGTCTACCACTAGGATTGTGATGTTCTGTTTCATTTTTTATTTTCACTCTTCAAAGGGATCATTACCCGTACCTGCAAACCCTGGCCTTCGGCAGTATCAAACGCAATCTTACCACCTAATGCCGAGACCCTTTCACGCATTCCGATTAAACCAAAACCTTTGACTGCAGAAGTATCCAAACCCTTACCATCATCGGTAACCGTTACTTTTATATGTTGTTTCTCACGCTTCACTTCAACCCGCACATGGCTGGCTTCAGCATGGCGGACACAGTTGGTGGTACATTCCTGCACCACTCGATAAACCGTCACTTGCAGAGTGTCTGGGAGTCCCGTGAAATCTCCAATAAAATCCCATTCCCAATCAATTTCTGGCTGACGATCCCGCCAGTTGTGCAACATATCACGTAAGGCTTCTGCCAGCCCCAGATCATCAAGCGTCATGGGCCGCAAGCGGCTGAGCATTTTACGAACCAAAGACTGAATATGGCTGGTAATTAATTTGACCGAGCTGACTTTTTCTTCGACGTCCGGCAATTTGTTTTCAATGGCAATGCGTTCAATTTCTGCAAGATCCACTCGAATACCAAACAGACATGGGGCCAACTCATCGTGCAGTTCACGCGCCAGATCACGCCGTTCAGATTCCTGCAAGGTCAGCATATTGCCCGCCAAAGCATGGTTTTCAGCCATTGTGGTATCCAACACATCAGCCATATGGTTGAAACGAATCTGAATCGGCTTTAACTCCTTGGCGCCTCCTGTATCAACGCGCGCATGAAAATCACCTTTCTCAAGCCTGCCCAATGCATCGGCTAATTGCTGCAATGGCCTTAAACCGTGTAATAACGCCATATAAATAAGAGTGGATATTACCGTCAGAAAAAACAGTCCCAGCAATAGCAGGGTTTCCATATCCCGCCATACTTCAGTGACTTCATCACTTGGATCGGCCTCAACCACCAGATAACCATACGATTGACTGCCGCGGGTAATAAGTCGTCGGAACGCCACCGCTTCAGGTTCCATCAAACGGATAAACCAGTCCGGCGCATCAGGCCGGTTGGTAAACGGTACTCCCTCTTCATGGCCGATTAACGGTTGGCCGTTCATGTCTTCAAACCAGGCGCGGATGTGTCTTGTATGACGCACACTGTCAACAATCAGGGTTACCCGCTCGCTCAAGTCGTTGGAAAAACGTAAGGTCGGCAAGGCATTGATCAATAATCCACGTGCCAACTGAGTACTGGATGCCATTTCGGCCGCGACTGCCTGACGGGCATTCTGAATCATAAAATAGCCAGCGGCGACAAAGTTGAATACCAGGATCAAGGTTACAATGATCAATAAACGCAGTTTCAGGCTCATGTCGGGTCAGTTATCTCGCTGTGATAGGCTAAGGCCTATTGAACTTTCATAGCCGACATTGTTTGTTGCGACTATGAGAAATCAAATTGACCTACAATTATCGCACATCATCAAATCAGGACTCTGTAAATGCAAGCGCAAAGCAATCAACAACTTTTCCTTCAGGCTCAAAAACATATCCCGGGTGGCGTCAATTCACCCGTCCGTGCATTCAAAGGTGTCGGCGGTGATCCGGTATTTTTCAGCAGCGCAAAAGGCGCCTGGCTTACCGATGTTGAAGGTAAAAATTATATTGATTATATCGGCTCATGGGGACCGATGATTGCCGGTCATGCGCATCCGCAAGTTATTGAGGCCGTTCAGCTAATGTGTGCAAACGGTCTGGGATATGGCGCGCCCACAGCAATTGAAACTGAAATGGCGGATTTACTCTGTGAATTAGTGCCTTCAATGGAAATGGTGCGTATGGTCAGCTCCGGTACTGAAGCGACCATGAGTGCCATTCGTCTGGCTCGCGGCCATACCGGTCGTGACAAAATCGTTAAGTTTGAAGGCTGTTACCACGGTCACGCAGACTCGTTATTAGTCAAAGCTGGCAGTGGTGCATTAACCCTAGGAGAACCTTCTTCTGCTGGAGTGCCTAAAGCGATTGCCGAGCACACCATTACCTTACGCTACAACGATATGGATTCAGTCAAACAATGTTTTGCTGAAATCGGTGATCAGGTTGCCTGCATTATTGTCGAGCCGGTTGCCGGAAATATGAACTGTATTCCACCGATTCCGGGATTTCTCAAAGGTTTGCGCGAAGTCTGTGATCAATACGGCAGTCTGCTGATTTTTGATGAAGTCATGACCGGTTTCCGGGTCGCTTTGGGCGGTGCGCAGCAACATTATGGAATCAAGCCTGATCTCACTACGCTGGGTAAAGTAGTCGGTGGTGGTTTACCGGTTGGAGCTTTTGGTGGACGTAAAGATGTGATGCATTCTATTGCACCGCTTGGTCCGGTATATCAGGCAGGTACATTATCAGGGAATCCAGTAGCAATGGCAGCTGGCCTTGCAACTTTGAAGCTGGTACAACAACCCGGCTTTCATGATCACCTCAGTCAACAGACAGCTAAATTAGCTAATGGCTTGAAACAAAAAGCCGATGCGGCCGGTATTCCGATGAGTATCAATTATGTGGGTGGCATGTTTGGCTTTTTCTTTACCGAAGAAGCCAACATTGAGTTTTTTGAGCAGGTCACCCAATGTGATCAGGAACGTTTTAAAAAGTTTTATCACGGCATGCTGGATCGTGGGGTCTATCTTGCACCTTCAGCATTTGAAGCAGGCTTTGTCTCTGCTGCACATGGTGATGATGAAATTGAAGCCACTCTGGCAGCAGCAGAGCTGGTTTTGGCGAGCTTATAAATGAATACGCTGTACTGGCACGATTATGAGACGACTGGCACCGATCCACGATTTGATCGGCCACTACAGTTCGCCGGCGTGCGCACCGATGAAGATCTGAATATCATCGGTGAACCATTGATGATTTACTGCAAACCGGCAGCCGATGTATTACCGCATCCAATGGCGAGTTTAATAACGGGCATCACGCCACAGAAAGCACAACAGGAAGGCCTGACTGAGGCCGAATTCATTAAACAAATTCATGATGAACTGTCACAGCCAGGTACCTGCGGTGTGGGCTATAACAGTTTGCGGTTTGATGATGAATTTACCCGCTTCGCCCTGTTTCGTAATTTTTACGATGCCTATGCCCGCGAATGGCAAAACGGTAATTCACGCTGGGACATTATTGATATGGTGCGTCTCACCCGGGCTCTTCGTCCGGAAGGAATCGAGTGGCCTAATCGTGAAGACGGCCAGCCCAGTTTTCGTCTGGAAGCCTTAACTGCTGCAAACGGTATTGAACATCAGGGCGCGCATGATGCGTTAGTGGATGTGTATGCCACAATCGCGTTGGCAAAACTGATTAAAGATCGTCAGCCAAAACTGTATGACTATATTTATCAGTTACGCCGAAAACAGCAGCTCGCTCCGTTATTGAACCTACATCAGGCGGATCCGGTATTGCATACCTCACGCATGTACCCTTCTGAATATTGCAATACGGCACTGGTAGTGCCACTAGCCAAAGAACCAAACAACAATAATGGGGTGATTGTTTATGATCTGCGCCATGATCCTTCGGCGTTACTGGAGCAGGATGCCGATACCATTCGGCAATGGTTATTTACCCCAACCAAAGATCTCCCCGAGGGTGTTTCGCGTCCGGCAATCAAAACCGTGCATATAAATAAATGTCCGGTCATTGTTCCTGCAGCTACGCTGGATGATGCTGCTGCCGAGCGGCTGCAGATTGATCGGGAATTAAGTCATAAACATCTGCAACTTCTTCGTGAGGCCGGTGAATCATTACAGCAAAAATTGCAGAAAGTTTTCAGTCAGAAATCATTTGATGAGATAGACGATGTTGATGCCAGCTTATATGGCGGCGGTTTCTTTGATGACAGCGATAAAAACAAAATGACCCTGATCCGCGAAGCGGCTCCTGATCAATTGGGCACGTTATCGATACCTTTTAACGATTCGCGATTACCGGAAATGCTGTTTCGCTACCGAGCGCGTAACTGGCCCGAATCATTAAATGAAAGTGAAGCAGAACAATGGCAGCAATTCTGTCGGACCAAATTAACCGCAACTGCATCGCCTGGACTTACATTTGAAAAATTTAATGCTGCTTTAGCGGAGTGTCGGCAGCAAGAGCTCACCGCAGCCCAACAGCAAACTTTGGACGACTTGCAACGTTATGTCACTGAGCAACAAATCGCATTAGGAATGAACAGTTCTAATTGAACAGCCGCGTTTGATTTACAATGTGCGCATGTCAACTACTGCCAAAATCCTGCTCACCACCCTGAATGCCCGTTATATGCACTCGGCATTTGGTTTGCGTTATTTATATGCCAATCTGGGTGAGCATCAATCCGCCGCCGAACTGATCGAATTCACTATTCAGGAACAACCGCTGAGCATTGCTGAAAAATTGCTTAGTTATCAGCCTGAGGTTATCGGTTTCAGTGTGTATATATGGAATGTCAGTGAAATTGAAGCCGTTGTTGCCTTATTAAAATCGATTAAGCCTGAAATCCGCATTATTCTCGGTGGCCCGGAAGTCAGTCATTCACCTGATTTGCCAAAAGTTTGTGAGCTGGCTGATTATGTGATTGCCGGACCCGGTGAACAGGATTTTCGTGAGCTTTGCGAAAAATTACTGAGCAATGAAAATCCTGCAACTAAATATATTAATGGCCGAGCAACACCACTGGAACAGTTGATTCTGCCTTATCGTTTTTACAACGATGAGGATATTCGTAACCGGTTGATCTACGTTGAAGCTTCCCGTGGCTGTCCATTTAAATGTGAGTTTTGTTTATCGGCTTTGGATAAAACCGCGACGGCCTTTCCACTCGATGAATTTCTCGCTGAAATAGATCAGCTGTGGCAGCGTGGTGTGCGAAATTTTAAATTTATAGACCGTACCTTTAATCTGAAAATCACCACCAGCATTGCCATTCTGGAGTTTTTCCTGGAACGCATGAGCGATGATTTATATCTGCATTTTGAAGTGGTGCCGGATAATCTGCCAGATAAATTGAAATCGGTCTTGCAGAAATTTCCGCCCAACAGCCTGCAATTTGAAATTGGTATTCAGACCTTTGACAGCGAAATCCAGGAACGAATCAGCCGCAAGCAGAACAACGATAAGAGCAAAGACAATATTCGCTGGTTGCGTGAACATAGCGGTGCGCATTTACACACCGATCTGATCTTCGGTTTGCCCGGCGATACTCTGGAAAATTTTGCTGACAGCTTTGATCAATTAATCGCATTGAATCCTCATGAAATTCAGGTCGGCATTCTCAAACGTCTGCGTGGCGCGCCATTGAACCGGCATAATGAACCCAGTGATTTACGCTTTAATCCTCTGCCGCCGTATAACCTGCTCAGCAGCCGTGAAATCGACTTTATCACCATGCAACGGGTCAATCGTTTTGCCCGTTACTGGGATTTGATCGGGAACTCAGGGCGGTTCATCAATACCCTGCCGTTGCTGCTTGATGATCAACCGTTCTGGCATTTCATGACCCTGTCAGATCAGATTTATCAGCGTACTGGTCAAACTGCCAAAATTGCCTTGAAACGTCTTTTTGAACTGATTTATGTTGTGCTGACAGAAGATATGCATCAACCGGTTGAATTGGTCAAAGATCATCTGCGGCTGGATTATGCCCGTGCCGGTCTTAAAGGCCAGCCGGATTATGAAGCGCTGCCAACGTTAAACAAACCTGCCAAAGTCGGTATGGCCAATAAACGCCAGCGGTTTCATGCTTGAGTTTTCACAATCAAATTTGGTTATGAGTTAAATTAAGATGTTGGGTTTCGCACCTCACCCCAACCTGCCCTGCCCTTGAATGTTGGGCTTCACAAGCTCAGCGCCAACCTACGATCAGACACTAATATGGAATCAGATAAATCATTCACTCCCAGCCCCTGCATTGGCAAATGCGGTCTTGATACACAGGATATCTGTCGGGGATGTTTTCGGACGATGGATGAGATATTACGTTGGGAAAATATGAGTGAAGCGGACAGGCAGCTAACGGTAATCAACTGCAAAGAAAGGCGGCAGCGTAGAGCTAACGCACAGCGCAACCGTTAGACAATCAATTTGGCCAGTGTTTTAAATTCTGCATGGCTGGCATCGCCAAGCCATTCAAACAGCAGCGATTCGACATTACTAATGACCACGCCGGCATGGCGCATGCGTTGAATAGCATTGTATTGATTGGATTTTGAACGGGAGCAGACGCCATCTTCCGCCACATGAACACTGAAGTTTTCAGCCTGTAACGCTAAAGCAGTTTGCAATACACATATATGCGTTTCCATTCCCACCAGAATAACCTGCTGACGGTTAGTTGCAGCCAGTTGAAAGCGGAAATCCTCAGATTGCAGGCAGGAAAAACAGGTTTTCTCAATCGTTTTGGTGCCGACGGGCAAATTATTCTGTAAATCTGACTCTGTAGGTCCAAGTCCTTTGGGGTATTGTTCCGTCACAATAACAGGAATATTCAGCACCTTGGCGGCAGAAAGTAAAATTCTAATCTGTTTATTAAGGCGCTCACGTACTCCATCAGGCATGGCCTGAGCTAATTTCAGTTGAACATCAATTATCACTAAAACACTGTTTTCAGAATTTGCCATCATGGCAATAACCACTCCTCAGGTTCAGGGTACCAGCCATTGGTTAATTTGCTCGATATCATTCACGCTGACAATACCAGCAGCTTGTTTGAGTCTTAACGTATTGACGACATATTCATAGCGGGAGCGGGAGTAATCACGTAATGCGCTGAATAATTCTCGACGCGCATTCAAAACATCTACGGTTGTCCTTGTGCCGACATCAAAACCCGCTTCAGTGGACTCCAGTGCCTTTTTATTGGAATATACCGCCTGCTGCAGCGCATTGACCCGGCTAACGCCTGACATGACGCTGTTATAGGCGGCACGGGTCTGACGTATAATTGCTCGCCGCTGTTCTTCTTCATTTTGCATGGCTTCATCCAACCTGAAACTGGCTTCGCGAGTCCTTGAATTAACAACACCACCTGCATAGATAGGAATATTGATCTGCAACCCCAGAATTTTCTGATGCGTTTTATTGCTACCACTCAAATTGCTGTCACTTTGAGAGGTGTAACCCTTCTGCGCGACCAAATCCAGCGTTGGGTAATGACCACTACGTTCAAATTCTATATTTTCCTTGGCCAGTCCAACATTACTATTGGCAGAGAGTAATACCGGATTCATGACGATTGCCTGCTCACTCCACTCATCAATATTTTCTGGCTCAGGCTTGACCAGAGGTGTTTCTTCCTTTAATTAAGCCAGTTCACTGGGATATTGACCGGCGGTTTCCCGTAAAGCCTCGCGAGCATTTGCCAATAAGTTTTCAGCTTCAATAACGGCGGCAGTTGCCAGATCATAAGCCGCCCGGGCTTCGGTGACATCAATAATAGTAGCCAAGCCAACTTCAAATCGCTGATCAGCTTGCTCAAGTTGTTTTTCAATGGCTTCAAGTTCTGCCAGAGCAAAACTTAAATCATCTTCGGCGCCCAAAACAGCGAAGTAGCGCTCAGCCACACGAACAATCAAATCCTGTTCGACAAATTGATAATCAGCCGTAGCGCCTTCAATCGCAATAGTTGCCTGCCGTGATTGTACAAAGTTGTTACGTCGATAAATCGGCTGCACCAGACTCAGTGTATAACCATGATCGTTATATTCGCTGGAGCCACCAAAACGTTGGGAAGAGCTGTCTGTCCATACTTTACTGTTATTAGCGACCATATCTACTTGGGGCAAAAAGGCTGCATCAGCTTGATCTTCTAATTCACTCGTGGCAAGAAGCGACGCTGCCTGTGCCATTAATATCGGATCGCTCTGGACAGATAAATTATATATATCGACCAGATCCTGAACCGCCCATGCCGGCCTGGAAAATACTGCTGCGAAAAAAACTGCAATAAACAGCGTTTTCATTATCTATCCTTAATAAACTCTCATATTTTTGTCGATCTGCGCTGCCCAGGCATTCATGCCACCTTCGAGATTTATGACGTCGGTAAAACCCAATTGTTCTAAATATTGACCGACTTGTGCGCTGCGTTGGCCTGAACGACAAATCAACACTATCGGACTGTCTTTTTCAGATTCAAGTTCTTCAACATGTACCGGAATACTGTTCATTGGCATATGTTTCGCATTTTCCAGCATGCCATTGGCAAGTTCGTGTGCTTCACGCACATCAATCAGAATCGCTTCCTGTGCGTTTTCCTGCAAAAACTCATTTAATTGAGTTGCTGACATTTGTTTCATAACAAGCTCTCTGGGTTAAAAGTTAAATTCTGGTTTTGTTTCAGCATGCACCAATGGTGCGACCACCGTTTCAAATAAATTCTCTGTTTGCCATTGCCACTCGCCTGTGCGAGTAATGCGTTGCACATGCATTGCAGGTGCCTGCCCGGTGATAGCGACTAAATGGCCACCGACTTTGAGTGCATGGAGGTAATCTTCCGGTACCTGCTGACAGCTGGCTGTCAGGACAATAACATCAATGCGATCTGCCAATTTCCAGCCATGACTGGCATCACCACACTGCAAGTTTACATTTTGTAAGCCTGCAGCTTTTAATCGTGAACCCGCCAAAGTGGACAATTCTGCAAAATATTCAATACTAATGACGTTTAATGACAGTTGTGCAATCAATGCTGTAAAAAATCCACTGCCGGTACCGACTTCCAGCACCGAATCAGATGGTTTTAATTGCAGAAATTGTAATATTCGTCCCTCTTCCAGCGGTGTCCACATAAACTGACCACAGCCAATTGGTAATCGTGTGTCTGAATACGCCAACGCTTTGTAATCATCCGAGACAAACTGTGCCCGATCAATTTGCTGTAATGCCTTCAAAACTTCAGGATTGGAAACTTCATTGGGCCGCACTTGCTGCCAGACCATATTGGAATGCGCTGAATTCATGGTGAATGTCATGGATAATTCCTAAGTGGTTGCCGCTTGTTTTTATCAATCGGCTAGGATATGACCTTTCCAAAAGCGGTGCAACCGCATCTGCATTGAAGATGCCCGCTGCTAATTGCTATCTGACCACTGCTGTATGCAAGGTATACGAAGCAGAATTTGATTGTTCATGGATAACGAAGTTTATAAGCAAAAGAAGTGCTGGAGTATTAACTTTAACTGCGCTTGGTCGCCCGATGAAATAACGGTTCATGAACTGATTCACGTGAAAAGCGCCAGCAGGCAATGGCAATCGCAGCCGCAGAAAATGTAACAAGAACCGTCATATCTGTCCAAATCGAAAAATCAGACTGGGCTCCGGGAACCGCATGTTTTAAAAGATCTACGCCATAACTGAACGGATTAACCAGCACCACATAGCGCAGGAAATCAGGCAGCTGACTCACTGGATACAACGCCCCGCTCAGGAAAAACACCGGGAAGATAAAGAAATTCATGATGACCGCAAAGTTATCCAATGTTTTGGAAAATACTGCAATCAAACCGCCCATTGACGCACAGGCCACTGCTGTTAGTAAAGCAGGTGGAATTAATAATAGGGCAATCTGTAAATCAATCAAGCCGATCAGTAATAGAATAATTAACAGTAATAAAGCCTGCACCATGGCAGTAATTGTCGCAGCAATCAGTTTGGATAATACGATCCAGTAATGCGCAACCGGTGCGATCATCATCATTCGCATCACACCAAATTCTTTGTCATAGACCAAAGTTAAGGCCGATAGCAATGCCGCAAATAATAACGTCATGGCCAATACGCCAGGCACCAGAAACTGTAGATAGCCCTCCTGCTGCGCACCACTAAGCATGCTGCCAACACCCGAACCAATCACCAGTAACCAGATCATCGGACGTACCATTGAGCTGAATAAGCGGGCTTTTTGACGAAATAATTTTGTCAGCTCTCGACCTACAACGGCTTTAACTGGTAACCAACTCATGCTGACTGCTCCTGTTCGGGGGGACAGACTTTCCACAGATACACATCATTGAGATTGGGTTTACGCCAACGCATCGCCGTAATGCTGTCTCCAAGGGATTGTTGTAAAGAATGAAGATCTGTCTCGGCATCCTTTATGAGAAAGCTTAACTGTTCATCCTCAATAATGGGTTTGCCAAACTGTGGTGTTAGTTTGGTAACCACCGGCTCAATATCGACAGTTTCAATTTCAAGTACATAAGCCGCCAACTGACGCATCAAATCAACTGGTTTCCCCCCTTTTTGTAATACGCCACGCTGAATGAAATCAACATGATCACAGGCTACGGCTTCTTCAAGGTAATGGGTAGTTAAAAAGACTGTCATGCCATGATCTCTGCGCAACTGTTCGACAAATCGCCAAATAGAACGTCGATTCGGCAGATCCAGACCAATGGTTGGTTCATCAAGGAATAATACTTGCGGCTGATGCAATACACCGCGGGCAATATCCACGGCTCGACGCTGTCCACCGGAAAGCGCCAGCAATTTGGCATTACGACGTGAACCTAAATTAAAGACGGCAAGTAATTCTTCGATACGTTCGTTGGCCTGTTTTTTAGTCATGCCATACAACGCTGCAGCAAATTGCAGATTTTCATCCACCGTCATGGTGCGATCCAAAGCAGAATCCTGAAACACTAAACCGACCAACCCCCGAATTGCAACCGGATCAGCCGAGATGGACTGATTGGCAATCCAGGCTTCACCAGCTGATGGAGAAGTCATAGTGGTGAGCATATGGATGGTAGTACTTTTGCCAGCGCCATTCGGGCCTAACAAGCCATAACATTGACCCGCTTTGACCTGCAGATCCAGTCCATTAACGACAACGGCCTGACCATATTGTTTGGTCAGGCCGCTAGTTTTTATCGCAAACTCAGAACCCACTGATTTGTTTCGAGTTTTTCGGGTTACGGAAAACCAATGGCTTGGCAACTTCAGTTGATTTTTCAGACTCCCTGCGACCACGTTCAATTGCTTCATCAACCACATGACGATCAGGTGACTTACTGCAAACAGGATCAGCCATCGCGGGATCGCCTGTCAGCATATACGCCTGACAACGACAGCCACCAAAGTCTTTTACTTTCTCATCACAGCTGCGGCAAGGCTCTTTCATCCAGTCAAAACCACGGAAGCGATTAAAGTCATTTGAATCTTCCCAAATTTCCTTCACGCTAGTATCGCGGACATTTGGCAATGTCATCCCAGGTAGCTCACGTGCCGCATGGCAAGGTAATGCAGTACCATCTGGAGTGACCGTCAAGAATACATTGCCCCAGCCATTCATACAGGCTTTCGGACGGTCTTCATAATAGTCTGGCACAACATAATAGATCTTCATGTTGCCTTTTTGCTGTTCCTGATACTCATGCGCAATGCGCTCAGCACGAACCAGCTGCTCTTTCAAAGGCAATAATTGATCACGGTTATGCATCGCCCAGCCGTAATATTGAGTGGTGGCCAGCTCGACATAATCTGCATCCAGATTGATTGCCAGATCCAGGATTTCGTCGATTTTATCTATATTCTGCCGATGGGTAACAAAACACAGAACCATCGGATAACCCGCCGCTTTAACCGCTTTGGCCATTTCAATTTTATGTTGAAAGGCATCAGTACCCGCAATCAGGTTATTCAAATCTTCTGAGCTCGCTTGGAAACTGACCTGGATATGATCCAGTCCCGCCTCTTTAAATGCTTTTGCTTTGCTGGCATCCAGCCCGATACCGGAAGTAATCAGGTTGGTGTAAAAACCTAAATCCCGTGCTGCACGAATCAATTCGATGATATCGGGACGAACCAAAGGTTCACCTCCGGATAATCCCAGCTGTGTTGCCCCCATTGCCCGAGCTTGTTTGAATACATCAATCCATTCTTCGGTGGTCAATTCGCTTTTGATTTTGGCGAAATCCATCGGGTTTGAACAATACGGGCACTGCAAAGGGCAAGCATAAGTCAGCTCTGCCAATAGCCATAAAGGCTGTCGGATAGCATCACGTACATTCATCCCCAGAGCACCACCGGTGCTGCCGGGTGCTTTATTCTGCTCTGATCCAGTCGTTGCCATGTGCTTCCTCCAAAAACTGATAGACGTCATCGTCTAAATCTGCGCCATCAAAGGCGACTTTAAGTTCAGCAATTAATTCGCTGACGGTTTGTTTTTTCTCACTGATGCGTTTCAATATTTCACCAGCCGCAGGATTCAGTTTGACCATACCTTCGGGATACAATAAAACATAACAATCCTGCATGGGCTCCCATTGAAAGCGGTAACCTAGTGCCAGTACCGGCACACTGTCTGCGTTAAATACGCGATTTGTCATTTTTCAACATCCATACAATAAGGTGGGCGATCTTCAATATACGCCATCCACATTGCATCCAACATGGTCCACAAGATATCCAGCTTGAACTGCAACAGATCCAGCGCACGCTGTTGTTTCTCGCGTGTATCACAATAATCCAGCGTGATTTGCAAGCCGTGTTCTACATCACGACGCGCTTCACTTAACCGTTTACGGAAATAACGGTAACCGCGCTCATCTATCCACGGATACATTTCCGGCCAATTGTCCAAACGTGCCTGATGAATTTTTGGTGCAAACAATTCGGTTAAAGAAGAGCCGGCAGCTTCCTGCCAAGGTGCACGGCGAGCAAAATTGACATAGGCATCAATTGCGAAACGCACACCCGGTAAAACATGTTCATAGGAAGTCAGTTCCTGACGCGTCAGGCCTACGGCTTCTCCAAGTTGCAACCAAGCTTCAATACCACCTTCCTGGCCTTCAAAACCATCGTGATCCAGAATGCGTTGTACCCAATGTTTACGTACCTCGGCATCTTCACAGTTGGCCATAATCGCCGCATCCTTAATAGGAATCGCGGTTTGGTAATAAAAGCGGTTTGCTACCCAACCCTGAACCTGTTTCTGATTCAACTTACCCGTATGCATCAATTTATGGAACGGATGATTGATGTGATAGAACTGCTCTTTATCACGCAGCTTTTGTTCGAATTCTTCTTTTGACCAAGGTGTGTTGTCAGCCATCGTTTGCCCTTTCCCGATTGTTATAGCTCAATATCCATACCATCATATGCCAACTCAATTCCTGCGTTGTTCAGCACCTGACGTTCTGCCGATTCTTCATTAAGGATCGGATTAGTGTTATTAATATGAATCAAAATCTTGCGGGGACGTTCCATCGAATTTAAAAAACTGATGGTGCCGCCATCTTCAGACTGATTAATATGGCCCATTTCCTGAGCCCGTTTATCACTGATGCCTTCTTTTGACATCTCGTCATCGGTCCATACCGTGCCATCCACCAGAACTACATCAGCATTACGCATAAATTCAAGTACGTGATCTTCAACTACCCCAAGACCCGGCGCATAAAATACATTTTTACCAGTACGGGTATCTTCAACCCGAATGCCTACATTGTCTCCTGGCACGGTGTTATGGCGATGCGGTGAGTAAGGGGGCGCTTCACTCTTTAAAGGCACTGCAGTAAATATCAGGCCTGGTGCTGCCGGGATGGAAAATGATTCTAAATCTGTTTTTATTTCATGCCAGTTTATGCCGCGGAAATGACCAAGAATATTAAATACCGGAAACCCTGTAGTCAGATCATCATGTACTGCTTCAGTGCAGTAGATATCCCATGGTTTATTATGTTCACGTAATGTCAACAGACCAGTTACATGGTCAATCTGAGCATCAGTAATCAATATGGCTTTGATAGCGGTATCACGAACTTCTCTTGCCGGCTGCAGTGCCGGAAAATCATCCATCTGTTTTTTGATATCCGGTGAGGCATTAAACAAAATCCAATCCACACCATCTGAGCTGATGGCAATTGAGGATTGTGTACGTCTGCTTGCTTTTACTGTTCCTTCACGCACACCTTTACAGTTATTGCAGTTGCAATTCCATTGTGGAAAGCCTCCGCCGGCTCCTGATCCCATGACATGTATGTGCATATTTCTCTTTCCTGTCGACTATTCAGCAAATCACACTGATTTATTAAAGATAGTCATCGTAACGTAAAGCAGTCTGATTTGCTGGTCGGTTGAAGATGCCCGGGGGATAAACCCCGGACACATATCTGGTCGTTAAATCTTAACGGTTGCAGATATACATGGTTACTTCAAAACCGAAACGCATGTCTGAATATTCTGGTTTAGTCCACATAATAATTTCCTCTCTATTAATTGTAAGTAAAACCGTCTGAACTATTCAGACGGTAGGTGAATGTTACGGTGATGTGGAATAAGTAGCGTCAGCAATTGACGCCTTGGGGTTCAGGATTTTCCTGAATGGGTGCCAGGAAAAATAGCCTGATTTTGTTTGATGGAAGTGACTTTAGATTTTTAAAGTAAGATAACTTTGTTTCAGGCAAAAAAAAACCCGACATCAACGATGCCGGGTTCTTAATTTTACTTAACTGTCTATTTATTAACTATAGACTTTTGCTAGCTGTATTACAGGCTAAATACGCTCAGAACACCACCCAGGTTAGTCCAGCTAGACAGTGCTTTGTAAGCACCAACTGCGCCCAGACCGTCTGAATCATTTTCCAAACTTGG
>NZ_DFMC01000010.1:483489-484250 GCF_002375335.1 Methylophaga sp. UBA3603
AACAGACCGGTACGTGGTGAATAAGCCGCTGGCTGTTGATCTTTTGAACCCAAAGCTGCTGGGCAGATACCAGTGGTGTTAACGTCTTCACCGTTACGTGCAGTTGAGTATTTCGCTACACGATCATGCAGACCGGTTTTCAGGTTCACGCCGTTTGACCAGTTAACCGCTGGGTCATATTTTTGTGCAACCAGCAATTCACCTGTGACGCGATCCATGGTGTAACCAAAACCGTTACGGTCAAAGTGAACGGCAGTTTTACGCATTTTGCCATTAACTTTTTGGTCAGCCAGGATAACTTCGTTAACGCCGTCATAATCCCACTCATCGTAAGGCGTCATTTGGTAAACCCATTTCGCCATACCGGTGTCTAAATCACGACCCCAAAGAGACATTGTCCACTTGTTATCGCCTGGACGTTGTACTGGGTTCCAGGTAGATGGGTTACCGTTACCGTAATAGAACATGTTCAGGTCAGGGTCATATGAATACCAACCCCAAGTAGTACCACCACCGATTTTCCATTGATCACCCTGCCAAGTTTTCAAAGAAGAATCTTTGCCAACTGGTTTCAGCATGGAAGTGGTTTTTTCTGGGTCAACTAACATTTCTTCGTCAGGACCGGTGCTGTACGCTTTGTACTGCACGTTACCATCTAAGTCATATGCTTGAACGTAACCACGAACACCAAATTCACCGCCTGAGATACCGACAATGATTTTGTCATCAAAAACGTGGGCAGCAGCTGTGCTGGTTGCACC
>NZ_DFMC01000010.1:484542-684866 GCF_002375335.1 Methylophaga sp. UBA3603
ATTTGAGTCAGTTCGCTGTAACGCTGGTTAGCATAGTTACCTGCTGGCATAACCCAGTTATTAGCATTTTTCTGCATATCGATGAGTTCATCAGCAGCGACCAGACCTGGTGCTACTAAACCCATCATTGCGATTGATAATGTTTTCAGCTTCATAAAGTTGTCCTCTATAGTTTTTATCGTTCATGATGTCAGCGTCGCTGTTCTTTCATGAGGTTGTGACTTTATGCCGATTTTGCCTGAGAATCATTAGGAAGCAGTCACTCTGATATCGGGATTTTTTCCCGAACAGGGAAGTTCTTCCCATTATTCCTCAGTTTAGTGCCTGTAGAGGACTGAAAATTTAATGACTTTTTATGACGTTATACTTGATTGCAAGCCGCACTAACTCTACAGATGAATGAAATCCGAGCTTCTGTTTTAGCATCGTTTGATAATTCGCGACAGTTTTCTGACCTAAATTCAACGTTTCCGCAATATATTCCAATGCATGGCCCTCCGCCAGTAACCGGAATACTTCAAATTCTCTTACTGTCAAACGCTGTATCGGGTCTTCTGAACCGGAAACACTTTGCAGCGCAATACGTTGTGCCATTTCTGAACTTAGGTAACTTTTCCCATCCATCACCTGGCGAATTGCTTTAACGATATCCTCAGAGTCACCCGATTTGGCTAAATAAGCTGCAGCTCCAGCACTCATCGACTGAACCGCCAATGTAACGTTTTCATGCATGGAAAACATTATCACTTTTGCTTTGGTATAACGCACCAGAATACGTCTAAGCGCTTCCAACCCCCCAATTCCCGGCATGCTCATATCCATAATAAGGATATCAGGATCAAGTTCCGTGTACATTTGATAGGCCTGTTCACCGCTGGTTGCTTCACCAACAATGTGCATATCATCATTACGCTCAAGCATTCTTGCAAGGCCAGACCTAACTACTTCGTGATCATCTGCCAGTAAAACTCGGATCTCGTTCTTCATTCAGCATTACCTTGGGTTGGAAAAGTCGCAGAAAGCGTAAATCCATCACCATGTGCTGACGTAATATGAAAACTTCCTGACAACGCTTCTACTCGTTCTCGCATTCCAGTTAAACCATAACCTTTATTCGAACTATTCGGATGATAACCGTTTCCGTTATCATTTACACTTATATCTATTAAATCGTTATTGCAACTTAAACTGACTTTTACTTCAACATTTTCAGCTCCGGCGTGACGACTAATATTGGTTAAACATTCCTGAACAATACGATATATGGTCAATTGCCGGGTTTCATCAAGCTCATTGAAATTCCCTTCTATACTGAGTTTCGCATGATGCTGTGGATGGCGAATCACCCAATCATTAAATAACTCTGAAATAGCACCATGTATCCCTAAAGCCGTTAATTCCGGTGGCCGTAAACGTTGCAACATCGAACGAACAATAGTTGTCATCCGACGGTGAACGGAATCAATGGCTGCTGCACTGTTTTTTGCTTCATCCAGAGAAGCAGAGTGTTTAATCGTATTTAAATCGAATTGGATAGCAGTCAAATGTTGGCCTATCTCATCATGTAATTCAGCCGATAACCGCTTTCGTTCAGCTTCTTGAATTGTGATTAACTGTTGATTCAACACATCAATTTTTTGATCGGTATCCAGATAACGTTGTTTTAAAAGTTTCAGTTGCTTATTAACGGCCAATAATTGATTTAATCGAAGCAAAGCAAATGGTCTTCGTGACGGTTGTGCCTGTTTATTTTTCTTAGGCAACATTTCTGAAACAGGCAATAGGATTATCGAAGCAATTATTGCAATGAGTATACTTCCAACCAAAAAAGTCAGAATTAATGGCATTAATGACTTCCTGATATAGGTTCTAATATCATCCCATTCGGCACTGAAATTAGGCCGAATAACAATATCCCCGATATGCTGCTTAGCAAACATAATCGGCGTCGTGATGATTTCAGTATGCCCAAGATAATCTTTCAGGCTGTTTTCCAGCCATAAAGGTAAACCGGTTAGTAAATTACTGGTGAGGGGGTGGTTTGAATCAAGTAATTCGCCATCACTTGCGATTAATTCAATATCGACGTGCTGTAATTGTTTGAGATCTTCCAAATGAAACCGTGAAGTCCATTGTGAGATTGGAATGTTTTTCTGTGATAAGTCCGCTTCCAAACGGGCAAGCTGTGCATCTATTGCATATTTTGCAACCTCATTGGACACTTCAAGTTCATGGTCAACTCTCAGGCGAAGGTCATCAAGTGTACTTTTGACACCAATACTGCACATTATGACAAATACCATCACAATGATGAGATTCACCTGGAGAATCAGGTTCACAAGCTAAAGTCCATATAATAATGCTTCGTTAAAACCACAGAAAATATTCTGTTGATCATTCAGAGCCATCACTGCTGGAGGCTATGAAAGATCATCAGACCATAAGATTATAGTATGCGGGCAACGAACTGCAGCCTAAAACTCATTATTGATGTGACAGAGAACTCATAACGCACTGTCTGAATTGATATATTAAGCATCCAGACGCTATTTCATCGACAGCAGATTGGTGAGCAATAAGTCTAATGAATGCGGTCAGTCAGGCTTCCAGCAACCCACTACGAATAGCCAGTCTGGCTAATTCGGCAGAGTTTGAAACATTGAGTTTTTGTTTAATATTGGTGTGGTGAGTTCCCACTGTTTTAGGGCTTAGATTCAAAATATCGGCAATTTCGTTAACAGTCTTACCTTCGGCTAATAGGCGAAAGACCTCGAACTCGCGCTGGCTGAGAACATCCAGAGGATTTTCTGATCCGGTTAACTTTTGCATTGCCAGTTGTTGAGCAATTTCCGGAGCAATACAGGTTCTACCCATAGAAACCATTTCAACAGCTTTTAACATGGCTTCAGGCGCGCTGCGTTTAGGGATAAATCCTAATGCACCGGCCTGCATGGCACGAGTGGTAAATACACTATCTTCATGTACGCTAAGCACCAGAATTTTGGCTGAAGGTTCACGGGCAATAATCCGTTCAATTGCACCGACACCGCCAATGCCCGGCATGGAAATATCCATTACCACCACATTCGGGTGATATTTGGCAAAATCCTGAACCGCCTGTTCCCCGGAACCCGCTTCAGCTACTACGTCAAATTTGTCACCATCTTCAAGTAAACGACGAAAACCTGCGCGAACCAATTCATGATCATCAACCAATAAAACCGTTATTTTATTAAGACTCATGGTGAACGTTTACCCCCAGTGGTATGGTAATAGTCAGGTTGACTCCTGCACCTAACTGACTTTCCAAATCAAAACTTCCTCCCAGACTTTGCGCTCTTTCCCGCATGCCTAGCAAGCCAAAATCGACGTCAGAATGAAAATCATTGACGACCATGCCTTTTCCATCATCGCGAATATTAATCTTTAACTGATCTGAATTTTCGGTTTTATCGCGTATGACTTTCACCATAATATTTTCTGCGTCAGCGTGCCGAACGGCATTAGTCAATGCTTCCTGCACGACACGGAACACCGTCATATTTGTTGCTTCATCAAAGCCATTTAACTGGCCTTCAGTAATTAGATTAAAGGCAATCTCGGGCTGACGCTGTTGCCATTTGCTGATGCTCTCCTGCAAGGTAGCCACCAGCCCTAGATCATCCAACGGACTCGGCCGCAGACGCGTTATCATGTTATGAACCACATCATATATATGACTGGCGGTATCTATAATTGCCTGGGCACTTTGATAAATTTTCCTATCTGTTTCTTCCGAGCGGTTACGAATTAATACCGCATCGGTTTTAATTGCCGTCAAACATTGTCCCAGTTCGTCATGCAGTTCACGGGCTAAATGCCGTCGTTCAGCTTCCTGCACCTGATCCATGTGCTTGGTTAATAGCCGAGTTTCATAAAGTTGGGCACGGGCTTTTTCGGCCTGTTTATGCTCCGTAATATCACGCAATGTACAAATCATACCGGCGACACAACCATCATTTTCAGTTAATGGTACGGTCGATATTAATAGTGAAAGCTGTTCACCATCACGCCGCTCAAGTGTCGTTTCCAGGTTTTCCACTGATTGAAAGCCATTAAAAACAGCAATAATACTGTTTCGATCTTGCTGAAAGGGCATGGAGGCCAATGATTCACCCAATAAATTTGGTACATCAGCAAATAGCCTTTCGGCTGCAGCATTACAAAAGGTGATGTAACCGGCATGATCCAAGGAAAGTATCGCATCACCGGATTGTTTCACCAGCATCGCTAAGCGGCGATTTTCGTTCGTGCTTTGTTCCAAAGCATCGCCGACCCGATTAAAATTTTGGCTAATCTGATCCATTTCTTTCAGCGAAAAACGGGGTAATCGCATGTGCAGATCACCGCGCTCAAACCCAGCCAATGCATCCAACAATCGTTGTAATGGTCTGATTACCCAGCCCACACCCCAATAGATGAAAAAGGCAACCACCACAAAAATAATCATACCCAGCGCCATAATGGCGCGAATATCCTGCCAGCGTTCACTGATTTCCTGCATGGGAGCAGGATAGATAACCATATGGCCGGTACCAAAACGTTTGGAAAGTGGCGTGAGATCTGGGAACAATAACTTTACAAACCAGGCAGGAGGCTGGACTGACAACTCTTTTTCCGGTGTGCCTTCAAAAAGCAGTCCTTGGCGATCAAACAACAAAATATGCAGACTGCGAATTTCACTTAATGCACGCACTAATTCATGCATGTGCTCACTGACACTGGTATTGCGAGTAAGCGTACCGCCCGCCAGCGTGACGGTGATAATGTGTGCTGTTGCATCCATGGTTGAAATAACTTCTGCTTCAACAGAACGTTTAGCGTTGGTTATAAGAATTACGGCACTGCCCAGCATGGATAACAGTAGCAAGATGGCAAAAAATAAATTGGCGCGAAGTTTCAGGCTCATACCACTTTGGTTTCCGTTGTTCCCTTGCCACCAAGATTATCCACCCAGCGAAGACTGATCGTATCTCCGATTTCCCCTCCTTTGAGTTGAAAGGCAAAGTAAGGATTACGTGAAGTTGCCGTACCACATTTCACCGTTAACACTTCTTCCTGGTTACGCCAGCAGCGAATGTCCTGAATGAATTCAGCCGGAATCAGCTCTTCCTGCTCGTTTTTACCCCGCCCTGTATGCATTGGATGGGACAGTAAAATTCTGATTAGCGTATTACCCTCCAGCAATTTGGCCCGTATTCTATCTCTGGAATTTGTTGTCATCAGGCACACCCACCAATATCAATTTCCACATAACGACTGGTTCGGTAAAGCTTACCATCCGCCCTGACCATGGCAATTATCTCCGAATCTTCGGCGACTTTAAGCATTGTTTTAAAGGGAAAGCTGACTACAGAAGTGGGTTCAAGGGCCATTGCCAGAGGGAAAGGGTTTTTCTCCACCAATAATGCCACTCGCTGAATATTTTCCAGACTACTGCTGATTTCAACCGGAACACTGGCCCCATTCACAGCATAGGTAGGAGGAGAACCAATTGTGAATTGAATGGCTTCTTCATTAACCTCTTCAGCCTCTCCCAGAAACGTTAATATCGCATCTTCCAATGTTTCTGCATTGAAAGCATCCTGAGGCCAATGTGCTAATAGAATTCTTGGAGCCATTAAACCACTAGCCGCTACCAAAGCCAGCGTTGAAGCAGAGATGGATTGCTTTAGTAATTTTCGACGATATTTATCTAAATTATCATTCATCGAATTTCTTCCATCATTGCGATATCCGTTTCAACCTGTCTCAAACGTGAGCTGATTTTAGCGAGTTCAAATTCATCACCTCGGGCATAGTCTGCTGCAATTCTGAGCTGATCTGCAGCCTGCATCAACTGACCAGAACTATGATAATGCTCAGCCAGCCAGACATGAGATTTACTTTTCTGTCCCATATCACCATAAGCTTTGGCCAATAATCTGTATAAATCCGCAGAAGATTCACCGACATCTAATTGACGTTGCAAAATAGTAATCGCTTTACGTGGTTCATTGGCTCTCAACAAGGCTTGAACTTGCTTGATAGAAAGCGCCCAATCATCCGGATAAACCCGCTGAAAATCATTATAAATTGCCAGTGCTGCATCCATTCTTCCCAACGCAATTTCGATATCCGCCAGCACCAGATGATAGCTTAACTGATTATCATCCAAATCGATTAAGTCATTAATTTCATCACGAGCCTGGGTATAGTTGCTATTTTTCAATAATGCCAGGGCATAACCATATCGAGTGACAGACTGATCTTCTGTTGTATTTTCTTTCAGCTTATCTTCATAGGTTTTGATCAATTCACGCAGATTTGCAGATGTCATGACACGCACTTTTTCACGCATCAGATAAAACTTTTTGGTATCTCTTATCTGGGGCCGTGGTTCAAGATTGGCAGCACGTCCACGGGCATCTGCAATACGGGACACGGTGATTGGGTGAGTTCTGAGAAATTCCGGAATCTGGTCGCCACCGTAGAAGCGACCTGCAATCTGCAACCGCTCAAAAAAACGTGGCATCGCATTTGGGTCAAAGCCTGCATTTACCAGAGTTTGCATGCCCAAATTATCGGCTTCAGCTTCATGTGCCCGACTGTAATCCAGTTGCATTTGCACATTCCCAGCCTGTACCGCCATGATAGCAGCCGAACCTGCACTCGGGTCAGCCACCCCCAATAAAGCCGCAGCAATCATCGCAGCGGTCATCGGAATACTCATGCGTTTAGAACGTTCGAAATTACGCAGAATATGCCGTTGGGTAACGTGCGCTATCTCATGCGCCATGACCGATGCCAGCTCACTTTCTGCTTCGCTCGTCAGCATCAGTCCGGTATGAATGCCAATAAAACCGCCTGGCGCGGCAAAAGCGTTAACAGAATTGTCAGGTACCACAAAAAAAGTGAAAGAACGACCGGGATCATCACTATTGGTCACCAGACGATGTCCAAGTGAGTTGATATAACTATTCACTTCCGGGTCATCAACCAGGGTCACTGATTGCTGCAGGCTCCAGTAAAAAGACTGGCCGACCTGATACTCTTCCACAGGCGAAACCAGAGCACCCGCACTGTCCCCCATTTCTGGCAACGCAATATCCAGGTTTGCCTGGGCAATGCCTTGATTGCTCATCAAAAATATAACTGTAGCGATAAGATATTTCATAACGCCTATAGACCTTGGCTCATTAAGACCGGTTCCACAAAGACAAAAACGCCGCTTGCGTTTATCATGTGAACGGATATTTTAAAGGAAATCAGTATGTCAGATTTTGATACAGAAATTGATACATCAGGTTTAAACTGTCCACTTCCAGTGCTTAAAGCGCGTAAGATGCTCAATGAAATGTCAGCCTCTCAGCGACTGCGACTCATATGTACCGATACTGGCGCGCTAAAAGATATTCCGGCCTTCTGCAAAATGACTGGTAATCCGCTACTCAGTAGTGAAGAAGTCGACGGAAAATTGTATTTCATCATCGAAAAAGGGGTATGACTGCATGGCCAAAAAACTCGCCATAATTGCAAGTAAAGGTACTTTAGATGGTGCATATCCACCATTTCTACTGGCCTCCACAGCAGCGGCGCTAGGGTTTGAAGCCAAAATATTTTTTACCTTTTACGGTTTGCAATTGCTTAAGAAAGATATGTCTCTTAAAGTCTCTCCTTTAGGCAACCCTGCTATGCCCATGCCTGTTCCGGTCCCCAGTATCGTGCAAATTATTCCAGGGCTTGAAGCCTTTGCTACCTGGATGATGCAACGCAAATTGAAAAAGAAAGGTGTTGCCAGTGTTGCTGAATTACGTGAGATTTGTCTGGAGTCAGATGTTGAATTAATTGCCTGCCAAATGACTGTCGATTTGTTTGATTTTAAAAATTCAGATTTTATCGATGGAATCAGTCATGGAGGCGCTGCCACCTTTCTGGAATTTGCCAGCGAAGCCGATATAACTTTATACATCTGAATAACCGTATTCGGTTTGGAATAGGAACAGCTTTATGCAATTTGTCTGGAAGACTTTTTTAAAAGGTTTGGCGACAGCGTTACCCGTCACCCTGACGCTTTATCTTATTTATTGGTTGGCTGTTACAGCAGAGCGTGCATTACGTCCGATAATGATTGCCATTTTACCCTATGATTTTTATTGGCCAGGGCTTGGGTTATTAGCGGCTATAGGGTTAATTTTTGTGATTGGAATTGCCGTTAATGCCTGGCTGGTCAAACGACTGTTTGATATGGGTGAATCCATCCTGGATCGCATTCCGCTGGTGAAATCGATTCATGGTGCATTACGAGATTTCACGCGTTTTTTCTCTCGCGAGAAACAGCAGGAAAGTCTCAGCAATGCTGTTGCTGTCACCATCGGTGGGGTTCAGCTGATTGGCTTTCTGGTGAAGGATAACGTTAGCCATGTTTTAGGCATGGAGGATCAGGAAAATAATCTGGTCGCCATATACCTGCCAATGAGCTATCAAGTTGGTGGCTATACAATTTGCGTTTCACGAGATCAGGTTCGGTCTTTGGAAATGTCGAATGAAGACACGATGCGCTGGATCCTGACCGCAGGACTTTCAGATAGTGAAACAGAAAGCCATCAACCAAAAATCATTGTTGAAAAATAATTTTTCACAAGGCAACTGGTAAAGAATTGTCATTACTTTCTTAGTTGCGCCGTATCCATTACCCAGTGGGATATTTATTCCTTTCCCAACCTCAACTTTCTGAATCTGATAAACCTAATACAAATCGATAAATTTGTTACAGAAAAAATGAAGGTTCTAAAAGTTGATGGGGAGTATGCGAATGACTATCCCGCTATTATTCATTTCCAGTCAAAAATAATCTATTGATTATTATTGGTGTCCCTGACAGGAGTCGAACCTGTGGCCTTCCCCTTAGGAGGGGGACGCTCTATCCATCTGAGCTACAGGGACATCGGCCGCAATTATATCAGTCAAGCTGATCGGCTTCACTTCGAAACAAACCAATTGGCGGTTGAACGGAAGTTATACAAATAAAAAAGCCGTGATGAAATTAATCATCACGGCTTTCTGAAAGAAATAAAGTTAAGCGACTTTATTTTTTGCTCTTCGACGTAATCCCATGAGTCCAAGCAATGCAGGCGCAAACATGAAAGCGGCGGCAGGGATTGGAACTTCAGAGACTCCGACAACACTATTGTAAGACATGTCCATGTAACGTACTCCAGCTGGGTCGTTATTGTCTCTAAAAGTAATTCCTGCAAAAGCACCCAAGCCGGAGATAGAGTATTTGTTGTACCCTTCCAGCATGCTGATTAGTACTGTGTTGATTAAACTACCACTATTTGAAAATAAATCTGCAGCAACATTGGATCCTGCAACAGAGCTTCCCATCACCCATGAAAAACTGTCGGCATTAAAATCAAACAAAATCGACAATGGGCCCTGAAAACTTGAGGGTGTAAGAAGTGAATTGCCAGAATCACAACCTGTGCAACCTGGATCAAAAGAGACAACTCTTATTGTTCCACTTGGTGTTAGTGATAATGGCCCTGTAGGGGAACCTGAAATTGCTGAGCCAGATGCAGTCTGACCTGTGAAAGTTTGTGAGAAACTTGCCCCATCAGCATCAATAAGGGTGGAAGTGGTAGCCCCACTCAAATCAATGTCGACTGTAGCGGCAAAAGCAGATAAAGAAAATAATGAGAAGATTATCGTAGCTATCATCTTATTCATCGGTGAACTCCTTAAAGTATGCAACCCAGCCCTGATACCTTTACTTAAAAGCACAGCTGTAATTTTCCGTCCAAGGCTCACGCCAAGTTTGGCATAATAAATAGCGTGATTAGATCACTCTTTCGAACTTACACTAAATTTTATTAAAAAGTATTGTACTTTAGTACTAATTAATAAATCTTTGATGTTAATTATTAGAGCTAATAATGTAATCCCAGCCCTATCCTTCTCATTTTGGACAGATAAATGTTCAACGCTCTATCCATCTGAGCTACAGGGACATCGGCCACAATTATAGCAGGGCTATTTTAGACCGACGAATTCTGAAGCATTCTGTCGGGGATTGAGCGGCTAATAAATTAAAAAAGCCCCTCATCAGGGGCTTTTTTATTTCATTTAAAACTCTAAACAAATTTTACCAAAATGCTGATTCGTTTCTTGGTACTCAAATGCTTTGACAATGTCCTTTAAAGCAAAAGTACGATCAATAATTGGTTTTAGCTGATTAACCTCGATAGCTTTAATCATCTCCTGCTGATGGACTCTACTACCAACAAGGACGCCCTGAAGCCTAACCTGTTTCACAAAAGTCTTCACAATATTTATATCGCAAGTCTGTCCAGAAAGAATACCGATTAACGAAATTTGGCCAGCGATACGTACAGCGTTTAGAGACTGCTCCAATGTTTCAGCACCACCAATTTCAACGACGTGGTCAACACCTTTTCCATCATTAAGTTCTCTGGCTAAAAAGCCCCATTTAGGTTCTTTTTTATAATTGATCACATGATCTGCTCCCAGCTCCTTCAACCTAGTGAGTTTTTGATCACTGGATGAAGTGGCAATCACTTTGGCGCCTGCCATTTTGGCAAACTGTAAAGCGAAAATGGATACACCACCAGTCCCTTGAAGAAGAACGGTATCACCTGATTTGAGCTGATTAAAATCGAACAAAGCCCGCCATGCTGTCAAGGCTGCTGTAGTCAACGTCGCAGATTCTGTATGAGACCAACCTGAGGGTGACTTGGTGAAAGCTTCAGCCTTTGCCGTGACATATTCTCTTGCGTAACCATCTACTCCATCGCCAGGAACAGTTGAGAAACCATCAACGACTGGTTCACCGCTTAACCAAGAAGGGAAAAACGTACTCACAACGCTATCACCGACCTTAAATTCGGTCACGTTTGGCCCCACCTCTATTACTTCACCGGCACCATCAGCCATAGGTATTCTTTTCTCTGATGCAGGCCAGAGCCCCTTGACGACCGCATAATCGTGATAATTAAGCGAGTTAGCATGAAGTCTGACCAGAATTTCGCTGTCACCTGGCGAGATTGTTTCTGTTTCTTCTACGCTAACTTTATCAAAGCCACCACCCGCTTCGACGAAAATTGATTTACCTTTCATGTCTGCTCTCTAGTTTGTCTAAACATACAAACTAACATTCAGGTTACAATAGTCAACCAGTTAACTTTTTGTAACCTACAAATAACTATGAGAGAAAACGACCAGACTTGTTATAAACCTTGCCCAGTTGAGAGGGGAATGAGAATTATCGGTAATAAATGGACAGGCTCCATTTTGTGGCACCTGAAAGATCAGCCCATGCGTTTTAATGAAATTGCGAGACAACTTGCCGGGGCCAGTAAAAAAGTCCTGGCAGAGAGGTTGAAGGCAATGGAAGAAAATAAACTGATCACCAGAGATGTGATCTCAAGCAAACCTGTCGCGGTCCAATACAAAATTGCGGCTAGAGGATTGAATGCCCTGACTATACTTGAAGAACTAAAAAACTGGACCCTTGAAAATGATCTTTAGCTAATCGGCTTGAGTACACTCTAATTCATCTGAGCTAAAGGGTCATTGTCGGCAATTATAATCGTCAGGGTTTCAACTATTAGTATTAGGGATTTAGGTATAGCTTTTGAGATTTCCTAATCTGAATTGAAACGTCATTTGCACTAGCGTTAGAGTGTTTGATCACCTGCCTAACGGGTCGGACAAGCATTTGAGCTGAGAACGAATAAACTTTGCGCTGACGCTAACACTATTCTTCGGTATAGAAACATTACTCACTTAAAAAAGAAGCCAGCTCGTCAACATGCGACTGAGTTTCGTTAATCAGTTGACCAATTTGAACCGCTGCTTCATTCGATTTTTTCGAAAGGTTGCGAACTTCATCGGCCACTACCGCAAATCCTCGTCCAGCTTCACCAGCTCTTGCTGCCTCAATGGCTGCATTAAGCGCTAACAGATTAGTTTGATCGGCTACTGCATTTATTGTCTTTACTGTGGCTTGAATTTTACTTAACACATTCGACATAGAAAGATGAGTTTCAGCCACCAGCTTATTTCGAGAAGAGACATTGCTACCAAACACAATGTACTTAGAAATATTGCCGTTTAAATCTGTTATTGCTGAGATTATGCACTCTAAAATTACTTCACCACCTTGATGAGCCAGTTTAATCATCACCGCGGTGGGTTCACCTTTTTCGATCAATTGTTTGCGAGGCTCATCTAAATGATCTTTCAAATTTCCCAGTAAAGACTGCATTTGCACTTCGTCGACAATGTTTAATTGTTCATAAGTAAACTGATTAGCTGAAATGAACTGCCCACTTTGATTAAACTCCATCACCGCCGAATGACTGCTAATAGCATCTTTTTGGTTGATTTGCTCTAAGACCAGACGTTTAATTTCACGTACATCAGAACTCACGCCAACAAACCCAGTATGTTCCCCCTTTTCATTGAAAATTGGGTTCACTGACAACACTATCCAATAGGGCACACCCTCTTTGGTAAAGTTTAAAATCTCTTCATAAAACGGCTCTCGTGCTTTAAGTTTTTGAGAAATCCGCTTAATTGTGTCTGTATCAGTTTGTTCACGCTGTAATAAAACTCCAGGCTTTTTACCTTTTACTTCTGCAAGTGTTAATCCTGAAAGCTTTTCAAAACCGGGATTAACATATTCGACAAACCCATTTTTATCAGTGATCAATACACTTGTACTTGTGTTACTTACTACTTTGGATAACATTTCGAACTGCTTGTAGTCTGCAAGTTGCGTTTGTTTAGATAATAAGAAAGCTGATAACGGGCCGCTATCAGAATCAAGAGTGGAGTGGGTTACTTGATAATAAAAATCATCATTCTCAGATAAGCGAAGTTTTCGATCTGTAATCTTGATGGCGTTTTGCAAAGCCTTCAACAATTGCGGACTATCGAAAACAGAATACATCTCATCAGCATCAACCGAATCTATATTGGATGTGACTAAATTATTGTGATTATCAAAAACAGCATAAATATTTTCACTAAAAGCTAATAGTTGTTGCCAAGCTTGTTCACCTAAGAGTTTCTCAGGTAAAGGTTCAAAAAGATAAAGTGAGCAAGACTCGAGACCTTTAATTGTCAACGAGAAAATATGCTGGCGTAGATGAAAATCATCAAAAGCAATGGTTTTATTAGCTTTATCATAATGATCAATCAAGGACTTTAAGACACCATTGCGGTCTAAACCGTTAAGTTTACGGCCTATTTCGCTAAATGCCGGATTGGAAGCGATAAGATTACGATCACTATCAACCACAACAGCTGCTGTTTGATGTGTGATAACTAATTGTTCTGCCAACTCTTTTCGATTTACTTTCGAACTAAACCACATAATGGCTCCTACTTAAAGATTAATCGTATCCTATTAACGTTGGTTACACGCAATTAGATCACACAACCAAGTGACAGACACATACATGTATTCAAAAGTTTGTATTTCATTGCGTTCGTTTTCTGAGTTTTTGTTAGCGCAGGAAATTAAGTGTGTTGTTGAACTATGATCAGTCATTCAAGCAGCCTAGCTGGACTTTACGCTAAGCACCTAATAACTTTATAGTTTTACGATGCATAACGGCACCATAGACATGACGCGGAATATTTTTTGGAGGAGGTGGGACGCTCTATCCATCTGAGCTATAGGGAAATTGGCAGCAATTATAACAGGGGCACATCCAGTATAAACCTTAGATTTGGCTTTAACGCTTAGGTTAAAGGTTTATAGCAATATTTCGGTGTCAGCAATATGATAGGTGAATATCCAATAAACTCGAAGCCCGACCACGCCTAAATGCAAGTTCGAACCTAACATATCTACCCTACGCGCAAAGCGTATTCCCGTCAGATTAGGCCTTTGCCTCTCTGAAGCTGACAAGTCGCTGCTTCTCCTCGTCCCACAGGACCAGACGCACAGCAGCGAAGCTCTGCCTAAGGGTAATGCGACCCATTTCACGCAGTTCGGGATAATCACGCAGGACTTCGGGCAGACGATAGAAGGGAATTCGACTGCTGAGGTGATGAATATGGTGAATCCCGATGTTGGCAGTGAACCAGCGCAGAATGCGAGGCAGATCGTAGTGTGAACTACCGTGCAGTGCGGCCTCTTGTAAAGTCCAGTTGGATTCGTGCTCCCAGTAGGTGTGCTCGAATTGGTGCTGAACATAGAAGAGCCAGACGCCTATCGTTGCTGCAATCAGCGTGATTGGCAACTGCACCATGAGGAAGGGGCCGATACCAACCAGCCACATCATCGTGGCAACAATGACCAGAATCGCCACATTGGTGGTCATGGTACTCAGCCATGGCATCCACCCTGCACGCATGAAACCTACTGGCAGTCGATTGTCGAGCAGAAATAGGTACGCTGGGCCGAGAGCGAACAGTACCAAAGGATGACGATAGAATCGGTAACGTTGTCGCTTGTTGCGAGGCAAAGCTCGAAATTCCTCAACCGTTAGGGTATCGATGCCACCAATACGCGGACGATCGAGATTACCGGAATGCGCATGATGGTGCCTGTGGGTGTGACGCCAGAAGTCAAAGGGAGTCAGGTTCAACACGCCGATTATCCGTCCAACCCATTCATTGGCCCCTTTTGAAGAAAAAAAGGCACCGTGGCTGCAGTCATGTTTGATCATGAATAACCTAACAAGAAATCCCGCGGCAGGAATAGTGATCAGAAGACCAAGCCAGTGTCCGGCACTCAGTGTCGCCCAGGATAGCGTCCAGAGAAGAGCAAAAGGGACCAATGTAACCAGCAGTTCAATGATACTGCGGGCGATACGTGGTGTGCGATAGTCTTTCAAGGTCCGCATAATGGTGCGCGGTTCGCTGGAGATGTCGTTATTTTTCATTGTAGATTTCATTTTCAGGTTCCTGTCTCGTCCGGCTTAACATACCGGGTGCTGCGGCCTCGGCGTGGTGCTTGCTTGGACGTTCGAAGCACGAATCAGCATGCTCTTATTCATGGTGAAGTGTCTGTGCGCTTTCGCACACTGACAATGTAATTTGCGCCCACCTTTTTGTTAACCTAAGTTCATTTCTCTTAATATTGGCTATGCTTTGATGCGAAGTTGAGTGATGGCTTCATTGTGAATCTGAATAGTTTCTAACTGTCTGTTTAGAGCAGGAACTGATAAGGTCTTTCGCTAAGTTGAATCATATGAAAGTGGATTTCATTTTCCGTGATGGGCTCTCCTCATATTGGATGAGAGTCAGTTTTATCTATTAACCGTTTTAAAAGGTCAGGCAATGACAGATACACGCAAATATTCATCAATAGTGGTAGACGGTACTGGCAAATCTCCTGCCAGAGCGATGTTACGTGCCGTGGGTTTCAATGATGCGGACTTCAAAAAACCACAGATAGGTATCGCCTCCACCTGGAGCATGGTCACGCCCTGTAATATGCACATTAATCAACTGGCCGATTTAGCCTGCCAGGGAGCGGACGAAGCAGGCGGTAAAGGGGTTATATTCAACACCATTACCATTTCTGATGGCATTGCTAATGGCACTATTGGCATGAAATATTCATTGGTTTCCCGTGAAGTTATTGCTGATTCGATCGAAGCCGTCGCTGGCTGCCAGGGATTTGATGGACTGATCGCAATTGGCGGTTGCGATAAAAACATGCCGGGCTGTCTGATTGGCCTTGCTCGCCTCAATCGACCGGCAGTATTTGTCTATGGTGGTACGATACAACCCGGTGCTGGTCATACCGATATTGTTTCTGTATTTGAGGCAGTTGGGCAACATGCCCGGGGAGATATGACGTCTGCTGATTTGCAGCAAGTTGAAAAAACGGCTATTCCCGGCGCGGGTTCATGTGGCGGTATGTACACGGCCAACACCATGGCTTCAGCAATTGAAGCATTGGGTATGAGTCTGCCAAACAGTTCGGCACAAGAAGCTGTGTCTCTGTCCAAAACAGAGGATTGCCGCCGGGCAGGCGCTGCAGTGATGTATATGCTCGAACACGACATTAAACCCACCGACATCATGACCCGCCAGGCCTTCGAAAATGCCATTACTACACTTATTGCGCTGGGAGGTTCGACAAATGCCGTTTTACATATGTTGGCGATGGCCCATGCGGTGGATGTTGAGCTCACATTAGATGATTTCGCCCGGATCGGCAGTCAAGTCCCGGTACTGGCTGACCTGCGCCCCAGCGGCAAATACATGATGTCCGAACTGATTGCCATCGGGGGAATTCAGCCGTTGATGAAAGAGCTTTTGGATCGTGGCTTGTTACATGGCGATTGCTTGACCGTAACAGGTAAAACCCTGGCGGAAAATCTGGCTGATGTAGCATCCTATCCTGCCGGTCAGGACATCATCCGCCCATTTGACCGGCCCATCAAAAAAGACAGCCATCTGGTCATTCTTAAAGGTAATTTAGCCCCAGAGGGTGCTGTCGCTAAAATCACCGGTAAGGAAGGGTTACGTTTTACCGGTAAAGCCCGGGTGTTTCATTCTGAAGAAGAGGCACAGCAGGATATTTTGAATGGCACCGTGGTGAAAGGTGATGTCATCGTTATCCGTTATGAGGGCCCGAAAGGCGGTCCCGGCATGCGGGAAATGCTTAGCCCTACTTCAGCCGTTATCGGCAAAGGTCTTGGTAATGATGTTGCCTTAATAACCGATGGTCGTTTCTCCGGTGGAAGTCACGGCTTTGTAGTCGGACACATAACTCCTGAAGCTTTTGATGGCGGCCCGATTGCACTGATTGAAAATGGTGATCAAATTACAATTGATGCTGAAACGGCTGAAATCACCCTTCATCTGAGCGACAGCGATATCGAAAAAAGACGTATGGCATGGAAACCAATTCCACCCCGCTATACCCGAGGAGTTTTAGCTAAATATGCCAAAACCGTCTCTTCAGCATCTGAAGGGGCAGTTACCGATAAAAATTTATGAGTCTCGTTATCTTCGAAAACGATAAACCGAAATTTCTAAAACGCTAAAAAAACAAAACCCACTGCACATTTGTGCAGTGGGTTAGAAGGATCCGACTAACTATTTTGCATTAGTCATTTTGGTGCACAGCAAATCTTTGAATAGTCCACGTGACACAATTTTATACTACAGAACGGCGACCAAACACACCTGCAGCAGTTGCCGCTCCAAGACCGAGAAGAGATGCAATAAAAAGCCACAACGCAGCCGCAGCGACCGCATCCTGAATATCTTTAGCCTCGGCAATTATTTGTTCCTGTAATTCAGAAACAGTTTGACGCAAAGTTTCCACAGCTGAGTTATAAAGCTCCTGCACTTCGTTTACTAATTCTTGGGCTTGTGCAGGTGTGATCCCGAGTCGCATTTCCAACGTATTTTGGGCTTGGTTTAGATCTTCTTCATTGAATACGGCATTTTCACCAATCACTAACCGATCCAGTAAATTGTTCATTTCTTCCGAGAATGTGTGGGGCTGCGCCACGATATCAGACAGTGTGGCGGTGACCAGCGATCGCGCCCGGTTCATTTCCTGTTGACTAATCACATTTCGAAATGCTTCTCGTGCCTCAGCACGAAGTTGTGAGGGAGTCACGCCAGCTTCCTGCAAAGCTTGCTGAAGCTGAGGTGGCAAATCGGCCATTGAAATTGAACCGGAGATCTCTGACATGTCCGGCAACGAAATATCTTCCGGTGTTATCGCTTTTACGGCACCGGCTGATGTTTCAACTGTTTGTGCCACAAGAGATGATGACGTGCTGATGGCTGATGTCCCAGCACTAAGGCCCATATACGCGACACTAAGCGTGGTTAACGCCCAAACCGCCAAGCCGGCCAACGCAGCTGAATTCGTATCAAATGTTGTCATAAAGCGGGCTGCTGCAAACCCACCCACAGCCAGCGAAATTAGTTGGGTCACAACAATATAAATTGCTGCGCCAATACCCAGCCCATCTCCGATCGCCTCTAGACTAGCGATGCCTAGTGACAGGCCGAGGAGAGTAAACATTACCATTAGTCCAAGTGCCACCACCGTGCCAGCAATGATGGCTGTCAAGGTGGAATGGTTGGAGACATAAGGTCCAGTATGAAGAGTAGAGTCTGTCATCGGTCACTCCTTAATTTTTGTAATATATGATTAATTCAAAAGTTATTTGTTACTTTATACCTCATCATATTTATCGATTTTAATGGGCAGAATGGCTATAAATTAGCCTGGTAGACTGAGTAAAACGACAATAACCTTCGGCTGAAAAACTAAATCTTTGTTACGGAAACCGCTTCAAATACTCGACCTTCAAATAAGTCATTATCGATTTTGCCGTTAACACTCACTCGATCACCCACGCTTAATTGCAGATATCCTTCATTGTCTAATGGATTAGAGAGCATCTCATCCACTTCTACCGTTAACATCTGTATGCCAGTATCAAGGGTAAATTCCTCGTCTTTTAAGCTGACGTGGGTGATATTACCTTTAATAACTGTATCTCTTAGGATAGGAGACATGACGGTAAAATCGACGTCTTGTTCGTCCATTGCTCCAGCATAAAAATAGGTATTAGCATTTTTGATGTGCACACTCCCCGCTTCGATAACAGAGTCGTTATAAAAATTATCATCCATAAGACCTGATACTCTGACTTCATCCCCTTTTTTCAGCTGGTAACCTTTTCGGTCATCGTCCTCCATTACTACTGTGATATTACCCTCACCATAATCAAGCTCAAATTGGTCGGTAGAAACAGAATCCACTTCTCCGTTGATACTGATCCAACTATTGTTTTCTTTTGCGTAGGGATTTTCCGCGACAGCCGAAGCACTTAATAGAGCAAAGACTGCGAGAGTCGTAATGTGGCTATTTTTCATAACATCTCCCCTTGATATTCATTCAAATATTTTTTAAATAAGTGCTTAATTTTTTCATTAGTCTCTTAATCATTTACGCCACAAAAAGGACATATCTCGCTTTCAGCAGACTTTGAAAAATTCTATCGTTTTCAAAATTTACATATACGATGAGATTCTTTTACTCAGCCTCTGAATCTACTGTGATCAATAACAATGAACTAAATTGCAAATTACATATAAAAAAGGGATTGTCATAATGACAATCCCAGTAATGGAAGGGTAGTTATGAAGCGCTTTGAAGTGTGGTTACATAATCGGCTTCGAATACCCGTCCTTCAAATAAGTCGTTATCAATTTGACCGTTCACACTCACTCGGTCACCTACGTCTAGTTGACGATATCCCTCGTCATCTAGAGGATTCAAAACTAGCTCATCAACTTCTACAGTTAATTCCTGAAAACCAGTATCAAGCATAAACTCATCACCACCTACGTCGACACTGGTAATAGTGCCTTTAATAACCGTGTCTTTAACGCTAGGTGAAATCACATCATAGCCAAAGTTTTCTTCATTAATCGGACTGGCATAAAAGTACGTATCGATATTTTTGACATATACGCTGCCAGCTTCGATCGTGGTGAGCTTGTAGAAGTCATCATCAATTGTGCCTGAAACTCTTACCTCATCACCTTTAACCAGCTTGTAGCCATCAGCATCACGATCGCCATCATCCATTTCTACTGAAATCAGTCCATCACCATAATCAAGCTCAAATTCATCCGCAGATACGGAGGTCACTGTGCCATGAATACTAATCCAGCTATTGTCCGGTTTTGCATATGGATTTTGAGCGAAAGCGGAAGCTGAAAACAAGGTAAACGCAATAAATGTTAGTTTATTTGAAATTTTCATAAGCTAACTCCTTTAAATTAATTTCTGTTTTTCAAGATATAAAATGCTTTAAATATTTAAAGTAATCACACTATTTTTTCGACAGTATTTAATACTGTGATGGGTAATAGTTTTTAAAATTAAAAATATAAGAAAGGGCTATAAGGTAATGACGAAGAGGATGGCCATAACATTGTTATGACAATCCAACCTTCGTATTTTTTAATTGTTTAAGAAGTAGTCAATTAAATATTAGTGACGTAATCTGCTTCAAAAACACGACCTTGGAAAAAGTCATAATCAATCTCACCGTTGACCCTGACTCTTTCACCCATTTCTAATTGCTGATAGCCTTCATTATCTAGTGGGTTGGAAAGAAGTTCATCTACCTCAACGGTCAGCATCTGAAGGCCAGTGTCTAAAGTAAATTGTTCATCATCAACGCTTACGCTAGTGATAGTACCTTCTACAAAGGTATCGGTGGTTAGCGGCGATATCACGTCATAACCGTAATATTCATCATCAATTGCACTGGCATAGAAATACGTATCAATATTTTTTACGTAAACGCTACTGGCATCTATAGTCGTAGTTTCAAAGAAGCTATCCTCGATAAGTCCTGAAACCCTGACCTCATCACCTCTTAAAAGCTTGTAGCCATCAGCATCTCGGTCACCATCATCCATTTCGACCGTAATCGTTCCATCACCATAATCCAGCTCAAACTCATCCGCCGAAACAGAAGTTACCTCCCCATTAATACTGATCCAACTATTATCGTCTTTGGCATAAGGGTTTTCTGCGATGACAGGAGTTGCCAATAAAGAAAAAGCTGTGAATGTTAGGAAATTTATATTTTTCATCGAATACCTCCAAGATATACATCAGAAAAACTCAAAAATATAGAAAGTAACGCTGTTAACGGCAATGATAAGCCTAACCATGTTCGCCATTGCAGCGCACTTTTAAGGCGTTATAAATATCGAAATTCCTTTGAAATAAGGGAAAATCGATAAATCGTAATCCTTGGGCTTAATCTTATTTTTCTGAAAGATTGTCTCTTAATTTGAACAAGGTCAGATTTGAATCACTGACCTTCATAGGGAGTTTCGTCCCCTTCACCCATTTCATGTGCAGGGTGCTGCTGATTTTTAATACTATCTTTATTGTGGTTTTCTTTGTCATACGCTTTGCGATCGGGGGTCACCTTTTTATCACCATGACTGACATCATCATAATTTTTGGTGGTTCCATCTTGTTTGTTGCGTTTATCATTATTTTTTTGATTGGTTCCATTCTGATCCCGATTAGTATTGACGACTCGGTCGCCCTTTCTCTCCCATTCAGGATCATTCGGGTTAGTATCATTTTGATTACCTGCTAAAACAGGGGTCGCAGCAAACGCAGTGACAACTGCAGTTGAAAGAAATAGTTTTTTAAACATTTCATTCTCCTTTTATTTATCCAAGTTCGGCTAATAAATTAGCTCAAATTAAAACGTTTTAACGTTTCAATGTACTTCACTGTAGATAACGCAAGTACTATACCAAGCTGATAAAGATTTATTTTTAAAAACTTTTATACTTAAAATTCAATACGTTACTTATATAAGTTTGATGCCTTCCTTTATAAAAACAGACTATCGAAAATGACCTTATTAATCATTTTTGTAATTATTTCAAAAGAAATTAAAAAAAATTCATGCTTTAGCACCAGCCAAAAAACGACAAACGACTTTTATTAATTGACCCTATGCAATATCTCATAAACAAGGAAAATACCGAGATTCTAAGAGCATGATTCACTATTGAATAGTATGAGCGCAGAGTAGGATGCGTAGTGTAATAATCACTTTTTTCACCTAAAGAATTATTAACATGTGGACCCAACCCGACAATTTAGCTATGCGTTGCGGCTTTGAAGTGATGTGTGTGTTTGCACTCACTAATCGCCATCCGCTTTAACATAAAGCCCCCTTTGAATGGGCTTTTGTGTTTACAAGAAAGGCTGATGTACCAGTTTTGCAGAAAGCCTATACTGGTTCTCATAGAATATTAATGTGATCACTGATTTTAATTATGACGAGTACTGGAGCGATAACATGTCATCCATTCCACAATGCCGCATTGAAAGAGCTGGTTCTGAAAGCGAACCTTTTTTTATCATTCATCAGAATATTGATGGTGAACGGCAGACGTTAGATAAGCAGTTTGCTAGTCATCAGCAGGCATTGGACTATATTCTGGCTCAAGGCTGGCAGGTTGAGCGTGAGAGATCTGAAGATTCGATGATTATTGCTTCCAGGTTCTTAAAACCTTGATTGCCATAGATAACTCAGGCAAAGCTTTATCCTCATTACGTTAGCTAATATCAGACTCGATTTACCGCAGCAGTTTTTAACATATCGATCATGGCCGTTGATGCGCCAATATGTTGAGCAATTTGAATGTCTACATTCGGAAAGTCAGCACGAACTGCATCTACATCATGAGGAATGTCTTCGGTTACATGACGTCCGGAATTTAGAAAATAAGGTAAGACGGTTATCTGGCTGGCGCCATCACGCACGCAGTTTTCAATCCCATCCGCTATCAATGTATCGGCAAGTTCCAGAAATGCGGCTTGCACGATATCGTAATGTTCGGCACATTCCGTTTTTAGTTTTTCAGCCAGCGCAATAACTTCATCATTTGAACGCTGGCGTCGACTGCCATGGGCAATAAGTAATAATGCTTTCATCAACATATAGTCCGTTTTTGAATGTGAATTATGCGTGAAAAGTTTAAACGGTCTCGCCAGAATTAATTATCTTTGAAATTAATTGAGCGTCATTCAAAACACTATCCAGTCGTTGTTGAGGAGCATCAAAAAGCATTTAAGAACGCTCGAAACGTAAATAGAATGGACAGCTACGAACTCTGTCAGCATAATGCGGAAATAAGAAACGATTGTATTTAAACAAAATAACAGACACGGATTCAAGGATATGACTTCTGTTAATAAAACTGCCAAAGCAGGGATGTGACGGAAGGGCAAGCTTGATGAGGAAAGTGTCTTGGCAAACCAATATGGTCGTCCTGGCAATTTAAAACCTTATGAATCAGCAAGGAGACTGAGCATTCTTAAGAAGACCAAAGAGGTATTGATCATTGATGATCAATCAACCGGCAGAACTATTTTAGAAAAGATAGTCCAGCAAATTGGTGAAAATATTCACGTCACGGCGTTAAGTAACTCTACTGAGGCACTTGAATGGCTGAGTCAACATGAGGCCGATTTAATTGTAACGGATTATCGTATGCCGGAAATTGATGGCATCGAATTTATTCGTCGTGTGCGCCAGATGCCTGCTTTGCAAAGCGTTCCCATCATGATGATTACCGTCGTCAGCGAAAAAGCCGTGCGTTATGACGCACTGGATGCCGGGGCTACTGCCTTCCTAACCCGCCCCATTGATCAAATTGAATGTCGTACCAGTTGTCGTAATCTTTTACAGATGCACGAGCAACACCTGATCATTGAAGACCGTGCCAATTGGTTGGCACGCCAGGTAGAAATTGCCACTGAACAGATTATTCTGCGTGAAAAAGAGACCATTATTCGTCTGGCCAAGGCGGGTGAATACCGTGATGAAGGGACGGGGAATCACGTTATTCGTATGGCGAAATACTCCCGTTTTATTGCTGAAGCATTAGGCGTTTTCGATGAACAGCAATGCGAAGATCTTGAATATGCCGCTCCCATGCATGACATCGGTAAAATCGGGATTCCTGATAATATTCTGCTAAAGCCTGGCAAGCTGGATCCGGAAGAATGGGAAGTCATGAAAACGCACACCACTATCGGTCATGAAATACTCTCTGATAGTCAATCGAAATACATGCATATTGGTGCAATCATCGCATTGCACCATCACGAACGTTATGACGGAAAAGGCTATCCTTCTCAGTTAAAGGGCGAAGAAATTCCACTTATTGCCAGAGTCGTTTCTGTCGCCGATATCTATGATGCATTGGTTTCGGAACGGCCCTATAAAAAAGCCTGGTCAAACGAAGATGCCTGTCGTTACATTGAGCAAAGTGCGGGTACACAACTCGACCCTAGATGTGTTCAGGCGTTTTTTGATCGGATAGAGGCAATCCAGCAAATTCAAGCCGAGTATGCTGATTAAATCTCCAGCAATGAATGATCGTTATGCACAGCCACAGGAAAGAAATCTGCTTGGGCGATTTTTAGATAAAATACCCAAAACGGGTGACAGCGAACCGGAACAAGCGATCAAAATCCGACTCACTCTGGGTATCGCTTTATTAATTTATTTTTGTTTGCCATGGGGCGCTGACAGAACCTTCTCAGAAAATATTGTCAGCCTGCCAAGTCTGATTACGTTGGCCTATTACTTACTGGCAGTCGTCATTGCAGTAGCTTTGATTCTCAACCCGAGGCCATCCCCCATCAGAAGGGTCTGTGGTATTTTGCTGGATTTGACTGCGCTATCAATTGTTATGTTGATCGCGGGTGAGCAGAGTGTCTTTTTGTTCGTTTTATATCTCTGGGTGATTTTGGGTAATGGTTTCCGTTATGGCGTGAATTACCTATACATCTCCCTCATAGTGGGCATCATCGGTTTTTCCTTTGCCATTATCAATGGTGAATACTGGCAGCACTCTCAGCATGAACCATTTGGTTACAGTCTGATGTTTTTGTTACTTATCATTCCGCTTTATTCAGCTTTTCTGATCAAAAAACTGCATGTTGCAATTGCTTTGTCAAAGCAGGCAAATGAAGCAAAAAGTCGATTTCTGGCCAATATGTCTCACGAATTACGTACGCCACTTAACGGTGTAATTGGTATTGCAGATCTGATGGCGGAGACCCAGCTGGATAAACAACAACATGATTTTGTTAAAATCATGAAAACGTCAGCACATACGCTGCTCAGCCTGATTGAAAATGTTTTGGATATCTCCAAAATCGAAGCTGGTAAGATTTTAATCAGCGATAAAAGTTTTGATTTACACCAACTGTTAAACAGTGTGATTGGCATGCAAAAGCCAATGGCAATCAGTAAAGGCTTACACATTAATTGCTATATTGACCCCGCTCTGCCCTTTTCGATAAATGGTGATTTACAACATCTACGCCAAGTTTTAATCAATCTTATCGGTAATAGTATTAAATTTACTGATCAGGGTGCCGTTAAACTTTCAGCTCAACCAATCACTCGCAAATCAAATCAAAATTTGTGGATTCGCTTTGAAGTAAGTGATACCGGGATAGGGATTCCACAGGAAGCTCTGCAACGAATCTTTGATGACTTTACGCAGATCTCACCTGATACATTAAATAAAGGCGGAACCGGTTTAGGCACTACTATCGCCAAAGAGCTGGTTGAGTTGATGGGAGGTGAAATTGGGGTAACCAGCGAAGTGGGTGAAGGAACCCTGTTCTGGTTTGAAATGCCCTTCACTGCCAATGAGCCAAATGAATTAACTTTATCTGAGAGCCCTATGCTGATTTTAAGCACCGATTCACTGCATGACCTTATTAAACCTGTTATCAATGACTGGTCAGTGAATTACCAACATGTCGACACCACCGCCAAAGCATTTTCAGTATTGATTCGAGCAGCAGAGAATCAATCGCCTTATCAAACCGTGATGATTGATCAGGATTGTATGCATGAAATCGATCCGATTCAATTTGCCAATATGATCCATGGTGAACCTTTACTCGCCAATACCGCGCTGATCCTGTTGAATCCATCAGACTTCAGTAAACAGGATCCAAGACTGCGTCATCACTTTATTTCGATTGTGCATGATGTTAAGGAAAAACCTGTTCTATTTAATGCCATCCACGCAGCACAGAGCAATCATGCCATTCAGGATGAAAAAGTCATCACCCTGGCTCAACATTATGCAGCTCAATCCTATGCTAAATCTTTAAATATTCTTATCGCCGAAGATAACCTAGTCAATCAGCAGGTGTTGGAGGGTATACTTCGCCATGCAGGACATCAGGTAATTCTGGCCAGTAGTGGCGAACAGGCGCTGGATGTTCTAAGTCAACAAATTGACAGTATTGAAATGCTGATTCTGGATATGAATATGCCAGATTACAGCGGAACCGAAGTTATCCGCGCCATGCGCTATATGGATACTGGACATGATATCCCTATTATCATTCTGACAGCTGATGCAACACCTCAGGCTAAACAACGTTGTCTGGAAGCCGGAGCAAATGAGTTTCTGACCAAACCAATAGATTCCCGTTCATTGCTGGAATCCATTGCCCGTCTGGCTCTGGAGCATCAAATCAATGTAAAACCCGGCAAAGTTAACGGTCGATCGACCGTTTCATCAGAACAATGGTGTGACCATCAGGTTTTGCTCGAACTTTCTGAGCTAGGGGGCGGTGAAGCCTTTTTACAGCTTCTGCTAAATGGTTATAAAGAAGACGGTACCAAACACCTGCAATTGATTCTTCAATCAGCACATGATGATTATCTGACCTATCGTGAAAGCCTGCATGCTTTGAAAGGTTCATCTTCTGAATTAGGTGCGAATAAAGTTGCTGAGCTTTGTCGTCAGGGAGAATCATTTAAACCTTTCGATATTGGCTCAGCTGAATTACTTCGCCTGACCGAAAAACTGGAGCATGCTTTTACACAAACGCTAACCGAATTAGAAGTTGCCCTTAAGCTTCAAGGGCAATCACAAAAAGCGGATCATTAAGACCTGTTTATTTTTCATCACTAGGCTGTGTTCCCAGCCTGAGTAATGACTGATAGCTTACTAATCGTTTTTTGAAGCAAACTTAAAGCAACGAGACACCTCGATGTATCTCGCCAAACAGCAGTGATGGTGAAGTCAGGTTACACTTCGCTGTTTGATTTGGCAGTCTGACGATTCACCAATCGCGTCATCATCCGGATATCCTTACTGGTCAGATTTAAAGCCGCATCCGCCCAGATATTGGCTATTGCTACAAGCTCTTCATAGCTCACGGTGTTACATAAATCTTTAATACGTGACATCGCTTTATAGCTGTTTGGAGATTTTTTGGCGGCTTTAATGTATTTGTATAAAGCCAGCTCACCTTCACCTTTTTCGGCCAGAATATCGATCGCGCCCATTTCATAAAGCTCATCTGCGGTATATAAAGCACCCGACAGAATCATTTTTTCAGCATTGGCCGCCCCGACTTTTCGGGATAACAATGTATAAGCCCCCATTCCCGGGAACAGATTAAACAACACTTCTGGCAGACCCAACTTCACGCCTCGCTCAGCAATAATAATATTACTCGATAATGCCGCTTCAAACCCACCTCCCAATGCATCACCCTGAATCAGACTGACGGTGGTCAGGTCACAATCAAAATGGAACATATTGTCGTAGAGGATATCAACACAATGAATGGCATAGGCCAGCAATGCTTCACGGTCACGTTTTTCAATTAGTGAGGTAAACAGGTTTAAATCACCGCCCAGATTAAACACACCATCAACACTGGAACCAACGACCAGATAATCATATTTTTCATGATTACTCTGTTGCATCTCAGCTTTTACATTCGCCAGATAATCCGAAAGTTCATTCAGCAAGGTAGGGGTAAAACATGGCCTGGGAGCGGCATTCATCATGAACCAGCCAATCTTATAGGTCGGGTCATAATAGGTATTCAGATGTTGATATTGCTTTCCTTGATTCTGGTCAAGACCAGCCTCGTTCTCATCTCTGAGTTTAACAACAGCGTTCATCATTTTCTCCTTAAAAGGGCTTGGGCTGCCAATCAACAAGTGACTGATATTTGTCACTAAAATGTTTCAATTAAGGATTAGCACGAACTGTGCCGTTAATCACAAAAATTATTCAGCAGATGAAACTATCTGCATCAAGGTTTTTAAATGCGCCACACTGGCCTTGGCATTACCTGTCAGGTTGTAGCCCCCTTCCAGTACCGAAACGAGTCTGCCATCACAGTGCTGTTTGGCAAGTCGCATCATGATCTCCGTCAGTTGGATAAAGCCCTGATCGGAAACTTTATAACATCCCAACAAATCGTCTTCCCGACTATCAAACCCGGCTGATATCAGAATCAAATCGGGGTTAAATTCAGTTACCGCTGGAATCAGTTTTTCTTCGAATGCAGCGATGATTTCTGCATCCCCGGAACCACAGGGCAAATGCACATTTATATTAAAGCCCTTGCCGGAACCAGTGCCGGTTTTCTCTGGTGACCCCGTACCAGGATAAGCTTCGGCGTCATGCGTTGAAAAAAACAATACCGAGGGATCATGATAAAAAGCCCATTCAGTGCCATTTCCATGGTGATAATCCCAGTCCACAATTAAAATTCGTTTTAACTTATAGCGTTTTTGAGCATATCTTGCCGCTATAGCAACATGATTGTAATAGCAGAACCCTTCTTCCTTTCCGGTGTTGGTTGCGTGATGCCCTGGTGGCCTTGAAGCACAAAAAGCATTATCCAGCAAACCTTTACAGACCGCGTCAACCGCTACCAGTACGCCTCCTGTGGCCAACATTGCAGCTTGATGCGCTTCGGGATCGTGACGTTTTATTGACGCTACATGATTGGCTGAATGAATAAGCGATAATTCAGATTCAATATTGCTTTTGGGTTTTAACAATGTGACCTTGGATAGCAGCTCACTGACTTCCAGCTCATCCCGCAAACGCTCATATCTTGCAGGAGACTCTGGGTGTTGAGGCATAATATGATGTTTGGCAAAACCAGGATCCAACACCAGACCCGTCAATGCCGTTTGGCTTATTGCTGAAGTTTTGCTGCTAACGGTACTTAATAAACCGAGTTTTAATAAATCCCTACGCTGCATATCTGATATCCCGAACTGGCTTCAATCTCAGCTATTTTTAGAAAATGATACAACTTCGCTTCACCATACATTCCTACTGCTACTTCTTTTAAAAGCGTTTTTTCTAATACCGGATTTACGACGCTATCATTAATGACATGTAATCATTTCAATTTACTGTGATTTCCAGTTTTCGTACACAATTTATATCGTATTTCTCAGACTCAACGCATCAGGATATGGCTGCAGATAGGCCTGTTTGGCAATATATGCATCTGGATGATTATTGAAATGATGTTTTAATAATGTGATCGGCACTATCAGTGGTAACTCTGCCGTACGGTAACGGTTAATAATGTCGGCAAGTTCCTGCTTCTCAGAGCTTGAGAGCTTTTTCTTTAGATAGCCTTGCAAATGCATTAATACATTTGTATGTGTTTTCCGGGAGGCAATTTTTGATAAAACCGTCATAAGCTCAGTGAAATAACGTTCTGCCAGAGTTTCGATCTCATGATTTCCAGCATCAGCCAGCATCCGTCCAAGTTCAGCATAGTATGTCGGTGAATGAGCCATTAAGGAATATTTATAACGTGAATGAAAGCTGATCAATTTATGGTGGGTTAACCCACTGCGAACCAGTTGCTGCCAGTCATAATAGGCGAACACCCGAGTGATAAAATTTTCGCGTAATAATGGATCATTCAATCTGCCGGATTCTTCCATTGGCATCAATGGATGGGCTTTCTTTAATGCATCAGCATATAACCCTCGTCCTGTTTCAGCCGCCGGATAACCATTACCCTGATACACCTTGACTCGAAACAACCCACAACTCGGTGAGTTTTTCATAAAAATATAACCACATAAATCATTGTGTTCATGGGCTTTTTGCTGGCCAAAAGCCGTCAACTTTTCTGTGTAATTCAAATTATAATCATGCACGGCTACTGCCTGTGGTGCATCCACATCACCAACCAGACGAATGGGTTTGCGAGGAATTCCCATACCAATACCCACTTCAGGACATTCCGCAACAAAATCAAAAAAACGCGACAAACTGTCGGTACATAGACGCATATGTTTATGTCCGCCATCAAATCGCACGGATTCCCCCAGTAAACAGCTACTGATTCCGACTTTAATTCCCATCAATTACTCGTTAAATACTAAATATTTGGTTTTATCTTTACTCAGGGTCTGTCGATGTTTCCCAGCCCTTTGGGTTGTGACTATTTTTCCGTCCTACGGTGTTGGAAATGACTTATGTAGAACACCTACATCGCATCATTTCCGCCTTGTTGGCCGAAAAAAATAGCCTCCAGCAGTGGTGGTTATGAAAAATCAGCAGGCCCTTGGTAAACTTTGCCAGCTGTTATGACTCTATACAAGGAATAATCATAACTATTCAAAGGAATTTATCATGGCGGCTTTTTTAATAACCGGTGCTACAGGACTCATCGGCCAAGCGCTGTGTCAAAGACTTTTAAACAATGGCGAGACTGTTTTTGCATTAAGTCGTAATTGTCAGAAAGCAGCCAAAATACTTGGTTCCCAGGTGCAGTGTTTCGAATCCGTCGATTCAATACCGCTAGATCATCATATCGATGTAGTCATTAATCTGGCCGGTGCACCGATTGTTGATAAACGCTGGACCGATGCCCGTAAGCAAATATTATTGAAAAGCCGGGTCGACTATACACGGAACCTGATAGATAAATTGTCCAAACGCTCCAGCCTCCCCCATAGTTTTATCAGTGGCTCAGCAGTAGGCTGGTATGGAAACCAGGACGATACGATTGTTACCGAAAGTAGTAGTTTCAAACCAGAGTTCAGTCATGAATTATGCGAACAATGGGAACAAGCCGCTTTGTCTGCAGAATCTCTTGGAATCCGGGTCGCTATCGTTCGCACTGGATTAGTAGTGGCACCAAATGGTGGTTTTCTGAGCAAAATGACGCTGCCCTTCAAAATGGGATTGGGTGGACCAATAAGTGACGGCCAGCAATATATGCCATGGATTCATCTCGATGATATCTGTCGGTTATTTTTATTTCTGGCTGAAAATCGTTCGCTTACAGGTGTTTATAATGGCGCAGCTCCTCGACCTGTTACCAATCAGCAATTCAGCAAAGCACTTGCCCAAGCGCTAAACCGTCCGGCTTTCTTTCGAGTGCCGTCCAGTGTTTTGAAAGCATCTATGGGAGAAATGGCTGATTTATTACTGGGCGGGCAACGTGCAATCCCGGAAAAAGCTCAAGCTGCCGGCTTTGAATTTCTCTATACTGATATCCAGAGTGCGCTTAACGACGTACTTAAATCTTCTGACTCAAAATAATAATTATTATGACGCAACGTGCCGTTTTATTAGTAAATCTAGGTTCACCGGATCAGCCTGATACACCCTCCGTAAGGCGCTACTTAAATCAGTTTCTGATGGACCCCTATGTTATTCAACTACCCTGGTTGCTAAGGCGCTTTATTGTCAGTGCCTTTGTTCTGCCTAGCCGCCCAAAAGCCTCTGCTGAAGCTTATCGGAGTGTATGGACCGATACTGGCTCACCGTTGATTGTATTATCTGAAAAATTACATAAAGCTGTTCAACAGCAGGTTGATATGCCGGTAGAGCTGGCTATGCGATATGGAAACCCCAGTATTGAAGCGGGTTTGCTAAAGCTTGCCAGGATTGATGGCGTTAAAGAGATTTTCTTCGTTCCTTTGTATCCGCATTTTGCTGATAGCACCGTAACCACCTGTATTGAAATGGCCAAACAGGTCATCGCCAAGCATAAACTGGATATTGTCTTAACGATCAAACCACCTTTCTATCAGGAAGAAGGTTATATCAATGCATTGGTTGAGCAAACCCGTCCTTATTTGATGGAAGAACATGACCATTTGCTCTTCAGCTATCATGGCTTACCAGAATCGCACATTTTGAAACGTGACCCTAGTGGCCAACATTGTCTGCAACAGGCTGATTGTTGCAGTAAGCCACATGTGGCTCATGCCACTTGTTACCGACATCAGGTTATGACGACCACAGCTGCTTTTGCCGAAAAAGCCCAACTCAATCCGGACAATTACTCAGTCGCTTTTCAGTCCCGACTGGGCCGAGCCAAATGGCTGGGGCCTAACACTGAAGATCGTTTGATTGAACTGGCACAAAACGGCACAAAAAACGTGCTGGTCATGTGTCCTGCATTTGTGACGGACTGCCTGGAAACGCTTGAAGAAATTGCGATTAGAGCTGAGGAAGTGTTTATCGAGGCAGGTGGTCGTTCATTAAAATTGATACCATGCCTTAACGATGATCCAGTATGGGTTGATCTGTTAGCCCAGTGGTGTGAAACGCCTTAGGGCTTATTAATTTTTCATATCCACCTAGGATCAGACACGTCCAATTAGTGGTTGACGAACAACTGCACTGGTATATTCACCACCCGGACCATAAGCACTCGACTCTGGATCACGTCCTCGAAGAACGGAGATAGCGCGCTGCAGATACTGACGGTTAATACTGACGATGCCGCCATTTACCTGATTTTTTTGCTGGCAGACTTTGGCAACTGCTTTTAGATTTTTTATCAACAGCGTTAACGCCAATGCGTCATCTTCCGTTTGATTATCAATGAACGCTTCAAGGCCTTGTTTACCGGTAGGGAAGCCTGTAGAAATTAATACCGCATCACGTTGACGGCTAAACTGTTCGAGCTTCATGATTAACGGCTGTTTTTTATTGTTGATATCGGTAATGGTCACGATATCCGATAGAGCAAGGGCTTGACGCTCCGCGACTAGTAACTCGGCTAACTGTTTGGCAATATTGAGTTCAGACTGTAAAACGCTGTGCAATTGTTGTCCGGGTGACATAGCCATGGGAGGGTTCCTTTTTTATAGGTTACCCTCAAAATCAATCATGTTCCGTGCCAACTTTTGACTATCAACCTGATAGCTTCCATCTTCAATAGCCGCACGTAAAGCAGCCACTTTTTGTTCATCCACCACAGGCAAAGCGGCAATTTCCTGTTGCAGAGATTGCAGTTGTGTTGCCGTGGTTGTCAAACTGATCTTGTCTGTTGAGCTATTACCACTCGATTTGACCTGATTTGATACGTTTTCTGTACGTTTATCTTCAACATTGACGTTTCGCGTCGAGTTGATTCCACCACCCTGTGTTGGTGGTTTTATATTATTAATATCCGACATAAAAATGTCTCCATATTGGTTCTATAATGTTTATCGGATCGAATTGAAAAAACTTTAATATAATGTGATTCGATCCAGAGTTTTCTTCACATTGTAACGCGTACCACCCCTGGACCATCTACTACACCTTCGACCACTCTCTCTGAGGAGAGGTTTTTCACACGAACGCGATCCCCCAGGCTGGCATCAGACATCGCTGTGCCCTGCATTCTGACTTCCATTGTTCCTGCACTAGCCACCAGAACAATTGACTCACCTCTTTTTACGATATTCAGCGGCCGCAAATGATTTTTCTGAATAACGGTGCCCAAGCCCAGTGAATATTTCGCTTGCTGTCCCACCACAGCGGCAATATTTGCCATATAGCCTTGCCGAAGCTTGCCAATATCATGCTGTTCAATCCGCAAATCCTGTTCTGTTAAAACATGGTTCGCTGAAACGGGCCGGGCAATCACCACCATGGGTCGCATTACTTTGATTTGCAAGGGGATATAAACTGTCCAGGCCACAGGCTCCTGACAACGCACACCCACGGTCACATTACCGGCAGTTGCAATATTGCGATTACTGAATGCCTCCAGCCCTTTTTCACAATGCTGCAAGCGTAACCGTTTATCTAATGGTGTCACACTAACCTGGGGATTGTTAAATCGTGTCTGCGCCTGGGCTAAAGTATAAGTGAATGCGGTGTGCTCCACATCAGCCAAAGATTGTAAATTGTCAGCCTGGGCAGTAAGTGTCAACAAATTGACACTTAACACTAAACATACACTACATAATAATTTATACATCAAAATCCTCCGGCAATATGCACGGCAAATGAACTCACTTTGATGACCTGCAAATTTCATTCCGATAATTACGGTTCAGAAATGAACGTTACTGCCGTTATACTCTTGCAGTAATCAGGAGAAATTTATGGCAAGCATGATCGATGGTATTGACCAACGCACTCAACTAGCCGGTCAGAACCGGTTAGAGCTCTTATTGTTCAAGCTGGGAGGCACCCAGCGTTACGGTATAAATGTATTTAAGGTCCGCGAGGCTATTGCTTGTCCTCCGTTAACGCAAATGCCACATTCACACCCAGTCGTTCGGGGTGCCGCGCGCATCCGTGATAAAACCATCAGTATCTTTGATTTATCTCAGGGTATAGGCAAAAGGCCCGTCGTGAATCCTCATGAGCATTTTGTCATTATCACTGAATATAATCGCAACGTGCAGGGCTTTCTTGTCAGTGAGGTGGATCGCATCGTCAACGTCAGTTGGAAAGATATCTTGCCTCCTCCCAGTGCTTCAGGTTCATCGCATTACATGACTGCAGTCACCAAAATTGACAATGAACTGATCCAGATAATTGACGTGGAAAAAGTCATGTCAGAAGTATTGGGCATTGATGACACGGTTTCAGCTGATTTGGTGACTCGTTTTGCAGAAGCCAATGCTGACCATAAACATCACATTCTTGTGGCAGATGACTCCAGTGTTGCCCGCAATCAGATACGTCGCACCATGGAGCAGATTGGAGTCAGTTGTACCATCGTAAATGATGGCAAACAGGCATTGGATCAATTAAAAGCATGGGCGGCCGAGGGCATTGATGTCAGCAAGCATATCGCTATGTTGATTTCCGATATTGAAATGCCAGAAATGGATGGTTACACCCTTACAACGGCTATCCGCCAAGACCCAAATCTGAAAGATATTCGTATTTTGCTGCATACCTCAATGAGTGGCACCTTTAACAATGCATTAGTTGAAAAGGTTGGCGCCGATAAATTTATTGCCAAATTCGCCCCCGATGATCTCGCAATCACCGTTCAAGCGTTACTGGAAGAATGGCGGGATAAGGATAAGGCCGCAGCAGAGTAAGGTTGTACACATATAAAAAAGCCCCGTTTAAGGGGCTTTTTTATGACTTCCAAAATAGCGGCTTACGGACCAAAACCACCGGCAGGCATTGGAATAACCTGATCCTTTTCGGTCACCATATCGGCCTTGGCACGCATCAGGTTGTTGCCAACAAACCCACCCAAGCGATAAACCCAGGGTTCAACTTTGTCATTAATTTCTGCAACTTCCTGCTGTACTTGCTCAGGCGTTTTTAACACATCAAGGCTTGCTATGGCTTCCGGTACTTCAGGCACAGCATCCGGGGCATATTCAGCTTTGAACGTGGAAAAGTAAAAACCATCATTAAACGATGTCTGAGCAATCACCTTTAAGCCATCATAAGTAAGAAATTCTGCTCTAACAATCTCAGCATCACCACGGGAAAAGCCATCAACTGGCTGAACATCTTCCAGACGCATTTGGAATAATGACCCGGCAATATCATAGCCAAGCTGTTCATAACGAAATACGGTATCTTCACGATCTTCCGGCGTGCCAAATTTATCTTTCTGACCTAAGTTCACTAAGGTTGCAGTATCGCCATTTGGCTGAATGATATCTACTCTGGCAACCCGTTCACGTGCAATGTCCATAATCAGCGCATCAATCCAGTTGAGCATCATCGGACTGAACTGAAAGTACCCCTCAACCAGATAACTGCGCTCCTCATTAACTCGGCGCAGATAGAACTGTTGTGGACCAGAGGTGTTCGCACTTAAATCGCGTGCTTCCCCTAGAACCAGACCGGCCACTTCCAGCTGGTCTTTGAATAATTTAATGACAAATGAACTGCCACCATCTTCTGCACCTTCCACGCCCAATACTGGATACAGCTCAGGATCATCCGTTTTCAGCTCAAGAATTCGGGCATCGGCCAAATCAACCAGCATCCTTCTAACCAAATCTTCATCGGCTGGATAGTTATGATAATCCGCAATGAACCATTGCTTATCATCACGGCTCAGGCTGAATTCATCCTGCTCACTTTTAAATGTGATTTTATCCACATCACTTAGCTGTTCAAATAATTCAGGAAACAGTAATGAAAAGTCATCACTGGTATCTTCGGCTTTATATATGGTGATTAACATCCACACCACCATCACCGCAGTGAGGATGGCGAGGATTGAAAGACTATTAAGTTTTTTCAGCATCTGTAGAACCTGTCTGTTCAGTTTGATACAAGCGTCATTTAACGCATGCAGAATTTACGATTGGAAACGGCCTCGAGTACGCTTACGCACTCTTAACCAGCCGGTAATCAGTGCCAGTATGGCCACCACAATCGGAATCAATCCGATATTGATGAACTTGACCAACGTTTCCAACTGATCGATATCTTTACGCAGGTTACCTTTTACCGCCCGCAATTCTAATTCGGTACGATCGGCAATCGCCCTGAATTCAGCAATTTCTTTCTGTTGCTCTGGCGTCATGATTTCGGCACCAGAACCATTCCGCTCCACCTGCATGCGAGCGATACGCTGACGGGTTTGCTGTAATTTGTTTTCAAGTTCGCGTTCTTTCGCCCGGTAGAGTCTCTCAGCTTCACGTTGTAAAGCTTCGACACGGACAAATGGACGAGTGAAACCAGTACGGGAACGTACACTGATCAGTCCCTCAGCGCCTGTTAACTCTTCGATAGCGTTATGTACAAAGTCGATGTTATTGGAGGTATTAAAGGCTAAATCCTCACCATAGAAATCCTGCATAATGACCCAGAAACGATCATCCAGCATATCCACATCAGCAATTGCAATCACATCAATACCATTTTGGGATTCATTCACATGATCAGGCATTTTCACCATCTTGCCACCATCGGCTTTGACACCATCAGGAAACGCCGAACGCGACTTGCCTTGAATACGAACTGCTAACGGATAGCTGATTGTTCCTTGCTGGTACTTAGTTAATAAAGCCACTGGATCATTACGGAACTGCACCACCCTTTTATCCACCAGCATAGCCTCATCACTGGAACTCAATAGAGGGGTTACTTCAGTAGTCTTGTCATCCAGAATTTTAAAATGACCTGCAGTTGCCACATTGAGCTTACGTAACTTTGAAGTTATACGCTGCTCAGAATTCATGTTTTCCTGGGTCAAAGCATTCCACAAGACATATTCAATCGGCTGATTATTACTTTGTGCCCCAAAATCCACTTCCCGAGCTGTTTTTCTATCCGCAACCACATCAGAAGCATCACGTTCAACGCCCCAAGTATTCAGCAACTCAGGCATATTTGAGCTACGGTTTGCGACCATTGCTGCCATCGGGTTATCAGGATCTTTCTCCGGTACATCAACTTCAGCATATGGATCCACAAAGGTAATTAATTTTCCACCCTGCAACACATATTGGTCTATGGCATATAAGGTTTGTTCAGGTAATTCCTTGGGATGCACAACCATTAGCAAATCAACTGATGATGGAATACGACGAATGTCTTCCGGTAAGACCGAAACATTAAACATCTCACGCAATTTACCCATTACCGCCCAGGGTTTAGCACCACCTTCGGTATCCAGCTGTCCTTTAAGGGGATCGTAATCTTCCCCATCAATTGGCAATGAACTCATTACTGCCACATTTTTACGCTCTACGTCAGATAGTTGATAAACCATTCTGGTCAGATCGTATTCCAAAACATCTTCCATTTCCGGTTGAAAGAAACGGATACGTTCCAGACCATCCAGAATATTGGTACCGGCTACACCGAAAAATAGTGGATCCGGCTCACCTTCGATGGGAATCGATTGCAGACCATATTGCTTTGCTCGCTGCTCATGATCGGTGAAAGGTTTTGGATTAATAATTTTGACCTGAATCATGCCGTCTGAGGCGCGTTGATATTCCATCAACAGCTCCTGAACGCGTTGAGCATAGGCTTTCAATGATGGCAAAGCCTGAGCTACCTGCTCGGAATAGTAGAACCTTAACGTTATAGGCTGCTGTAACGAAGACAGAATGTTCAGCGTACCTTCCGATAAGGTATACAGTTTGTCTTCAGTCAAATCGACCCGAGCAGATTTAAAATTGCCATTTACCACAATAATAAAGGCAATAAAAAGAATAACGGCCAGAATCAAACCGGTTTTGGATAATAATTGTTTATTCATTGCTGACTGGTGCTCCTAATCGGCTTTACGTGCATTCACTATCAGGGCGTTGGCAAACAACCAGATAGTGATAAGCGCTGCGAAATACAATATGTCACGTAAATCAATTACCCCTTTGGAAATCGCATCAAAGTGGGTCAGAAAACTGAATGAACTGATCGCATCAACCAGAGGTTGTGGAGCCCAGCTACTAAAGAAATCCAACACAATGCCATAGCCCGCCAGCACAAATATCAGGCTGACAATCAAGCTAAGCACAAACGCAATAACCTGATTTTTAGTGGAGGCTGAAACACAGGAACCAATGGCCAGAAAACCACCCGCCATCAGGAAGCTGCCGATAAAACCGGTAAAAATCACGCCGTTATCTGGATTACCCAGATAATTCACCGTGATCCAAAGCGGGAAATTGAGAATTAATGCCAGACCGGTAAACGCCCACGCAGCAAAGAATTTGCCCAGAACAGCCTCAAATACCGACACCGGCAAGGTCATTAACAGCTCAATCGATCCACTTTTACGTTCTTCGGCCCATAAACGCATCGAAATTGCAGGGATCAACAAAATGTATAACCAGGGATGTAAGGAGAAGAAGGGATATAAATCGGCTTCGCCACGAGCAAAGAAATTGCCCACATAAAACGTCGAAAAACCTGCCAGCAACAAAAATATTATAATGAAAACATAGGCAACCGGGGTGGCGAAGTAACCACCGAATTCACGTTTCATGATGAACCAGATATTCAGCACATTCATCATTTAACTCCTGCAGTTCTAGGCAAAGTAATACTGCGGAAAACCTCATCAAGGCGACCGCTCTCAGCATAAAGCGAAGCAATTTCCCAACCCTGTTCACGAATTTTTTCTGACAGGGCGATAGTGATATGAGCGCTGTCTTTTGGGAACACCCGGATACCGTTACCCGCCATCAATAATTCAGTTTCCGCAACAAAATCCAATTCGGCGACATACTGCAACAGTTTGGTGTTATCAATTTCGTTGACCGACAGTACGACCGCATTGTGGTAGCGTGATTTTTGCTCCAATTCGGCAGGCGTTCCATCAAACACAACTTTACCGCTGGCGATCACCACATTACGTGTACACAAAGCATTTACTTCTTCCAGAATATGCGTTGAGATAATAATGGCTTTATCTTCTGCCATTTCATTGATCAGCGTCCGTACTTCATGCTTTTGATTCGGATCTAAACCGTCAGTCGGTTCATCCATAATCAATACGGGTGGGTTATGCAGAATCGCCTGTGCCAGCCCCACCCGACGTTTGTAACCTTTAGACAAGGTTTCAATCGGTTGATACATCACATTCAGGACTCGAGCACGTTCTGCAGCGGAAGCTACTGCACGTTTTTTAGCCGCTCCGGACAATCCACGAATATCAGCAATAAACTTGAGGAAGCTGTCCGGCGTCATATCAGCATAAGCTGGCGCACCTTCAGGTAAATATCCCAGATTCGCTTTTACCGAAATCGGATCCGTTAAAACATCATAACCACAGACTCTGACTGTACCGCGAGTGGGCGCCAGAAAGCCGGTTATCATCTTCATTGTGGTGGATTTACCTGCGCCGTTCGGGCCCAGAAATCCAAGAACTTCGCCTTTACTGACTGAGAATGTCACACCATCCACAGCCCGTATCTCGCCAAAATGCTTGGCCAGATCTTCTATCTCAACTCTGAGTGTCATACTTAAAGCGTCCCCCGCTTCATCAAAAGCATCTTCAAACCGGCCATTATTCAGCTCAATCAGGCCATACGTCAAGCTTAATACCGTAAACTTTTCAGGAAATTATCCCGCACAATAACGGGAAAGCTCTCCCGGCAGGACTTAGGGTCTGTTTATCTTTCAAAAATAGTGACAGCTTTGAAAAATAAACAGACCCTAAACATTTTTTTGCTGTCAAAAATACGCTATGGTGAAATCTGACAATTAATCTTTCTGGATGTTTTATGCCCGCAAACTCTTTTTTTCAGCGCAGTCGTCAGTTATGGTGGAATTTTATTGATTCCTTCCGCGATCCTGACAGCCGTCGGCAGATATCCAAAGCGCTAATGATAGCGATCGCCGTCATTCTGGTTTTTTTTATCGTCATCATGTTGTGGTGGAGTAATCCACCCAGTGCCTTTGATCCTGAGGTAAACGCTCGCGAAATCGCCAGCGAAAAACAACACGATATGGTCACTGGTTACACATCTACCGCCACCTTGATCACTATTGCCAATACCTTGCTTGATAAGCCGGGTGGTTATTTGACCAACGACGTGATGCCCCCATCCGTGTGGATGGATAATATGCCCAATTGGGAGTTCGGTGTGCTGGTGCAGATTCGTGACTACTCACGATCGCTACGTAACGATATTAGTCGCTCACAATCGCAATCTGCAGAAGATAAAGACCTGATCATTGCCGAACCGCAATTTAATTTCAATTCGGATTCATGGCTGTTTCCTCCCACAGAAAGTGAGTATCGAGACGGCATCAAGGCATTGGAAAGCTATCTGGCCCGTCTGGCGGATCCGCAGCGGGACGAAGCACAGTTTTATGCACGTGCCGATAATCTGGCCGCGTGGCTGGGTATGGCTGAAAAACGCCTGGGTAGTCTCTCACAACGGCTCAGCGCCAGTGTAGGACAAGTTCAGATTAATACCGCATTGGCAGGTGATCCTGAGGCCCATCAATCAACCTTGACTTCACCTGAACGAGTCACCAAAACACCCTGGTTGGAAATAGATGATGTATTTTATGAAGCCCGCGGTTCAATCTGGGCAATGATTCATCTGCTTAAAGCGGCAGAACATGATTTTGCCGATGTCTTGCAAAAGAAAAACGCGCTAATCAGTCTGCGCCAAATCATTCGTGAACTCGAAGCCACTCAGGCTACTGTTTGGAGCCCGATCATTCTTAATGGTAGTGGTTTTGGCCTGTTTGCCAATCATTCATTGGTTATGGCGTCGTATGTTTCCAGAGCCAATGCCGCAATGATTGATCTACGGCGATTACTTGAACAAGGTTAACCAGTAACTGTGGGGGGCTCTTGCAAACAGGTTCCCATGGCACGGTATTCTGAAAACTCAATAGAGGTGTGTTGCAGATAGCGGTAAAAAAAGCGCTTTGACAGGCAAAAGCCGCTTAACTCATTGCCTTTATTCACTATAGTCTTATTTAACTGCAGTTCTGCCATGGGCCTGCCCTTACCCCGGATAGGATTCATTAAACGATGATGAACGCTCTGCCAAAAGGGTTAATGTGGCCAGTCGTAATGATTCAAAATCAGGAAGCTGGCAAAGAGGCTCATCAACATCGACAACCTGACAATATGTCCACAATCGATAGACTAATAAATAAAAAAACTTCTCACCCACACAGCCTTTAGCCACTCCTAGATAGCATTTGGAAAAACACGTTTACTCCCATCGATATATATGATGGAATATATTGATTTTTTTCTGTCGAGATATTTCATGATGAAACGGTTATTTATTCTGTTATTTCTCAGCTTACTGCTGAGCACTACGGTTCATGCCGAACAATTGCTCAAACTCTCTACAACAACGAGCACCGATAACACTGGCTTGTTAGCTTTATTAAATAAAGCTTTTACCGAATCTACTGATATTAATGTTGCGGTAATTGCGGTTGGCACCGGCCAGGCATTGAAGCTTGGTGCTAATGGCGATGTCGATGTGGCATTAGTGCACGCCCCAAAAGCTGAGCTTGAATATGTCGAGGAGGGTTATTTCATTGATCGTCGCTACGTCATGTATAACGACTTTGTATTAGTTGGTCCAGTGAATGATCCTGCGGGGATTACTTTCGCTAAAACCATCACTGAAGCCATGCAAAAAATTGCTCAATCAGGTAGTCGCTTTGTTTCCAGAGGAGATGATTCCGGTACCCATAAAAAAGAACTCCAACTCTGGAAAACTGCCGATATCAATCCCTCTGGCGACTGGTATGTGCAAGCCGGTCAAGGTATGGGGGCGGTACTGAAAATCGCCGATGAAATGTCGGGTTATGCCTTAACAGATCGGGGTACACAGATAGCCTATCAGGAAAAAATGCAGTTAAAACTGCTGTTTGAAGGCGATGCAAAGTTATCCAATCCATACCACATTATGGCGGTTAATCCCGAAAAACACCCTCATGTTCAAACAGACATGGCAAAGCAGTACATTGATTTTGTGACAGGTGAATCTGGTAAGCAGATTATCGATAGCTTCATGGTGAATAATCAGCAATTGTTTTTCACCGCACTACCTGAAACCGAATAATCCTTACCAGATAAACAAAAAAGCCGCTGTTAGCTCAAGATAACAGCGGCTTTTCTATACAGTTTTTAACTGAATATCTGAATTAGAATGCCCACTGACTGCGAACCTGGAATACATCAGGTTCCTGGCCATCAAACGTTCCGCCATCGACATCCAGGACATGCACATAATTGGCTGAGAAACGTAACATCGGCACTGGATACCAGTTCAGCCCCAAGGTCATTGAATCTGCTTCACCACCTTCAATCGCACCATCATTGAAATCCAGCGAGCTATAACGCATCGCGACTTCCCATGCACCAATACCACCGTCACCAACTCTGCGATCGGGTTTTATTCCTCCAAACACGCCGTTTTTATATGGACGCGATTCACCGGTAAGGAAATAGCTGCTTTGAAGATACCAGCCATCAAAGTCAGCATCGCTGATATTGTCACGTTCCACGGATGTACGGATATATTCTGCCTGAGCGGTAAACGGTCCCATGACAGTGGCAAATTCCAGACCGGTTTTCAGCATCGTGTCGGCATTGGTTAATGTAGAAGTATCCACAATGCGCACACCAGAGACACCCGATTCGGGAGCTTGACTGAAACGTACCTCATTACTAGGTTGCAAATCGCGATAATTCAAACCCAGACCAATATGTACGACTTTACCAGGTTCATTGACCGGAGACAGGGTTCCACGCGAACTCCAGCCCCAGCCTTCATCCTCAGCACCACCAGTATTTCCGACAGTATCGCCAAATAAACCGGCCGCCAAAGTCCAATACTGACTGTTACGAGCTCCCATCAATCCCATATGTCGTCCAGCATTAAACGCAGTGGGTAATGCCCGCTCCATAAACATGGTGTTGTTGGCGCTGATCATATAATCAAGACTGAATGGATCTTTGAAATGACCCGCCATAATTTGGTAGTTTTCAAAACCATCATATGAAATAAAGGCATCGGTAATACTGTCGTTATCAAACTCGTATTCCAGCTTATAACCCCAATCGCGATACAGCTCACCGGAGATATACAAACGGGCACGACGAATATCAGTTCCATCTCCCATATCAGGTGAACCACCGTAAGCGGCGGCATCAACCTGTAGCCGTCCACCAACTTTTGTAGAAAACTGACCATCTCGGGTTTTTAGTGATAAACCGCCATTAGTAGATATTTCAATATCTGAGGGTTTGGTTGCTTCAGCCAGCTTTTCATTTATCTCTGCTTTTTCCTGCTCTTTAGTGGCTTTGTTTTCAGCAAGCTCACCCATCAGCCGGCCGTACTGTTCATCAGTAACCATGCCATTTTCATGCAGCATATTAATCAATGTTTCCAGTTCCGATGCCTGAACCGAAAAGCTGAGAGACAGGCCGATGGCAGCTGTCAGCAGGTGTTTTTTGAATAGCATAAGTTTGTTCCTTTTTTATGGTCGAAAATTTTCTGTAATATTATCGACATATTTGGAACCAGCATTAATATTTCTTATCCAAGAAAATAGTAATCTTTTGCTATTGTGATGAAGTTCTAATTTATCAAAAACCCTGCACAAAAATTAGCGATTAACCCCGTCTTTAAACATTTTTTCCAACTCTTAGTTAGCTGTTTTGTTAATGGTGAAACGCTGGGCATTACAGATTTTATTAATTTAATCTCCAGATAATTATGTAACTTCGAAAATCACTTATCGTAATTGTAATATTTCAGCTAAAACGCCCATTGGCTGCGTACCAGAAAAATACGCGGTTCTTGTCCTGCATTTGGTCCACCATCAACATTCAGAACATTAATGTAATTGGCAGAAAATCGTAGCATTGGCACCGGATACCAATTCAGACCAAAAGTGAGACTGTCTATTTCGCCACCAATAATATCTTCATCGGTTAAATCCAGTGTGCTGTATCGCGCAACCAGTTCCCAAGCTCCGAAACCGCCCTCGCCCACAAGATGATTTGGATACGGACTACCGAAATCACCATTTTCATAATTCAACGAATCATCGGTCAGGAAAAAACCGCTTTGAATATGCCCCCCAGAAAATCCAACATCCTGCCACACTGTTCGACGTACATCGGTCACCATGTACTCAGCTTGAGCAGACCAGCGATTTCGTACTGCTGCCCATTCCACTCCGCTTCGGATATAGGTTCGAGCTCCAGGAATAATGCCGGTATCAACAATATCAAAACCGGCCACCCGGGCTTCGGGCTGCTCATCAAATCTCAATGTCGCCTGATCATTTAAATGCCGGTAAAAAGATGCCAATCCAAAATGTAAAACCTTATTGTTATGATTGATGGGTGAAATCGTGAGGCGTGCACCAACCCCCCAACCCTCATCATTTCGTTCGCGCTGTTCATTGGCATCATCACCAAAAACCCCAGCGGCGGCACTCCAATGCTGACGCTTGGTATCGGCCATCAAACCGATATAACGATCCCCACCAAATGCTCCAAGTAGGCTGCGTTCAATCAACTGAGAATTGGCCGAACTGCTGCGATATTGCAGGCCTAAAGGAATTTCCATAAGCCCCATTCTTAAACGAGCTTGAGGAAAACCGGTGTAACCAATATACGAATCTTTTAATTCACCGCCATCCGTGAAATCGTAATCTACCTTGTATATCCAATCACTGAATATCCGGCCAGACCAGGCGAGGCGAGCACGACGAATATTGGTTCCATCGGCAATTTGAGGCGCACCATCATAATCGGCGGCATCGATCATTAAACGCCCCCGCAGGCGGGTTTCAAATTGACCATCAGTCGTTCTAACGCGAAGCCCACCTTTAGTGGTGACTTCCACTTCAGGCGGCTGAGTGGCTAATTCAAGTTTTTCGGTTATTTCCTGTTTTTCTTTTGCCGTTTTCTGTTGGTTCTGCTCCAGCTCAGCCAACAAATGACCATACTGTTCTTCGCTGACCATGCCATTCTCATGCAGCATATCAATCAATAAACGCAATTCAGATGCGTGGCTCGCCATGGGTAATACGAGAAATAAAACAAACAGCAGTTTTGAAACAAAATTGGACATTGAATAACTCAGCGTTAGGTTGCGGGCTTCGAGAAAATCATTACCCGAGCACATAGGAAAAAATCCTATTTCTCAGTTTAGGCAACGGTTGCTGAATTCAAACTTAATTTTGTGAATAAAGAAGTGGATTGAAGAATTTTTTCTTTATATAGAACGTTGCCAGTGACCTGATTTTCCACCAGCTTTTTCCTGCAGACAGACGTCGGAGATCACCATGCCGCGATCGACCGCTTTACACATATCGTAGATAGTCAGCAACGCAACCTGTACCGAGGTAAGTGCTTCCATTTCCACACCGGTTTGGCCCGATGTAGCGACTTCAGCCTGACAATTTACAGCATTATTGGCTGCATCAATTTCAAATTCGACTGTGACTTTGCTTAATGCCAGCGGATGACATAGCGGAATTAAATCCGAGGTACGTTTGGCCGCCATAATGCCGGCGATGCGGGCAATGCCCAACACATCCCCTTTTTTATGATTGCCCTGCTCAATCAGTTTCAGCGTTTCCGGCAACATGATAATCCTTCCGCTGGCGACGGCCTTGCGCTGCGTCACTGCCTTATCACCGACATCGACCATGTGTGCTTCGCCAGCCTGATTAAAATGCGTTAATTCTGCCATTTTGGGTGTTATCCTTATGTTTTGATCCAGGAAACAATTAACCAGATGTCTATTCAAGTCAAATTTTTTGCCAGCCTGCGAGAAAGTCTGGGACAGAGTGAGACCACAGTAGAACAGGCTTCCACTGTGACCGAGGTTTGGGATTTGGCGACGCAATCAGCCACGCCACCAAACAACCTACTGGTCGCCGTCAATCTTGACTATGCCAATATGCAAAGTCAGGTGAATGATGGTGATGAAGTCGCTTTCTTCCCCCCCGTCACCGGAGGTTAATCATGGCCACGCATATTCTCGATGAAGACTTTCAGCCTTATCAATGGCTCAGTGAGTTTTCCCAGCAGATGCCTGCAGGCAGAGATGGTGCAGCTGCCAGCTTTATCGGAACCATGCGTGATTATAACGATGATGCCACCGTCAGAACCATGACGCTGGAACATTATCCCGCCATGACTCAACGTTATCTCGAACAATTAGAAAAACAGGCTAAAACCGACTGGCCATTAAATGATTGCCTTATCGTGCATCGCGTCGGCGAAGTATTTCCCGGTGAAGCAATTGTATTAATCGGTTGCTGGTCGGCCCATCGCCGTGCGGCTTTGGATGCATGCAACTGGCTAATCGAAGAGCTGAAATATAAAGCGCCGTTTTGGAAAAAAGAACAGAACCAGAGTGGCGAACGCTGGGTAGAGTCCAATACTGATGGTTTATAGGTACTGACAATGATTACAGGAATGTATGCCGCTTTGGCCGCTCTGATGATTGTCGCCCTAGCACGAAAAGTCATTAGTCTGCGGCGGCAACATAAAGTAGCTTTAGGCGATGGTGGCCAACAGGATTTACTTGCTGCAATTCGTGCTCATGCCAATGCTGTGGAATATCTACCGATTGGTTTGCTGTTGTTATTACTATTAGAACTCAGTCAGGGCCCCGCCTGGCTAATTCATTTACTGGGCAGCCTGTTTATTATTGGTCGACTGATTCATGCCAATGGCGTCAGCAAAGCCATCATTACTCGCCGGATTATTGGTATGCAATTCACCATCTGGCTGCTGATAATTATGGCAGTGTTGAATCTGTTGGCTTTTGTCGGTATTCAATTACCGGGCTGAGTCGTCGTCATCCAATCCCAACTCTGACCAAATCGCATCAACCCGAGCGACAATCGCCGGATCTTTCTCAATCGGTCTACCCCACTCGCGGTTAGTTTCGCCAGGCAATTTATTGGTAGCATCCATGCCCATTTTTGAGCCAAGACCTGATACCGGTGAAGCAAAATCCAGATAATCAATCGGCGTATTTTCAATTAAAACCGTATCGCGCGCCGGATCCATTCGCGTGGTAATGGCCCAGATCACATCCTGCCAATCACGCACGTTCACATCATCATCGACAACGATCACGAATTTTGTATACATAAACTGCCTTAAAAACGACCAAACCCCCATCATCACTCGCTTGGCATGACCGGCATATTGTTTTTTCATGCTGACCACGGCCATCCGATACGAGCAGCCCTCAGGTGGCAGGTAAAAATCGACAATTTCCGGAAACTGCTTCTGCAGAATCGGCACAAATACTTCGTTTAACGCCACGCCCAGAATCGCCGGTTCGTCGGGTGGGCGACCGGTATACGTGCTGTGATAAATCGGATTTTTACGCTGAGTAATTCGCTCAATGGTAAATACCGGAAAGCTGTCGATTTCATTGTAATAACCGGTGTGATCACCGTATGGTCCTTCCGGTGCCATATCATCCGGATAGATAAAACCTTCCAGGACAATCTCAGATTGAGCAGGCACCTGCAGATCACTGCCGATACATTTCACTAATTCGGTTTTACTACCGCGTAGCAATCCAGCAAACGCATATTCGGACAGTGTGTCCGGCACCGGTGTTACAGCACCTAAAATAGTGGCTGGATCACAGCCCAACACCACAGCGATCGGAAATGGTTCACCCGGATGCGTTTGCTGCCACTCCTTAAAATCCAGTGCCCCACCACGATGCGATAACCAACGCATAATCACCCGATTTTTACCGATGACTTGTTGGCGATAAATGCCTAAATTCTGTCGGGTTTTATGTGGACCTTTAGTGACGACCAAGCCCCAGGTAATTAACGGTGCAGCATCTTCCGGCCAGCAGAGTTGAATCGGATATTCACTCAGATCAATGGCATGTCCTTCAATCACCTGCTCCTGACAAGGGGCTTTTTTCACCACCTTCGGGCCCATATTCAACACCTGACGAAAGATCGGCAACTTATCCCAAGCGTCTTTCATACCTTTCGGCGGCTCAGGCTCTTTCAGAAATGCCAACAACTTGCCAACTTCCCGAAGCGCTTCAACCGAATCCTCACCCATCCCCAAGGCAACGCGTTTCGGCGTACCAAACAAATTGGCCAACACAGGAATCTTGCTGCCCTTCGGGTTCTCAAACAGAATCGCCGGACCACCGGCACGCAACACCCGATCACAAATCTCCGTCATCTCCATATGGGGATCTACTTCGGTGGTAATGCGTTTTAGTTCGCCCTGTTTTTCCAGGTTGGTGATGAAGTCTCTTAGGTCGGTGTATTTCATGAGATATGATTTGTGAAAAGTAATGTTGTAGCTTACCAGCTTAGGACATGATTTGGCTTAGCAGCTATCTCTATTGAATTATTTTGGATTAATTCGCCATTGAGAGACTGAAACTTATCGACTATTCCAGTAATAATTTTCTAAAGTTTTCATCGTACATTTTATCCCCTCCTCTCCATGAGAATGGTGAGCACAATGAGCACCTTAGTACTGTGAGCACCAAACCTTGAGCATAAGCAATTGTTATCAATGTAATTTTACGAAAACTTGATTTTTAATTATGGACTAAAGCCCACTGTTCATTTTTTGCGTGGTCAAAAAACGAACCAAAAAAGGCCAGCCCATACTCGCCCTGCGGGTTCCCTGCGCTTCTCGATCTGGTCGGGCATGACGGAAATTGATTCGTGGCATCCCTGCCACTCACCCTTCGGGCATCTTCGGCGTCCAAATTTGTTCCAGACAAATTTGTCCCTTCGGTCAAACAGCCGTCATGCTGATCCGACCAGCTCTGCGATGCTCGGCTTCGTATAAGGGCATTTAGGGAAGGTCCCAAAACGTGAGGCTAGTGGATCCCCCTTTTGTGTTGCCGATAAAAATGGTTATCTCAGGATTAGAAATCGGAATGTCTGAGCACAGCGAGTTTTTTCGATTTCCCTGGGATAACCATTTTTATCGGGGAGCCGCAGGCCAACACATGGGGTGCCTTTTTCTTTGGTTCGTTTCTTTTGGGCAAACAAAAGAAATGAACGCCCCGCGGCAGCGTTCCAAGTCATTAACTCAATGAAGTTTTTGAATTTACGAAACACACATTTCGCTTTTTATAGAACTATTTTGTTTCGACTTCCTGTCGAGTAAGGGGAATGCGTGCCCATTCCCCTAACAACCCCAGGGCACCCCTTGTGTTGGCCTGCGGCTCCACTGCGTTGCATTTTTTGTCAGGGAGACTCACCAAACTCGCTTCGCTCAAACAGGTAAGTCTCTAATCCTGACAAAAAGCCGCTACTCGTCAACACAAAAGGGGATAATTGGTGCTCATCTCAACAATTAGGTTCCTGCTTTAAAATTGAGATTGTTTGGTTTCGCCAGCTCAACCCAACCGACCCTTGAAATACAATTCATATTTATCATCTTGCGTTTTATCGCATCCACCCCAATATAGGTTTAATATGCTTAAATAAAGCTGTTAACTCAGTCAGTTGGAGGTTGTTATGGCTGGAGGATGGTCTAAAGATGGTGCGGTGCAGGATCAGATTGATGCCAGTGTTGAAGATGGTATTCAACAGGCTCGTTCTCGTTTACCAAAGGGTGAAAGTCTGACGCATTGCGAAGAGTGTGAGAAGGAAATTCCCCAAGCAAGACGTGAGGCGGTTCCCGGTGTTCGACTGTGTGTGAAATGTCAGGAAATTATTGATAAGGAAAACAAGGCGTTCAATCTGTTTAATCGGCGAGGCAGTAAGGATAGTCAGCTACGCTAAATCTCGTATTTAATAAGCGGTCAAAAGAGCACTGAAGTGCTCTTTTGCTTTTCAGTATTCAACTATGTAAAGCTGTACTGTGGATTCACTCCAGCAATTCACAACAATTTGATACCGGCCACTTTAAAGTCATTCATAGAAAGTCTGATGTTTATCTGGCTACCAATTTGAGAAATATAAAATGAAAAAATTATTACTGGCGTTACCTTTTATTTTCGCTGCACAGCAAGCTCTGGCAATTGATGATCAGGATAAAGAAAACTATAAAACAAACTACACCAAGCAATTGAAACCGTTAGTTGTACAAAAGTTGAGTGCTGATAGACCTGAAATGTCAGCCCGTGCAATCGATGATGAGGCAAATGCCTATGTGACTAAAATGGCCAGTTGCCAACTGGATGCGTTGCTCCAGTTCTCTGAGGAATATAGTGAAAAAGCCATTATGCCGGTAGCTCAGGGAGCAGATATCGCACAGACCACGCATGATTTGAATCAACAGATGTTGCAGGATATCGAAGCAGGCAACCTATCTAAAGATAAGGCGGCGATGATGATTCAAATTGCACAGGAATCCGCGCAAATTTGTATGAATTCATAAAATCAGAATACTTACTTATAAAAAAGGGCCTTTCGGCCCTTTTTTGTTTACGCGGCAATACCGGTATGTCTTAATAACGCATCAATCTGCGGTTCACGGCCACGGAATTCGATGAACAGTTCCATTGGCTCACGGGAACCACCCTGCTCCAGAATCGCTTCCAGAAATTCCAGACCAGTCTGCCGATCAAAGATCCCTTTCTCTTCAAACTTGGAGAACGCATCGGCTGACAGCACTTCTGCCCATTTATAGCTGTAATAACCGGCGGCATAACCGCCAGCAAAGATATGAGCGAAGCTGTGCGCAAAACGGTTGAATTTGGGCGGTTTCACCACGGTGACTTCATTACGCACCTGTTCCAGAATCTTATCGACTTGATTCGGTTCATTCGGGTTAAATTCCAGATGTAACCGGAAATCAAATAACGAGAATTCCAGCTGACGTAACATCATCATTGCCGATTGGAAGTTACGTGCGGCAAGCATTTTGTCGAACAAATCATCAGGCAATTTTTCACCCGTTTGGTAATGGCCGGAAATCAAATCCAAAGCTTCACGCTCCCAGCACCAGTTTTCCATAAACTGACTTGGCAGCTCGACTGCATCCCAGGCCACACCATTAATACCAGACACACCGGCATATTCAATTTTGGTCAACATATGATGCAGACCATGACCAAATTCATGGAATAAAGTGGTCACTTCATCATGGGTGAACAGAGCCGGTTTATCGCCGACGGGTTCAGAAAAGTTGCAGGTCAGAAACGCCACTGGAATTTCGATTCCTTCGGCAGTACGACGGCGTGCTTTACATTCATCCATCCATGCGCCACCACGTTTATGCTGACGGGCATATAAATCCAGATAGAACTGAGCACGTACGCTGCCATCCTCGGCGACAATTTCGAAAAAGCGCACGTCTTTGTGCCAGACGTCAACATCCTTGCGTTCCCGAATATCCAGTCCGTATAAACGATTGACCACGGCAAACAGCCCATTCACTACTTTGTCTTCCGGAAAGTACGGCTTTAATTCTTCCTGTGAAATTGAATAACGCTGCTGACGTAGTTTTTCAGCAAAATAGGTGACATCCCAGGCTTCGAGTTGATCCTGGTCGGCAGTGGATTTGGCAAAGGCGCGTAATTCTGCATATTCCTGCTCGGCAATCGGTTTTGAGCGCTTGGCCAGATCCTGCAGAAAGTCCAGAACCTGTTGCGGTGATTGCGCCATTTTGGTGGCCAAAGAACGTTCGGCATGATTGGCAAACCCCAGCAGATTTGCCAGTTGATGACGCAGATTCAGAATATCCAGCATCACTTCAGTGTTATCCCATTTGCCCGCATTCGGACCTTGGTCTGAGGCTTTAGTGGCAAACGCGGTATACATTTCTTCACGCAATTCACGATTATCAGCGTAGGACATCACCGGCATATACGATGGGAAATCCAGGGTAAACAACCAACCTTCCTCGCCTTCTCGCTTGGCCATTTGCTCGGCCATTTCAATAGTGGATGGTGGTAAACCCGATAATAATGACTCGTCGGTAATCAACTTACGCCAGGCGTGAGTGGCATCCAGCAAATTTTCTTCAAACTTGGCGGTGCGTTCAGTCATTTGCTGTGACAGCTTTTTGAATTCATCACGTTGTTGCTGATCCAGCTCAACGCCCGACAGACGAAAATCACGGACCGCATTATCAATGACTTTTTTCTGTGCCGTATCCAATTTCTGATACTCAGCGCCTTCGGCAATGGCTTTATAGGCCTGATACAGCATTTCATTCTGGCCCAACTCAGTCGAAAACTCGCTGAGTTTAGGCAAACAAGCGTTATAGGCCTGACGCAGCTCTTCCGAGTTGACCACCGAATTCATATGACTTACTGGCGACCAGACACTGTCAATCAGGGCATCCATATCTTCCATTGGCTGTACCAATGTGTCCCATGTTGGCTCTGAAAGTGTGCTCAAAATAGTGTCAATTTTATTGCGTGCTGTGCTCAACGCATGATCAATTGCGGGCTCAACATGTTCGGCTTTTATTGCGGAAAATGGCGGTAAACGGTGATTTTCCAATAATGGGTTGCTCATAATAGTGTCCTGATTAGGTTCGGTATCGCCCGCAGTGTAGCGCGTGAAGTTATTGTCATGGTAACGCAACAAAACGGTCATCACACTGCAATATCTAATAGATAAGGTTTGCTCAGAATTTTAAGTGAATGAGTGCCTTATGCAAACACAACTAAGTCACAAGCAAAAGCTGAAAGTTCGCACCGTGTTCATTTCGGATATCCATCTTGGCTTCCGAGGCTGCAGTGCCGAGCTCCTCCTTAACTTTTTACATAATGTGGAATGCGAATATCTTTATCTGGTCGGCGATATTATCGACGTCTGGGAAATGAAAAAACGCATGTACTGGCCTCAAGAACATAATAACGTAGTCCGAACCCTGCTCGGTAAAGCCAAGCACAATACCAAGGTCATCTTTGTTCCCGGTAATCACGATGAGATTCTGCGGGATTATGATGGTGCGGTGTTCGGTAATGTGCAGATCCATAACGAAATCATTCATACCACAGCCGATAAACGTAAGTTGTTAATCATTCACGGCGATCAATTCGATAGCGTAGTGAAAATTTCGCCGATGCTGGCCAAAATCGGCAGCCGTTTGTATGAATTTTTACTTAGAGCTAATCGCTGGGTGAATTATTTCCGCCGTAAGATGGGCTTCTCTTACTGGTCACTGGCAGCGTTTTTGAAACACAAAGTGAAAAATGCGGTCCAGTACATCAGTAATTTTGAAGAAGCTGTGGCGCATGAAGCTTCTAAACAAGGGGTGGATGGTGTGGTCTGCGGCCATATTCACCGTGCGGAAATAACGCGCATACATGATATCGATTACTATAATTGTGGCGACTGGGTAGAGAGCTGCACAGCATTGGTTGAACATCCAGATGGTCAGATGGAAATCATCCCTTGGGCTGAAGTATTTAATCAGCACGTTTTGATTGCCAAAGCCGCTTGATGAAACTGGCGATTATTACCGATGCCTGGGAGCCACAGGTCAACGGGGTTGTGCGCACTCTGGGGAAAACCCGTGACCATCTGCAGGAAATGGGCTATGACGTTACCATGCTCACGCCGCTGAATTTTAAAACGATTCCCTGTCCCAGTTATCCCTCAATTCGTCTGGCATTACTGCCTTACCGAAAACTGGCAAATATGCTCGACAATCTGCAAGCCGATGCAGTGCATATTGCCACTGAGGGTCCATTAGGCATGGCCGCCAGACGTTGGTGTCTGCGTCATAATATCCATTTCACCACGTCATTTCATACTCAGTTTCCAGAATATCTGCGTTTGCGTTTACCGATTCCGCTTAGTTGGAGCTATGCATGGTTAAGGCGTTTTCATCGCCCGGCGGTGAGAACACTGGTACCTACCATTTCACAACAGCGACGCTTGCAAGAATATGGATTTCAAGATGTTTATGTATGGGGACGAGGTGTCGATACCGATATATTCACGAAAGATAATGCCAAAAATTATGACTTACCCCGCCCGGTTTTTATCAATATGGGCCGGGTTGCAGTCGAAAAAAACATTGAAGCATTTTTGGATTTGGATTTACCAGGCAGTAAAGTAGTGATTGGCGATGGTCCTGATCTGGAGATGTTGAAAAAACGCTATCCTGATGTGATCTTTACCGGTGCCAAATTTGCTGAAGAACTCGCTGCCTATCTGGCCGGAGGAGATGTTTTTGTTTTTCCGAGTCAAACCGATACCTTCGGCTTGGTAATTCTGGAAGCGATGGCTTGCGGTCTGCCTGTAGCCGCTTATCCGGTCACCGGGCCTAAAGATATTATTATTCAGGGCAAAACCGGCGAGCTGGATTGGGATTTGCATAAGGCGGCGTTAAATGCGCTGAATCTGCAAAAAACCGATTGTATTGCTTATGCACATGAAAATAGCTGGCACAAATGCAGCGAAGTATTTTCCGGTTATATGTATAACAACCATCCAGAATCACAGGTTAAAACTGCGCAAATGCTGGGCCAGAAAAGCGGATGAAACATTCTTTTGATGTTGCAAAGTGACAACACCATCATACTTTCTTGGTATTGGTACAACAGATCACTTGATTAGCCTGGAACTGCCGTGAGATTATTCTCGTTAAATTTGTTTCAGGGAATGCCACAATGTTCGATCTAAAAGTTTTTTCCAGGCTCAGCCTGCTCGGTTTATTGGTTCTGTTCACAGGTTGTGCCACCGTACAATCATCTGATGAACGTGATCCATATGAAAGCTATAACCGTGCAATGTATCAATTTAACGATACTGTAGATCGTGCCGTGTTAAAGCCTGTTGCCAAGGGTTACGATGTTGTTGTTCCTGATGCGATCAGCTGGGGCGTCAGCAATTTCTTCAGTAATCTGAATGATATTACAGTCGCCATCAACAGCCTGTTGCAAGGTAAATTCAGCCAGGCAGCTGATGATACAGGTCGTTTTCTGTTAAACAGCACCGTTGGTGTGGCAGGTATCTTTGATGTTGCCGGTCATGCTGGCAACAAGAAACGTAACGAAGATTTCGGCCAGACACTGGGAGCCTGGGGTGCTGAACCCGGCGCATACATCGTATTACCGTTTTTTGGTCCCCGCACTGTGCGTGACTCATTTGGTTTAGTGGGCGATATGTTTACTGACCCGGTGATGTATGTTGAGGGTCCGGGCGCACGTAATGCCTTTGCAGGAACACGTTTAGTGGATACCCGTGCCAATCTGCTTAAGTCAGAACGGGTTTTGGATGAAGCTACGGATGACGAATATGCATACGTAAGAAATGCCTATCTGCAGCGTCGTCAATATCTGGTTTACGATGGTAACCCGCCAGATGATGATGATTTTGATTTGTTCGATGACCAGTAATACATCGCGACATAACAATTCTCCACCGTTATAATAAAAAGAGCCGGATTTAGTCCGGCTCTTTTTATTTTTAAGGTTCCATCATCGGTTATTAAATGACTTCTTTTCTATTTATAAGCGCCATTATCAGTGGGTTGGTCCTATTGATCTGGGGAGCGGATAAATTTATTGATGGTGCGGCAGGCATTGCATCGAACCTGGGGGTTGCTCCCTTAATTGTCGGCTTAACTATCGTTGGTTTTGGTACCTCTGCTCCAGAAATGATAGTTTCAGCATTCGCTGCATTTGATGGTGCTCCTGCCCTGGGTATTGGCAATGCCATTGGCTCCAATATCACCAATATTGGACTGGTTTTGGGCGTCACGATTCTGGTCACTCCTCTGGCGATTCACTCCATTACCCTGAGAAGAGAATTTCCGGTATTAGTCTTTATCATGTTCCTCTCCCTGTTGTTATTGCTCTGGGATATGCAACTGGATCGGATTGATGGCCTGGTTCTGTTTACAGGCTTTATATTGACGCTAGGAGGCATGGCATGGCTGGCTGTTAAAAGTGCTAAGGACGATCCGCTGAAAATTGAATTTACTCAGGAATATCAGCAGCCAAAACGCTCACTGAAAAAATCCATCGTACTGTTTTTGACAGGATTAATTGCCTTACTGGGGGGAGCCAAACTCTTAGTCTGGGGAGCAACTGGTGTCGCGCAATTGTTGGGCATAAGTGATTTAGTGATTGGCTTAACCGTCGTTGCCATTGGCACCAGTCTGCCAGAGTTAGCCGCCTGTATTTCATCTGCTCTGAAAAATGAACATGATATTGCCGTTGGCAATATTCTTGGTTCAAATATCTTTAATCTGCTTGCTGTTCTTGCCATGCCGGGTCTGATTCACCCAACGAAAGTAGATTCGCTACTGCTAACCCGCGATTTTAGCTTTATGATTGGCCTGACAATCGTGCTTTATCTGTTTGCAAGATTTTGTTTAAAAGGCCGATTGGGACGCCCGGTTGGTTTATTATTACTACTGGTTTATGCAGGCTATATAAGTTTGCTGGCGTATCAAGGTGTGCATAACGGTATATGAAAATAGATTCGGATAAATTAAAACAATTGGCGCTGGCAGTCATCGATACCGAGCTGGAGTCTGTCATGTTGCTCCGCGATAGAGTGGATGATGATTTTGTTCGAGCATGTGAGTATCTGCTGCAATGTCAGGGTCGTATTGTGGTGATTGGCATGGGTAAATCAGGCCATATCGGCAGTAAAATCGCTGCTACGTTGGCCAGCACCGGCAGTCCGGCATTTTTTGTTCATCCCGGAGAAGCCAGTCATGGTGATTTAGGTATGATCACCGACAAAGATGTGGTTCTGGCATTATCCAACTCCGGTGAAACTGCCGAGATTCTGACCATATTGCCGTTGATTAAACGACTGGGCGTACCATTAATCACTATGAGTGGTCGTATGGACTCAACACTTTCGTTATGTGCTGATGCAACTATCAACGTCAGTGTTAAAAAAGAAGCCTGCCCATTGGGACTGGCCCCAACATCCAGTACTACCGTCGCATTAGTGATGGGGGATGCACTGGCCATTGCGTTATTGGAAGCTCGTGGCTTTACCGCTGAAGATTTTGCCCTTTCTCACCCGGGTGGCAATCTTGGTAGACGATTGTTATTACGTGTCAGCGACATCATGCATATCGGCGCAGCCATCCCTAAAGTAAATGAAAAGGCATTGCTGCGCGAAGCGCTGATTGAAATGTCCGACAAAAGTTTGGGCATGACCGCCGTGGTCGATAATGATGACAAATTGGTGGGGATTTTCACCGATGGTGATTTACGTCGAGTCCTGGCACAGGAAGTAAATATTTTAACCGCCCCGCTGCAGGAACATATGACACAACATTGTAAAACGGGGCATGCAGAGATGCTTGCCGCAGAAGCATTACAGATGATGCAGCAATATAAAATCAACGGCCTGTTGATTACCGATAAAAACCATAACTTAACAGGCGCACTGAATATGCACGACTTATTACGTGCCGGTGTGGTCTAATTTTCAGGACAGATCAATGCAAGATATAACGGCTCGCGCCAAACAAATTAAACTGGTTATTTTTGATGTCGATGGTGTACTGACTGATGGCAGTATCATTATTGGTGATGATGGTGAGGAACATAAGGCATTTAATTCGCGTGATGGCCACGGCATGAAACTGCTGCAATACACCGGTGTCGATATTGCTATTATCACTGGACGCACCTCCAGAGTGGTTGAACATCGTATGCAAAGTCTTGGAATTAATCTGGTTTACCAGGGACAAAAAGTAAAGCTGCCAGCCTTTGAGGAACTGTTAAAAACCCTTAAGCTGAAACCGGAACAATGTGCTTATGTCGGTGATGACTGGGTGGACTTGTCCATCATGAGCAGAGTCGGTTTAGCGATAGCCGTTCAGGATGCTGATGCTGTGGTGAAAAAACATGCGCACTGGATCACTCCGTCCATGGGTGGTAGAGGTGCTGCCCGTGATGTATGTGAATTAATAATGGAAGGACAGGGAACCCTGCAGGACCAAATTGAACGCCATTTTTAATATTCCAATTTATATCAAAATTGCTTTACTGCTAGTCGCGGGGATCAGTCTGTGGATGTTGCTTAGCAAACCTGAGGCACCAAAAACTGAACGCGCCGTGCACTACAGTATCGATTTTGGAATGACCGATTTCAAGATGACGGTAATGGATATCAATGGCAAACCATCGCGGGTAATTACCGGAGAAACGCTGTATCACTATCCGGAGAATGACCGTACTGAAATTTTCAGTCCAAACACCCTGTTTATTGCGCCGGAAAACAATGATTGGATCATTGAGTCAGATCATGCTGAAACTCAGGGTGAAGGCGAGAACATTCTTCTCACCGGCAATGTTATTATTACCAACAAAGATCAACCGGAAATACAGTTATTAACTGAAGTTCTGAATCTGGATACTGTCAACAACACGGCGTATACCGATCAGCCGGTGACCATGAAATCGCCTCATGGCGATACCCATTCAGTGGGTTTTCATGCCGCTTTACAAGAAGAAACTATTAATCTGCACTCTAGGGTGAGAGGACAATATAATGCGCCACCTGTTAATTAATCTGCTTTGGGGAATGACCATCATCCCATCCATTGCCCTCGCCTTACCAAGTGATCGCGAGCAACCGATAAATATTGAAGCAGATCACGCGCAGCTTGATGATGAAACCGGTGTCACGCAATATAAAGGCGATGCCATACTGACACAGGGCACTTTACGTATCGAAGGTGATGTCATTACTTTTTTCTATGACGAAAACCGCGAACTGGAAAAAGCTATTGCTGAAGGTAACCTTGCCACTTATGAACAAGTACATAAGGAAGGGGATAAACCGGTTAAAGCAAAAGCCCTGCAGATGGAATACCATGCCAGCAAACAACGTATCTTTCTGGTCGGCCAGGGTTATGTTTGGCAGTCAGGCGATGAATTCCGTGGCAATCATATCGAATACGATATCGACAGAAATATTGTTATTGCCAACTCAAGACCGGTCGAAGTCGATGGACAGCAACAGTCCAGTGGTCGCGTTCACATCACCATCCAGCCGCCTGGTCAACGCGAAAAAAATAAAAGTAAACCGGCAGAACCTGCTGTTGAAGCGCCTCAACCGTTAACTGAGGCTCCTGAACAGCAATCGGACATGAGCTACCCTACTGCGGTAACTCAGACCACTTTGAATGTCAGAACCGGTCCCGGGACTCAATATGAACGACTTGGGGCGTTTGTCGAAAACACTGAAGTGATCGTGCTGACCCGTCAGCCTGAATGGGTACAAGTCAGAGGTATGAGTGGGGATAAAGCCATTATTGGTTGGGTCAGTGCACGCTACCTGCAAATGAATCCTGAATAATCACGGAATTTAAATGAGTCAGCTTTCTGCAAGGTCGCTCGCCAAGCAATTTGGCGATCGGTTGGTTGTTAAAAATATTTCCCTTGAAGTAAACAGTGGTGAGATTGTGGGCTTGCTTGGTCCCAATGGGGCGGGTAAAACGACCAGTTTTTACATGATTGTCGGATTGATTCCAGTTGATCACGGCAGTATTTTTCTCAATCAACGCGAACTTACCCACGAACCTATCCATACCCGGGCACAATTGGGGATAGGATATCTGCCACAGGAAGCCTCGGTATTCCGTAAATTGTCCGTTGAAGACAATCTTTACGCTATTATCGAAACCCGGAAAAACCTCAGTATCATTGCCAAAAAACAGTTGCTGGAAAAATTACTCGAAGAATTCCATATTGGTCACATCCGCAAATCATTAGGCATGGCATTGTCCGGTGGTGAAAGACGTCGTGTGGAAATAGCCCGCGCCTTAGCCATGGATCCACAATTTATCCTGCTGGATGAACCCTTCGCCGGTGTTGATCCGATTTCTGTTCTGGATATACAGGGTATTATCAAGGCACTGGCTGCGAGAGGTATCGGCATATTAATCACCGATCATAATGTACGTGAAACACTGAGCGTTTGTGAGCGTGCCTATATATTCAACGAGGGTGAGGTGATCGCAAAAGGCAGTCCAGATGAAATCCTTCAGGATAAGCATGTTTTAAGTGTTTATCTGGGACGGGACTTTCGCCTATAAATTACTAGCAGGCAATTTCCACAATACGCTTCTGTTGGAGTAAGATGAATTGAACTCTGTTTGAGTACTTTTTATGTGTCGATTGATTGCGCTTGCCCTGTTGTTAATTACCAGCTCATCCCTAGCTGAAGAGGCAAGTCAAAAACTCACCCCTGTCTCAATCAAACTTCACTGGCAGCATCAATTTCAATTTGCGGGTATCTACGCTGCAAAAGAACAAGGCTATTATCAGGATGCCGGGCTGGCAGTAACCATACTTACCGGGCAAAAAGCACCTTTCAACGATGTGGAAGCCGGCAATGTTGAATTTGGAATTTCCGGTGCTGGATTGGTGGTAGAAAGACTTAAAGGGCGCCCTTTTGTAGCGCTCGCGGCGATTTTTCAAAGCAGTCCCTATACCTGGTTGGTCAGAGCAGACTCATCGATAACACAACCCACTGATTTTGTCGGTAAAACAGTCACTCGTCAGTCTTATGCTGATGATTTATCTGCCATGTTGCTACGATTTGGGATAGATCCTTCACAGCTCAATATTGTCGATCCCTCGCCCGAGGATATTGATAATTTAATTGACGGAAAAGTAGATGCGCTGACCGCATATATTTCCAATGAACCCTTCCAGATGTTAAGTCGCGGCGTGGATTATCGGACATTGTCACCCCATGAATACAACATCAACTTTTACAGCGATATCATCTTTACCTCTGAACGTTATTTAAAACGTCAGCCAGGAGATGTAGAAGCCTTTCACAGTGCAACCTTGCGTGGTTGGCAATATGCTCTGGAACACCCTTATGAAATGGTTGATCTGATTTTAAAAAACTACAACACGCAAAATAAAACGCGTGCACATCTGGAATTTGAAGCTGAAAAGCTTAGTGAGCTCAGTTTGTACCCTACAGTTTCACTGGGCCATATGACGATTGAGCGTTGGCAAAAAATTGCTGAACATTATCAGCATTTAGGCTTGGTTAATGATGACCAGGCGCTTAACGGCTTTATCTATGACACAACGCCAGGTGTGTCCATCTGGTTTAAATGGCTGGTGGTTTCACTTGGCATATTAGCCTTGTTAACAATGATTGGCTATTTCATCAAACGCCATCATGCCAAAATACTCAGTAACCAGATTGCGATACAAACAGCAGCGCTGGAAGCAGAACTGAAAAAAGGTAAGGCACTTGAGCAGAGAGCTAAACGTGAAAGTGATCGTTTACAAACCTTGCTTAACCATACCCTTGAAGGCGTTATTACCATTGATGAAACGGGCATTATCCAGAATTTTAATGTCGCTTCAGTTCGCCTGTTCGGTTATCAGCCAGAAGAAATTATCGGGCAGAATATTACCCAGCTGATGCCAGCCCAGCATCGTAAAAATCACGAACATGGGATGTCGCGATTCCTCATTAGTGAGCAATCCACCATAATTGGCCAGCCAGTTGAGTTGGAAGCATTACACAAAAGTGGGCAAATCATTCCCATCGAACTGACGCTGAGCGCATTTCAATGGGAAGGCCATTATTTTTTTACGGGTATCGTCCGAGATATTTCTCTTCAAAAAGCTGAACATCTGGCATTAATCGCTGCCAAGGAAGAAGCTGAAAAAGCCAACCAGGCAAAATCGGAATTCCTGTCGGCAATGAGCCATGAATTACGCACGCCTTTAAATGCGATTCTGGGGTTTGCCCAGTTACTGCAAAGTGACAATGATGCGCCACTCACAGAAACCCAGCAAGATAGTTTAAAGCTCATCATTCACAGTGGTGAGCACTTGCTCAAGTTAATTAATGATGTGCTGGAGCTGGCTAAAATTGAGACGGGTTCAGTGGACGTATCGATTGAGCCGGTGAATGTCAGTGTCGCAATTAATCATTGTTTGCCCATGCTGAAAAACCTGGCGGCTCGCTATCGTGTGATCATTCATACTGATGACATTCCTGAACAGCTGGTACTCGCTGATTTAACAAAACTCAAACAGGTGCTGATAAATCTGGTCAGTAATGCCATCAAATATAATCGCCCTGATGGCAAAGTTATTATTAGCGGTGAGGTAATTGATTCCACTAAGCGCTTGCGTATCACTATTCAGGATACAGGCATGGGAATTCCACGGGATAAGCAGGCCTATCTGTTTACGGCATTTGATCGTCTGGGTCAGGAAAACTCGGACATTGAAGGAACCGGAGTCGGATTGATTGTGACCAAGAGACTGATAAAAGCCATGGACGGGCATATTGGTTTTGAAAGCACAGAAAATCAAGGCACTCGATTCTGGGTAGAGTTACCCATAACAGACAACAATAACCAGAATGATGAAGTGCATCAGCAGGCTGAATCAATTAAAGCCGAAAATCCATTTAACTCCTCTGCTTCGACTCTCATTCTGCATATAGAAGATAATCCGGCCAATATCAAATTGATGGAAGCATTTTTTGATCGTCTGCCCCAATACACGTTGCATATTTGCAAAACAGCTGAGGCAGGACTGGACTGGCTGGAAAGTAATATGCCAGCCGTGATATTGATGGATATCAATCTCCCCGGAATCAGCGGCTTACAGGCTACCGAGCAGATCATGGCTAATCCGAAACTCCGGCACATTCCGGTGATCGCGGTTACCGCTGCCGCCATGCCTTATGATTTGCAGCAGGCAGAAGGCCTGTTTACTGCCTATCTCACCAAACCGGTTAATTTTATTCTGCTGACGGAATTATTAAATAAATACAGTAAGCCAGAGGTTTATTGAACTGAAGGATAACCTTCCCGCTCTGGAAAAAATAACAAGGGCTCAACACGGGCATTATTCAAACTCACACCAAGGTGCAGGTGTGGACCGGTAACACGGCCAGTGGCGCCAACCGTGCCGATAATCTCGCCCTGTTGAATTTTTTGTCCTGCTTTGACATCAATCCGATCCAGATGACAAAACATGGTCACGAGACCCTGACCATGGTCAATCATTACTGTATTGCCATTGAAAAAGTAATCGTCGGTATCCGTCACTATTCCGTTGGCCGGTGCCATAATTTCAGTACCTGTTGCCGCTGCAATATCAATACCGCTGTGTGGATTACGCTCTTCGCCATTAAACACACGACGACGGCCAAATAAACCACTGACCCTTCCTTCAATGGGCCAGACAAAATTAAACGGCACATTGTCGCTGGCACGCCAATGACGTAAGGCTTTATTTATTTTGGCTGTTTCGGCTTCGATGCGCTCCATATCTTCCGCATAGGGATTGACCTTACGATCGTCAGGAACATTTATCCGTTGAGTGGGATAAGCTTTATCTTTGACCTCAAACATAATGCTGCTTAACGCACCCTGACTTTCCACCAGAATTTTGTGATTCCCCGACTCGGCTGCCAGCGGAATGCCAACTACAGCCTGCCATTGTGAATCTTGTTTTACCACTAGCACCTGTTGTTTTTGATAGGTCACCTCAGGTGCTACATTTCCCTCGATTTCCAAAGGCAAAATGACGACACCACCTGGTACTGGTAATTGTTGTGGTAAAGCCCAGGCAGGTGAACAGACTAATAGAACCAGCCAATAGCACAATCTATACATCATTTCTTACGACGAACTTCACAGTCCAATTGACCTTCAAATAAACGAATTTGCAGGGATTGTCCGATTGTTACTTCATCAGATCGGTAAATAACATTACCAGTCTGTGAATCACTGGTGATGCTGTAACCGCGCTCCAGTGTGTTGAGAGGGCTAACCACCGATAAGGTACGCATCAACTGGGCCAGCTGCTTTTTTTGATCGGTGATTTGTTGACCGGTCAAACGGTTTAATTGTGAAGAGAGTGCCTCTACATGCTGCTGCTGTTGCTTCAAACGGGAGACCGGTAACAATCGCTTTAAGCGATCATTCAGATTCTGGCTTTGTAACCTGAATTGTTGCTGCTGTACCGAAAAGGCTTTTTCAAACCGCTGTGTTAAATCCTGCAGTCGGGTTTGTCGCCAGCTGATTCGCAACTTTGGATGAGGCAATCTTACTGACAGATAATCAAGTTGTTGTTGCTTGCCTTGTAACCGCCGCTGGATACTGTAATCAAGTTGCGTTTGCAGACGTTTTAACTGTTGCTGCTGGAGTTTAATTTGTTGCTGCGGGCGGGGCAGACGTTGAGACAGATGCCGAATATGCCGTTGTTCATTGGCAAGTTTTTGCTGAATACGACTGCCCAGATTTTGCAACAAACCGCGAAGATTTAAGGCTAATTGGCGCGCTTCAGGTACCGCCAGTTCAGCCGCAGCCGAAGGCGTTGGAGCCCTGACATCTGCAACAAAATCGGCAATGGTAAAATCAATTTCATGGCCTACCGCGCTGATGGTCGGTATCTGACAGGCAAACAAAGCTCTGGCAACCAACTCATCATTGAAGCTCCACAGATCTTCCAGTGAGCCACCACCCCGCCCTACTATCAGCAAATCACATTCCTGTCGCTGATCAGCAGTTTGAATAGCATTAGCAATCTGCCGTGGCGCTGTTTCACCTTGTACGGCAACGGGATACAGAATCACTTTGATTGCCGGAAAACGCCGTTTCAAAACATGCAAAATATCGTGAACCGCTGCTCCATCCGGTGAAGACACAATACCGATGGTTTGCGGCAACGACGGTAACGGTTTTTTATGAGCGGTATCGAATAAACCTTCCTGACCCAGTCGGGCTTTTAATGCTTCATAAGCGCGTTGCAATGCGCCGCTACCCGCTTCTTCCATATGCTCAACAACCAGCTGAAATTCGCCACGACCTTCATAAAGGGTGACTTTGACGCGCAGTAATACCTGCATGCCATTTTCCGGTGTAAAGCGTAATTGTTGATTGCGTCCACGAAACATTGCACAGCGTACTTGCGCAGCTGAGTCTTTTAACGTGAAATAAATGTGCCCTGACGCCGGCATTGCCAAATTGGAGATTTCCCCTTCCACCCACAAAAGCGGAAACGAACCATCCAGCATCAGCCGGACTTCTCTGACCAATCGCGAAACCGGATATACATCCTTGACAGCACGGGCAGCGAGTTTTACTTGCGAATCCGATGTCATAAGTGATGCCATAAACCACTAAGTTCCTGATATAATTTATCGATCATATTACAGTAAATTCGGGAACCCGCCTCATGAGAATTGCGCAAGAAGCCCTGACATTTGATGACGTTTTATTACTCCCCGCCTATTCAAATGTTCTGCCGCGTGATGTCAGTTTGTCAACTCAATTGACACGTGATATCACCATTAATATTCCACTGCTTTCTTCTGCCATGGACACCGTCACTGAAAGCCGGTTGGCGATCACTATGGCACAGGAAGGTGGTCTGGGTATTTTGCATAAAAATATGACCATCGAACAACAGGCAGATGAAGTTCGCAAAGTGAAAAAATTTGAAAGCGGTGTGGTACGGGATCCCATTACCGTTAGTCCTAATACCTCTATTGGCGCTGTCGTTGAACTTACTCGTGCTCATAATATCTCCGGCGTCCCGGTTGTCGATGGCGATGATTTGGTGGGCATCGTGACCAGCCGTGATTTACGTTTTGAAAAACATTTTGATAGTCCAGTCTCATCGATCATGACCGGCAAAGATAAATTGGTCACTGTAGGCGAAAATGCCACCCGTGAAGAGGTGCTGCATTTATTGCATACCAACCGCATTGAAAAAGTCCTGGTTGTCGATGATAACTTCCACTTGCAGGGCATGATCACAGTAAAAGATATTCAAAAACAAACGGATAACCCACTGGCATCAAAAGATGCACAGGAGCGTTTACGGGTTGGTGCTGCGGTAGGAATTGGTTCCGAGAGTGAAGCGCGCGTGGATGCTCTGGTAGCTGCTGGAGTGGATGTGATTGTTGTTGATACGGCACACGGCCACTCTCAAGGCGTTTTGGATCAGGTGCGTTGGGTCAAAAAACACTATCCTCAAGTTCAAGTCATCGGCGGTAATATCGCGACTGCTGCTGCAGCCAAAGCTTTAGTTGAAGCCGGTGCAGATGCGGTAAAAGTCGGTATCGGTCCCGGCTCTATCTGTACCACACGTATCGTCGCCGGTGTAGGTGTACCACAAATCAGCGCTATCAGTAATGTCGCGGCAGCACTGGCTGGAACCGGTATACCCTTAATTGCTGATGGTGGCGTACGCTATTCGGGTGATATTGCCAAAGCCATTGTAGCCGGCGCACATGCCATTATGATTGGTGGAATGTTTGCCGGTACAGAAGAAGCTCCTGGCGAAGTGGAATTATTCCAAGGTCGTGCTTATAAATCGTATCGTGGTATGGGATCCATGGGTGCCATGCAACAGAAGCAAGGATCCAGTGATCGTTACTTCCAAGAGTCTAGTGAACCTGACAAACTTGTTCCGGAAGGCATTGAAGGTCGAGTGCCCTTCAAAGGGAATCTGAGTCCGGTTATCCATCAGTTGATGGGCGGTGTTCGGGCTTCCATGGGCTATACCGGTAGCCGTACTATTGAAGAAATGCGGACCAAACCTGAGTTTGTTCGTGTGACTTCTGCTGGTATGAATGAAAGCCATGTCCATGACGTGACTATTACCAAAGAAGCACCGAATTACCGGGTTAATTAATTTTTGAATAATGCCGGCTTCTCCCCGGAAGCCGGTATTTTTTATCTGACTGTAAGAGAGATTCATGAGCAGCCATATTCACGACCACCGCATTCTAATCCTTGATTTCGGGTCACAATATACCCAACTTATTGCCCGCCGAGTGCGCGAAGCCGGTGTGTATTGTGAGTTACGCAACCCGGATATCAGCGAAGCAGAAATTCGTGAATTTGCTCCAAAAGGTATCATTCTTTCCGGCGGCCCTGATTCAACGATTGGTGAGTCTGCACCAGCTGCACCACACTGCGTATTTGAAATGAATGTGCCCGTGCTGGGTATCTGCTACGGCATGCAAACCATGGCCACACAACTTGGGGGCAAGGTCGAATCGTCATCTCACCGGGAATTTGGCTACGCTAAAATTCGTGCTCATGGTCATTCTGCGTTTTTGAAAGATATTGAAGACCATACAACCCCAGAAGGCTTTGGCATGCTGGATGTATGGATGAGTCATGGTGATCGGGTCAGCCAGTTGCCAGAGGGATTTAAAGTCATTGCCAGCACTGACAGTGCGCCCATTGCTGGTATGGCAGATGAAGAACGACAGTTCTACGGCGTCCAGTTCCATCCTGAAGTCACCCACACCACTCAGGGACAACGGATGATTTCACGTTTTATCAGCGAAATCTGTGGTTGTGAAACCTTATGGACCTCCGCCAATATTATTGAAGACAGCATTGAAACCATCCGCCAGCAAGTTGGCAAAGATGAAGTATTGCTGGGTTTATCAGGTGGTGTTGATTCCTCGGTAGTGGCAGCTTTACTGCACCGTGCAATTGGCGATCAGCTGATTTGTGTGTTTGTAAATAATGGCCTGTTGCGTGAAAACGAAGGCGACCAGGTGATGGCGATGTTTGCCAAACATATGGGCATCAGAGTGATTCGCGTCGATGCTGAAGATCGTTTTCTCTCTGCATTGGCCGGTGAAAATGATCCGGAAGCCAAACGTAAAATCATTGGCCGTGAGTTTGTTGAAGTATTTGATGAAGAAGCTTCCAAACTGACAAATGTGCAATGGCTGGCTCAAGGCACTATATATCCTGATGTAATCGAATCTGCTGCTTCTAAAACCGGTAAAGCCCATGTGATTAAAACGCATCACAATGTCGGCGGCTTACCGGAGCACATGAAACTCAAATTAATTGAGCCTTTACGCGAATTGTTTAAAGATGAAGTGCGTAAACTGGGCGTTGAATTAGGCTTGCCAAGCGATATGGTCTATCGCCACCCATTCCCTGGCCCAGGCCTTGGCGTACGTATTCTGGGCGAAGTCAGAAAAGAATATGCCGACTTATTGCGTAAAGCCGATAACATCTTTATCGAAGAACTGCGCGCGCATGATTTGTATGATAAAACCAGCCAGGCGTTTGCAGTATTTTTACCCGTTAAATCAGTTGGTGTAATGGGTGATGGTCGTCGCTATGACTATGTAGTTGCATTGCGTGCAGTCGAAACCATTGATTTTATGACCGCTCGCTGGGCACACCTGCCTTATGAGTTTCTGGATCTGGTGTCACGTCGGATTATTAATGAAATCAATGGTATCTCAAGAGTAGTCTACGATATCTCTGGTAAACCACCTGCTACTATCGAATGGGAATAAAGCGGTATCACTTTGTAATTGAAGGTCGCGTGCAAGGTGTCAGCTATCGTATGTCAGCACAAATCGCAGCGCAGAAAATAGGCGTAACAGGCTGGGTGCGAAATCTGCGCAGTGGGCAGGTTGAGATGGTCGCAGAAGGTGAACCCGCTCAACTGGAACAATTACTCGAATGGGCCTGGCAAGGACCGAATTTTGCACAGGTCACTGATATCAGCCTGGAAAAACTAACCGCTACTGGCGAATTTAGCCTGTTTGAGATTCGTTAGTCCAATAAATATTTAAGGAGACGGTCATGGCACAACGTTTTAATAGTAAAGGCTTTTTATTACGTTTGTTGTTTGCCGTTTTGCTGGTATTTATCAGTTATAACCCGAGTGGTTATAGCTATTATCATTGGGCCAATGACGCTCTGTTTGGTAACGCTGGTATGAATATTACCCCACCATTTGCCATGGCCACCGTTATTATCCTGATTGGCTGGACGGTTTATCTCAGAGCAACATTCCGATCATTAGGTGGATTTGGTCTTATCCTCGCGTTTGCCTTTTTTGCCATTATTATCTGGTGGTTATTTGATTTAGGTATTCTGGAATTCCTTCATCATGCCGCTTTTACCTATATCATTTTATTTCTTATCGCTACTGTGCTCGCAGTGGGAATGTCATGGTCGCACATACGGCGTCGCTTATCAGGTCAAGCCGATATGGATGATGTCGATGAGTAAGCCATAAAAATTTTCCTGATCCAACACTAATTTTCAGTTTGAATTAAGCCTCGAGGATTATCGTTCTTCTTTAAGTCATATCAATGTCTGGCATTGGTAGAGTAACCAAGTTGAAGGATAAACGCATGGCTCTTTTCTCGGATAAAACCCGATCGAGATTACTACTTATTGTATTACTGCTCAGCACGATTTTAAGTGGCTGCCTCTGGTTCAGCACCGTGAGTTCTGCCACAACTAAAACCAGTGAAGTCTGGGATCTTAATCACTATCTGCTCAGTAAAACGCTGATGATTGATGGTATAGAAGATAACTTATCAGGCATAACCTATCATCCTGATTCTGGAAATCTTTATGGCATTATTAATAATCCTGAGCAGATCGTTGTCATCAGTAAAAATGGTCAATTGCTGAGAAAAATTGATTTAATAGGTTTTTCTGATACTGAAAGTATTGATTATGTAGAAGGCAATCGATTTATTATCAGCGAAGAGCGGCAGCAGACCATTAGCTTTGTTGACATACTCGATACAACGACAGAAGTTCACTATTCTGATGTCAAAACCCTTGCCCTGCTTCCCCCTGAAAAAAATAATAAAGGCATTGAGGGGATTGCCTTTTCACCGCGACACGGCGTGTTTTTTGTGCAAGAGATGCCGGCCCGGATAATGCATTTTGCATTGGAAAATGATGAGCAGACCAAGCAGTTTGATGTAATGAAAAACCTGCGTCTGGAGGTCGATGACTTCTCGGGTCTTACCTTGTTGCAGGGCCCGGAAGAAAGATTACTGGTTTTAAGTGATGACTCACACAGCCTGCACGTAATTGATTTGTCGGGAGAGGAAATATCACGAATCAGATTAGGCAGTGGTCCTTATCGTCTTTGGCCTAAAATGAGCCAGCCTGAAGGGGTTACAACCGATGCTGAGGGTAATATCTATGTTGTTGGCGAACCTAACCAGTTTATGGTGCTGAGAAGAACGACACCATTGTAAATTTTGGACATTAAAAAGGGCGGTTTCCCGCCCTCTTCAGTGTTTCATTTACCTTGATTTACGCTTCATAGGTTGATGCTGAAACATTACCGCCTCTGCCGGTCCAGTTGGTATGGAAATATTCACCGCGAGGCTTATCCAGCCGTTCATAGGTGTGGGCACCAAAATAATCCCGCTGGGCCTGCAATAAATTGGCAGGTAAGCGTTCACTGCGATAACCATCATAGAAAGATAATGCACTGCTGAATGCAGGTACCGGAACCCCAAGACTGATGGCACAGCCTACGGCTTTACGCCAACCCGGTAAGGCCTCAGTAATAGCATCAATGAAGAAATCATCCAGTAACAGATTTCCCAGTTGGGGATTCCGCTCAAAAGCATCGCGAATATTGCCCAGGAAGCGACTGCGAATAATACAGCCGCCTCTCCACATCAACGCAATACCACCATAATTGAGCTCCCAGCCATAGGTTTTGGCTGCTTCACGCATTAGCATGTAACCTTGGGCGTAGGAAATAATTTTTGAAGCATATAAGGCATCACGAATTGCGTTAACCATTTCAGCTTTATCGCCGGAAAATTCACCTGCTTCTGCAGGCAAAACACTAGAGGCCGTCACCCGTTCATCTTTCAGAGCAGATAAACAGCGGGAAAATACGGCCTCTCCAATCAGCGTTAATGGAATGCCTAACTCCAGTGCATTGATACCAGTCCATTTACCCGTTCCTTTTTGACCGGCAGTATCCAGAATATGATCAATCAGCAAACTGCCATCAGGTTCTTTCACCGCCAGGATATCGCGGGTAATCTCGATCAGATAGGAGTCCAAAACCCCTTCGTTCCATTCAGCAAATACCTGCTGAATTTCATCACCGGACATGCCCAGGCCTTCGCGCATCATTTGATACGCTTCACAAATCAGTTGCATATCACCGTACTCAATGCCGTTATGCACCATTTTTACATAATGGCCAGCGCCGTCATTACCGACCCAGTCACAGCAGGCTTCCCCATCAACCTGTGCAGCAATGGCCTGAAAAATGGGTTTAATCGCAGGCCATGCGGCATTATTACCACCAGGCATTAGAGAAGGTCCGAAACGTGCGCCTTCCTCACCACCTGAAACACCGCTGCCGACAAACAGAATGCCTTTTTTATGCAGTTCATGGGTACGTCTGTCACTGTCATTAAACAGTGAGTTACCGCCATCAATAATGATGTCACCTTTATCCAGATAGGTAACCAGTTGCTCAATAAAAGAATCAACCACGGGACCCGCTTTCACCATCAACATGACCCGACGAGGCATTTGCAGGCTTTCGACAAATTTTTTCAGATCATGGCAACCGATAATATTGGTATCTTTTGCTGGCCCCTCCAGAAACTCATCGACTTTGGAGGTGGTCCGGTTATAAACCGCTACCTTAAAGCCTTTGTCATTCATGTTGAGCACCAGGTTCTGTCCCATCACGGCTAAACCTACTACGCCTATATCTGCTTTTGTATTTTGAATAAGTTCACTCATTTTTGTTCAATCACCTTTATATATTCGCCTCGGGCTTCTCGTGTAGAACCGACCACAATTCGGCAGGTTCCGGAAGCATCACATTCCAATGCACCGCAAACCTCAATGAATTCTCCTTTTTCCACTTGTCCAACATAGGTATGGGTAAAGGAAATAATTTCAGGAGTCAGTGCATTATCCACTCGGTATCGTGCAGGGAAATCAAATGCACGACTGTCATCGGTCACCCGACATTGGATGGTTTTAATGCCTTGTTTGAGGAAATGCCGATGTTCGATATCAAGCTCATCTGATAGACAGACCATTCCTATATCGAATTTACTGCCATCAATCATCGCTTTATTGCATTTCCGGTATTCATGCCAGCTAAAGGTGTCAAAATCCAGCTCACTATCCCGTCGCTGATAGTTTTCCTGCATTTGAGTTATATCCAGCTTCTGAAGCAGATTATCTGCAATTGCTTTTTTAACGGCAGAGCGACATTGATGAAACGCCTCACGTCCGTATATGACCAGATCAATATCGGATGTCGCTTTTTGCTGATTAATCAGCATTGATCCGGTGAGCCCCATGGCATCAATATCCACTGAATATTGCTGCAAAATGGCTATCAATTTATGTAGTTTATGCTGCAGCGGATCTTCAGCTGGTTGTTTAAGTAATTGCTGCAATCGTTGCTCGGGACGGTGATGATGAATAATGCTGTTCACCGGAACCGCATGAAAGGCTGCATCAAACTGGCTGGAATAAAATAAAAACTCTGGATGATGGCGTTCCAGTAAACGGTTAGCCTGTTCAGTATCCACTTTATGCCAACCATGTTGATCCTGCACATAACGTAAAAAGCAGCCCACTTTCTGATCATGTGAGTGATAGCTGACTACGGCAAATATCAATCCATCTTCAGTTTCAATGAAGTCTTTGGGCAGAAACGGAAACCCTGTCTGTCTCAAAAACCTACCTCCCGAAATAAATTTTATAGTGGCATAACCGCGCCATTATGACTTGTCTGTTAATCCAAACATGCCGCGTAATGCAAGAACCATTATCAACAGTAATAATGCATCAATCAGCCAACGCCCCTGTTCACCAAAAAAACGCCCGTTACAGATACCTTCAAGTAGTGTTGTCAGCTTGATGTTATGAGCTTCAAGTTGCTGCCTAAGTTCATTTTTAGTGGATTCCGGGATAGGGATGGATTCGCTCCATGAAACTCCCTGCAACGATATCAATTGCCAATCATCCAGAATCGAATTCCCTTGCCACATCCCACTTCGGGTTTGCAGCACCGGAAGACCATGATGTAAGCCAATATTCTGGATCTCGGCCGGTATAAGTTCTGCAGCCCCAAGTGTGCCGATATACCCGCCTTCGGTATCAAACAGAATCAGATTGTCATCTGTTGCCAGAACAATGAGATCCTCCAGTAAAATACCACCTAACAATGGACGGTTAAGAAGCAGTTTAGGTTCGGCATTCACATAAAGTTGTGACTCGATTTCCATAAACAGCTGTTCAGCCAGACGCCATCCATGTTCTACCGGCACATCCGTCCGTTGATAATGTTCAAGCAACCAGGGATTGGTCAGTTTGTATTGGTCCAGCTTGAGATCTCGTGCATGGTTCAGCAGCAAAGTACAGGTCAGCCAAATAAGCATCAGCACAGAAATGATCACAATCGCTGTGACTTTTATCCCTTTCAGCATTTACCTAGTCCCAAATAATTTTTTCAGTGCAGCTACAAGCATAGCTGAAAACAGCAGCAGAATTTTATCTTGCCATAAATTTCAGACAAAAAAAGGGAGCAGAGCTCCCTTTTTTCACTGACCACCAGCATTTTAACGAAAGAACTGTAGGGTCTGTTGACCTTAGGCTCTAAAGATAAAGAGACCCTTCGTCAGATTTGGTGTTGATCAAGAATAATCGTGTGAAAGGTGTATTACATCATTATCCGCATATCGGCCTGATGTATTTCACGTTGGCGCATATGAAACAATGCTTTGCTGATATCAATCGCATAAGTCGCAAAATGCTGCTCCGTCATGCGAATGGTGATAGCCCCCATATTGACGTGCACCATCTGACAATCAGGGCAAAATTGGATATCACAGGTACTGGAAGAAAAGACGTTTTCCGGCTGGCAGGTATTTGAAGCCATGATTAAAGATCCTTATTTTAAATTTGAAGATTCAGAGACTTTCCAACATATCGGGTAATCCACGCTGTTGGCCTCGATGAAGTTGATAACTGAGTAACCAGCGCTGCGATAAGGCTCGCCAGTGCTGTTTCTTTAAAGGGTGCTCGTTATGGGTTAGTAATAACCGATAATTTCTTGAAATCTGTAACGCAATACATGCTGAAGCGTGTTGGCGGTACATCAATTCCAATTGTTCATTGGCGGCTAAAATGACAGCTTCGCACCAGGTTTCTGCTCTCTCTGCTCTGTTTACATTCATGATTAACTCAATCTGTGAGCTGCCGCTGCCAGCAGCATGCTCCACACTGTTCGTTTGGATTTTTTATCCAGACAGTTAAAGTCAGCGGCATGTAGTTTGCCCTGACAGATTAATGCTTCTAGTCGATCAGGACTAAACGCCACATGTATTGCTTTTTGTTTCGGAAAATAATTTTTTGATGACTGCATCTCGTATACCTCAGCAATATTGATAAGGTTAAACGCAGTATAAGGACTGATTAATCTAAATGCAAATAATTATTATTTAGATTAATAAAGTGGTGCGAGTAGTCGTTTTTATGGAGAGTAGGAGCCTGTTCCATAATAGCCATAGCCTAAAAATGGCGCATCATGCTTTGGATTATAGGGCCGTGAGGACTCAGGATCTTTTTGTGGCCACACGTGACTTTCCTCGAGTGTAATCAACGGTAGCGATAACATTTTTTGATCGACTTTTTGCAGTTGTAGTGAGTTAACGGTACCGATAAAAGTAGCCAGTTTCTCTGGGGAATAAATCATTGGATCGAGAAAACTTTCACTGCGAACAATAAACCGGCCAGCACTTTTTTCGGTTGAGATGGGAACGCCATACCGCGTCAATGGAAACTGCACGATGGTCAATTCAGAAAAATTCTCATAATTCGCTACGTGAGCAATCATTCCACCCCAGCGTACTGTTTGCTGCTCATAGGATTCAAAATTCTGCAGCACCTCTTCATAAGGGATGTCATTATGAGATTTTGCGTATATCGAGGGTTGTGTCGCCGCACAGCCTGCCAGCAAAAACATTAGTAATACCGTTAAGATTCGCATAACAAATTCTCCACAACCGTTACTCAACAGACAGTTTCAGACCACAGATGTTACAGAAATAAATTTATTCTGTTGAAGAGGATCATCGCTTATTTTTACGTGCAGCTTTTTTGGCCGCTTTTTCTTCACGTCTCTGTATTACCTGCAACCACTCACGTTCAGTCATCTCGGGTGTTTCCAGCGTCAGCCTACCAAGTTGACCATTGCGTAATTCAGTCAGCAGAATTTTACTGATCCGCTCAATATCGGCCACGCCACCGGCTTTAATACAACCACGCTTCTGGGCCATTTTTTCCAACATCGTTTGCTCATGGTCAGTGATGCCATCGACATGAAATCGACTTAACAAAGCTTGAGGATATTGCTGCATAAGATACTTGACGGCGTATAAGGCAATATCATGATTCTCAAAAGCAGTTTCTTTAATGGCATGGGTAATGGCCAAACGATACCCACTGTCATGATTTTCCACATTAGGCCATAACACTCCCGGCGTATCATGTAATACCACCACATCATCAACGATAATGCGTTGCTGAACCTTGGTCACTGCAGGTTCATTACCCGTTTTGGCAATCTGTCGCCCGGCCAGTGCATTTATCAATGTCGATTTACCAACATTGGGAATACCCATTATCAGTGCCTGAATTTTTTTCACACTGCTGGCTTTATGCGGTACCAGTTTTTGGCACATCGCAATTAATTCTTTGCCACGCGTTGTCTCATTGGCAGACAGAACCAGTGTTTTGATTCCCTGCTCCTGCTCAAGATATTGTTGCCAGATTTCAGTCAGTTGCGGATCAGCCAGATCGGCCTTGTTCAGCACCTTAAGGCAGGGCTTATCACCTCGAATAGCCGCCAGCATGGGATTGGAACTGCTGTACGGAAGTCGGGCATCCAGCACTTCGATAATCAAATCCATCTGCGGCAGGATTTTTTTCATCTCCAGCCCGGCTTTATGCATATGTCCGGGAAACCACTGAATCGCCATTAAAAACTCACTACAAACACCAGAATTGGTTTATCCATTATACCGCCTAAGCTAAATATAACGTTCTTCTTCTCTCAGAAACTTGTTGATATCAACTTCATCAATTTGTTCTTGTGCCATAAACTTTTCAGCGTAGTGTTTGTAAACCCCACTGGTGAGGAATAATTCAAACACATCCCTATCCATCAACTCCTGCTCAACCAGCTGATGCAAAATGAAAATTGCCACGCTCAAGGTTTTGGCTTTTTTATACGGGCGATCTGCTGCCGTCAGGGCTTCAAAAACATTGGCCAGCATAATGATGCGTTCAGGCACCGATAAATCATCAGCAGTGAGCCCCCGCGGATAGCCAGTACCATTCATTGTTTCCAAATGAGTTGTTGCATAACGTGGGATATTTGAAAGCTCATCAGGATACGGCAGGGATTCAAGCATTTTGATAGTGGTCAGAATGTGTTCATTGATTCTGAAACGCTCTTCCTTAGTCAGGGTGCCGGATTCAATGGTCAGGTTGTACAGTTCACCATGATTAAAACCGTATTCCGGTTGGTTGAGATTCTCCCCTGCCCGGGCATCCTCAGCTGCTTTCTGATTGCGAGGAATAATATGTTCCGCTTTATCTGCCAGCAACTGTTCAGTGACCGGAAGAGTCGTTGTCGCATCAGTCTGCTGATCCAGCTCAACGGGAGATAGCCCTAATTGATCATCAAAATGTCGTTCCCAAGTGATTTTTGCCAGTCGTTTCAATCGTTCATTGGTATTCTGATCCATAAATTCTGTACCAATATTGCATTGAGCAATAAAAGCAAAATCATCTTTTAGCTGCAGTTGCTTTACCTTTAAAGCTTCTTCATTCATTGCACGATTTTCGGGCCGTTGCAGGGTTTGTTGCCAGAACTCTATTTCGGCATCACGCCATAACACCTCAAAGCGCATACGGATCTCATGAATCCGGTTATAGAGCATTTCCAGTTTGGTACGTTTATCAACCAGATATTCCGGCGTGGTGATTTTTCCAAAGCTATGTAACCAGGCTGCCAAACGGAATTCCCGCTGCTTGTCTTCATCATCCAACTTGAAATATTTAAAAATCTGCTCGTTTGATTTATCCGCTTCGTTTGCCAATAACATCGACAACTCGGGTACCAGCACACAATGATGTGTTGGATAAGATGATTTTGCATCAATCGCATGGGCTACTGATGCAATCAACGAATCGGTCCATTGCTGTTGTGCTTGTTGATAAGCTCGACTTGTCTGTGACAGTTCAAGTAATTTTTCGCTTAACGCACTGAATTCCAATAAGTGATGAGATGGAACGTCTACCGCAGAAAATTGACGCTGTTGAATATGCTCAATATTTAGCTGAAGTTTTTTCACGGCAGATAATATTAGCGAGGCAAACCACCAACTGAACGGCAATAGGAATAACAACATCAAGCCGGCAACCAGCATGGCATTTTGAGTTTTGCTCCACACCTGACTCATCACAGTATTCTGCGGTGACATGATGGTGAGGTACTGGGGTTCAACATCATTGATGGCTATAGCCTGATGATAGACATAATAATCCTGCTCATTAAGTCTTATCGATTGAAGTTTATCGGAAACCTGTAGCGCATCATTTTTAAAGCGCTCCAGACGAAATGCCTGGGGGTTACCGTCGGTATCTATGGAATTAAACCATTTATCAACTAAGGCCTGATGATGACTATCCGATAAATTTTCCAGTGCCCGGTTAAGAACGTCAGTAAGCCCCGTATTTTGTCGATTCACCATAAAATGTAGCCCGGTTGGCAATTCTGCTGGCGAGAAATCTACCCCCTGATGCACCGTTATTTCATCGGAATATTCCTGGGCAGTGATATATTGCAACGTAATTGCCGTATCCATTCCGGCATCAGCCTCCCCGCTGATAACGGCTTCAAAAACTTCACGAGTCGTTTCCACTTCAATAATGTTGATATCTGGAAACTCAGCTTGCAACCTGCCGGTTAAGGACCAGCCCTCAGGGATGGCAACCGTTTTACCGTTCAGCTCTGTAATACGTGTAACAGGCGACTCGGAAGAGGTGATAATGCCGTAAGGAACATCGACAAACGGAATGGTCATTTCACCCATAAAGTTACGAAACTCACTGTAAAAAACCGGCTGCATGATTTCCAGCTCACCATCAACAAACTGTGTGGCCAACTGTTGCCAATTGTCTCCAGTAATAAACTGCATTTCCAACCCGCTCATCCGTGAAATGTAATTCAGCACATCTACGGCATACCCCATGGGAACACCGTTACTGGAAAAATTTAATGGCGGCCAGTCTTTCTCACTACTCACCCGTACTATCGGGTTTTCTTCAATGATTGCCAGTTGCTCGTTGGTCAGTTCCAGTCTTGGCGCTTCTGGCAATGAGGTTATCTGTTCTGCAGGTTGGTTGGAGGCAATAACTCCACCGGTTTGTGGATAGAAAAATATTTCCGTTTCATTGTCTCGATGACGGTTTTCCAGCAAAGTAGACAATCCTGTCAATTCTACGGTGATCGATAAAACGGCATCACTGTCTGGCAATTTGACTGAGTAGGTTTGTGCTGGAGAATGCATTTCGGCGAGCAGATAGGATTGAGTTTTGCTCACTTCATCGACGGTAGCCTCTGAAAACCAGGAATGGGTAGTGATATCAAAATCACTTTGATGCTGCCAGGCATGACGAAGGGTAAAATTACGATCATAATATTCAAGGCGTCGATGTTGCTGACCATCTTCATTGAAAATTTTGATTAACAGCCAACGATCTGCCTCCTCTGCACGCAAATGCTGGCGCAGGGCTGGCGTGGCCTGTAAGTTGATGAGTTGTTCTACCTCACCATTTTGTTGACCAAGATAAACCGATTGAAATAACGGATTACGTTGCATAACGGCAACCAACAACTGACCGACTTCACCATTTATCTGTGGATTTTCGAGCAATCTGGGTAACTGTTTTAGTTCATTTATTTCATTCGTGGCACGATTATCAATGGATTCCAGATACTCATTCACACTGGCCTTTGTTTGCTGATAACGAGAATGCAGTGTTTTCTCTGCCAGGTTCTTATTGAAGTAATATTGCAATGCAATGATGACTACAGCGACCAGCAAGCTGGAAAGCATTAACCCTGCAACTACTGCGGTGCGGATTGGTAGCTGAAATGTTTTATTTTGCTGTTGCATGCTGACCCTCTTTGGCGATGTAGATCTTTATCTAAAAAGATAATTAATACCCCAAGCTTGTCACAACTGAGTCATGCTTTCTTAGAACAAGCTTTGGTTTTTCGACTTTTATGGCAATTGAAACCTCAGCATTAGTTGCCAGCACGTATAATCACGGTTTGATAATGACATTAAACATTTTAGCTGTCGCGAATGCCAACCCTTTGGGACTGTTTATCTTTAACAGCTGCCTTGTTGGACGATATGGGCCTCCAGCAGTAGTGATGCTGAAAAATAAACAAAACCTGGTAATAAACTCTGACATTCAGGTAACTTTTTTTTCAATATGAGAAAAAGAATCAAACATTTTTTAATTTTCAGCTTTGGCTGGTTATGCGTCATTTTAGGAATAATTGGCGCATTTTTGCCCGTAATGCCAACTACGCCGTTTATGATTCTCGCCTTGGGCTGTTTTGCCGAGACTTCACCACGGTTTCACGCCATGTTGCTGAATAACCGCTGGATAGGGGCCCCATTAAGACAATGGGATCAAACCAAAACAGTACGGCGCCGTACCAAAATCCAGGCACTTGTTATGCTGGTCATCGCCTTTGGCTTTTCAATCACGTTGTTATGGGGACATATTGAATTGCAATTGATGCTATTGGGCCTAGCGGCGGTAATGATAGGGTTTGTGCTGAGATTAAAAGAAGCAGAGCCCAAATATGAAGATTGATGAAGTAATTAAACAACGTCACTGCACCAGGGCATTTCTGGATAAAACGGTAAGCGATAAACTTATTCATGAAATACTCGATATCGCCCGTCATGCACCTTCAGGCGCCAATACCCAGCCCTGGCAGGTAGCAGTCGTGACCGGCAACACCAAACAACAACTCTCGGAGAGTCTGATTCACGCTTTCAGAGAAGGTCATGCGTCCAGACCAGACTATGCTTATTACCCCGAAACCTGGCAGTCGCCGTATATAGATCGTCGCCGTGCCTGTGGTTTACAGCTTTATCAGAGTTTGCAGATTGACCGCAAAGACAAACACGCCCAACGGAAACAATGGGAAGCCAATTATCGGGCGTTTGACGCACCAGTGATGATGCTATTTTTTATGGATGCAGAGATGCAGACCGGATCCTTTCTGGATTTGGGTATGTTTATACAAAATCTGATGCTGGTCGCGCAGAATAAAGGTCTGGCCACCTGTCCGCAGGCGGCTCTAGCGGAATACCCTGAAAATGTTAAAAAAATTCTGGAGTATCCTGCCGACACTATTCTGGTGTGCGGTATGGCAATAGGTTATGAAGATACTCATGCTGCGGTTAATAAATACCGCACTGCTCGTGAACCAGTGGCCGAATTTACCCGCTTTTTTTATTAATTTTGGAGTTTTACTATGGATTTAGCGACCTTTCTCAGCACGTTGACTGATAATCCGTCCGCAATTGATTTCGAAGATACCATTGCAGTGATTGATACCAATTATCAGTTCACCCCCACCGCATTTCATAACGGTGAGCTGCATAATGATGCTGGAGAGAATAATGGATCATGCAAAATTCTGTTTTTTGGTATTTTGCATGAATTGGGAGAGTCACAGACCTTAGCCTGTTTTGGGCGTTATTACCGAAGCGATGTTTTGCTGAATCCCAAAGGTGAAGACCATCAGAATATCCGTAACTTTCTGCGTTATGGCTGGGATCGTGTCAGTTTCAACGGTGAAGCGTTAACGCCTCTGCACTGATAGCCTTTCATAAAAAAATCCCGAACGCAGAATACTGCGTCCGGGATCATTCTATTTATTAGAGCAGTACCCGCTCAATACCACCGGCTTTCACATTATCAATAAACTGTGTATGCCACTGTTCACCTAGCACGTGTTTCGCCACTTCCACCACAATGTAATCGGTTTCAATACCGGTATCTTCGTTGTAGCGTGACAGCCCCTGCTGACAGGCTGGGCAGGACGTCAGCATTTTCACATTGCCTTTAACCGCTTTGTCCTGGCCAGTTAATTCTTGGATGCCCTTGGTGATCTCTTCTTCCTTACGGAACCGAACCTGCGTGGCAATATCAGGACGTGCAACGGCAAACGAACCTGCTTCACCACAGCAACGATCATTCAAGGTGACATCCTGACCCAACAGACTGGCGGCCACTGACGTTGGTTTATAGGTTTTCATCGGTGTATGGCAGGGATCGTGATACATATACTGAATACCGTCGACACCCTGCATTTTCACACCTTTTTCCATCAGGTACTCATGAATATCCAATAAACGGCAGCCCGGGAAAATCGCTTCAAATTCATATTTAAGTAACTGATCCATACAGGTTCCGCAAGACACGATAACGGTCTTGATATCCATATAGTTCAGCGTATTGGCGACGCGATGGAACAACACCCGGTTACTGGTTGAAATCGCCGTGGCCTTGTCATCATCACCGGTAGAAGCCTGAGGATAACCACAACATAAATAGCCTGGTGGTAGTACCGTTTCAGTACCTACTTCATATAACATCGCCAGAGTTGCCAGCCCTACCTGACTGAACAGACGCTCTGAGCCACAACCCGGAAAATAAAATACCGCATCGGAATCTTCGCTGACTTTGTTTGGATCCCGCAGAATCGGTACCATTTTGTCATCTTCCAGACCCAGCATGCCACGCGTGGTTCGCGTCGGCAGATTGCCCGGCATCGGTTTTTTAACAAAATGCACCACCTGTTCACGTAAGGGTGTTTTACCCGTCGTAGGTAATGGTGGCTTTTTCTTTTTGTTGGCCAGAAGCCCCAGATACTTAGCTGCCGAGTGCGCCAGGCGCTGGGCTTTGAACCCCATTTGAATCATGGTTTTATGCATGATTTTAACGGTAAAAGGATCCGTCGCATTCAGATAAGCCATCGAAGACCAGGTACCCAGATTCACATGGCGTTTACCTTGTTTCTTCAACACGGCACGCAGCTTCATTGACACGTCACCAAAGTCGATATTGACAGGACATGGATTCAGACAGCGATGACATACCGTGCAGTGATCGGCCACATCATTCATTTCTTCAAAATGTCGTACCGAAATACCGCGGCGGGTCTGTTCCTCATAGAGAAACGCTTCCATAATCAGACCGGTGCCCAGGATCTTGTCGCGTGGTGAATAATACAAATTGGCACGCGGCACATGGGTGGTACATTCCGGTTTACATTTACCGCAACGCAGACAGTCCTTGATATCGTTGTTAATCTCACCCAAATCACTGGCTTCAAGAATTAACGCTTCCTGTTGCAATAGTCTCAACGACGGTGTGTAAGCGTTTTCCAGGCCTGAACCCGCCAGCAATTTACCGGCATTGAAACGGCCCAACGGATCCACTTTCTGTTTATAACCGGCAAATGCATCAATGGTCGCTTTATCCAGATATTGCATCTTGGTCAAACCAATTCCATGCTCACCAGAGATAACCCCACCCAGATCACCCGCCAGCTTCATTACCCCATCAACGATCAGTTCTGCTTCATGCATCATCTGATAGTCGTTTGAGTTCACCGGAATATTGGTATGCACATTACCGTCACCGGCATGCATATGGGTCGCAACAAACAGTCGGCTTGAACGTAATTCTTTATGAATATCATCCAGCTTGGTACGCAACACTTCCAGAGATTGGCCCTGAAACAGTTCTTTCAGTGGTTTTTCCACCTCTTTACGATAAGAGATACGTAAATCCCGGCGTTGCAATACATTAAATAAGGTATCGGTATCAGCCAGCAACTTGAGCACTTCATCGGATAACAACTCTTTGTGATTCAATGCGACAGAATCAAGGTTATCCAGAACTTCCTGCCAGCGGGTCTGTACCACACGTAAATGACTGCAGGCAGTATCAACTTTCGATTGCAGAATGGCATCATTTTCAGCGCTGTCATCGAGTTTTTTAATGGTTTGTTTCAGCTCTTTAGGCTGACTGCTCAAAAACTGCAGCACCGCATCCACTATTCGCAGCTTATTTTTAGTAGAATGAATGATGTTAATTCGCTCAATACCGTCGTTATATTCAGACAGCCGCTCAAGCGGAATGACCACGTCTTCATTAATTTTGAACGCGTTAGTGTGTTTGGCAATGGCTGCAGTACGCGCACGATCAGCCCAGAAACGGGCCCGTGCCTCAGGACTTACCGCAACAAAGCCTTCTCCCTCACGGGCATTCGATAGACGCACAACCTCAGAACTGGCTTCGGCTACTGCATTTTCATCATCGCCGACAATATCGATCAGCAATACCATTTTCGGTAACTCTGAACGTGGTGCCTTAGTGCTGTAATCAACTGCTTTAACGTAGCGTTCGTCCAGATGCTCCATACCTGCGAGCAGCACTTTTTTGTTGTTATCAAGGAAGTTTTTGGTTTCCACAATCGCCGGTACAGCTTTGGTCAAATCGTTACCAAAGAATTCGAGACAAACAGTTCGAATAAATTGTGGCATACGGTGAAGGACAAACACCGCCGAGGTAATCAAGCCGTCGCAACCTTCTTTCTGAATGCCAGGTAAGCCACCCAAAAACTTGTTGGTTACATCTTTACCCAAGCCCAACTTGCGTAACTGCTGTGCAGGTATAGCAATCTCTTCAGGCGCTTCCAACAATGTTTTGCCATCTGGTTTATAACGACTGATTCTGAAAGTCGCCATCTCAATATCGTGGATTTTACCCATGTTGTGGTTTAGGCGTTCCACTTCCATCCAGGTCGCATCGGGCGTCACCATTCTCCAGGAAACCAGATTATCCAGTGCAGTTCCCCACATAACGGCTTTTTTACCACCGGCATTCATCGCCACATTACCGCCGATAGTCGAGGCATCCTGAGACGTCGGATCCACAGCAAAGACCAAACCATTTTTACCGGCAAGGTCAGACAATCGACGGGTCACAACACCGGCTTCGGCACGCACAGTAGCAACTTCATCATCACGTCCAGGAAGCTTGCGATAAACAACAGTCCCTAAGCCTTCCAGTTTTTCGGTATTGATAACGACACTATCCGCAGTCAAAGGAATCGCCCCACCGGTATAGCCGGTACCACCACCACGAGGAATGACAGTTAAACCCAACTCAATACTGGCAGCAATAATAGCGGCCATTTCTTCTTCGGTGTCCGGTTTGATAACGGCCAGCGGATATTCAACACGCCAGTCAGTGGCATCTGTCACATGTGACACACGCGATAATCCATCAAAGCAGATATTGTGTTTTTTGGTCACACGGCTAAGACGACGCATAACCACTTTGCGACGATCCGCCGTTGCCAGCAGTTCACGCTCAAACTTTTCTACTGCCTTGCGAGCTGCTTGCTCAAGCTGAAGTGCCAGTTGATTATCATTTTCTGTAGCACGTTCACGGATTTGATCCAGACGATGATGCAAAGCATGGCGCAGCGAGTCCCAGCGTTTGCGATTTTCAATCAAATCATCCTGTATATAAGGATTGCGGGTGATAACCCACATGTCACCCAAAACTTCAAACAGCATTTTTGCGCTGCGCCCAGTTTTGCGTTGTTCACGTAACTGTTGCAGAATTTCCCACATCGGTTCGCCCAGATAGCGGATGACAATTTCACGATCTGAGAAAGAAGTGTAGTTATATGGAATTTCTCTTATACGAGTTGACATAATGGGTCAGCTAATCCTGATTGAGAAGTAATATTCAATCGAGAATTTTAACACGAAGCCAGCTATTATAAGACCCATTAATAATGAGCCTTTTGCCAGCGATGGCTATGTCATGAGAAAAATATGGAAATTATACAAATTATTGCACTTGCCCTACTCCAAGGCCTGACCGAGTTTTTACCCATTTCGAGCTCTGCTCATCTGATTCTGTTACCCATTATTGCCGGCTGGGAAGATCAGGGGCTTGCATTTGATGTCGCAGTACATGTGGGCACACTGACAGCGGTTATTTTTTATTTTCGAACAACCATCAGACAACTTGTCTTTGACTGGTTTCGCTCTCTGCAACAAAAACAAACTGTAGGTGAAAGTAAATTAGCCTGGGCCGTCATTATCGGTACCATTCCGGTTGGACTGGCCGGATTATTTTTGGATGATTTCATCGAGTTATTCTTACGTAGTCCGCTGGTTATTGCCGCAACAACAATTTTATTCGGACTGTTACTAGGTTGGGCAGACTGGAAAGGCAAGCGAAACCGCCAAGAAGATCAAATGAACTGGAAAGACATTTTTATTATTGGCTTCTCCCAGGCCTTGGCGCTAATACCGGGCACATCCCGCTCAGGCATCACCATGACCGCAGCATTGATGCTGGGATTAACGCGTGAAGCTGCTGCCCGCTTCTCATTTTTATTATCTATTCCGGTTATTTTTTTGGCAGGGGGCCTGGAAACAGTTAAACTGATCAAAGCTGATCAAGCAACGGACTGGTTTGCCCTAACTGCTGGCGCGGTTTTCTCGGCCATCAGTGCTTACATCTGTATCTTTTTGTTTCTTAAACTACTCGAACGGATAGGCATGTGGCCTTTTGTCATTTACCGCTTAGTACTGGGTGGCTTTTTGCTATTTATATTTAGTTAATTGCAGTTGACAGACTTTGCTTGAATCCGTAACATTCTCCCTCTTTATTTGACCGCATGCGTATATTTTCAGGAGCACCCCGCGGAATGAAAACCTTAAGTGCAAAACCAGCAGAAGTTCGTCGCGACTGGTTCGTAATTGATGCCGATGGCAAAACTCTGGGCCGTATGGCAACAGAAATCGCTCGCCGTCTGCGCGGCAAACACAAAGCTATTTATACACCTCACGTTGATACAGGCGATTACATTGTTGTTGTAAACGCTGAAAAACTGCGTGTTTCCGGCAACAAGATGAAAGATAAAATCTATTATCACCACACTGGTCACATTGGTGGTATCAAATCTATCTCGCTGGAAAAACAACTGGATAAAGCACCTGAGCGTGTCATCCAGACGGCAGTGAAAGGCATGTTGCCTAAAAATCCTCTGGGCCGTGCTATGTTCAGCAAACTGAAAGTGTATGCTGGTACTGAACATCCACACGCAGCTCAACAACCTAAAATGCTGGAAATTTAATCGGATAACGTCATGGCAGATTCTTACTACGCAACAGGCCGCCGCAAAAGCTCAACCGCTCGTGTATTCATGAAGCCAGGCAGCGGCAACATTACCATCAACACCCGCACCCTTGAAGATTACTTCGGTCGCGAAACATCTCGCATGGTGGTACGCCAACCACTTGAACTGGTTGAAATGACCGACAAAGTTGACCTTAATATCACCGTTCGTGGTGGTGGTAACAACGGTCAAGCTGGTGCGATTCGTCACGGTATCAGCCGCGCATTAGTCGAATATAACAGCGAATTGAAAACTGATTTACGTAGCGCCGGATTCATCACTCGTGATGCGCGTGCCGTTGAACGTAAGAAAATCGGTTTACATAAAGCTCGTAAGAAACCACAGTTCTCTAAACGTTAATTCAACGTTGATTGGACAAAAAAACCACCTTCGGGTGGTTTTTTTTTGCATTTAACTTCTCAAACTGGATGAATCATGTTATCTAATAAACTGATTTTGATGATCTAAAAGGGCAATAATTTATGATAAGAAAGAGCATTATCGGAATCATCGGATTACTAGGCTGTGTGAGCGTTCAGGCGGAATCTCCAGCAATCGCGATGTCTGCAGGAAGTTTTGAAGTTTTCGAAAGCAACAATTCATTGGAACTGGGTATTGAGTATCGGTTTGCCACACAGGAAACGTTCTTTAATGTCATTCCAGCAATTGGTCTCAGCGGCAACTCGGATGGAGGCTATTGGGCCCATGCAGGCGGTCGATATGACATTAATCTTGGAGAAAAATGGGTCTTAACCCCACAACTTGCCGTGGTCGGCTATGAAGATGGCGATGGTCAGGATTTGGGAAGCGGTTTTTTATTTCGTACGGGAATAGAGCTCGGTTATCGTATTAGCTCATCTTCACGGCTGGCGTTAACGCTCTATCATATGTCGAATGCGGACTTGGCAAAAAACAATCCCGGCTCCGAATCATTAATGCTGAGCTACAGTTTTTCTCCGTTTAATCGCTAGTTTTTTTTGTAAAATAGGCCCTTGCCTTCTGGCTGAGTTTTAAATCGTCGATGCACCCACAGATATTGCGTCGGCGATTTTTTTATTTCGGCCTCTACCCAGTCATTTACTCGTTGCGCATCAGCCAGTTCATCGCCTATTGGGTAGTTTTCCCAGGCGGGTCCAATATCAATCGAATAATTTCCATTGGGTAAGCGTCTTGGTACATAAGGCACAACGGCTGCACCACTCATTTTGGCGAGTCTAGCTGTTGCTGGAATAGTGGCGGCTTTTATACCAAAAAATTTGGCAAAAACACTGGTTCTTCGACCAAAATCCTGATCAGGCGCATACCATACAACCTTATTCTTTTTTAATGCTCTCAACATACCGCGCATATCTGCTTGTAAAATTGTCCCTTCACTGTGACGTTGTCGCTGATGTAGCATCACTGCATTAAATAACGGACTTTTAAGTTCACGAAACATCACATAGCACGGCTGTTTCAACATGATCAGCCGTCCGCCCAATTCCATGCTGGTAAAATGGCCGGTCAGTAACAGCACCCCTTTCCCTTTAGCCAGAGCATTGTGAATATGTTCGAGACCATGATATTCCACCCGTTTTTCCAGGCTTTTGTCACTGGCCCACCAACTGATGGCGGTCTCGATCGGCATCATGCCCATCGTCAACATATTTTCACTGAGCAATTCTTTACGTTTTTGCTGACTCATTTCCGGGAAGCATAATTCAAGGTTTCGCCTGGCAACACGCTCGCGATCCTTCATAAACAATCGCATTAAGCGGCCCAGACTATGACCCGCGAATAATTGCCAGGATTTTGGCAAGTAAATTGAGATACGCATAAGAAGCAGGCCAAGCCAATTTGGCCAAAAGCGCGGGTGAAGGAATTTTTTACTGAGAATTTTCATCTGTTCGATAACAATACAAAACAGTGTCTATGCTATCATCCCAACTCAATTTAAGCTTAAAAAACTGCCTGCAGTGAGTCCAATTTGAAAGTTTTGTATTCAACCCTATTCTATCTTGCTCTGCCTTTCATATTGATCAGATTGATCTGGCGTGGATTTAAGGCACCAGCTTATTTTAAACGCTGGAATGAACGGTTTGGACATATACCTTCCCGCGCATCCGAGCAAAATCTTATCTGGGTGCATGCGGTATCTGTAGGGGAAGTCGAGGCTTGTCGGCCCCTTATTAAAGGATTACAGGACCGTTACCCTGACCATCAGGTTCTTATCACTACAATGACCCCCACCGGTAGTGCCAGGGTAAAAAGCCTGTTTGCAGAAAATGTACTGCACGTATATCTGCCATATGATTTACCGTTCGCTATCAGACGTTTTCTTGACGCAATGCAGCCTCAGTTCGGCATTATTATGGAAACTGAACTCTGGCCTAATCTGATTCTGATTTGTGCTGAACGCTCAATTCCCCTCACAGTCGCCAACGCAAGACTATCCGCCCGCAGTGCCCGGGGATATTTGAAAGTCGCCAAGTTAACACGGCAGATGTTACAAAGCATTCCGCTCATTGCCGCACAATCCCATAGTGACCGCGATCGTTTTGTTCAACTGGGTGCACATAAAGACAAAGTCCACGCCGTGGGAAACCTGAAATATGAAATCAGTTTACCGGCCAGTGTTATCGAGCGTGCAGAGTCAATACGAGCATTATGGGGAAATCGATCCGTATTTATTGCCGCCAGCACCCATGAGGGCGAAGAAGAGCTAATACTGGATGCAGCCCGCAAAATCCGTGGCCAGTTTCGTGATTTATTATTAATCATCGTTCCACGTCATCCTGAACGCTTTGATCGGGTGACAGCACTGTGCCGTCGTTCTGGTTTAAATACACTGCGCAGAAGTGATGGCAAGCCTTGTAGTAGCCAGGTTCAAGCGCTGGTGGTTGATAGCATGGGCGAATTATCCGTTTTTTATGGTACAGCAGATGTTGCTTTTGTTGGGGGTAGCCTGGTGAATCATGGCGGTCACAATATATTAGAACCGGCTGCGCTTTCCCGCCCCGTTATCACCGGCCCTCATTATTTTAACTTTCTTGAAATAACCAGACAGTTTCTCGAACATCATGCGGCTATTGAGGTAAAAAACACTGAACAATTAGCGGATTCCGTCATTGCGTTATTAAAAGATCCTCAACGTCGCGCTGAAATGGGAGATGCGGGTAAACACCTGATTGAACAAAGTAAAGGTGCCAGCCAGCGCTTACTCAACCTCATTGATGTTCATATCAGTCATGTTCAACGATGAGTATTGGATGCGTCAGGCATTATTACTGGCGCATCAGGCAGAACAACATGGCGAGGTACCGGTTGGTGCGATTATCGTCCATCAGGATGAACTCATTGGTACCGGGTGGAATCAACCTATCAGCCAACTGGATCCCACGGCGCATGCCGAGATTGTTGCTTTACGTGCAGCCTGTCTCAACCAACAGAACTATAGACTCCCCGGTTCCACAATGTATATCACGCTGGAGCCCTGCATCATGTGTGCTGGTGCGATTGTTCATGCCAGAATTGAGCGAGTAGTTTTCGCTGCTACTGAACCGAAAACCGGTGCAGCGGGCAGTTGTATGGATATTTTTAATACCAGTCAGTTAAACCATCGTGTTCAATATGAACATGGTGTGTTAGCTGAAGAAAGCAGTAAGCTGCTGAAGGATTTCTTTCGCGGGAAGCGATAGACATCACATTTTCCTGTTCATTAATTGTAAGTTTTGGGAAATTTGATGTGCAAAGCCTTCCTTATGTAGGATAATTTCATGCCCTACTGTCAGAGTGAAGTTTTGAAAAAGCTAATTTTTCTCCTTTGCATGCTCTGCGTATTAAACGCTTGCAACTCCTCCAGTAATCAACTGGAGCAAATCCTGGAGCGTGGTGAACTTCGTGTGGTGAGTCGCTATGGTTTGACCAGTTATTATAATAATGGTGGTGAACTGGCGGGATTTGAGTTTGAACTGGCGCAACGGTTTGCCGATTTTCTCGGTGTTGATCTCAAAGTGACCGTTCCCGATAACCTCAGCAAAACCCTCGATATGATTGAAAACGGTCAGGCAGATATTGCTGCTGCGGGCTTAACAATAACCCGGGCCCGGCAAAACAGATTACGGTTTGGCCCAATTTATCATGAAGTCACTCAACAGCTTATTTACCGTCATGGCAGCCAGAAACCGCGAGATATCACCGAAATCAGCACCGGTCAGTTAGAAATTGTTGCTAATAGCAGCCATGCTGAACAGCTTGCTAATCTTCAACAGGAAATACCATTGTTGTCTTGGACCGAAAACCAGACGATAGACACCAGCGGGTTACTTGAGCTGGTTCAGCTCGAACTTATTGATTACACCATCGTTGACTCTAATGAGATGGCTGCCAGCCATAGTCTTTATCCCGAACTAAGAGTGGCTTTTGATATATCGGATCCCCAGCCATTAGCCTGGGGTATGCGTCGCAATGATGATATGAGTTTACAACTTGCGGTAAATGCTTTTTTTGAAGAAATAGAAAGTTCGGGCTATCTGGATCAATTAATTGAAAAGTATTTCGGTCATATCCGTCGTTTCGATTATGTCGATTCGCGTGCCATTCACCGTCGTATTCAGACGCATCTCCCTCAATATGAATCCACTTTTAAAGCTGCTGCATTAGCCTATGGTTATGATTGGCGCTTTCTCGCAGCAGTTGCCTATCAGGAATCACACTGGAATCCAGATGCCGTTTCCAGTACTGGCGTACGTGGCTTGATGATGCTGACTCAAGCCACTGCAAATGAAATGGGCGTCAGCGAGCGGGAAGATCCTGTGCAGAGTATCTTTGCCGGCACAGCTTATCTGACTATTATGAAAACCCGTTTACCGGAGCGGATCGCTGAGCCGGATCGTACCTGGTTAGCGTTAGCTGCTTATAATATTGGTATGGGGCATTTGGAAGACGCAAGAGTCTTGACGGAAAAAAATGGCGGCAATCCTGACCGCTGGGCTGATGTTCGCGAAAACCTGCCTTTACTTGCCAAACAGAAGTGGTTCAGCCAAACACGTCATGGATATGCACGTGGCGCCGAGCCGGTGCGTTACGTCGGTAATATCCGACGTTATTACGATATTATGTTGCACCATGATGAAGTCAATCAAAATGCTTCCACCCCACCCGCTGAAATTAATGAAACACTTCCAGCAGCATTATAAAAAAGGCCGGTTGCTTTCGCTAACCGGCCTTACCTGCTCTAACAAAACTCGCTTTATTTTTCTGCTTCAACTTTTTCAATCAAATACTCAACCACATTAAGCATTTCAGTCATCCCACCTGCCAGCGGTGCGTCAGTAAAATAACGTCCATCAACGATAATAACTGGAACACCCTGAACGCCAGATGTTTGGCTGATGATCAGTGCTTTTTTTACGTTGGTTTTGACAGTAAACGAATTCATCGTTTCAACGAATTTCTCACGATCAATCCCCTGCTCTTCAACAAAATCGAGCAAACGATCTTCAGTATCGAGACGACGCTTATCAATATGAATCGCATTAAATAATGCTTTATGCAACTTTTCAGAATCACCCGTTATTTGTGCAGCATAAAACACTCTTGCTAACTGCAACCAACTGTCACGGAAAATAGCCGGTACCTGAGTAAATTTCACATTTTCAGGCAAGGTTTCTTTCCATTGCATGATTTGTGAGTCCAAATTAAAACAATGTGGACAGGAGTACGAGAACAACTCAATGACTTCAATGTGTTCATTTGAGGTATTTTTCGCCATACGCTCAGTGGTAGGCTTATAGTGTTCACCCTCTTTGTAGCTTGTTGAATCAGCTGACACAGAAAAAGGCATTAATAATGCCGCTGTGGTGAGTAACAAAGCACGAATTGATCTCGTCATTTCAATATCCTTAAATTTTTTAATTACAAACTGCCATAAGAATGAAGGCCAGACAGAAACATATTGACACCCAGAAAGGCAAATAAGGTCACGAACAATCCAACAATTGCCCACCAGGCCATTGGTTTACCATTCCATCCTTTTGTCATGCGCATATGCAACCAGGCTGCGTAGTTTAGCCAGACAATCAAAGCCCAGGTCTCTTTCGGATCCCAAGACCAGTAACCGCCCCACGCTTCAGCAGCCCACAAAGCCCCTAGAATCGTCGCCACCGTAAAAAAGGCAAAGCCCAGGGCAATGCTTTTATACATCAGATCATCCATCATTGTCAGTGGCGGCATGGCTTTGACCAACCCACTGTCCGGATTTTTTTCACTACGCCAGCTGACCAATAAATAAGCGATGCCAATCATGGCCGCCATAGCAAACGCACCGTATCCTATAAAATTGGCTGGTACATGAATTTTCATCCAGTAACTTTGTAATGCCGGGACTAATGGCTGAATTTCGTGGGCATTGCGTTCAAATGCATACCAAAGCTGAAATATCACAGCAGCAGAGATAACCAGCAAGACGAATCCACCCAGACTACGCACTTGATACCGACGTTCGTAGAACAGATACAGTAAAGCCGTTACGACAGCAAACAGAATAAAGACTTCGTAAAGATTGCTGACAGGAATGTAGCCAATATCAGCACCCATCATATGCGTTTCACGCCAGCGAACCATCAGCCCTGTCATCCCAAAGGTCGTCGCAATCCAGGTAAATACGCTACCAACTTTTTCGGTATAGTCAGATCTGAAAATCAACCCACCAAAATAGGTAAATGTGGCGGCGATAAAAAATACACTCATCCACATAATGGCTGACTGGCTGGCCAGCATGTATTTGAGCAATCCGTTAGTTTCAGCAGCCTCCAGATTGGTACCGTATAACTGCAAGGCAATTAGACTGAGCATAGCAACAGCGATAGCGTGACCGCGGAAGCCGGGCCAATGATTGCCGACAAAGCCCATGCTAATAGCCGTAAACATCAGGATTGAGACCTCATATACGTCCAGCACTTCATGATAAACAGACAAAATACCAATGGTTGCCAGTAATAAAAGTGCATACCACCACCAGGTATGGGCAGCAGGTTTTGTCATGATTTCAGTATTCGTTGTCATAGGTTTCTCATACTCTTTAACGCTTTCATTAAGAACCTGGCTCCAGGTTGGAGTTCCCGGTTTTAGTTGCTAAAACAGTTTGTTGCTCATTGAAAAATGTATTAAACTCGCGGGCATTTCGATTTGTCGAACCTGCCAATATAATTTCCGTGTGTTCAGCACCCTCTTCCACCCATGCCCATAAGCGTCTCTGTGGAAGATAGAACAGTAAAAACACACCGATTATCAATAGCGCACAACCGAAATACACCACATTCTTTCCTGGGGCTTTGGCAATTTGCAGGCCGGTCGATTGAACATGTTCAAAATCAGTCAGCTGCAAAAAGACCGGCGAACCGTAACGTGATAAGGTGCCAATTGTATCCACACTATCCTGTAAAAACAGTAACTGGTCGTTGGTCACAGTTTGCGGAGTAATGCCATCCATGCTGAAATAAATCCGCGCCAGCATCTCCCGTAACATGCCCAGATAAGCAGGCGCCAGATTGTCACGCTCGGCGTCAGGAAGATTGTTATCAATGAAATCCCTGACCTCATCAAAACCACCCCTGACAAACATGGTGATCAATGTTTCGAGGGTTTGCTGCAAACTGGCTTCAAGAGCTTCATCACGTTCTGGCAACATTGCCAACGCTTCTTTCATCATCGAATTGGCAATATCTGATACCAGCTCTTCATCACGTAATAACGCTGAATAATTCAAGAACTGCTGCAAGCTTCCATCTTCATCTACAGGTAAATAGAGGTAGGCAAAGGATTCTGCAGGACTGTTACGAACACCACTTAAATAGTATTCGCGACCATCACGCTCAACCGGAAACATATAGTTTTCGTATTCTCTGGCTTCACCAGTCTCTGTACGTAACTTAAACGTAAAATTCGGACCAAAATCACGTAAATTTCGCTCATCTTCTTCTGTCGGATCAGGGTTGATATTAAACGGCCGGAAACTGGTCATTTCCAGCTGCATGGTTTCTTCTCCCCACAGCATTTGACGATTTTCAAATACTTTGGTTTGGATAGAAACAGGCTCAGTCCCGGCACGGCTATCAAGAGGCCATGCATCGATACTAAGCGAAGAACCACCGTCACTGAAACTGGATTGATAGATCGAGTGGCCTCGATAAATTAATGGGTGGTTTACCGCAATAGTAGATTCAAAGGGTTCCGCCAGTTGATCGTCGTGAATCACTAAATCCGATTCAAAAGATTTTGGCTGACCATTGGGATAATGTTCGATTCGGAAATCTTTTACTTCAATACGAAAAGGCAGGGCTTGCAACAAATAACCGTCACGAACCGGTAAAAAAACTACTTCTGCCGCCTTGCCTTCCGGGATACTTACACTCCCCCTAAAACCCTGACTACCAACTGCAAGACGACTTTCTGCAGGTATTTCACGGATCGAAAGATCGCGGGTCTCAATTTTGATTTCACCGCGCCATTCGGCAAATTTTAATGGCATGTTGCTATCAAACAGACCACCAACACAGATCACCACAATGGCAATATGGGTAAACAGGTAGCCGAGACGGTTCATACCGCCACGCATTGCAGAAATTAATACAGCATCATCTTGTTTAACCGTTTGTCTACTGCGGAACCCCAGTTTTTTGAATTCCTGCTGCAAATCATTTGCTACTGAAGGCATGGTTGCATTTGATTGCCACTGAGCACTGTGATGCATAGCTTTTAAGGATTTTTTCTGCACATTAGTGCGTAACTGCCACATTTCTTTAGCCATCGCCGGAAAATGACGAATTACACAAACCGATGTGGAAATGACAAGCAATGCAAGTATGGCGATAAACCAGATAGAACTGTAAACATCATAAAGCCCAAGCTGTTCAAATACTTCAAACCAGAAAGGACCAAATTTAATGACATAATCAGCATAGGGCTGGTTTTGCTGTAGAACAGTGCCGATAACAGAGGCAATGGCAAGTGTCAGCAATAACGTAATTGCCAACTCCATAGAGCCAAGAAATAAAAATAATCGGCGAGAGTAGCTGTTGTGGGAGTTATCTTTCGGGGTAACTTCAGACATGAAATTGCTCAAACATGAGCCGATGAGTTACTCCGGTGCAATCAGAATCATTGTCACCGGAGCTTATCAGCAATTAATGCAGACCGGATACATAAGCGGAAACCGCTTTAATTTCTTCCTCAGTCAACTTGGAAGCAATATCACGCATCATTCCATTAGGATCGTTATGACGTTCACCATTTGCAAAAGCGTGTAATTGCGATTCTGTATAGGCACGATATTGAGCAGATAGTTTCGGCCATTTCGCCGCGGGCATACCACTGCCATTGGGACCATGGCATGCCATGCAGGCAGGCACCCCGGATTCGCTATTGCCGCCACGATAAATCTGTTTTCCCAGTTCCAGCAAGTCTTCGCTCACGGCGCCCGGCGCAGTTTCTTTGCTGGCAAAATAAGCCGCCAAATCAGCCATATCCTGTTCCGACAGGTTGGCCACCATCGGCGCCATTATGGCGTTTTTACGTTTACCACTTTTGAATTCGACTAGCTGTTTGTAGAGGTAACTGGCATGTTGTCCAGCCAGTTTTGGGTACATATCAGAAGGACTGTTACCATCAGCACCATGACAGGCAGCGCACACAGCTGATTTTGTTTTGCCAGCGGAAATGTCTCCTGTGGCAAAAACAAGTGGTGAACTCGATACACCCACCCCAAACACCACTGCAAAAATAAATTTTTTCATTGTCGTTCCTGGCTACTAACTTTCGGATACAAAACTTTCGGTATGCTACTCTTATTGGCACTTTTTTGCACCTGGAAAGACTGACATGTCAGAGTTATACCGAAGCGCACATTATACTGTCAGCGCCACACAATTGTCTCAACTGCCACCTGACTCAGGTTTCGAAGTAGCTTTTGCGGGCCGCTCAAATGCCGGAAAATCCAGCGCAATCAACACCATCACAGGAATCAAAGCTCTGGCGCGAATAAGTAAGACACCAGGAAGAACACAAATGATCAATTTTTTTCATCTGGACGATGAAAGAGCCATGGTAGATCTTCCCGGTTATGGTTATGCCAAAGTCCCGGAAAAGATGAAGCTTAAATGGCAAGCCACCCTGAGCAAATATCTGGAAACGCGCCAATCGTTGCGCGGATTAATGCTGATGATGGATATTCGACATCCATTAAAAAACTTTGACCTACAAATGCTGGACTGGGCAAAACAGGCTGAACTGCCGATTCATATTTTACTCACCAAGTCGGATAAATTGGGACGCGGTGCTGGGGGTAATGCCCTGCAACAGGTTCGTAAAGAATTAAAAGATGCTGGGTTGGAAGCATCGGTACAATTATTCTCTTCTTTAAATCATCAGGGACGTGATGAAGCGATTCAGGTACTTGATAATTGGTTTGAATTATCGACCGCCGAACAGCAATAGAATATTTTTCTTTCTGTTCGCTGAAAATTTATGCTTCAGGTGATGGCAGATGTCATCACTCTCTGCTAACGTTTACGGCATTGGGACATGCAGTGCTAACATAACATTTCCAGTTCAATGCTGAACCTGCCGCTTAATGGCAATGTTGCCAGAGCTGGTTCCCTATCCCCGATTTTTTCCATAACGATGCCCATTCAAGGATTCCGCTATGACGCCAAGATATACTCCGATTACCACCCCGCTGCCTGAACTTTATCAGACATCAAAACTGGGGATGAATACGCTTGCATTAACTGAGGATTTCAAACGCTATTTCGGTATTTACCTTGGTCAGGACAAGGGCTGTGCTTCAGGTCATTACCTGTATGCAGCTATGGCCCATACACTGCGTGACCGGCTGTTTGAAAGAATGAAAAATACCAAACACACCTATGCCGATTCGCGCTGCAAACAGGCTTATTACCTGTCCATGGAATTTTTAATGGGCCGCGCCACCGGCAATGCCGCTTTAAACCTTGGCATTGAAGAACCGTTGAAAAAAGCGCTGGTCAATCTGGGACTCGAATATGAAGAACTTGCCGAATTTGAACATGATGCCGGTTTGGGTAATGGGGGGCTAGGTCGTCTGGCTGCATGTTTTATTGATAGCTGTGCCACCCTGCAACTACCGGTTACGGGATATGGCTTGCGTTATGAATACGGCATGTTCCAACAAAAAATTGAAAATGGCCGCCAACAGGAAATGCCGGATCACTGGTTGCGTGATGGTAATCCATGGGAATTGGAACGGCCTGAATACACTCAACGTGTCAAATTTGGTGGACATACCGAGTTACATCGTAACAGTAGTGGTCAAATGGAAATTCAGTGGGTTGATACCAATGATGTACTGGCTGTTCCATATGACTTACCTATTCCCGGCTATCAGAATGGCACCGTCAATCGTTTGCGGTTGTGGAAAGCAGCGGCTACCGATGAGTTTAACCTAGAAGATTTTAATGCCGGTTCGTATACAGAAGCGGTTGCAGCGAAAAATGAAGCTGAAAATATCAGCATGGTTTTGTACCCAAACGATGCCAGTGAAAATGGTAAAGAGTTACGTTTACGCCAACAGTATTTCCTGGCCTCAGCCAGTCTGCAGGATATTCTGGATTACTGGGTGACGACTCATGATGGCAACTTTGAAAATTTTGCCGATAAAAACGTCTTTCAACTGAACGATACTCATCCTACTGTTGCCGTTGCAGAACTGATGCGCCTGCTTATGGATGAACATCAATTAGGCTGGGATAAAGCCTGGCAAATCACTACCAAAACTATGGCCTACACCAACCATACTTTGTTACCCGAAGCACTGGAACGATGGCCGGCAAACCTGTTTGGTCGTCTACTGCCTCGCATTCTGGAAATAATTTACGAAATCAATGCCCGATTCCTCAGGGAAGTGGCTAATCATTGGCCTGGCGATAAAGAGCGGCTGGCACGTATGTCTATTATTGAAGAAGGTGCCCAGCAACAGGTCCGAATGGCTCATTTGGCCATTATCGGCAGTTTTTCCGTCAATGGTGTTGCAGCCTTACATTCTGAATTACTGAAAAAAGGCTTGTTTGCAGACTTCTATCAGTTATGGCCGGACAAATTTAACAACAAAACTAACGGTGTGACCCAACGCCGCTGGATGGCCTGGTGTAATCCGGTGTTAAGTCAACTGATTAGCGAAACCATTGGGGATAAATGGATTACCCGCCTTACTGAGCTGGAAAACCTCGCTCCACTGGCGCATGACAAAGATTTTCAGAAAGCCTGGCACGAAGCCAAATATGAGAATAAAAAACGTTTAGCGGCATTAGTCGAAAAACAATGTGGCGTGGTGTTTAACCCGGAAGCCATGTTTGATATTCAGGTGAAACGCATTCATGAATATAAACGCCAACTATTAAATGTTTTGCATGTCATTCATCTTTACGATCAGATTAAACGCGGTAAAACTGATGGATTACCCAAACGCTGTGTTTTATTTGGTGGTAAGGCAGCCCCAGGTTATGTCATGGCAAAACAAATCATCAAGCTGATTAATAATGTTGCTGATGTTGTAAACAATGATCCAGATGTGGGCGATTGGCTGAAAGTTGTTTTTTTCCCCAACTATCAGGTTTCTGTAATGGAAGTTATCTGCCCCGCAGCAGATTTATCGGAACAGATTTCTACAGCCGGTAAAGAGGCTTCCGGTACCGGCAATATGAAATTTATGATGAATGGTGCTATTACCATTGGTACGCTGGATGGGGCAAATATCGAAATTCGCGAAGAAGTTGGTGATGATAACTTTTTCCTGTTTGGTTTATCTGAAGAAGAAGTTGCAGAAAATCGAGGGCATTATAATCCACAGTCTATTATTGAGAATGATGCTGATTTGAAACGCGTGGTGGACTTATTAACCGGCGGCCATTTCAATCAGTTTGAGCCGGGCTGCTTCGATAACATTATTAATGCCTTTACCAGTTCAAATGACCCCTGGATGACCGTAGCAGATTTCCGCAGTTATATAGATGCTCAGAAACAGGCCGGACAGGCTTATCTGGATAAAGAGCGCTGGACAGCTATGAGTATTATCAATGCAGCTAACAGCGGTAAATTTTCAACTGACAGAACCATGGAAGAATACAATCAGGGTATCTGGAAGCTGGAAAAAATTGCGCCACATCCAGATAGCTGATACCGGATAGAAAAACCCCACTGTCATTAACCATATAGGTGTATTGGCAGTGGGTTTCTATTTTTCCTGTGGTTTAAGACAAGCAAAGTCCGTATAATTCGCGCTGTCAGCAATCACACAAAGCGCCTGTAGCTCAGTTGGATAGAGTGTCGGTTTCCGAAGCCGAAGGTCACAGGTTCAATTCCTGTCAGGCGCACCAATTTTTACTTAACTCTCTTCTCTGGCCACGCGTTATCAGTTTGATTCAGCCCCTGCATGAATATTGGGTTCTAATTGGCCATATTGATCAAGTTTGTTATATAAAGTCTTAACGGTAATGCCAAGCTGCTTGGCTGCCTTGGTTTTATTTTGCTGACAGGCTTCTAATGTCGACAGAATCAGGCTTTTTTCAGCATCTTTAATCGAAGTACCGGGCCCGATATCATTTTCTATTGCAGAGTGGCCGTTGCCAAAATCAGGTAGATCATCAACGGTTATTACATCTTCTGCCAATATATGCGCCCGTTCAACACAATGTTTAAGCTCTCTGACATTTCCCGGCCAACTATATTGAGCAAAAATATCCAGTACATCATCGGAAAATACTTTGCCTGAATTTGTCGCTTCATTTCGGTAAGCGAGGAAATGTTTGGCCAGCTCAATGACATCATTGTCCCGCTGCCGTAACGGAGGAAGTTTGATGGGAAAATGTGCCAGACGAAAATAGAGATCCTCACGCAGAAAACCGGCTTCAATCGCTTCTTCTGGTTCACGATTGGTCGCGGCAATAATCCTTACTTTGGATTGCCGCACCACATCACTTCCTACTCGACGAAACTCACCACTTTCCAATACTCTCAGCAGTTTACTTTGTAATGCCAGAGGCATCTCAGTGATTTCATCCAGTAATAACGTGCCGTTGCCGCCTTGTTCAAAAAAGCCGATATGTTGGTTTACTGCCCCGGTAAACGCACCTTTCTCATGACCAAATAATTCGCTTTCAATAAGATCTGCAGCCAACGCCGCACAATTGACTGAAACCATCGGTTCGTTAGCTCTTTCACTTTGTTCATGAATTGTTCTGGCAGCAACTTCTTTACCACAGCCACTTTCGCCTATCAGAAATACACTGGCATCTGTCTGGCTGACACGTCGTATCAAACGATAAAGCTTATGCATAGCAGCAGAGGAGCCCAGAAGCGAGCCATATTGATCAAGTGTGGAGGTAAGTGTGGCAGTCTGACGGTTTTTTTTCAGCTGTTTGAATTCTGTAGCAAATTCCTGGGCCACTTCAATGAGGGGGGTGAAGTCGCTCATCTGTCGAAAATGATAAGCCCCCCCTTTACTCATCATTAAGTCCAACCATTTATTGGGTAAACCGTCACTTAATAAAATCCAGTCAGCAGTAGTTTGCAAAGGATGTGTTTCGAATAATTTATAGTCAGACTCAGTGGCTTTTTGGGGGGCATAGATAACCAAATCTGCTTGATAATCTTGCTCACTCAAGTCTGCAACCTGAACTAAACTAAAGTTACAGGCAGAAAGCAGTTTGCTCAATTTCGCTGATAAGATTTCATCAGTTGTGATTAACAGTAATTTTGGCATAAGACCCGTTTTTAAATAATAATTAAATTCGAGTCTAACATGCGGATTTTATAGATTTCTTAACATAGATAAAGAGGTTGAAACTTAATGTTTCAACCTCTTTTATGGAATAGCTGATTAGTCAACCTATGCGGCGATGATGTCGTTTATCACTTTTTAATCTTAGCAAACGATCCTGACTTAATTGTATATTCGCCAGATGGCCTGCAAGATAAGATGACATTTGCCGATCGTGCATTCTTCTTACATAAATTTTAAAAATTTCCAATGAATGCATTTCCATTGATTCCAAATCAGCAAGACAATCTTTATCAATTACATCCTCACATGTTCCATATGCAACTTTGTAGATTGCCCGCATTGTTAACGCTAACTCACTACTGGAAGGCTGAGTATCCTTGAGCCCGGCAAAACGCTTGTTAATATCGTCAACAATTTCAGCCCGTACCAGAGCCATTTCACGCAACAACATTCTTATTTCACTGCTGACCACTTTCCTTGCGGTCATATCGTAGAAGTTGCGTCCATCTGCACAGATACTCTTCAACTCCTGAATAAGTTGCTGATCTCTGTTATTCAACATGTGACATTCAGTTTGTTACAACGAGTTCATCTTTGACTTCAACAACCTTGTCATAACCTTTCGCCATTTCGACCGCCAGATCTTTTTCGGCCTCATTTTTCACGTTACCTTTCAATGTGACAACGCCATTGTCGGTTGAGACTTCAATGGCAGTGGCTTCAAGCTCATCATGAGCAGCAAGCTCCATCTTAAGTCCGGCAGTTACAGTCATATCATGCCATGCACGGCTAAAAGATTTATCATCGTCGTTATCTTCATTACGATAGTTTTTATCAACCGTCAGGTTATTTTTAACCTCAGAGATACCTTCAATATTTTTTGCAATTTCACCAGCCAGCTCTTTTTGCGTCTGGTTGTTCACTTCACCACTTAAAACTGCAACCCCACTTTCAATATCCGTATCAATTTTAAAATTATTCAGTTCGGTGTTCAGCAATAATGATGTTTCTAATTTGCCATCCAGCCAAGCATCATTAGCCTCACCTTGCCAGTCATTTGCTAGCACAGGGGTAGTAACTAAGGTAGCTGCGGTCAAAATTGCTAAATGGTTCATTTTAATTTTCATCATTTATCTCCTAATTGATTTAATGTCACTCACTAGACAGGTGCTATAACCATGCCAAGTATATAAACCAAATAAATTCATGGGGTTACTCAACTCCCCCACTTTAAATACATTAATAATCATGAATAAATTACAAGCTTTATCAGGAAAATATTCATGTTTAACAAAAAAGACGCCTTTCGGCGTCTTTGGAGCTAGTGGAATCCAGCAAAAAGCGTTCTATTTGGTAAGCGCTTCAACTTCCTTTTCTGCCTGATCTTTTGCCAGGCCATATCGCTCCTGCAGGAGACCAACCAATTGCTGGGCATTACCTTTTGTTTGTTCAATTTCATCATCCGTTAAGTCACCCCAGTTTTCACGAAGTTTACCTTTAACTTGAGTCCATTTACCTTCTGCAATATCAATATTCATTTTTTTCTCCTTATAGCTCAAAAAGTCTGACACCTAAGGTCTTTTAATACCAAAGGCTCTTGCTGAACTCAGCATTAAATAAATGCACTAAAGCTCAATACAGATTCAGCAAAACATCAGTCTCTTTGAAAGTTACAGAAATCATGCCAATACGATATCTATTTGTTTTCGTTATTAAATCTTGGGGAATTAATAAAAAGAGGCACTAAACCGTGGTAGAAATAACATGGTGAAATGTAAAATTTTCAACGCTTCAGCGTTTTAAAACTAATCATTTAGTTGCAACTCAAATTACGTTCTTTACCACTTCACTCAAAACAGCAGACACAAAAAAGGCCCGGTTAAGGGCCTTTTTCATTTCAACTAAAGTTCTAGTTATTATGGGTTAACAACAAAATCAACACGACGGTTAAGAGCACGACCTGCATCAGTTTCATTGTTAGCGATTGGATGATTTTCACCCATACCAACTGGAATCAGGTTGTTGCCGTTAACACCTCTTGACGTGAGATAGTCAACCACTGACTCTGCACGACGTTGTGATAAGTTTTGGTTATATGCTTCAGTACCAATACTATCTGTATGACCTTCAACACGTACTTCAACCACTTCATCACTGTTCAACAAAGCATCTACTGCTTCATCAAGAGTTGATTGAGCTTCAGGAGTTAGTGTTGCTTTATCAAATTCAAAGTGAACGTCATTCAATGACAGAATGGTTTCACCGGCGATTGGACATCCATCCTGGTCAACGATTACACCTTCTGGCGTATTTGGGCAAAGATCTTTGTAATCCGCTACGCCATCTCTGTCTGAATCAATTGGGCAACCAACATCATCAACTGTTACACCAGCTGGTGTGTTAGCACACATATCGATACCATCGACAACACCATCATTGTCTGAATCCATTGCACAACCATTGGCATCAAGCAATGCACCTGGAACTGGCTCATGCTCACACATCATTTTTTCTGCTGCTACTTCTTCTGCCTGGGCTTCATCAGTTGGGCAAAGTAATAATGCCAACATTGCACCGACTGCTGCGCCACCTACAGCACCAGAGCCACCACTTGCCGCTGCACCGACTGCTGCGCCACCAACGGCACCGCCAAGAGCAGAACACAAAGTATAATCTTGATACGCACGCTGGTTTGGACCTGCACAACCAGCCAGCAAACCAATCGTCAGCAATGCTGCCGTTAATTTAACTGTAATATTCATAGTTTTAGTTCCTTTAGATTTATTGCTTAGTTGGTAATCGTTTCTTGATATCTTGGCTGACACGGTGGTTAATCCATGTGTTCAGATTCAGGTATCATAATAATACGATTTACATTTGGAGTGTAACATATTAAAAAAAAGGCATATTTAATCTTAGTTATGTCCCTGAAAATTAAAAGCGGCTATCCATTGGGTCGCTTTCCATTTCTAGGGATAAAGCTTGGGCACCAGCGTCCACAGGGAGTTCACCAGTTTCCGAGCCTAACTTGATCATCAACCTTACTTCATTACTTGAATCAGCATTTCGCAATGCGTCTTCATATGAGATTTCTCCAGCTTTATACAAATCATATAAAGACTGATCGAACGTTTGCATCCCCAATTCCCGAGAACGTTTCATAACATCCTTGATTTCCGCAACCTTACCCTTTTCGAGCAAATCTCCAATTAATGGCGTATTGAGCAGGACTTCAACTGCCACCGCCCGTCCTGAACCATCTTTTTTTGGAATCAGCCGTTGTGCCACAACAGCTTTAAGGTTGAGAGACAAATCAAGAAATAATTGCTGGTGCCGGTCTTCCGGAAAAAAGTTAATAACCCTTTCCATCGCCTGATTGGCATTATTGGCGTGAAGGGTTGATAAACACAGGTGACCGGTTTCAGCAAATGAAATACCGTAATCCATAGTATCACGACTTCTGATTTCACCAATCATAATGACATCTGGTGCCTGTCGCAATGAATTTTTCAATGCCACTTCGTAGGAGTCGGTATCCACCCCCACTTCTCGCTGCGTGACGACACATCCTGCGTGTTTATGATCAAATTCAATCGGGTCTTCAATCGTTAAAATGTGACCGGTACTGTTTTGATTACGATAACCAATCATCGCCGCCAGTGTGGTTGACTTACCACTTCCGGTGGCCCCCACAAACATCACCAGGCCACGCTTGGTCATTGCAAGTTCTTTAATGATTTCAGGAACATGAAGTTCTTCAATGGTGGGGATTTCCCCTTTTACCAGACGCAAGACCATAGCGATTCGACTGCGCTGATACAGTGCACTGACCCGAAAACGGCCGGCACCTTTGGTATCGATAGCGTAATTACATTCCTTATCGCGTTCAAAAGTACGTTTTTGTTCATCGTTCATGGTGCTCAACACCAATTCACGGGCTTCTTCTTCAGTTAAAGGTTCCTGCGAAAGTGTTGCCATACGGCCATTTACTTTCAAGGTGGCTGGACGGCCTGAAGTAATAAAAATATCTGAGGCTTCGTGTTTTACCGCAGCTTTAAGAATAGTGACTATTTCCATCATGATCTCCTAACGGAACAGATCCTTGTTCACGGCACGGGGTAATGCTTCATGCTTGGTAATTTGCTGACGACGTACCAAATCCTGTAAACACTGATCCAATGTCTGCATTCCTAAGGCACCACCTGTTTGAATTGAAGAATACATTTGCGGGACTTTATCTTCACGAATCAGATTACGGATAGCCGGCGTACCAATCATAATTTCATGTGCCGCAATGCGCCCCCCTCCGACTTTCTTCAATAGCGTCTGGGAAATAACCGCACGTAAGGATTCTGACAACATGGAACGTACCATATCCTTTTCCGCCGCCGGAAACACATCAATAATACGGTCTATGGTTTTTGCCGCTGATGAGGTATGCAGGGTGCCAAATACCAGGTGACCGGTTTCCGCGGCAGTCAGTGCCAGACGAATGGTTTCCAGATCACGTAATTCCCCGACCAGAATTATGTCAGGATCTTCCCGCAAAGCACTGCGTAATGCCTCACTGAAGCCATGGGTGTCACGATGCACTTCACGTTGATTGATTAGACATTTCTTACTGCGGTGTACAAATTCAATCGGGTCTTCAATGGTTAGTATATGTTCGTTATCTTTTTCATTACGATAATTAATCATTGCAGCCAACGTGGTCGACTTACCGGAACCAGTCGGTCCAGTGACCAGCACAATACCGCGATTATTGTCGGAAATCTGTTTGAAAATCTCGGGGGCACCCAATTCTTCCAGTGTCAGCACCGTTGAAGGTATGGTCCGGAAAACCGCGGCTGCCCCCCGGTTCTGATTAAACACATTGACCCGGAAACGCGCCAGATTGGGAATCTCAAACGAAAAGTCTGCCTCCAGAAACTCTTCAAAATCCTTACGCTGACGGTCATTCATGATGTCATATATCATGGCATGCACTTCTTTGTGTTCCATAGCAGGCAAATTGATGCGTTTTATATCGCCATCAACCCGAATCATTGGCGGCTCACCAGAAGAGATGTGCAAATCGGATGCATTGTTTTTTGCACTAAAGGTCAGCAATTCAGTAATATCCATGCACATTCCTTAATTCGATAATGATGGCTACATGTCGATGACAACATAGCGAATACTGTTAAAGGTAGCGCGCTCCAGACTGGCTTGCAACATGACAAATTCAAAAACACGTCTGCAATCTGTGATGAACTTCATCAAATTGGCAGAACAACAGGCTAATCGCTCCCCAGGCTCAGTGAAATTGCTTGCTGTAAGCAAAACCTGGCCGGCATCCCGGCTACGTGAGCTAGCTGAAGCAGGACAGATACGCTTTGGTGAAAACTACCTGCAGGAAGCCTTACAAAAAATCGCAGAATTAGCAGATTTACAACTGGAATGGCATTTTATCGGCCCAGTTCAATCCAACAAAACCCGTGACATTGCTGCCAACTTTGATTGGGTCGAGAGTGTGGACAGGCTTAAAATTGCGCAACGGTTATCTGACCAGCGACCTACTGAAAAACCGCCTTTGAATATTTGTCTGCAAGTCAATATTGATGATGAAGCCAGCAAGGCAGGTGTTCATGCCGACGGTTTAATGGAACTCGCTGCTGCAGTAAGCCAACTGAAAAATATTCGGTTGCGGGGTTTAATGATCATTCCGGCAATTGCAGAAACGGTTGAACAACAGCTCGATGCCTTTGCCCGGGCGCAGCAACTTTTTTCTCAACTTAAAACCAACCACGCTACCGTTGATACTTTATCAATGGGGATGTCAGCTGATATGCAGCCAGCTATCTCGCAAGGCAGCACCATGGTCCGGATTGGGACGGCGCTGTTTGGTGAGAGACATACACCCAATAAACAATAACCAGTACACTACAGTGTTGAAGAGTCCGTCCCAATGGAGAAAGTTTAAATGATACCTTGCAAGCTCGCCTTTATCGGCGGTGGAAATATGGCGCGCAGTTTAATTGGTGGCTTAATCGCCAATGGCATGTCAGCTGAAGATATCCACGTTGCTGATAAAAATGCCGCAACACTTGAGTCACTTAACCGTCAATATCCTGTGCAGACGTTTACCAGCAACCAACATGCTATCGAAGGTGCTGATGTCATTATTATTGCTGTCAAACCTCAGCAACTGCAAGAGGTTGTTAAAGCGCTTCATTCTTCCTGGCAAGAAAAGCAATTACTGATTTCAATTGCCGCCGGCATCCGTATTGAAGATATTAGCCGTTGGCTGGATAAACCACAGGCTGCGATTGTGCGTGCAATGCCCAATACGCCAGCGTTGGTGGAAGCCGGCGCTACCGCGCTGTTTGCAAATGAATATGTTAGCCACCAGCAGCATGAATTGGCGGAATCCATCTTGCGTGCCTGTGGTTTGGCAATCTGGCTGAAAGAAGAAAAACACATGGATGCTGTTACTGCCGTTTCCGGCAGCGGCCCGGCCTATTTCTTTCTGGTGATGGAAGCGATGGAAAATGCGGCTATTGAACTTGGCTTACCCCAGGAAACCGCGCGACTGTTATGTTTGGAAACCGCATTCGGAGCCGCTAAAATGGCCCTTGAAAGTGGCGAATCTGCCAGCACTTTGCGTAAACAGGTCACCTCTCCCGGCGGCACGACTGAAAGAGCTATTCATGAACTGGAAGATGGTGGTTTACATGGCTTATTTGAAAACGCATTAGTGGCGGCGGCTTTGCGCGCAAGAGAGCTGGCCAATGAACTGGGACAAGACCATGCCTAATAGCTATTTTTCAAATCCATTGATGTTTCTGATTGAAACACTTTTTCAGCTTTATATGTATATCGTTGCCATACGGTTATTGTTACCGCTGATAAGGACTTCATTTACCCATCCTTTGATTCAGACCATTATCCGAATTACCGAGCCACTTTGTGCTCCGTTACGCAGTTTTATGCCTAGCACTCGAAAATTTGATTCTGCCGTTTTGCTGCTATTGATTCTGGTCACTTTAGTCAAACTGACGTTGCTACTGAGTCTGGCTGGGGCATGGCCCGCCCTTATTGGCCTGGTTCTACTGACGGCTGCAGAATTATTTTCCCTGTTTATCAGCCTGTTTACAGTGACGATTATTATCGAAGTACTGCTTAGCTGGCTGGCTCCTCAAGGATATAATCCGGTCGCCAGTCTGATTCAGGCAATAAATGCCCCTTTGCTGGATCCAGTACGTAAAAGAATGCCGTTAATGGGTGGCATTGATTTATCGCCATTAGTCGTCATATTAGGGCTGCAGGTTCTGTCGATGCTGGTGATGCCTTTACTGCTCGGTTCAGCGTACCCCCAGTATTAATTTTATAGGACACAGTACATTATGTCGGACTCCCTGCCAGCTGACTCAGTCGGATTGGTAACACCTTCACATTTGCATATTGATACGCCGCTGGCGCTGGATTGTGGGCGGATGCTGCCACAGTTCGATTTGATTTATGAAACCTACGGCACATTAAATGCCGATAAGAGCAACGCTGTTCTTATCTGCCACGCTTTGTCTGGCGATCATCATGCTGCAGGGTTTAATTCTCTGGAAGAACGTAAACCCGGCTGGTGGGATACGGCGATAGGTCCAGGAAAAGCCATTGATACCAATCATTTTTTTGTCGTTTGTCCGAATAATCTTGGCGGTTGTAAAGGTTCCACAGGTCCTAATACTATTAATCCTGAAACCGGCAAATTATATGGTCCGGACTTTCCCATTGTGACGGTAGCTGACTGGGTAAAAAGTCAGGCGATCCTGGCAGACTCATTAGGTATTCATAAATGGGCTGCGGTGGTGGGCGGAAGTCTGGGTGGTATGCAAGCCCTGGATTGGGCAATTACGTTGCCCGAGAGGGTCGGTCATGCACTGGTCATCGCCGCAGCGCCAAAGTTATCTGCACAGAATATTGCGTTTAATGAAGTGGCCCGAACTGCCATTAAGTCTGATCCTGAATTTCATGAGGGCCGCTATCAGGAATTCGATACTGTTCCACGACAGGGGCTGGGACTGGCCAGAATGTTGGGCCATATCACCTATCTTTCCGATGAAGCCATGGGCGAAAAATTCGGTCGTGAACTGCGCAGTGGCAAAATTCAGTATGGCTATGATGTTGAGTTCCAGATCGAGAGTTATTTACGTTATCAAAGCTCCAGCTTTGTAGAACGCTTTGATGCCAATACTTATTTATTAATGACCAAAGCACTGGATTATTTTGATCCGGCCAAGGAGTTTGATGACGATCTGACTCAAGCAGTCAAAGCCATTCAGGCCAAATCGTTGATTATTTCGTTTACCAGTGATTGGCGGTTTTCACCTTTACGCTCTCTGGAAATTGTTGATGCCCTGCTCAGTGCTGGCAAGTCAGTAAGTTATGCCGAAATTGAAGCCACGCAGGGTCATGATGCTTTTTTAATGCCGATCCCCCGCTATATGGAAATCTTTGCCAGCTATATGCAGCAAGTTGCAAAAGAGGTGAATAGCTGATGACTTTACGGGTTGATTTACAAATTATCAGTGACTGGATCCCAGACAATGCCCACGTGCTCGATCTGGGTTGCGGCAATGGATCTTTGTTAAAACATCTGCAGCAACGCAATGTTACCGGTTATGGGCTGGAAATAGATAACAGCAAATTTTCCGAATGTATTGCCGGTGGTGTCAACGTTATACAAGCAGACTTGGATGAAGGTCTCAGTCAGTTCGGTGATCAGAGCTTTGATTTTGTTATTTTGTCACAAACCCTTCAGGCCGTTAAACGTCCCGACTTTTTACTGAGAGAAATCATGCGGGTTGGCAAGCAGGGAATTATCGGTTTTCCTAATTTCGGACATTGGCAATGCCGTTTTCAACTAGGGTTACGAGGTAAAATGCCGGTATCCAAAAACCTGCCAAATGCCTGGTTTGATACACCCAATATTCATTTATGTACGTTGAAAGATTTTGAAAAGCTCTGTGACCAATATGGTTTTAGTGTGGTGAGCCGCAGTGTCGTTAATCACGAACATAAAGATACGCTTGGTATTCGCTTATTACCTAACCTGTTCGGCCAGATAGCTGTTTATTTGATTCATAACGGAAACTCATGAAAGATTATCAACGCGACTTTATCGAATTCGCCTTAGCAACCGGCGTTTTACGCTTTGGTGAATTTACCCTCAAATCCGGACGCATCAGTCCTTATTTTTTTAACAGTGGTTTGTTTAACAGCGGTGCCACACTGGCCCGGCTGGGACGTTTTTACGCACAGGCGATAACCGAATCCGCGCTTGATTTTGATGTGTTGTTTGGCCCAGCCTATAAAGGTATTCCGTTAGCATCCACTGCAGTTATCGCACTGGCCGATCAGCATGATCGCGATGTACCTTATGTATTTAACCGCAAAGAGAAAAAAGATCATGGTGAAGGCGGACAGCTGGTCGGCGCCGCTCTTAACGGTAAGGTACTAATAATTGATGATGTAATTTCCGCCGGGACCTCCGTAGGAGAATCTGTCGATATCATTCGCGCAGCAGGCGCTGAACCAGCAGGTGTCATTATTGCACTCGATCGTCAGGAACGTGGTCAGGGCGAATTATCCGCTATTCAACAGGTAGAGCAAACGCATAAGATCCCCGTCGTCAGTATTATCTGTCTCAATGACTTACTCAGCTATCTGCAGGATCATCCCGACTTGCAACGACATTTAGCTGCGGTAAAAGCCTATCGGGAACGATATGGGGTCTAGGGTCTGTTGATCTTTCATAGCCGCCTCTGTTGTGACTGAAAATGCACCAATCAAGGCGCGAGGAATGCAGTTTGTGAGATACATCCATGTATCTCACCCCTAAGGGGCTTACGCTCAAAAACGTTCCTGACGTTTTTGTAGTTGTTCTAAATAAATAACGAGTAACGCTGAGTGGTGCATTTTCAGCCACAACCCGAAGGGCTGGGACTATTTTTCCGCCCCACAGCGTTGGAAATGACTTATGTAGAACAACTACATCGCATCATTTCCTTCCGCCTTGTGATACAAAAAAAATAGCCTCCAGCAGTGGTGGCTTTGAAAGATCAACAGACCCTAGGGCCCCCAAATTAATCTGATAGCAATTAATAAGGTCACAATTTCAAAGCTGCGTTTTATCCAGCGGTTGCCCCAACGCAACGCCAAATGGGATCCCAGATAACCACCCAATAACGATCCTAACAGTAACGCAGGAAGCCAGTCCCATTGTATTTCGCCTAGAATACCCAATGTAATCGCGCCTGCACCATTCCAAAATAATCCAACCAGAATCAGCGTGTAAGCAACGGCCCGCTGGTAATCCATGCCAAACCATAATATCAGCCATATGGTCACAAACAGCCCGGTTCCCGAAGTGAGCGAGCCATTGAGAATGCCCAGAAAAAACAATACAACTGCACCAATCAGGTAACCATGGCGCTCACGATTTAACGGCGTATATAACTGACCTAAAGCCGGTTTAAATAAAGAATATATGCCTAATGATCCGGTTAATACGCCCAGGGCAATCTCTGCGATTCGATCTGGTACCATTAATATCACACTGCCGCCGATCACTACCCCCGGCAGGCCGGCCACCAAGAGCAATATCACAAACTGACGTTCAAGTCGGCTGGTAGAGATGTAACGCAACGCTGCGCCTACCCCTAACGCTACACTGGCCACTTTATGGGTGGCTAAAGCCACAGAAAAGGTCAAGCCAAGGAATATCAAAACCGGGAACTGGATTAATCCTGCACCGCCACCACTTAATGCCGAAAAAGTATTTGCCAGCAAAGAAATGACAAACAGAATAAAATGTTCAATAAAGCTCAATTTAATAAGGCTCTCTGGGAAAACATAATGATTTCAATACGCTTTGTAGCGGCTTCGATGCTCAGCGCAACATTATTAATTGCCACAACCGTATCAGCGGCTCAACTGTACCGTTTTACTGACGAAAACGGTATCCCCACAATAAGCAAAACGTTACCGGCAGAAGTTGCTCAACAAGGTTACGATATTCTGGATGAGAAAACGATGCGGGTGATTGAACGGGTTCCCCCTGCACCGACTGAAGCGGAAATAGCTGAGCGGGAAATACAGAAAAAACTGGAGCTCGAGCAACAAAAACAGGCTGAAGAAGCCGCCAGAATAGAAGCCGAAAAACGGCGTAAACAGGCTATTTATGATCGTAACCTGCTTTCTGCCTATCAATCCGAACAGGATTTGCTTAATGAACGTAACAAAGACCTGCAATACCGAGAAAAACGTATCGAAATATTAAAAAAGAAGCGTAAGGGTTTACAGCAACGATTACAGCAGGTGCAACAGCAAGCTGCCGATAATGAATTAAGTGGTATGGGTCTCAGTGCCAATCTGCAAAGTCGCCTGCAAGCTGCGCAACAGGAACTTGATAATAATCAGTCCAGCATTCAACAGTTACAAACTGAAATTGATACGCTTAATATGCAATATGAACTGGATCGTCAGCGCCTGGGTGAGCTGTTGGGAACCGCGGCAGAAGATTAAACCAGCAAATCCAGTTGGCTCATCAATAATTGATTTTCAGTGTGATTGCCAATACTGATTCGTAAAAACTGATCAATTCTCGGCTTGTTAAAGTGGCGAACAATCACCCCTTTTTCCCGCAAGCCCGCCGCTACTGTTGCAGCATCGTGTTGTGGATGTCTGGCAAACACAAAATTCGCTGCCGAAGGCAAAACCTCAAAACCCAATTCTGTCATAGACTGGGTTAGCCATTCTCGCTCGGTAATAACCTGTTGCTGACATTGTTTAAAGTAGGTTTCATCCTGATAGGCTGCAACGCCCGCTGCAATCGCCAGACTATCTAGCGGATAGGAATTAAAGCTATCCTTTATCCTAACCAGTGCTTCAATCAACTCTGGATGACCTACCGCAAAGCCAATACGCATACCTGCCAAGGAACGTGACTTAGATAGAGTTTGTGTGACCAGCAGATTAGGGAAACGCTGAGTTAGCGGAATAGCTGTTTCTCCACCAAAATCGATGTACGCCTCATCAATGACCACCACCGTGTCGCGGTTCATTTCCACCAGCCGACGAATATCGTCCAGTGATAATAAACAGCCGGTCGGGGCATTGGGATTGGGCAGTATAATACCGCCGTTATCTCGTTCGTAATCAGTGATATCGATTGCAAAGTCAGCATTCAACGGCACTAACTCCGAATCAATCTCATATAACTGACAATACACCGGATAGAAACTATAAGTGATATCCGGAAATAAAATCGGCTTTCCATGCTTGAAAAAAGCATTAAACACATGTGCCAAGACTTCATCCGAACCATTGCCAACAAACACACTTTCAGCTGGCACCTTATGGTAATCAGCAATTGCCTGTTTTAACGGGCCACCATCAGGAACAGGATACAAACGTAAACGCTCGGTTGTAGCCATGCGAATGGCTTCCAGTACTTTGGGTGAAGGACCAAACGGGTTTTCATTGGTATTGAGCTTAACCAGATTATGGCCGCGCGGTTGTTCACCCGGCACATAAGGTTCTAATGAATGAACAAAATCACTCCAGAAACGGCTCATTATTTTTCCTGTAACCGATACTCAGCACTGCGAGCATGTGCTGTCAGACTTTCACCGCGCGCCAGCACCGATGCAACTTGCCCCAGGCTTTGAGCGCCTTGTGGTGAGACCTGAATCAGGCTGGAACGTTTTTGAAAGTCATAGACGCCCAGGGGAGAACTGAAACGGGCAGTTCGGGATGTCGGCAATACATGGTTTGGTCCGGCACAGTAATCACCTAATGCTTCAGGCGTATAACGTCCCATAAAAATTGCACCGGCATGACGTATTTTTTTGGCCATTTCCATCGGTTCATCAACAGACAATTCCAAATGTTCTGGCGCAATATAATTGCAGACTTCTATCGCCTGCTGCATATCCTCGACCAGAATCATTGCACCACGGTTATTCAGTGACGTTTCAATAATGGCCTTGCGTTCCATGGTAGGTAGCAAACGTGCAATGGATTCTTTCACCTTCTGTAGAAACGCTGCATCAGGAGAAATCAGTATCGATTGAGCATCTTCGTCATGTTCAGCTTGAGAAAACAGATCCATGGCAATCCAGTCAGGATCGGTCTTGCCATCACAAATCACCAGAATTTCTGATGGTCCGGCAATCATATCGATGCCAACAGTACCGAACACCATGCCTTTTGCTGTCGCCACAAAGATATTGCCCGGGCCGACAATTTTATCGACCTGTGGAATCGTTTCTGTACCATAAGCCAATGCCGCAACAGCCTGCGCACCACCAATTGCAAAAATGCGATCAACACCAGCAATCGCTGCAGCCGCTAAAACCAGATCATTTACTTCATCATCCGGTGTAGGTACCACCATGATTAATTCCTGAACCCCTGCGACTTTGGCTGGAATAGCATTCATCAACACAGATGAAGGATAGGCAGCTTTACCACCAGGCACATACAGCCCAGCCCGATCCAATGGCGTAACTTGTTGACCTAATAAGGTGCCATCAGCCTCTACGTAATGCCAGGATTCCTGTTTCTGGTGTTCATGGTACTGACGTACACGTTCTGCAGCTTTTTCCAACGCCTGACGTTGTGCAGCAGGGATAGATTCCAATGCCGCTGCAGCCCGTTCCAATGGAATTTCCAGTTCCGCCATAGCAGTTGCTTTTACCCGATCAAATCGTTGGCTGTATTCAACTACTGCCTGATCACCACGCTGTTTAACATCTGCCAGAATATTTCTAACTGTGTCGGTTATTGCCGCATCAGAAACACCTTCCCAGGCCAACAACTCGGAAAGCATTGGCCAGAAATCAGCCTGCTGGAAATTCAATTCACTTATTTCAATCATTTGCCTGCTCTTTTACTGCTTTGCGGATCTGCTCAATAAATTGCTGGATCCGCGCATGTTTGGTTTTCATGGATGCCTTATTGACCACCAATCGCGAACTAATATCCGCGATATGTTCCATTGGTATCAAACCATTAGCTCGTAACGTATTACCCGTATCCACCACATCGACAATCCGATCCGCCATACCCACAAGCGGTGCCAGTTCCATGGAGCCATAAAGCTTGATAATCTCTACTTGCTGGCCCTGCTCGGCATAAAAACGCTTGGTGCTTTCCACGAACTTGGTTGCCACTTTTAAACGGCCCTGTGGTTCTTCAGCATCTTTTTTGCCGGCCGTCATCAGTTTGCAGCGTGCGATATTCAAATCAACCGGCTCGTAAAGCTCGGCTTCCGGATGTTCCATCAAGACATCTTTACCTGCCACGCCCAGATCAGCACCACCATATTCAACATAAGTAGGAACATCTGAGGCACGCACAATAATGAGTCGGACATCCGGTAGATTGGTTTCCAGAATCAGCTTGCGGCTTTTTTCAGGGTCATCCAGTGGCTCAATACCAGCCGCCTTTAAAAGCGGTAGGGTTTCCTCAAAGATACGTCCCTTGGACAGAGCCAGCGTTATCATTTCAGCCATTAGAGGCCACCCTTGCCTGGGTTGGGATACGGCGGATGCGAGCACCTAATTGCTGCAGTTTTTCTTCTATACATTCATAACCACGATCAATGTGATAAATTCGCTCGACCTGGGTTTCTCCTTCAGCCACCAGAGCTGCCAACACCAGACAGGCTGATGCCCGCAAATCAGTTGCCATCACCGGGGCTGCAGTGAGCTTTTCCTGTCCCTTGCATACCACTGTGTTGCCTTCAATTTGCAGATTTGCGCCCATACGCTGCATTTCCTGCACATGCATAAAGCGATTTTCAAAAACGGTTTCGACAATAGTGGCCTGCCCATCAGCAATACTGTTCAACGCAGTGAACTGAGCCTGCATATCCGTTGGGAAGGCTGGATAAGGTGCGGTTCGGATATTGACTGCTTTAGGACGTCTGCCTTCCATATCCAACGTGATCCAATCCTCACCAATTTCAATTTTTGCTCCAGCTTCTTCCAGCTTGAGCAAAACCGCTTCCAACTGATTGGCATCGGTATCCTTCAGTTTGACACGACCACGTGTAATTGCTGCCGCCACCAGATAAGTACCTGTTTCAATACGATCCGGAAGAATCGCATAATGAGTACCGTTGAGTTTTTCGACCCCTTCAATCTGAATCGTTGTCGAACCGGCACCGGTAATTTTCGCGCCCATTTGGTTCAAGTATTTGGCCAAGTCAACTACTTCAGGTTCTCGCGCCGCATTTTCAATTATGGTTGTACCTTTTGCCAGCGTTGCCGCCATCATCAGGTTTTCAGTACCGGTTACCGTGACCTGATCCATAAAGATATGGGCACCCTTGAGACCTTGACCACTGGTGGCTCGGATATAACCGTTTTCTACTTTAATTTCTGCGCCCATTTGCTCCAGACCACGCAAATGCAAATCCACAGGACGCGAACCAATCGCACAACCACCCGGCAAAGAGACATCCGCTTTACCGAAACGGGCCAGTAAAGGTCCCAGCACCAGAATCGATGCCCGCATGGTTTTGACCAAGTCATAAGCAGCTTCGGTAATCGTCAGCGTCGAAGGGTCAATTAACACTCCCGAACGTTCATCAACGGTGAGTGTTACCCCCATACGGCCTAACAACTCAAGTGTGGTTGTAATGTCATGTAAATGTGGCACATTGCCAATACGTACTGGCGAATCAGCTAACAACGCGCCCATCAGAATCGGCAACGCAGCATTTTTGGCACCGGAAATACGGATCTCGCCATCCAGCGCGACACCACCTTTAATGATTAATTTGTCCATGAATTTGCTCTGGAAGAATAAGGGAATGGATTAGCGAGAGACGCCCGTTTTCAGTGACAATGCGTGTACAGCACCACTACTGAAGCTGTCACCCAAAGTTGCTTTGACCATACGGTGTTGTTCTATCAGGCTTTTTCCAGAAAATGACGGACTAAAAACCCGGGCATCAAAATGCTGGCCATCTTCACCAAACACTTCAACATCAGCATCAGGTAAGCCTGCTTCAATCATTGCTTTGATATCTGCTGCTTTCATGTTTCACCACTTAAATTATAGTTATTGCAGAGGAAGAAGTTCTTCCAATCCGCTTGCTTCTGCCATCGCCAGCATCTGTGCCGGCATATTAAAATAACGAATCGGCTTGTCTAATTTTTCAGCCTGACGCATCCATTCGATCAGTAAAGCCAGGCCGGCACTGTCACTACGACTGACTTCACTTAAATCAACATCAAGCGGATCCACTTCGGCAAACAATTGATCCGTCATATCGATACCGCTGGCAGCGGTATCAAAAGTCAACTCACCGGAAACCAGGATACGTTTGGTAGCATCGTCAAAAATGAGCTTCATCATCTGGCTTTATCATTGCGTTTAGCAAGATTTTCAATCAAGGCATCCATTCCGCTGGTTCTAATATCACGGTTAAATGATGAACGGTAATTCGTCACCAGACTGATGCCTTCAATTTTGACATCATAAACTTTCCATTCATCGTTCTTGTTTTTATAAAGTGATAATGCCATCGGAACAGATGGACCGTTTGGTTGTACCACTTCCATTGGTACATCTACCCGCCCCTTTTTCAAGTCATCGCGAAAAGGCAGAAAGCGAATTTCTTCGTTAGTGTATTCCAGCATTGCCGTAGCGTAGGTTCTGACCAGTAACAAACGGAATTCTTCGACAAATTGGGCCTGTTGTTCAGCTGAAGCATCACGCCAGCTTCGACCTAATGCCAATTTGGCCATACGCTCGAAATCGAAATGTGGAAACAGGATATCCTGTACCAGCGTATAGATTTTCTGCGGATTGGTTTCCAGTTCAGCTTCATTATCCTTCAGAGCTTTCAGCATGTTGTCTGAGGCTTCTTTCACTAAAGCCTGTGGCTCCGGCATCGCCTGAGCGGATGCGCTGAACGCCAGCATGCCCAGCAAAAATGCTGACATTAACTGGAGAGACACCTGTTTAAATTTAATCATCTTATTCACCTTCCGCTGTACTGTACAAGAATTGTCCAATTACCTGCTCCAATACCACCGCTGGTTGAGTCAAATCAATCACATCACCGTCTTCCAGGAAGAAATCATCCGCACCTGGTGACAAACTGATGTATTGCTCTCCCAGCAAACCTGCAGTAAAGATGCTGGCAGAGGTATCTATCGGAATGTTGTCATATTGTGGATAGATATTAATGGTGACTTTTGCATCATAGGTGTCAGGATCCAGAGATATTGATGTTACACGACCAACTCTTACGCCTGCCATCGTCACTGGAGATCGTGGTTTCAATCCACCAATATTCTGAAAATTGGCGACGACTTCATAGCCTTTTTCATCCGTAATATCACCAAGATTACTGACCTTCATCGCCAACACAAATAAGGCTGCCATGCCAGCTGCGACAAACAAGCCGACCATAATTTCGGTACTTCTTTTCGAATTCATTTACACATCTCCAAACATCAACGCAGTCAGAACAAAGTCCAGGCCGAGAATAGCGAAAGCGGAATGGACAACTGTCCGCGTTGTGGCGCGCCCCACACCTTCCGAAGTTGGTGAGGCATCATAACCTTCAAACAGAGCAATCCATGTCACGACAAAACCAAAGACAATACTTTTTATTACCCCGTTCAGGATATCTTCATACCAGTCAGTTTTAGCCTGCATCTGTGACCAGAAAGCACCATCATCGACACCGAGCAGGCCATGTCCAACTAAAAAAGCGCCAAATATTCCTACAGCACTGAATATAGCTGCCAGTAATGGCATGGATATAAGACCCGCTAAAAATCTTGGAGCAACGATACGGCGCATCGGGTCAACAGCCATCATTTCCATACCTGATAACTGTTCTGTACTTTTCATCAAACCAATTTCAGCCGTCAGGGCCGAGCCAGCTCGACCGGCAAACAGTAACGCACTGACAACCGGGCCAAGCTCTCTGACTAATGATAATGAAACAAGCACACCTAAAGATTCTTCAGCACCAAAATCTACCAGCGTATTATAGCCCTGAAGACCAAGAACCATGCCCACAAATAAGCCGGATATCAGTATGATGAGTATTGATAAAACACCGACATAAAATAATTGCTGAACAACCAGTGAAAAGCGGAATACCGAGCTTGGAATCCCTGCCAGCATCTGCACTAAGAACAAATGGCCCCGTCCAAGTCGCTGAAAGGTATCTAGTCCCCAGCGACCAAGGCTGCGCAGCAGCTCGATCATTGTGTTTCCTTTGAATTCAACAGATCATTTTTAAAGTCATTACCCGGGTAATGAAACGGAACAGGTCCATCTGGTAAACCCTGTAAAAATTGCTTCACCCATTCCGAGCCAGAAGTTTTCAGCGTTTCGGGATTACCTTTCTCAATGACCTTTCCGCCGGACAACAGATAAATTTCATCAGCGATCTTGGTGGTTTCAGCGACATCATGTGACACGATAATACTGGTCAGTCCCATTGCATCGTTGATGCGGCGTATTAGATTCACCAGTGTACCCATTGAAATGGGATCCTGTCCGGTAAATGGCTCATCGTACATAATCATCATTGGGTCTAGTGTGACGGCCCGTGCCAGAGCAACTCGGCGCGCCATACCGCCAGATAACTCAGCAGGCATCATTTCCCGGGCATTTCTTAAGCCCACGGCCTGGAGTTTCATCAATACCAAATCACGAATCATTGATTCGGGCAACCTGGAATGTTCACGTAATGGAAAAGCAACATTTTCAAAAACATTGAGATCGGTCAGCAAGGCACCACTTTGAAACAACATTCCCATGCGCTTGCGCAATTCATAGAGCTTGGAATGAGAAAGCTTGTGGACATTTTGGCCATCAACTTCAACAGTACCGCGATCCGGTTTAAGCTGACCGCCAATCAGTTTAAGCAGCGTGGTTTTACCTGTACCACTCGGCCCCATGATAGCGGTTACCTTACCTTGGTAGATATCAATATCTACACCGCTGAAGATAACTTTGTCTCCACGGTTAAAATACAAATCCCTGATTTTTATCAGTGGCGCCATTTTTTACTGCCGATATTAGATATAAAGATCGGTAATTTTCTTGAATCGCTGTTGGTAAGTCAAATCGCTGTGTGGAAAAACCATTCTGTATCGGCTAAAGTGTTGTCGCCATGTTAAGTTTGAGGAACTAGTTCCATGGGTATTGACTCAAAGTTCCTGCAGATATTTTGGTAAACCACCGATCAAACGGAGAAATTTAAGAATGAAGAAATTTTTGCAAATCGTTGCAGCCGCAGTTATCGCCTTACCTTTGGTAGCCACAGCGCACGGCCCTACTCGTCAGGAAGTTGATGAGAAAATAGTGATTAATGCTTCACCTGAAAAAGTCTGGAGCATGCTCAAAGATTTTAGCGCCATTGATAAATGGCATCCAGCAGTTGAAAGTGTTGAAATGAAGGACGATAAGGTTCGTGTTTTAACATTGAAAAGCGAAGGCAACCCAACTATTACCGAAGAGCTGGATAAAATTAACGACGAAAAAATGACCTTGATTTACAAGATCACTGATATGAGCGTCGTTAAAACCATTACGTTTAACAGTCAAGATACACCTTATTACACCTTGCCCGTTTCTACCTACAAATCATGGATGTATGTTAATGAAGTAGATGGTGGAACTGAAGTAAGATGGCGCGGTAAATTCTATCGTTCTTTCATGGATAACCCACCAGTACCAGAAGGTCAGTCTGATGCTGAAGCGGTTGAAGCTGTAACTGCTGTGTATAAAAGCGGTTTGGAAAACCTGAAAAACATTATGGAAAAATAATGCTTTTTTCGAACGACAAAAATGCTTTTCTGAAAGCGGCCCTTAATCGGGTCGCTTTTTTTATGTTTGCAACGATTTCGTTAAGCGCCTGTGCAGAAAAAACTGACTATGCCTTTATCACCAACCAGCTCAGTGATGACATAACGGTGATTGATATAAATGAGCGGCAAGTAGTCAGCACGATTAAGGCCGGCAAGGCGCCGGCGGGAGTGGCATTAAGTCAGAACGGAAATCGAGTACTGATTACCAATCCTGACAGCCAGAATATTTCCGTTATTGATGCACGTAAATTAACTGAAATCAGCCAGATTCCAGTCGGTCAGGGACCGGTCGGTATCGCCACTAACCATGATGGCAGCATTGCTTATGTTGCTGACTGGTACGAACATAAAATCAGTATCGTCGACGTCGATGAACAACAAATCCGTCATCGTATCAACGTAGGGAAATCACCTGCAGGTATTATCCTCGATGAATCACGTAACCGATTATATGTTGCTAACCGTGATGACAATACTGTCAGCATCATCGACACTATTACTGAACAGGTTCTGGAAATCGTAAATGTTGGCAAATCCCCGTTTGGTCTTGCATTAACGACGGACGGACAACGGCTTTTCAGCGTAAATGTTCAAGATAACAGTGTGACGATGATTGATACTCATAACTTGACAGCAACGTCCACAATCGAGGTTGGTGAATGGCCCTATTGTGCGGTGGCTAGCCCTGATGGCAAGTTTCTCTATGTGACCAATCAGGATGAAAACAGCGTATCCGTGATAGACATTGCTACACAGAAGAATATTAATACCATTGATGTAGAAGACAGTCCGGAAGGTATTGATATAACGGCCAATGGTAAACATCTCTACGTTTCCAACTGGGGTAGTGACAGTGTATCCATCATTGACACGACTACGGGCAAACGTATTACTGATGTTAAAACTGGAAAAGGCAGCCGTGCTTTTGGTGATTTTATTATCAGTCAATAATCTGTTGTGACAATTCAGATAACTTCCCTGGCTGTAACTGACGCCACGTTAAGCAATAGAGCGGCCTTACTGGCTGAGCAACTTAATCTTGAATTAATGTTGCCTGATGCAGAAAAAGCCCAGCTGATTTTAACGCCTAACCGACTGGAAATTCGTTATCCCCAGCTGGGGGGGCCCGTTTTTATCGATTTTGTTAGCGGTAAAAATCAGCACCGACGTCAATTTGGTGGTGGTAGGGGTCAGCCACTGGCAAAAGCTGTAGGCCTTAAAAACGGCGCGAATCCAATTATCATCGATGCAACTGCCGGTTTTGGCAGGGATGCTTTTGTATTTGCCAGCCTCGGTTGTCAGGTGACAATGCTTGAACAGCAACCACTTGTAGCAGCCCTATTGTCCGATGCGATGCAACGTGCAGAGACAGATGCAGAGACGGCACAAATTATCTCGCGCATGCAGTTACACCAGAGCGATGCTACGAAGTATTTAGCCAGCCTTAGCGAAGCAGAAAGACCGGATGTGGTTTATCTGGATCCGATGTATCCAGCACGAGAAAAATCGGCTCTGGTCAAAAAGGAAATGCAGCTTTTACATCATCTGGTCGGCCCCGATAGTAATAGTGCCGAGTTACTCAATATTGCACGTAAAGTTGCGTTAAAACGGGTAACCGTTAAACGACCAAAAGGTGCTGAATTTTTCGCAGATCAAAAACCACACGTCAGCATTGAAAGTAAAAATACCCGTTACGATATTTATACTGGTTAATTGCCGTTAGCGTCGTTGTTTATCCAGTTCTCTCAGATGCGCCAGTTTTTCGGCAATTTTGATTTCCAGACCACGGTTGACCGGCTGATAATAGTGTCGCTGCGGCATAGTTTCCGGAAAATAGTTTTCTCCCGCCGCATATGCATCCGGCTCATCATGGGCGTAACGGTATTCCTTACCGTAATCCAGCTCTTTCATTAACTTGGTCGGGGCATTACGCAAATGCAAAGGCACTTCGGCTGAACCAAAGTTCCTGGCATCCTGCATCGCCGCTTTAAAAGCGGTATATACAGCATTACTTTTTGGTGCACTGGCCAGATAGACCACCGCTTGAGCAATCGCCAGTTCGCCTTCAGGACGACCCAGTTTATCAAAGCTTTCCCAGGCATCCAACGCAATACGCAAGCCCCGCGGATCAGCATTACCGATATCTTCAACCGCCATCCGCACAATACGCCGCATCAAATAAACTGGATCACAACCACCATCCAGCATCCGACATAACCAATACAACGCTCCGTCTGGTGAGGAGCCACGAACTGATTTATGTAATGCCGAGATCTGATCGTAAAAAGCTTCTCCACCCTTATCGAATCGTCGTAAGGTACCTGATAATACTTCGGCCAGATCAGTCTCATCGACTTCGGTTTGCTGTTTACTGTCTGCTAAATCAATGGCGATTTCCAACAGGTTCAGCACCCTTCGGCCATCCCCATCGGCTGCTTGCGCCAACTGTTCACGTAACTTATCGCTCATCGCGATATCACGGCCAGCAAGTCCACGGATACCATCCTGCATAGCCCGCTCAATGATCAGTTTTAAATCATTAATTTCCAGCGATTTGAGTACGTAGACGCGTGCCCGCGATAACAATGCGTTATTTAATTCGAATGACGGGTTTTCAGTGGTGGCACCGATAAAGGTAAAGGTGCCGTCCTCAACATAGGGAAGAAAAGCATCCTGCTGCGACTTGTTAAACCGATGTACCTCATCAACAAACAACATGGTGCGTCGACCACGTTCCTGTTGCAGCTGCTTGGCTCTGGCAACGGCTTCACGAACTTCTTTGACCCCGGCCAATACAGCCGAAATACTGATAAATTCTGCATCACAATAACCGGCGATCAATCGTGCCAGCGTTGTCTTACCAGTTCCTGGAGGGCCCCAGAAGATCATTGAATGCGGCTGGCCTGTGGCGATGGCCTGTCTTAAGGGCTTCCCCTCGGCCAGTAAATGTTGCTGACCTATATATTCATCAAGCGACTGCGGCCGCATCCGATCAGCCAATGGACGGCCGACATGTGGATGCAGATTATCAAACAGACTCATTAGGGAACGTCACCCACCACATCAACACCCGATGGCGCTTTGAATTCGAATCTTGATGCTGGTAAATCAGGATTAATCTTTAGATTTTTAAACACCAGGCGGGTGCGCTGATCAAAACTGTCTACCATCAGCATTTCACGAATACCCTTTTCATCAAAAGCCAAAGCGACTGTCTGGTAATTGTTGTCATCCGCTTTTGGCACCAGTCGAACCCATTGCAGATCGTCTTCCGATTCCAGTTCCTGAATATCGTATTCCGCTTCTGGCAAGGTATTGCCGGATAATAAACCTGCTGGCGTTTCGGCTAAGGCTTCATCCTGTAACTTGACTGTGATTTGTTCCAAATCGACATCGTAAAACCAGATACGCTCGCCATCCGCCACGATTTGTTGCGGGAAAGGCGTTTCATAATCCCAACGGAATTTACCGGGCCTGGATAACAGAAACTGACCGGTTGCTTCTTCAACCACCTGACCATCCGTACCAATTACAGTTTGCTGGAAGTCTGCTTCCAACTGGGAGACCTCCTGAACAAATGTATTGAGTCTATCAACAGCCGATTCTGCAAATGCCAATGATGGCAGAATTAACCATCCAAGCATCAACCACTGTATTGCACAGCGTTTTATCATTTCTTTACTCCAAAACATTTCAGGAACAACTAAGACATCAACTGTTACTAACTAATTGCATTAATTACGCGGAGGGGGTGCTAATACTTCACGGCTACCATTGGTTTGCATTGCTGAAACCACACCTGCAGCTTCCATCGCTTCTACAATGCGAGCCGCGCGGTTATAGCCGATTTTCAGGCGACGCTGCACTCCGGAAACAGAAGCGCGGCGGCTTTCAGTCACAATCTGCACCGCTTGATCATAGAGGGGATCAGATTCTCCATCACTGGCATCACCAATGGCGCTGCCACCCTCGCTATCATCATCCGCATTATCCTGAGTAATTTCTTCCAGATAATTTGGGCCGCCCTGGGTTTTCAGGAAATTCACCACAGCATGCACTTCATGATCATCGACAAAGGCGCCATGCACCCGTTCTGGCAATCCACTGCCTGGAGGCAGATACAACATATCACCCTGCCCTAACAGCTGCTCTGCGCCCATCTGATCAAGGATAGTGCGTGAATCAATTCGCGACGACACCTGAAATGCCATTCGTGTGGGTATATTGGCTTTTATCAAACCGGTAATGACATCGACCGATGGTCTTTGGGTTGCCAGAATCAAATGAATACCGGCAGCACGAGCTTTCTGGGCAAGCCGGGCGATCAGTTCTTCGACCTGCTTGCCGACCACCATCATCATATCGGCCAGTTCGTCGATAATTACCACGATAAATGGCAAAGTTTCCAGTGTTGGAATCGGTTCGCCGGGTAACACTTCAGCCATTGGATCCGGAATGGGTTCACCACTATCAATCGCATCCTGTACTTTTTTATTAAACCCAGCGATATTTCGCACGCCTAATGCCGCCATCAGTGGGTAACGTCGTTCCATTTCAGCAACACACCAGCGCAATGCATTGGCGGCTTCTTTCATGTCGGTGACGACCGGCGTCAATAAATGTGGAATATCTTCATAAATTGATAATTCCAGCATTTTGGGGTCTACCATAATCAGCCGGACCTCTTTCGGAGTGGCTTTATACAGCAGACTTAAAATCATGGCATTTACTGCAACAGACTTACCTGAACCCGTTGTGCCCGCCACCAGTAAATGCGGCATTTTTTCAAGGTTTGCCACCACAGGTCGGCCGGCAATATCTTTACCCAAGGCCATAACCAGCGGTGATTTACTGTTTTCATAATCACTACAGGCGAGAATTTCACGTAACCGAACCACTTCACGTATTTCGTTGGGAATTTCCAAACCAACATAGGGTTTACCCGGAATAATCTCAACAATACGCACACTGGTGATAGATAAGGCTCTGGCCAAATCTTTCGCCAAACCACTGATGCGGCTGACCTTGATACCAGCTGCAGGCTGTAATTCAAAGCGCGTGACTACCGGACCGGGCTGAACCTCGACCACCTGCACTTCCACGCCGAAGTCTTTTAACTTCAACTCCACCAGCCGTGATAGCGCTTGTAATACATCTTCGCTGTAACCCGCTGTGACAGCTTTTGGCAGATCCAGTAACGACAGAGTCGGCATACCCGGTGCGTCAGGTGTCTCAAATAAAGGTTGCTGACGTTCCTTTTCTTCGCGTTTGCTGGGTTCTTTTACCTGCAACTTTGGCTCAACTCGGACTTTGGCCTTGTGCTGCATTTTCTCTTTCTGAGCAATAAACGTTTCTTCGCGTTGCTGACGGGTGCGTCTAACCTGCAAATTTTCCTTTAGCTCACGACTCCAGCGAGCTACATGAATTAACACCACCATGGCTATCGCACCGAGACGATCAATAACCATCAGCCAGGATAAACCGGTAAACAACGTTACCCCGGTCAATAGCAGCGCCAATAGCAATAAACTGGTTCCGGAAGCACCAAAAACCGATTCAAAACCATGGCCAACCACTTCACCCAGCACCCCGCCAGCACCTAAAGGCAACAAATCAGCGTAGTCCATTAAACTCAAGGAAGACAAGCCACTGGCTGCGGCCAAGGCCATCACTAATCCAACTGATTTCAATACCCAGAAATGTAACGCATCGTCGCCATCGGCACGTTTGCCCCAACTGAATAAAAGCCAGCCACTGAAGCCCACCATAAATGGCGCAAGATAAGCTGGGAAACCAAAGCCGTACAACAAAGCATCTGCCAACCAGGCTCCGACAATACCGCCCCGGTTCGCGATCAGATCATCAGTACCGGTAGTTGACCACCCCGGATCCGTCGGTTCGTAGGTTAATAAAGACAGAAGTAAATAAGCCGCCAGTGCCAGCGCCAGAATCAGTGCAGCTTCCCGAAGTCTGAATCCGACTGCGCCAGCGGTGGCATCCGGTTTATTTTTGTCGTTTGCCTTTGTCGCTTGTGCCAATGTGATAATTCCAATGAAGCCAATTGATTAAGCGCAAATTCTAACACAGGTTTTAACAGCTGATGCTTGTCCAAAAGCAAAGCAATGGGTACTCTAATCGATTCGTTTTTTATTCGATACTGGGAGACACTCTTATGGCGGACAGCAAACACTGCCGACTACTGATTTTAGGCTCTGGTCCGGCGGGCTATACGGCCGCGGTTTATGCTGCTCGTGCTGCTTTGGAACCTGTTTTAATTACTGGTATTGAACAAGGTGGTCAGTTAACCACCACCACCGATGTCGATAACTGGCCTGGTGATGCCGATGGTGTGCAAGGTCCGGAATTAATGCAGCGTATGCAAAAACATGCAGAACGTTTTGGTACCGACATTATCTTTGATCATATCCATACTGCGGATTTAACCCAGCGGCCGTTCAAATTAACCGGCGATGCCGGAGAGTACACAGCTGATGCCTTAATCATTGCTACCGGTGCATCAGCAAAATATCTGGGCATGGATTCTGAAGAAGCTTTTAAGGGGCGTGGGGTTTCAGCCTGTGCCACCTGCGATGGTTTCTTCTATAAGAATCAACCTGTTGCCGTCATCGGTGGCGGTAACACAGCCGTAGAAGAAGCATTATATTTATCTAATATCGCTTCCAAAGTTACCGTAATTCATCGCCGTGATAGCTTCCGTAGTGAGAAAATTCTCAGTAATCAGTTACTGAAAAAAGCCGAAACCGGAAATGTGGAAATTCTCTGGAATCATACTCTTGATGAAGTTCTGGGTGATGATGCTGGCGTTACAGGTATTCGTGTAAAGAGTACAGAAACGGATAATACTCAGGAAATTGCCGTTCAAGGTGTCTTTATCGCCATCGGCCATCAACCTAATACGTCGATGTTTAAAGGTCAGCTGGAAATGCAGCATGACTACATTATCCTCAAGAAAGGTACCCAAACCAGTATTCCTGGTGTATTTGCTGCGGGTGATGTGTCTGATCCGATTTACCGTCAGGCGATTACCTCAGCAGGAGCTGGTTGTATGGCAGCGCTGGATGCTGAACGTTTTCTGGAAAGTGAAAAATAAAAACTCATAAGGCAGGGCCTCCCTGCCTTATCTATCCTTAGGAGAAATACCAATGGCGCTTTATCAACATATTCTGATTGCAGCGGATTTTTCCAACCATACGGATATGGTGATTCACCGAGCTAAAGCATTAGCATCGGCTAACAATACACGTTTGAGTTTATGTCATATCGTAGAGGATTTTCCACTTACAGATTTTGCTTATGAGCCAATGATTAGTGTTGATGCTGATATGCGTGAGGCTTTACTCGATGCAGGCAAAAAACAACTAACCGCTTTAGGGCAAAAATTTGATATTGAACCAAACAATCAATGGATAGAATTTGGCAGTCCAGGTCGCGACATTGTGCGTATTGCCGAAGAAAACAATGTTGATTTGATCGTCGTGGGCTCTCACGGTCGTAAAGGCATTAAAATGCTACTGGGTTCCACCGCCAATGCTGTACTGCATCATGCTGGGTGTGACGTTTTAGCCGTCAGGTTAAAGGGCGAAAGTTAAACCAAAGATGACTTTACGCCTATCGGCTTTAGGACCTTTTCTTGCTGTGGCGTTTATCAATGCCATGGTGGATCTTGGCCACAAAATTATCGTGCAAAATACCATATTCAAAATTTATGATGATGCAGCGCAAGTCGGCCTGACAGCCGTTGTTAATGCGTTAATTTTATTACCCTTTATTTTATTGTTTACCCCGGCAGGTTATCTTTCAGATAGATTTGCCAAACCCGGTATTATGCGCTGGTCGGCTTTCTCTGCCGTCATCGTTACCTTGTTGATTACACTCTCCTATTATCAAGGCTGGTTCATTTTTGCCTTTGCTTTAACCTTTGTTTTAGCTGCACAAAGTGCGATCTACTCTCCCGCTAAATATGGCTATATCCGCGAGCTGGCCGGTAAAACTGAAATTGCCCCTGCCAATGGTTTTCTGCAAGCCACTACCATCGTGGCAATTTTAAGTGGGATATTTGTCTTTACCATCTTGTTTGAAAGCCTGTTAAGCGATCAGGTTTATCAAAACGAAGCCGATATTATTCGACTGATTGCCCCATTAGGCTGGTGTTTAGTGGGATTGTCATTATTAGAATTATGGCTTGCATGGCGTCTGCCAGTATTGCTTCCCAGCCAGAAAGAGCATCGTTTTAACTGGGCAGCATATACCCAAGGTAAACAACTAAAAACCAATGTAAAACTGGTGACTACCAAACCGATAATCTGGTTTTCGATATTGGGATTATCATTATTCTGGGCATTATCTCAAACCATGCTGGCAGTCTTTCCAGCTTTTGCCAAAATCGTGCTGAATGAAGACAATACGATCATCATTCAGGGTTTATTAGCCTGCTCGGGTCTGGGCATCATCAGCGGTTCTCTTCTGGCCGGAAAGCTTTGTCGTCAACAAATTCATTTCCCTGTCATTTTGGTGGGGGCCATTGGATTAATCGGCATGCTGTTTGTAATCCCCTACCTTAGTGCTGTCATTCCATTCGCTTTAGCAATAATTGGCTTTGGTTTTTTTGGTGGTTTGTTTATTATTCCACTCAATGCATTAATTCAAATGCATGCTGACATTACTCAATTAGGCAGTGTGCTGGCTGCGAATAATTGGGTGCAGAATCTGGCGATGATAAGTTTTTTAATCCTGACATATCTGGTGGCCAAAGCAGATACACCCAGTGCATTATTTTTACAATATTTACCTTATTTAGCTGTACTATTGATTATCCCAATTCTCATTAAATTAAAACGCAAATTTGTCTGATAAAAACTCACTAAGAAGGATATTTTGTGTCAACGCAATCATCATTCCCGCCCGTTTACACTGAACCTTTTCATCAGGCCTCTGAAAATCTGCGCCGGGCATTGCCCTTTATAAATCAACATCAGACCCCTATTAATCCGGTAAATTATGCCGTCTGGTACGAATATGTCTCAGGCACCAATCAGGCATTAAAACAAGCGATTGACCGTCGATTACAGCAGAAGCAAAAAATCACGGCGGAAATCACCCAGCAGCTTTATGAAAAATACGTATTAATGGGCATGCCGGAAAGGCTTGAAGCCACAAATAATGGCCTTAGACTGGTCGTCGACAACACGATGAACCAAATCAATAAGGTTGAACTGGCGGCTGATGACTTTTCAGAAGATTTAGCTGTTCAGCAAACCAAACTGGAACAATCCGAGGATATTTCAGCAATCAAGGGGGTGTTGTCAGAAATACTGGAAAATACTCGTCGACTTGGACAGTCCGGTAGCGAACTCAAGCAGGAACTGGCCGAAACCACACAGGAAATCCTGAAACTCAGATCAGAATTGGAAGCCGTAAAACAGGAAGCCAAAACCGATGGTTTAACAGGCTTGTTAAATCGCAGCAGCCTCAATAAAGAACTTGCCGAATTGTGCCATCATGGTAAAAACGTGTTCACATTAGCCCTGTTTGATCTCGATCACTTTAAACAGGTAAATGACAGATTTGGTCATTTACTGGGGGATCGCGTCTTACAATTTTTTGCCAGTCTGCTGAAAAAACAATGTGAGCATCAACCCAATATAGCAGCCCGTTTTGGTGGGGAAGAAATGGCGTTGATTTTTATTAACACTCCATCAAACGTTGCCGTGCAAATTGCAGATACTATCCGTCAGCAGCTGGCAGGGAGTAATCTGAAGAAAAAAGACAGTGAGGAAACCATCGGAACGGTAACGGTTTCAGTTGGACTGAGTCAGTATCAGCCAGGCGATACTTCATTGAATATTATTGAACGGGCCGATGTAGCTTTATATGAATCAAAAGCAGCTGGTCGAAATTGCATTACGTTACGTTAATCAGAACTTGTAAAACTCGCTATTGAGATACTCGACCACCTGTTTTTGCTGCTCAGGTGTCCAGTTAACGTCGGCGGCAATTGCACAATTAGCGACGCGCTTATTCAGACCTTCCAGGCTTTTAACTCCTCGTTTATCCCGTGTGTATAGGGAGTTAGCTTTTCCATCGGTCAGTGAAGCATGACATTGCATGCAATTGGCATCGTGCAATTGTTTTCCCTGTGCCAGCGTTGTCGCGCTGACACTGAGGAAAATCATAGCCACTAAATAACGCATCGCTCAGACAGCTGCCCGTGTTTGCAAGGCTGCAATACGTAATGAAGCTGGAGGATGCGAGTCATAGATCGCCGACACTAAAGGATCCGGTGTCAGTGTACTGGCATTTTCTTTATACAAAGCCACCAGCGCTGTTATCAAATCGTCGGCATTGGAAACCGAAGCCGCATAGGCATCTGCTTCAAACTCGTATTTGCGTGACATCGATGTCATCAATGGATGCAGAAAGAAGCTGAATACCGGAATCACCAGCATAAACAGAATCAGTGCAATCGCATTATTTTGGGTCTCTACACCCAGACCGGTGTAAAACCAGGTCTGTGTTGATGCCCAACCTAATAGTGCCAGTCCAACCAGACTCATCACGGCCATCATCAGCATATTCTTGACGACATGCTTGCGACGGAAATGACCTAATTCATGTGCCAGAACCGCTTCAATCTGATCTTCATTCAAGGTATTAAGCAACGTATCAAAAAATACGATGCGTTTGTTATTACCCAAGCCAGTGAAATAGGCATTGCCGTGTCCACTGCGGCGTGAACCATCCATCACATAAATTCCCTGACTCTTGAAACCACAGCGCTGTAATAAACTTTCGACCTTCTGTTTCAGGTTGGCATCATCCAGAGGGGTAAATTTATTAAATAGCGGTGCGATAAATGCCGGATAAGCCCACATCATCACCACAGCAAAAACCATCCAGGCTGCCCATAAATATAACCACCAAAATTCACCAGTGCTGTTCATCAACCACAAGGTCACCCAGGCAATCGGTGCACCGAGCACCAACATCAGCAAAATTTGCTTGCCAAAGTCACCTAGAAATAAGGCAGGTGTATTTCGGTTAAAGCCGAATTTCTCTTCCATTACAAAAGTGCGATACCAGGACAACGGTAATTCCAGCAGTGACCCAATCACCAGAAAACTCAGAATCAAAACCACCCCTGTTGTCATGGCTGACCAGCCAAAACCTTCCCAGGCACCGGACAACATTGCCAAACCACCGCCCAGGGTCCAGAGAATTAACACGACCGCCCCAAACAGACTCTCGCGGCGCATTTGAGCCCCTTTAGCGGCAGTGTAATCAGCTGCTTTCTGATGTGCGGCCAGACCAATCTGCTCACGAAATGCGGCAGGCACTTCATCGCGATTCGCCAGCACATGGCGACGTTGACGCAATGACAACCAGATCTCAATCCCCGTCATCAGGGCGAGGGCAATTAAAAATATCCAGCTAAATTCATTCATAATTTTTTAAACCAGTTAGAATCGTATAAGGTGTCGTGTACATTAGCCTTTGATACAATCAATGGCAACATAGTTCACCTAAATCTGTAGTAATAAAAAGACGGAGCCCATGGCCAAAAGCAAACATAACCTGATCTGGATTGACCTGGAAATGACCGGTCTCGATACCAATAACGACTATATTATCGAAATTGCCACAATTGTCACTGACAGCGACCTGAATATTTTGGCAGAAGGCCCAATCATTGCGATTCATCAATCGGACGCTATTCTGGCGGGTATGGATGAATGGAATACCAAACAGCATGGCGGCTCTGGTCTGGCTGAACGCGTTCGTAACAGCATTGTCACCGTCGAACAAGCCGAACAGGAAACCCTGGATTTTTTGAAAAAGCACGTCCCTGCAGGCATTTCTCCTATGTGTGGCAACAGTATTTGTCAGGATCGTCGCTTTATGGCGCGGTTGATGCCGGAACTGGAAGCCTATTTTCATTATCGTAATCTTGATGTCAGCAGCTTCAAGGAAATTGCGCGGCGCTGGGCACCCAAAGTCGAAAAATCTTTCAAGAAAAAATCATCACATCTGGCGATGGACGATATTAAAGATTCCATCCGCGAACTGCAGCACTATCGCGAGCATATGATTAAAGTGCCTGAGTAAAGTCACCATTTGTAGTAACTACAATTCACGGTAATTTCACGACAACCGCAGGATGATCATTACACTCAATTAAATTGTGATTGTAATGGCGCACCTTAAACCAAACTTACCGTCAAAGCAGTGCCTGATCTGCAACCGACCATTCAGTTGGCGAAAAAAATGGCGTGAGTGCTGGGAGCAGGTGCTTTACTGTTCAGAGCGGTGCCGTCGTCAGCGTAAGCAGGTCAATCGCATATGAAGCCCTTAGTGGGGTTCCCGGAAAAAATGGTATTACTCGATTGTGAGACCACGGGTGGTAATGCCATTCGTGATCGTCTCACCGAGATTGCTTTAATCGAAATCACCGATGGCGTTGAAACAGACCGGTGGCAGACATTGATTAATCCGGGTATCAGCATTCCCCCATGGATCAGCAAATTAACCGGCATTACCGATTCAATGGTGGCAAACCAACCTTCCTTTGTCGACATTGCTGAAGAATTGCAGCAACGTCTAGCCGACAAAGTATTTGTTGCCCATCATGTGCGCTTTGATTATGGTTTTATCCGCGAATCGTTTCGTCGCATTGGTATAAACTTTTCTGCCAAAACGCTATGTTCGGTCAAAATCAGTCGTTTGTTATACCCTGAGCACCGCCGTCATGGAATTGATGCGATTGTTGCCCGGCTGGGCCTGACCATTAATCAACGGCATCGGGCGATGGATGATGCCCAGGTCATTCTTGAGTTATTCCAGCAGACTCAACGCGATTTTGATGAATTCACTCTCCAGCAAGCCTGTAAACAATTATCACAACAAACCCGATTGCCCAGTCATCTGGATAGTGCTGAAATTAATAAACTGCCAGAACGCCCTGGGATTTATCAGTTTTTTGATGAGCAAGGCTCGCTGCTTTATATCGGCAAATCGGTCAATATCAAACAACGTGTGCTCAGTCATTTTGTACAGAATGGCAAACTACGCAACTCGGAAATGCAGCAACAACTACAGCATATCGATTTTATCGAAACGCCTTCCGATTTTGGTGCCCAGCTGCTGGAAAACCAATTAATCAAAAGCAAAACACCGCGCTACAACCGGCGTCAAACCAAAGCCAAGCGACTTTATCAAATCGCTTTAACCGTTGATGAGAAGGGATACCACCGCACCACAATTGAAATGGCTGACTTGCATCAGCCGCCGGATATCAGTCAACGTTATGGATTATTCCGTAGCCAAAAACAAGCGGAAAAAAAACTACTCGATCTGATTAATGAACATCAGCTGTGTCAAAAACTTTGCGGCATGGAAAAAACTAAAAACGGCTGTTTTGGTTATCAGTTAAAAAAATGTCTGGGTGGCTGCTGTGGCGAAGAACCGGCAATACGGTACAACCTGCGATTGCAAACTGCATTATCCGGTATTAAAAATCAAGCCTGGCCATGGTCAGGGCCCATTGTAATTACTGAACTGCCGGCAGATGGCGATTACGAGGCGGCGCATTTTCATCTGGTCGATCAATGGCTTTATCTTGGCACCATTAAAAATCATCATGATGCTTATGAAAAGCTGCAACAGCGATATGCTGAACCCCAATATTTTGATCTGGATGCCTACAAAATCCAGCTACGCTTTCTATTAAAACTTCGCCCTAAACAATTATTGATTGAGACATTACGTTTACCTGCACAGGAGGCTTCATGATCACTAAAAGTCATAGAATTTTAGGCTATGCCGGACTGCTGCCTTTCTTAGGATTGGCAGTTATGAGCTGGCTGGGCTATTTATATGCTATCGACTGGTTGTTGAGTTATGCGGCACTTATTTTCAGTTTTCTGGGTGGTCTAATCTGGTATGTCAGCAGCGTTGAAAAGCTTCCCCGTCATGTGCTGATAGTCAGCATCTCCACCATGTTATGGGCCTGGTGCTGGTTGTTATCTCCAACACATTACTGGTTATGGCTGGCTGCATTATCATTTATTGGCTTGCACTTATACGAACGGCAGCAACTCCATGAAATCTACTCTGCCGAGTTGATGCGTCTGCGTGCTCATCTATCTTATGGCGCTGCGTTTTTTTTGTGGCTGGCAGCAATGTCGACATTAAATGTCTAGGCTGCGTTATCTCAATCTGATCCTTGGTGATCAACTTGATGCAGAGAGTCAATTATTCGATAACTTTGATCCTCAGCATGATCGACTGTGGATGGCTGAAATGTCAGCTGAGTCCACAGAGTATTTATCAAGTAAACAGCGCACTGTTTTATTTTTATCGGCGATGCGGCACTTTTCTGAAAAACTCAAAACCGATAACTATCCGCTGATTTACTGGACTTTGAGTGACAAAAAATCCAGTTTCCCAGACGCTTTATCTGCCACGTTAAAACACGATTCATTTAAAAAAATCCGTTGCGTATTGCCTGGTGATGTCCGGGTTATGAATGAAATACAGCAGTGCGCCAATGATGTTGATATTGAGATTGAATGGCTGGCCGATCAGCATTTCATCAGTGAAAAAGGTGAATTCAAAGCCTGGCTTGCCGATCGCAAACAACCGCGAATGGAATTCTGGTATCGCCAACTGCGTAAAAGCCGACAAATCCTGATGGAAGATGACCAGCCGCTTGGCGGTCAATGGAATTTTGATAAGGACAACCGCAAAAGCTTTGGCAAAAAAGGTCCATCCAAATTGCCTGAGCCTTTATTGTTTGAAGCGAATGACATCACTAAACAAGTCATAACCGATGTTGAAAAATTTCTGCCGGATCTCTACGGCAATATTGAAACCTTTAACTGGCCGGTCAGCCGTGAACAATCTTTGGCAGCATTAAATGATTTTATCCAGCATCGACTGCCACATTTCGGCGATTATCAGGATGCGATGTGGACTGACGAACCCTGGCTTTATCACTCACGCTTATCGACCTGTCTGAATCTCAAACTACTCTCCCCCGCAGAGGTGATTGCAGCGGCTGAAAAAGCTTACACCGACAATAAAGCATCTTTAAATGCGGTAGAAGGTTTTATCCGGCAAATTCTCGGCTGGCGTGAATATGTGCGGGGGCTTTACTGGAGCTATCGTGATGACTGGTTGCAGATGAATGCTCTGAATGCCCGACGCAAGCTGCCAGCGTTATACTGGAATGCTGAAACCGAAATGACTTGCCTGCATCACAGTGTCAAACAGGTGCTGGATCATGGATACGGCCATCATATTCAACGACTGATGGTCACCGGTTTGTTTGCCTTGTTATGGGGTGTTAAACCCAAGGCTATTCATGAGTGGTATCTGGCGATGTATGTCGATGCCGTTGCCTGGGTGGAGATCCCGAATACATTGGGTATGAGTCAATACGCCGATGGCGGCATTGTCGGCTCCAAACCGTATATTGCCAGCGGCGCCTATATTAACCGCATGTCCAATTATTGCCAGTCCTGCCCATTTAATCCAAAACAGGCCAGTGGCGAAACCGCATGTCCATTTACCACGCTGTACTGGCATTTTGTAGACCGGCATCAGGAACTGTTGAGTAAAAACCCTCGTCTCGGTATGCAGGTCAAAAACTGGCACAACAAATCTCAAGATGAACAACAGGCCATCAGCCAGCATGCTGAATACCTGTTCAGAAATTTACCGTAAGGAAACTCCATGCAAGCAACGCAACTGGTCTGGTTACGCAATGATTTACGCCTCGATGATCATCCCGCATTGGCATTAGCAGCCGAACAAGGGCCAATCCAGGTAGTATTCTGCGCGACACCCGAACAATGGCAGCAACATGATGAATCCCCGGCAAGATTAGGGCTTCGCGCAGCGGTATTACAGGATATCGCTGATCGACTTGCCCAGCTTGGCATACCGTTTCATTTACTCGAAGTCGATTATTTTGCCGATGTACCTGCTGAAATACTCAAACTCTGTAAGCAACAAAACATCAGTGATATCTGGTTTCAGGCCGAAACACCGTTGGATGAGCAACGTCGCGATCAAGCTGTTAAAGATGTATTAAGCAAAGCCAATTTAAAGGTGCATCTGCTCGCCGAAGACCTATTGGTCGCCTTACCGGTAAAAACCCAGCAGGATGACCCTTTTAAAGTGTTCACGCCTTATTACCGTCGCTGGCTGCAAATCCTCGAAGATATTCAGCAAGCACCTTATGCAAAGCCAAAACCACAGGGTAAAGCCTTAAAACCAGAGCTATTGAAATGTGATTGGGCCGGAGAATTTCGTGATGATTTATGGCCCGGCAATGAACAAAAAGCGTTGGAACGGCTTTCGGCATTTTGTGAAATCAAACTGGATGATTATAAAAGTCAACGTGATTTTCCCAGCAAACCGGCCACCAGCACGCTGTCACCATATCTGGCCAACGGCCAGTTAGGTCCCAGAAGATTACTGGCGACCATTCAGTTTTATTGCAGTGAAGCCAATCGTGACTGGCGTCATGATGACTGGCTTCGTGAACTCGCCTGGCGGGATTTTTACAAACAATTATTGCTGTATTTTCCACGCATCAGCATGGGTAAAGCATTCAAACCAGAAACTGAAAAAGTTATCTGGCGCGATGATGAAGCCGGTTTCAAAGCCTGGTGCGAAGGCAAAACCGGCTTTCCGATTGTCGATGCCTCCATGCGTCAACTCAACCAAACAGGCTGGATGCATAATCGTCTCAGAATGATTACCGCCAGCTTTCTCAGCAAACTGCTGTTACTCGACTGGCGACGTGGGGAACAGTATTTTCTGCAGACATTAATTGATGGTGAATTCGCCGCCAATAACGGCGGCTGGCAATGGAGTGCATCAACTGGCGTCGATTCAGCGCCATACTTTCGGGTCTTTAACCCCACCCTGCAATCTGAACGTTACGATCCACAAGGATTATTTATCAAACGCTTTGTGCCGGAGTTAAAAGACGTACCAATCAAGCAACTGCATAATCCACCAGCAGATTTACGCGAACAATACGGTTACCCACAACCGGTTGTGGATTATAAACAGGCCAGAAAAGATGCCATCGCGGCGTTTAAGGATTTGCCGAAAGATTAGAAGATTATTGATATTCATCTTGTTCTGGACTAGAGACATTATACTTTTCGACAAATGTCTTAACAGTTACTGAGTGATAAATTTTCAAAATATCTAAGTTTCTAATTGCTGCCTGAATAAGCCATTTTGATTCATCTTCAACATTGAAATAAAGCTTGGCATTTTGATCAAAGATACTATCCATATGTTTTATGCTGTTCTTCGTGCTACCAAGAATTTTTTTAAGGTCTTTTCGACTTTGCTCTGGCCATCCAAGATGTTTAGAAGTGAATTTTTGAACCTCTGTGAGAGTGTCTACTGCTTGGGTAAATTGATCGGTTTTTCCAGCAACTCTGATTATTTTTCCGAGTAACTCTTCTGCTACAGCAGCTAAATTCATAGCTGCAAAATATCTATGATGAAGTTCGCGCTCTTCAATTGCAGCCTCTATGTATTCAAGAGCAATCTTAATCTTGGAGTATTCGATCATTACTGATTACAACAGAGACAATGATCACTCATAGTGGCTCCAAAGCCTGAGTACTTTAACCACAGCTTCGTTTTCCAGAACCTGATAGACAAGACGATGTTGAATATTAATCCTGCGTGAATAGGCTCCGGAAAGATCACCAACCAGCTTTTCAAATGGCGGTGGTTTTCGATAAGGATCTTCTGAAACTAACGTCAGCAGTTCCTGGGCTTTTGGTTTAAGCCCGCTTGAGGCTAATTTTTTTGCGTCTTTTTGTGCTTGCTTGGTGTAAACCAACTTCCATGTCACCACTCAAGCTCCTTATTACATTCTTCAACAGGCGTATCCATACCCTCACGAATCGACTCGCGCATCCCAGGAACAGACAATAAAAATAATGTCTCCTGAATAGCGGTCCAGTCTTCTTCCGAAATCAACACAGCCTTATTACGCTTGCCCATAATCACCACCGGCTGATGAGATTCGGCCGTTTCATCAATAAGCCGATAAAGATTACTTCGTGCTTCAGTGGCAGTTATTCCGCTCATGGTAAACCTCAACTAATTTTTAAAACTGTGGAAATTGTACGCCTTAATGTACGTTCGTCAATCCGTACGCTTTCTGCGATTTTTAAATTTAGAGAGGAAAAAGATATTAATCAACTTATTTTCCAGTGGATTTTTAGAAATCGCTTACTCGAGTGGATAACTCGGTTTTTGTTTACTTTGATCACATATCCAGTTAACCCAAAGTTTGTCATCGGTGCCTTCTTCAAGGGTCAAATAATTTCGGGCTCGGATATATTGATCGGAGCCAAACGGTTTCAACATGGAGATTTTGATGGTTTCGTCTTCATTGAGAAACTCATCTCGATCATTGGTGACGGCCATAATACCCAACCAGGCAATGCGACTTGGAGACGGATGCAATATGCCAGAGGAAACAACCTGATGAATTTTCAGTGGTCGATCGTGTTTGCGTGAATCATTAATCACCCCAAGGCATCCCAGATGCACATCACCAGACAGAATCACCGTTTTCTGATGCTGTGATTTAATGTTGTAGCGTTTTTCAGCATTTTGCAGCAAACGCATAATTAAACGAGCACGCTCTCCCTGATGCTCTTTGGAACGCCAGTGATCTTTCAAATCATCAGTCAGTTCTTCTTCCCAGGGGGTGACATCAAAACTGGCTTCGGTAAATGAAAAGTCACGATACACAACCGGTACAGCTGACATGACTAACAGGTCGCCATTGTTCACCTTATTATCAAGATAATCATTAACCATCTGCCACTGGCTGAAACTCATTACCTGTTCAAGCGTGCGCTCGGCTCGGTTGTCGAGTGCCAGGATATGATAGTCCCGGAATAAAAAAGCAAAAGCATAATGTTTTGCCTGATTATCCAGCAAACTGATATTTTTGCTGCTACGGATTTGGAATAATTCAAAATAGCGTTTAGCAATATCATAAACACCCTGATAGACATCGCATTGCTGCATTTCCTCTGGATAGCTGCCCCACCCATCAAATATATCGTGGTCATCCCACATCATCACCGTCGGTATTGATGCCATCATCAATGACATGGACGGGTTATCCCATCGTTGGCAATAGAGTTTTTCATAAAAACGATTGACCTGATCGCGCATTGTGGCGTTAAAGGTACGCGACGTTTTTTCTACTTTAGTGAGTTGTAACCATTTCTCTAATTCCGGGACAGCCGACCATATTTCATCCGCATAGAGTTGATCACCGCCCATCATTAGTATGGAAAAGGGTTGTTGATAATGCTTGCGCTGCATGTCCTCCCATAAGGCGTATGGGTTTTCGGTTTTGGTGAGAATATCTGCACTGGAAAAACCATTACAGGAGGTATAAGCAAATATCGGCTTTTCATCTAAACCTGGCACATAAAACGTCCAGCGGTCACGACCATGCTTGTCATTGGCTTTGTTGTTATTCAGATTAATAGTGTAGCTGACAAACTTACCTGAACTGTTTGCTGGTATTTCTGCTTCAACTCGCCAGAAGTAGCCTTTTGGTGTTGTCTGAATTTGCGTTGCCTGAACAGAAATGTCATCCATGATCACCGTAGCGGAGCTCACCGTTTTATCGGTCAAAAAACACACTGTGTAATCAGTGTCCGACTCGACACCGAGTAAGGGTCCGATCATTAATGAAGAAGACATTTTTTCCCTCCCTAGATTTTGCTTTATCAGGACCTTCGCGCCCTGTTCTATTTATTTAAGAAAACAAAACTACTTTCTGTTTTCTCCGTTCTGTCTTTCCATAATGCATGGTGCATTGAAACGTTGAAAAAATAATATTTCACATTATTAAATGACTAGCAATTTAATGAGTTCGATCCGCAGATTACATAGATGGACGCAGATTTTTTGGATTAACCATCAAGGCACGGAGGGCATAAATATGAATAAATAATGTAGGTTGGTTTAGCGCAGTGTAACCCGACAAAGCAAACGTGATTTTTGGGCTTCGTGCCTCAGCGCTAACCTAAGAAGTTTTTACATTATCAATATTGGTGTTTAGGAGGCATGGTTAAATCACACCATTGCCTCTAAATTAATCTGCGTACATCTGCGTAATCTGCGGATAAATATCCATATAAACCTCTGTGCGCTTCGTGCCTCTGTGGTTAATAATCTGAAAGGTCTCAGCCATTTAACACAATAATGCCCAAGGCGATGACGTAAACAGAGAGAATTAATGCACTTTCGAAACCAATTCGGCCAATGCCGTAAGTCTCGCGCCGCACCATGCCAAGCAACAGAATGGCAGTCATCAGGATACTGACCAAGCCCCATGTCATCTGGACGGGTGACATATCGTGATAGATGGAATTATGCGGATAGCCCACATCGGCTGCGGCTACTACGAGAATATTAAAACAGTTGGTACCGAAGATATTACTAACTGCCAGGGTCAGCGCGCCATAACGTATCGCGGCGATAGTGGTCACCAATTCGGGTGTGGAAATCGCCAGGGCGGTAAACAAGCCCCCCACCAAAGTGTCCGAAAGGCCAGTGTGATCGGCAATACCTTTGGCTGATTCCATTACCATCCAACCCGCGATGCAGGTCACGAAAGCCAGGGTAATAAAACCAAGCCATGTCGCCATCAGGCTGCCATGATGATGTTTTTGGGGTTTATCCGGAACTGTCTGTTGGGTTGGCCGTGGAAACCACATTGGTCGTGATTGCGCGCGGTGAACCAAGCGCAATCCAAACAAATAGGTGACAACGACCACCGGCGTGACTGGATGCACGCCCCAAAAGGAAACTGAGGGCGAGACGATCGCCAGTAATGGCAGTGTCAGCAATACAATCAACAAGCCTGCGAGTATCAGGTTCACAGGGGAAGCGGCTGCATGCTCCAGATTGGCTTTGCGATACACGATGTCCGCAATACCAAGAAACACCAGATTCACCGCCATGCTACCCATAACATTACTCATGGCCAGATCGGGACGTGAATCTATTGCGGCACTTAAGGTCGCAGCAAAGTCCGGTAGCGAAGTCACTCCCGCCAGCAGTAATACTCCAAACAGTGCTTCCCCCATGCCAGTCCGATCAGCCAGTTCATCTGCAAATTTTGCCAAACGACTGCCAGCGAGAATGATGATCAGAGCAGCGATGCCAAAAGCGATCAGGTTGAACGTCAAGGATGAAAACATTTAGGGCCTCGAATGGCGATGAACTACATGCAATAGTAATCAAAACTTAGTCTCAGCCAAGACTAACAGCTAATTCGTTGTATTTTTCAGAATAAATCTTGGGTTTCGCAAACCCAGTCAAAACTAATATTATTTGATCCGCAGATTACGCAGATGGACGCAGATTTTTTTTGAATTAACCACAGAGACACGGAAGGCACAGAGGTTGATAAATGAAGCAGTTCAGGTTAGCGAAGCGTAACCCGACATAAATATAGTGTTGGGCTTCGCAGACTAAGCGCCAACCTACGAAAAAAATTTATCCATCAACATTTATGGCTTGTAAGGCACGGTAATATCCATATTACTTCTCAAATAATCTGCGTCCATCTGCGAAATCTGCGGATTAACGACTATATAAATCTCTGTGTCTCTGTGGTTAATTACTTAGCATCACGTCCCAATCACCCCACCATCCTCTTTGCTAATAAGCACCGTGGCGGAACGAGGACGGCCATTTGGATAATGATCGGGCCAGTTACTGGCCGCGTTAGGGTTTTGGGGGGACTTATTGATGCCACGTCTTTGCAGAACATCTAACATTTCACCCGGATGCTGAATATTCACCCACATGGTTTTCATATCCGGTGTCATGATCACGCCCGTAATTTCACACCCCACTGGTCCAGTCAGAAATCGGCGGATTTCACCAGTTGCCGGATCGGCTGCCAACATCTGGTTATTGCCAAATTGTTTAAACGCCCCATCATTCAATACGCTGGCACTGACATCGGTCTGAATCCATAACACACCGCGGTCATCGATGTTTAAGCCATCAGGATTGGCGAACTGCTCACCCTCTCCCTCGCCAGCCAAAACAAAAACCTGCCAACTAAACTCAGTGGCGGTGGCGTCGGCTTCACTGAATTTAATAATATGACCGAAAAGGTTCTGGTTACGCGGATTAGCGGCATCTTTACCGACGTTATCTTGTTGGCCCCGATCACTGTTATTAGTCAGAGAGACAAACACCTCATCGTTATGCGGATGCACCGTGATCCATTCCGGGCGGTCCATTTTAGTGGCGCCCACGATATCTGCTGCTGCACGGGCATGAACCAGTACATCGGCCTGATCGACAAACCCGTTTTCAGTCGTTAACCCATTTTCACCAAACAGCAGCGGCAACCAACGGGCGCTGCCATCCTCTTCAAAGCGTGCAACATAGAGAATGCCATCATCCAGCAACCGACCATGATGTGCGCCCAGACTGCCATCCCAGGCATCGCGGGTAATAAATTTATAGATGTATTCAAATTTGGAATCATCACCTGAATAAAATGCCAAACGGCCGTCCCTGCCTATTTTGTGCGCCACATTTTCATGGGCAAAACGTCCCAGTGCGGTCCGTTTTACCGGAATGCTTTGTGGGTTATACGGATCAAATTCAACCATCCAGCCAAAGCGATTGGCTTCATTAGGCTCTTTATCCAAATCAAACCGCGCGTCAAACTGCTGCCAGCCGTAATAACTGAACCCCAGCTTATAGCGTTGCCAGCGGCGTTCGGTTTCCGCATCTCTTGAGTGTTTGGGATCAGCGACAAAGTAATAATGAAAATTCTCTTCGCAGGTCAGATACGTTCCCCAGGGAGTTTTACCATTGGCGCAATTATTGAAAGTACCCAGCACGTTTTTGCCTTCTGGATCAGCTCGGGTTTTCATCAACTCATGTCCTGCAGCCGGGCCGCTTATCTGCATTGGTGTGTTAGCCGTTAAACGGCGGGCATAGGTCGATGGACGGACAATTTGCCACTCACCATTTTCCTGTCTGACTTCAATCAGCGATACACCATGAGCATTTTGCTCTTTGGCGACTTTGTCGGCAGTGTAGGTTTCCGGTGAATGCTTATGGCTGCCATCGGTATGAATGATATCCAGATCCAGATATTCATGATTCATTACCAACAGGCCATGATCATTATTCTCTGAACCTTTAGGCAATGGAAAATACTGCAAGGCATCATGGTGCATACCGGCCTGTTGCATTTGATCAGCGGCACTATTGCTGGCATCCATGTTAAATGCCGGACCATCCGAAATAGGATCCCCCCAGCGGTAAAACACTTCAGCCCGGTAGCCTTCCGGCACCACCACTTCATCGAGTAAATCAGCGGTCGGAATCGGTGTAAAGCCAAGCAATTGAGATTGATTGCGAAGCATTGTAGCGGCCGAGGATAATGGCATGGCAGATGCCAGCATCGCACCTAAACTGAATTGCAGCACTGAGCGTCGACTCAACTGCTTTTGCAGGAGTGGATCAAAATGGTTGTTCATAAAAATTCCAACTACAAATTATCACTCGGTTTATTGTTTTAGTTGCCCCACCAGTTTATTCAAACTCTGGCTGACTTGATTGAGACTGTGCCCAGCCTGTTCAATTTCAGTTATTTGCTGATTCACGGTCTCTGAGCGCTGTTTGATCTGTTCGGTACTTCTGGCAATATCATCCACTACCGCTGTCTGTTGCTGGGTTGCTGTAGCGATGGAAGCATTGACCTGATGAATATTCTGCACCGCGTTTATTACCGGAGTCATCGCTGTTTTAGCTTTAAAACCTTGTTCAGCACATTGTTCAGCAAACTGACTCTGGGATCGAACCGTTGCAGCAGCTTCACCGCTGCTGTTCAGCAGATCGACAATAATGGCCTGAATTTCTTCCGTTGATTGTTTAGTGCGGGTCGCCAATTGTCGAACTTCATCGGCTACCACACTGAAACCTCTGCCATGTTCACCGGCTCTTGCGGCCTCAATTGCCGCATTCAGGGCCAACAGATTTGTTTGCTCAGCCACACTTTGAATCACCACCAGCACCTGACTGATATCCTTGCCACGTTGTTCCAATGTATTCATCGTGCTCTCAAATGCTAACAAATCCTCAGCGAGTTGATGACTGGCATTGGCAGCACTGGTTAATTGTTGACTGGCCTGCTGAGTTGCCTGAGTAGCCTGTTCTGTTGATTCAGCCGCATTTGAGGCACTTTGGGCAACCTCTTTAAAGGAATACGATAACTCGGTGACCGCAGCCGAAACTTCCTCGGTGGCGGCAATCTGTTGTTGATTGACCGATACCGCCTGCATTGAGGAAGTTTGTAAATCAGTACTGGCAGCCAATACATTTTGAGATTGCTGATTCAGCTTATCAATCAACTGAGCAAAATAACTTTGTAGCTGCAGGGCCGATTGCTCAACGGATCGTGATTCGACAAACGGTAGCTGTGAAACCAGCGTCTGTTGAAAGTTACCTTTAATCATCTGGCTGAAATAATGCTCTAACTGAATTAGAAAACGGATGATTCGTTTCTGTAAAAAATAGAACAGCAAAATAGTCAGGATAATAATGGTAACAACCCCCATCATGATCCACTGTACCTGCTGACTGACAGACTGTTTGATGTCTTCTATTTTTAACTGAAACTGATCCAGCTTATCGGCAAATGTAGAAATCTCGCCACCTAAGGCCGCGCGTTTTTGTTGTAGCTGCTGATCAAACTCTAATGTATTGCTTAATTCTTTTTCATAGCGTCTGCTCAATGAGAATAATGAGTCAATGCCACGTTGCCCAAGTTCTTCCGGCTCCTGGGGAATTAATGCTTCGGTATTCACTTCTGAATAAACACCAAATTTTGGCAGAGTATTTAATTGTTCCAACTTATCGATAAACGCATTGTTCGCAGAAACTAATGCTGTTTGAATCTCGCTGGTTTGCAATTCGATATAACGCTGCCGCAGGCGACCAATATCATTCAGTTGACGACTTAATTCTGCCAGTAGTGCTGTAAAGGATTGCTGATAGGGATGCCCCTGCGCTTCTCTATTTTGAGCGTAGTCGATCAAAAGGCCAATTTCACCATCTCGTTCACGTTCATTCTGAATCAGCAGCGCTTGTGGATTACCAGCCAGTTTTCCAGCCTCACGCACTTCAAGTACTTTTTCCTGAAGCAAGGCAATGGCAGATTGAATCGTCTGATTATCCTGTTCAGTGAGCCAGGTCTGTTCTACGGTAGATAATTCAACAAGCTGTGTTTCCGCCTGTTGAAGCAGGTCAGCATCACCGGAAGCCAGATAACGGGCCAACAACACCCGAACCTCAATATCAAACCGGGATTTAAATTGCTGGAACTGCTGGGCGATCTGATAGGGCTTATCTAATTGTTGCCAACCCCAAATACCCGCCAGCACTCCTATCATTAATCCAGCAGCCATAAATATTGCCAGCCATCTTGATACCACACTTAATCTCACACCTGCTCCAGTATAAATAGACATACAGGCACGAGACTCTATAGGGTGTTAATGACAGCTTTATGACGGGGTATTGTGTTGTTCCAAAGCCCACTGTACATGTTCACGTACAAGCTCTGAGGGATATTCAATCCGATCCTTTAATGCCGCCAAAACTGTTTGTGAAGTTTTGGCATTCCCCAGAGCAATAGCAATATTCCGCAACCAACATTCATAACCAATGCGGCGGATTGGGCTGCCTTCAAGGCGTTGCAGAAATTCAGATTCGGTCCAGGTAAATAAATCCACCAGCTGAGGGGCATCAAGACCTTCGCGTGGCAAATAAGCCGATTCTGTTGTCATCTGAGCAAATTTGTTCCAGGGACATACCAACTGGCAGTCATCACAGCCATATATCCTATTGCCCATCATAGGTCGGAATTCGACAGGGATACTGCCGCGAAGCTCAATGGTCAGATACGAAATACAACGCCGGGCATCCAGTTCGTAAGGTGCGATAATCGCCTGAGTCGGGCAGATATCGATACAGGCCGTGCAGGAACCACAATGATCAGATACAGGCTCTGTCAGTGGTAAAGGCAGATCAGTATAAATTTCGCCCAAAAAGAAATATGAACCGTTTTGCCGGTTTAACACATTGGTATGTTTGCCAATCCAGCCCAGTCCGGATTTTTGTGCCAGGGCTTTTTCCATCACGGGAGCGCTATCGGTAAAAACCCGATATCCCATTGCACCAACGGCCTCCTCAATTCGTTGCGAAAGCCGAAGTAAACGCTTACGTATCAATTTGTGATAATCCCGACCCAGTGCATAACGGGAGATAAAACCCAATTCACTCTCGCCCATCACTTGCCATGCATCGGAAGCGGTTTCAGGCCAGTAGTCCATTCTGGCGGTTATTACGCGAATAGTTCCGGGCATTAACTCTTCGGGATGGGTTCGCAAACTGCCATGGCGTTGCATAAACTCCATCTCACCATGAAAACCGCGCGCTAACCATTGTTGCAATTGATCTTCAGCTGCAGAAAGGTCAATATCACTGACCCCAAGCTGCTGAAAGCCCAGTGAACGCGCCCAGATCTGCATATCTTTTAAAAGCGTTCGGGATAACTGCACTGTATTTGAATCGGCCATGCGGGCTATTATAAAGAACTGAATTTTTTCATCGGGATATTATTTTATGTCGACCTTGCCACATGAACTTTACACTGCAGAACAGACCCGTGAACTGGAACGTATTGTCACAGGGCAACATAATATTTCGTCAGCAACATTAATGGCACGTGCAGGCGGGGCTGCGCTGGATTGTATTAAATGTCATTGGCCCCAAGCTGAACGTATATTAGTGGTTTGCGGTACTGGAAATAATGGTGGGGATGGCTTCGAACTGGCCAGACAGGCAATCGCGGAAGAGTATCGCGTCAGCATTTTTCAGGTGGGCGATGAAAAAGAAATGAGCGAGGAAACCTTTGCAGCCCGTGAAGCAATTCTTGCCAGCGGTGTTGAAATTCATCGGTTTGAAGATAAATTACCCACCACAGACGTTATTGTTGATGCGCTTCTGGGTATAGGGCTCAGTCGTGAAGTAAGTGGTTACCATGCCTTAGCGGTTAACGCTATCAATGAACATACAAAACGAATACCGGTTTTAGCGCTGGACATTCCTTCCGGTCTTCATGCTAACACCGGCCGCGCATTAGGAACCGCCGTCCATGCCACAATCACATTAAGCTTTCTAGGTTTGAACAAAGGGTTATTTACCGGCGAAGGCCCCAATTACTGTGGCCAGGTCTGCTTTGATTCATTAAAAGTCCCTTCTGCCATCTATAAAGCTTTTACCCCCATTGCGCGTCGGGTCAGTCTGGAAAACGATGCGGCAGGACTAGCCCCTCGCGAGCGTACAGGTCATAAAGGTTTATATGGCCATTTGTTTATCATTGGCGGCGATCATGGTATGCCTGGCGCAGCACGCGTTGCAGCTGAGGCAGGAGCGCGCGTAGGTTCCGGTTTAACCAGTATTGCAACCCGAAGTGCACACGGTCCCATCCTGAATCTGGCCCGACCTGAATTGATGTGTTATGGCGTTGAAAGTGCCAGTGAGCTTGAGGAATTGCTGCGTCCTGCAAATGCACTTTCAGTTGGCCCTGGTCTTGGCCAGAGTGAATGGGCCATTGCGTTATTCCAGAAAGCCATTGAAACCAACCTGCCGATGGTCGTTGATGCAGATGCGCTAAATCTGCTGAGTAAAAACCCACAACATCATGATAACTGGGTGCTCACCCCGCATCCTGGTGAAGCAGCCCGTTTATTGGGTTGTAGCTCAGAAGAAATCCAGGCAGATCGTTTTGCTGCAGTTTATGAACTGCAAAGACGTTATGGTGGCGTGGTAGTTCTGAAAGGATCAGGAACACTGATTTCCAACGGTGAAGCACCGACCCGTCTTTCCACATGGGGTAATCCCGGAATGGGCAGTGGTGGTATGGGTGATGTACTGGCCGGGGTCATTGGGGGACTGCTGGCGCAGCATTTTCCAATCATGGATGCCGCCTGTGTGGGCGTCACGCTTCACGGCATGGCGGCGGATAAAGCAGCCGAACTTGATGGTGAACGCGGCACACTGGCCATGGATTTGATGCCACATCTGCGTCGACTAGCAAATCTTATCTATTAATGTTCTGGCTCAAAGACGAACAAGCTACTCTGGAATTAGCGGCTAAACTGGCGGCCTTGCTGCCTGATTCAGCATTCTGCATCCACCTCAAAGGTGACCTTGGAGCGGGGAAAACGACTTTTGTTCGGGGATTGCTCAAAGCTCTTGGCCATTCAGGTAAAGTTAAAAGCCCGACTTACACTCTGGTCGAGCATTATCAGCTCAATGCGCGGGATATTTACCATTTTGACTTATACCGTCTCGCTGATCCGGAAGAACTGCTCTATCTGGGTATAGAAGATTATTTTTCTGCCAACGCCCTCTCGTTAATCGAATGGCCGGAACAAGGCACAGGCGTTTTACCTGAGCCCGACCTGCTTATCTCTTTGAAATATCAGACTTCCGGCCGTGAAGTTATTTTTAGGGCTTATTCCGAAGTTGCTTCTGATATCTGCGACAAACTTCACAACTAATTCAGCTTTATTCGCTATCTCATTAAAAATATAGAAAAAAGTCTTGATTTTTTATTACTTCAATCACAAACTAGCACTGTGTAATTTGTTGGAACTTGCTATGTCTCGTTTGTTATTGGGATTGATATTATTGATGTTTACAGTCGATGCGCTTGCCGCCTCGGTTGAGAATATCCGTATATCCCAAAATACCAACCTGACCCGGGTGGTACTGGATCTTGATACAGCACTGGAATATTCCAGCTTTACACTGACAAATCCGCATCGGTTAGTTGTTGATCTTAAAGCCGCAAAGGTAAACAAAAAATTAATTGCCCCGACATTTAACAGTGCAGTAGTCGAAAAAATCCGTCATGCCCAGCATGATCAAGAAACATATCGCCTGGTTTTCGATCTTAAACAGCAAACGGACTATGAGATTCAGACTCTGGCGCCTGAAGGTGAATACTCGCATCGTCTTCTGGTCGATTTAAAACATGGACCAGCCACGGCTCTGGCCACTAACAAATCATCAAAATCACCAGAAAAAGCGGCTGTTAAAGAGGAAGAAAAAGCTTCCACTCAAATTACAAAAGTTGATTACACCCCACCACCGCAGCAAACAGCCACTACGACCACGGTACGCAATAGACCGATGCTACCCCGTCGCGATATCGTGATAGCAATCGATCCGGGACATGGGGGCCGTGATCCGGGGGCGATTGGCAGAAAAGGTACACGTGAAAAAGATGTGGTACTCGCTATTTCCCGTCGGCTGGCAAAGCTGGTGGATAACGAACCGGGAATGCGTGCCTTTATGACACGTGAACGCGATGAGTTCATTACCCTGAGACAACGTATTCAGCGAGCCAAACAAAATGGTGCGGATATGTTTATTTCCATCCATGCTGATGCCTTCCAACGTAGCAGCGCCAAAGGCTCTTCGGTCTATGTGCTATCGCAACGCGGAGCGAGTAGTGAGGCGGCTCAGATTCTGGCAGATCGTGAGAATGCTGCTGATCTGGCTGGTGGTATTAGTCTGGAGGATAAAGACGACCTGCTGGCCTCGGTATTACTCGATTTATCACAGACCGCCAGTCTTGAAGCCAGTCTTGAAGTGGGTAACAGTGTTCTGGGGGGATTGAAACGCGTTGGCCCGGTACATAAAAAACAGGTTGAATCAGCCGCTTTCGTAGTACTCAAATCACCAGACATTCCCTCGGTACTGGTAGAAACAGCGTTTATTTCCAACCCGGAAGAAGAGCGCAAGCTTAATGATGTCAATCATCAGAACAAACTGGCGCAGGCAATGCTGGCTGGTATTCGTAGTTATTTCCAGAGAAACCCGATAACCCAGCAGGTTAAACCGCAACAACATATTGTTAGCAGCGGGGATACCTTAAGCACCATTGCACAACGCTATCGGGTCAATATGTCTGAATTGAAATCCACCAATAATCTGCAAACCAGCAAACTGATGGTCGGTGACGTTTTAAAAATTCCTTGATTGATTTTGACTGCGGATTTGCTGTTCGCAGCTGTTAAACTGTGTCGATGCTGACGCCGAAACGTATCCTTGCACTGCCCCTACAACTTGCCAACCAAATTGCGGCTGGCGAAGTTATCGAACGCCCGGCATCTGTCATCAAGGAACTAGTGGAAAACAGTCTGGATGCATCAGCAACAGAAATTGATGTGACCATTGAAGGTTCAGGCAGTCAGCTGATTCAGGTTCGGGATAATGGTTCAGGTATTCATCCTGAAGATCTCTGTCTGGCGCTAAGCCGGCATGCCACCAGCAAAATTTCCTCCAGTGATCAGCTGAGCCAGATATCCAGTCTGGGATTCCGTGGTGAAGCCTTACCCAGTATCAGCTCGGTCTCCAATTTGAGTTTGATTTCCCGGCAGCAGAACAGTGAATGTGGCTGGCAGATTCATCATGAGGAAGATGAACCAGAGCCCGTTGTCCACCCAGAAGGCACCACTGTGGCCGTGCGAGATTTGTTTTTTAATCTGCCAGCCCGCCGCCGGTTTCTGCGCAGTGCGCGTACCGAACAGCAACAAATCCTTACCACCATGCAGCGACTGGCATTAAGCCGCTTCGATGTGCGCTTTCAGTGTCAATTAAATGGCCAGCAAAAGCTCAACCTGCCCATTGCCCAGTCTGAGTCTCAGCAATTGGCAAGAATTGGCAAAATCTGTGGTCAAGCATTTGTAAAGCAGGCCATAGCGATTGATCAAGCGTTTGATATCATTACGATAAAAGGCTGGTTGGGGCATGTGGAGGCGCATCGTCCTCAGGCTGATCAACAATACTTTTTTATTAATGGCCGGGTAATACGGGATCGTCTGATCAGTCAGATAGTGCGTCAGGCCTATGCCGATTTGATTCCGGCTGGCCGTCATCCAGCCTATGTTCTTTATATGACCATTCCACTGGATCGGGTGGATGTGAATGTACATCCAACCAAACATGAGGTTCGCTTTCGGGAAACCCGGCTGATTCATGGATTGATCCATCGAGCGGTAAAAGATCAGTTACAGCAACAAATAATTACTGGCCCTGTTCAAAGTCCCTCTACGACAAATATGCCACGAATTGCAGAAAAGGCTTCGCTCTATCAAAGACATGACCTTGCCACAGCTCCTCCAGAGTATGCTGTCCATAGGCCGGTATCCATTAACCAGACTGACTCAAATAATGCTATTCAGTTAATGCAGATTTTGCACCAACGATATGTCTGGATACATTTTCAGCAACAGCATTATCTGATTGATCTTCCAAAAGCCCTCTCCAGTTCGCGCCAGCAACAATTCGGCAAGCTGCTAAAACAGTTGCCCTTGAAAAGCCGGCCGATTCTGGTGCCGCTCAGCCAGCCGTGCAGTGACGCCCAGTTAAACAGTGTTGAAAAACAACAGACATTACTAAACTCTTTCGGCTTTGAGTTACAACCGATGGAAAATGCTGTAATCATCAAAAAAATTCCCATTGCACTGGCACAGCTGGATCTGAAGTCAGTGGTGTATGCAGTCATCACAGCTGTCACTAAAGATAATATTGATGCAGAGAGTCTTGGTCTTTATCTTTCTGAGTTATTGCAAACCTCAGATACGATTCTGCCCCAGCAGGCAGAGGAATGGCTGAAATCGGTCACTCTGTCGGAATGTATTGAAAAGCCATGGTGTCGAGAACTTGATCTGGCGACACTTGGTAGCTTATTCTCGGACTGATTAAACATGCACTGAGGCGGTTTTCAAATGGATCGAGCCCGTACAGGTTCCACAATCATCGCGGCGATACTCGCTGTTATCGTGTTATTACTGTTTGGCTATTTGTTATGGAGTGACGCGCCGCCAAACCGCAGTGAATTAACAGTCGACCCGCCGATAGAAGTAATCGAACCTGATTTACCGCTGGAAATTATTCGCTCCGCTGATGAAGTGCCGGATAGTGAAACCATTCGTGAACAGGAAGCAGAAGCGTTTGTGGATAATCTGGCGAATTCTGATGCAGATACGATTATTATTAATGAATATGACGATATGTTTGTCCGTCCGGACAGCATTATTGCATTGCCAGAACTTGAACAACGCGTCACTACATTAAAAAGTCTGATGGATGACACATCGCTTAGCGATGATACTCCGGTGACCATTCGCTATACCGAAGAAACCCGAGAAAAGACCACCTTGCAGGAATTGGAAACTCAGGAAGAGGATCATATCGCGCCGATTACCATTGTGACTGAACAAGGCGAGACAATTACCGCCCCATTGGTGGAGTTGTTAAAACGTGAAGATATTGATCAACAGGCGCCTGTGACTCAAATCCGCAAGCAGAAACAGGTCAAACAGCTTAAAGCAGGCGAGCTGGCCGAGTCAGGTATTCCAGAGAATCAGGAAATTTCTGTCACCATCAGTCGGGGTGTACAAAAACTGGATATCGCCGAGTTAATTGATAGTGATTCAGAAGAAATGCAGGACAGCCTGTTTTATCTGCACCGGGTAACGGAAGAGGATATTCAAGGTCTCTGGGGCATTATTCAGACCGGTTTGATTCGCAATTTTCGACAGGGAATCCGCCTGCAGCGTGATGGCTCAGAGCAAAAAGTCAGTGTGCTGATTCCAGCGGATGCAGATGAACCATTACCCACCGGACTAAGTTCATTTTTAGGCAAGATTCTGCATGATAAAGTATCGACCAGTTACGTTTATAACTTCAATACTCACACCATGGGCTATGATCCCGACCTGATCCGTCCCGGACAGGAACTGATTTTAATCCGCTTTTCCAGTGATGAAATAAAACAGATTTACCAATTCTTTGCTGAGCAACGCAACAATACAACAGAAACTTTCGCTATCGGTCGCTGATGATTGTTGAAATTATTTTGATCCTGATTGTTCTTGGCATCATTGCCTTTGCATGGTGGTTTCCGTTTGAGTGAGTCGTTGCTTGTTAAACTCGCCATAACGCAACATCACACTGGGTAATACCAGTAAAGTCAGCAATGTCGACGAAATCAGCCCGCCGATAATAATGGCCGCCATTGGCCCCATAATTTCACGACCCGGGCTGTCAGCGTTAATTGCTATTGGCAACATCGCCAACGCAGTGACCAATGCAGTAATTAAAATCGATGGCAGACGCTCCAGCGCTCCCTGAATAGCCGTTTCCATCACCCAGGCCTTACCCTCATGTTCAATCAGATGCTGATAATGTGAGACCAGCATAATGGCATTTCGCAGGGTAATACCAAACAGCGTGACAAACCCCACCAGCGAACCAATAGATAGCACGCCTCCGGTTAACCACGCTGCCACCACACCACCCAATAACGAGAAGGGTAAATTCAGTAACACAAGCCACGTGTTACGCACGCTGCGCAGTGCCATATACAATAAAATGAGCACGATAAGTCCAACCAGAATGGAATGAATCATCAGATCCTTACGTGACTCGGCTTCAGCCACAGCAGTGCCGGTAAACTCGGGGTAAGTATCAGCATCGAACTGCACATCCTCATGGATCCGTTGTTGCAGTTCCTGAAAAAATGAACGCAAATCGCGTCCGGTGACATTACAGGTAATAGTTTGCAATCGCTGAGCACCGTGATGCAGAATCGCATGTCTGCCGGAAACCTGCTGTAACTCAACGACATCTCCCAGTGCCAACATCCTGTTATCTAGAGTACGTAATGGCATACTCAGAATTTGATGCGGTTGTTCACGCAGGTCGGGTGGCAACACCACACGAATATCAAACAAACGGTTCCCCTCGGATATCTGTCCAACCTGAATACCATCAAATGCCGCTTTGATATTCTGCATCACCGTCGCCGGCTGCAGGCCCCATTGGGGTAATTCTTCGAGTTTAATGCGTAATTGCAGTTGGGGTTCACCCGGCGGAGCGCGTAGCTGTATATCTGTGGCTCCCTCGATATCGGCCATCACCTCAGCCACTTCGCGCGCTTTATAATCAAGTGCATCCAAATCATAACCATAGATATTGACTACGACCGGCGAGGTATAACCTGAAATGGTTTCATCAATCCGCTCGGTCAGGAACGTGTTCACCTCAGAACTGATGCCCGGGAACGCTTCCAGAATTTCACGAATTTCATCCAGAACAACTTGTTGCTCAGGGCCCGAAAGTGGCTCCAGGTCCACCTCATATTCACTGTAATGGGTGCCAAATGTATCAGCGCCACGCTCTGCACGACCGGCCCATTGTGATGTGGCTCGCACCCCAGGTATTGCCGCTACCTGCTGTTCAATCAACCCTCCAATTCGCAAGGATTCCTCCAGCGAGGTACCGGGCACACTAGCCGTGTGAATAATGTAATGCCCCTCACGCAGCTCTGGCAGGAAACGTCCACCGAAATATGGCAGCAGACTGGCTCCAGCGATACACAACACCAATACGCTGATTATCATCAGTTTGGGGAATTGACAGGTTACTTTTAAAACGCGCCCATAGAGGATTTGCAGCCAGTGGATCAGTGGTGGCTCAGAGGTTCGGGTAACCCCAATCCGACTGAGTAACGTATGACATAACGCCGGTGTGACCGTCAACGCCACAAACAACGAAGCCAGAATCGCCAGAATATAAGCCTCACCTAATGGCTCAAACATTCTTCCAGCCACTCCGCCCAGAGTTAATAAAGGCACAAACACCAGCATCACAATTAAGCTGGCATAAACAACCGAACCACGAACTTCCATCGATGCTTCATAAACAATCTGAATAACCGGACGGGGTTCTTTTAATGCGGCATTTTCACGTAAACGACGGAAAATATTCTCGGTATCAATAATCGCATCATCAACCACCTCACCTAGCGCGATAGCCAAACCGCCCAGCACCATAATATTGATGTTAACCCCGAACTCCAGCAGCACTATCAACGCGGCAAATAATGATAGTGGTATGGCGGTCATCGAAATAATCGCCGTGCGTAAATTGAACAGGAATAAAAACAGCACTAAAAGCACTAGACCACCACCAACCAGCAGATGATGTTGGATGTTCGCCAGCGAGGTTTGAATATAATTGGCCGGGCGGAATAAATCGGCGTGTAACTCAATACCATCAACTTCAAACCCATCACGAAACTCATTCAACGCAGTTTCAATGCCTTGGGTTACTGCCAGAGTATTGGCTTTATATTGACCGATCACCATCAATACTATGCCAGGCTCACCACTGATTGCGGCGCCACCGATAGCGGGTGCAGGACCATATTCTATGGTTGCCACATCACCGAGATGCAGCACAGACTGACCCTGCTGGCGAATCACTACTTTCGCCATTGTGTCAGCGCTCACCGGAAAACCGACCACTTGCAGCATCATGCGCTGATTGCTGTTTTCAATAAATCCGCTGCCTTGCAATACCGTAGCTTCACGAGCGGCTGTAACGATATCCATGGGGGACAACTGGTATAAAGCCAGTTTTTGAGGATCGAGCTGGATTTGCATTTGTTTCTCTGCACCACCGAACACATTGATATCAGCTACACCATCAACGGCAAGCAATCTGGGCGTTAATGTCCAGTCCACCATTTCCCGCAGTCGCATCAGGCTCTGCTGATCAGAGGTCAACCCGATGGTCATGATGGTGCCGGAAGAAGATTCCAGGGGCACCATTAAAGCGGGACCAACGCCCTGCGGTAATTGTCCCTGTGCAGGCATCAACCGTTCAGATACCAACTGTCGGTTAAGATAAATATCGCTTCGCTCTTCAAAGGTAATGATTACAACGGACAATCCGGGCGTCGAAGCTGAACGTACAAACATGACATCCGGAAGACCACCCAGTGCGTTTTCAATTGGTTGGGTCACCAGGGTTTCCACCTGCTCGGCAGTAAATCCAGACGCTTCGGTCTGAATAATGACCTGCTTTGGAGCAAACTCTGGAAATACATCCAGACTGGCTTTGTAGAGCTGATAGGAACCATAGCCCAACATTAATAACGCTAATGCCAGTACCACACCGCGGGCACGAACCGAAAAAGCAACCAAATGAGAAAGCATCCGTGTTCCTGTTAATTATTGAATGAGGGGGTGCTGATGATTTGGCTAGTCATCATCATCGTCTTCATCATGAATTTGCCATTTGAACTCTTCTGATAACAATGTCTGAGCACCTGAGGTCACAACGGCATCGCCCGGATGGAATCCCTGTTGCAGATAAATACCTTCCACCGAGTCATGACCATTAAGCAACGAAATACGCTGAAAACGCTGCTCATCCATGCGCAAATAGGCCCATGGCTGGCCCGCGTACCAGACCACTGACTGATACGGAATCAGCACCGCTGAAAATGCACCCTGCTCAGTAGGCACCCACACATGTAACTTTGCACCTTCCTGCAAAGAGGATGATTTGTTCAGAAAAAACCAGGTCTCGCCACTTAACACCGGATCGACACTGATGGCAGCGGCAAGCCGTTGCGCCTCACCAACATCATTTTGTTGATGGGGTTGTTGCCACCGCACAGTATCAACGTTTGGATTCAGGCTTTGTTTGGGAGGCAAAGTGACTTTAAGAATCGACTGTTCCCGCGACATCAGCAGTTCGAATTGTTCCCCACCGTTAATAACCCAGTCGGCAACGGGTTGAGGCCATTGTTGGCGTACTTCAGCGTGACAGTTTTCTACTAATTGCTGTTTTAACTCAGCTTGCGCCTGAGCAATCGATAAATTGGTTTGCGCAAAGTCCACCTCTTTTGATGCCACACTACCGGTCGCTTGCTGAAGTGTTTTTAAACGCGATAACTCTTTGCTCATCCCCTGTTCATTAACCTTAGCCATACGAAGGTTCATTTTTGCCTCAGAACAGCGCGAGTGGGCTAATTGCAGCTCCCGAGTCGGTATAACCGCTGCCATAGCTCGTATTTCGGGGGTATAGAAACTTTCCATCAATGTCTGACTTTCAATGGACGCCATTTTTTGTGCAGCTTCGGTTAACTCAACTGACAGCGCAAACTGATGATTCTGCTTCTCGTCATCACCGTCATCGTCATCATCAGCGTCTACAAGATGTTTATCTGCCGGGGCAAGTGAATCAAATAATGGCGATAAAAAATAAAGTGCTGCAACTATCGCTAAAACACTGACGACCCACAATAAAATACGCTGACTGGAATTCATTTTTATTTGCTGCCCCGATGCAAAACTGCCCGTCATTACAGCATGGCTGTCTAAATGCCACAAGGAGAACTTCCCAGGATGCTGATCATGACTTGACAGCAAGCACGCGTGCAGGTTTAATACCGCACCTTGTTGGCTCGATAGCTCAGTTGGTAGAGCAAGGGATTGAAAATCCCTGTGTCCCTGGTTCGATTCCAGGTCGAGCCACCATCGAATTCAAAGCCCGGTTTGCATTGCAACCCGGGCTTTTTTATTGCCCGTTATTCTGACATCTATATTTTCTTTGACGATTAACCACAGAGACACAGAGGGTATGGAGATTTGATAGATATTTATCCGCAGATTACGCAGATTTTCGCAGATATAAAGTTGTCTTGGCGGCCACAATCCTCTTCATTAGATATGAATATTCACCACAGAGACACAGAGGGCACAGAGGGCACAGAGATTACATTTTATAGCTAAAGCCGCTGTCCCCTGAATATCAGCGGTAAGAAATGTAATCCGCAGATTTCGCAGATAAACGCAGATTAGGCATTAAAAACTTAATTGACTGGCTCTTCGGCTTATCAACAGAGCTAGATTGATTTTGATTAATTCTGGCGCTGAGGAATGGGTTATGTTGGGTTTCACTGGTTCAACCCAACTTACGCTGCGATGACAACTATTTAAACGCGGCTTCTTGGTTTCTGTGTATCCATGGTTAACTTTAATATCCAAACATAGGCTGGCTACAAAGCGTCCTCAATGAAAGCACCTTTAATAATATCTGCGAAAATCTGCGTAATCTGCGGATAAATATCTATCAAATCTCCATACCCTCTGTGCCTCGGTGGTTAATTTCGTTTTGGCCCTACATATGATAGATAGAAAACCTTCGCTGTGGTAAAAAAAACACACATTCGTATCTAAATGACCAAATTCACATTTTTTTGTTGTAAAAGTGTTGCAAAGGTTTTGTAGATGTGGAAAATACACTCTTAACCGCGAAACATTCCGGTTACGAGAGAAACTTAAAGTAATCTGTTAACAACTAGAAGGTGAACAGACATGAAAAAAACTACACTAGCTACATTAGTCGGCGCAGCAGCATTTGCAGCAGCCGGCGCAGCCAACGCAACAATCGTTGTTGGCGGCGAGAACGGATATGAATTCAGCGTTGACGGTAACATCAACCAATTCTTTATTGCTTCAGATCAAGACAGCGCGAATGGCGGCTATGATCAAAATAACCAAGGCGTAGCAAACGGCTTGTTACCAACTTTCTTCGGCTTTAACGTTAAAGCCCCTGAAATTAATGGTTTGACAGTTGGTGCGCGAGTTTCAATCTCTCCATCAACTAACAATGGCAGCTACGTTAGTAGCAGTGAAGCAATGGAACAACGTGAAGCGTTTGCTACCGTTGACGGTGCTTTCGGTCAAATCATGTTAGGTAAAGGCTTAGGTCTTTACGCAGCTAACAACATCTTGTTGGATCAAACCTTATACGGTGTTGGTGCAACTAGCGTTATTGCTGCCGGTGACCAAAACACTGGTACTACCTCTCTGGGTCGTATTGGTTGGGGTTATGATTATGCCAACTGGCGCTCACAAATTCGCTGGACTTCAGTCGATATGGCTGGTTTCAAAGTTGCTTTAGCTGTTGCTGATGGTGATGATTTCTTAGAAGTAAATAATGCCACTACTGGTGGTTATGAGAAAGATGCACGTTATGAAGCTTCTTTAAGCTATGCTTCTGCATTTGATGGCGGTTCAGTTAAATTGTGGCTGGATGGCATGACTCAAAAAGTTAGTTTTAATAATGTCGATAGCCTTAAAGGTAATGCTTATACCGTTGGTGGTCAGTTAGTACTGGGTGGCTTCGAAGCCGTTGCCTCTTACTACGATGGTAAAGCTCAAGGTATTGGTGGTCTGGGTCTGGGTGCAATCACAGCTAATGGTAATGAACGTGATGGTGATGGTTATTATGCACAGTTAGGTTACCGTTTCGGTGGTCAAACATTTGTAGCAGCCTCTTACGGTGAGTCTACACTTGACCGCGACGGTGCAAATACTTTTGCTGGCACATCAAACCCAGACAATGCCTTTGCTGACTTAGATTCAAACAGCATGGCTACAATCGGTATCTATCATGACGTTACAGCTAACCTGAAATTGGTTGCTGAATACTCACGCATGGAAACTGAATATTACATTCAATCTGATGAAGATGAAGTTGATGTTTTGGCTATCGGTGGTTTCATCAGCTGGTAAGAAGTTATTTTCTAAACCTTCAGGTTTAGTTTAAAACTGATAAAAAGCCTCAACCTTCGGGTTGGGGCTTTTTTTTGCTTTCAATTTCTACAGTTTGTAAAAAGGCTTAGTATTTACGCTAAAGTATCAGCTGTTTTTATCTGTTAATTCTGAGGGAAATATGTCTAACAATCTGCCACTGCTGCCTTTTATCGATGCTATTAAAGAATCAATAAATGCTCATGCTGACGAAATTGCGCAGCTGGATCAGGCGATTGGCGATGGTGATCATCTGATTAACCTGCAGCGTGGAATTGAGGCATTGCTGAAAAACAGTGAAGAATTGGAACAACTTGAGTTTTCCGCTGCATTGAGCAAAACCGGCATGACTTTGATGTCGACCATGGGCGGTGCATCAGGATCATTATTTGGCTCCATGTTTGTCACTATGGGCAAAACAGCGAAAGATAAAACATTAGATTTAACGGGCATGACCGAAATATTTACCGCCGGGGTTGAATCTATCAAAGCCCGAGGGAAAGCCGACATTGGTGAAAAAACCATGCTTGATAGCTTAATTCCGGCATCAACCAGCCTGCAACAAAGCGTTAGCAATGAAGTTGAATTGTCCACCGCTCTGGATGATATGAAAAAAGCCGCGACTGAGGGAATGGAATCGACTAAGGATATGCTTGCAACCAAAGGCCGTGCATCCTTTCTGGGTGAACGCGCCCGGGGACATATAGATGCCGGCGCCCGCACCAGCCAGCTGATGTTGTGTGCTATTGCCGATGTAATTATTGAAAATCATTAACCACAGTGACACAAAGTTTTAGTAGAGATTTATCCGCAGATTACGCAGATGAGCGCAGATTTAAAACCAACCTTTGGTACTGCAAACTCCTTGCACCAAAATTCAATAGTAATGCCTTGTTTAATTGCGAGGCTTTAAGATAGTTGATGACTTGAGCTTCTTCATGCCCTGATAATTTTTGCAATGCTTTCAATTCAACGATGATTGACCCAAAACATACAAAATCTGCTTTATAAGTCGTTTTAAGTGGTCTCTCGTTATAGATTATTGGTAGACATTTTTCTCGTTCGTAGGGAATGCTTTTTCCCTGAAACTCAATCTCCAATGCTTCTTGATATACAGGTTCGAGAAAACCTCGGCCGAGTGACTTATGTACTCTCATTGCCGCACCAATAATTTCGTATGTTTGCATATCCTTTTGCATAATCTGCGTCCATCTGCGTAATCTGCGGATCACTAATAAAAGCTCAAACCACAGCGACATCCATGTCGATTAATTAAAAACTAACAGCCCCAACGAAGTGCTGCGGTATGCACGGGGGCATCCCATAAGGCAGTCATTTCTTCATCCAGTAAGGTCAAGGTCACCGAGCAACCAGCCATATCGAGAGATGTTGTGTAGTTACCCACTAATGAGCGTTTGATTTCAACACCTTTTTCTTCCCAAAATTTAGCGGCCAGATCGAATACCAGATATAGCTCCATCAATGGTGTCGCACCAAAGCCATTTACATGCAAAAGCACCTGTTGACCGGCTTGAGGATTTAATTCTTTATCAATAGCAGCAGTAACATGCTGGACCAGCTCTTCAGCGGAGCTCATGGTCATCGGTTCGCGCCCTCTTTCACCGTGGATACCCACACCCATTTCAATTTCGTTTTCACTAAGTTCAAATGTTGGGCGGCCCGCGGCTGGAACGGTACAGCTGGTTAACGCAAAGCCCATTGATGCGGTGTTATTGGCTACACGATCGCCAAGTTTTTTACATTGGTTTAGATCTTTTCCTTGCTCTGCCGCAGCACCGACCATTTTCTCGACAATCAATGTTCCGGCTACCCCGCGGCGGCCAGTACTATGTGCCTCAGGTAACGAAACATCATCTTTTACTAATACTGTTTCGTGCTGACATTCCAGCATTTCCGCGGCAATTTCAAAGTTCATCACATCGCCAGCGTAATTTTTAACAATGAACAACACGCCAGCACCATTTTCAACGGTTTCTGCCGCGGCCAGCATTTGATCCGGTGTTGGAGAGGTAAAGATTTGTCCGGGACAGGCAGCATCAAGCATACCTTTGCCTACCAGTCCGGTATGCAGTGGTTCATGGCCTGAACCACCGCCAGAGATAACAGCAACTTTTGGTTCTGTAGATATGGTTGCACGACGCACAAATGCAGGCTGCTGTTGCAGAGAAACTATATCCTGATGTGCCTTTGCGAAGCCATTCAGACTCTCATCAAGCAGATTATCAACGTGATTAATTATTTTTTTCATTCTCTCACTCCCCTTTCTTTAAAGCTGTTTTAATAACGCTGTTATTTCCTGAATATCCTGGAAAACCCAATCCGGTTTGTAATCAATCTCCGCCAGATCAGCTTCAGATGACACGCCGGTTAACACCATAATGCTGCGCATACCGGCATTCACGGCCCCTAAAATATCTGTGTTCAACCTGTCACCGATGGCGATTGTATTATGTTTATCAGTACCCAGAATCTCAAAAGCCTGTTGATACAAAATAGGTTCAGGCTTACCAATGACAATGGGCTCAATCCCCGTCACAGCGGTTAATGCTGCCAGCACACCACCATTTCCCATCACTTCACCCAATTCAGTGGGTAAGGTGGTATCTGCATTAGTCGCATAGAATTCTGCACCAGCCCGGAGATTTAAGGTTGCTGTGGCCAATTTGTTCCAGTTAAGTTGTCTATCCAGACCAGAAACCACAATATCCGCCCAGATATCATCTGTTTCTGCATCAGGATCAGCAGGATAATAGGTGGAGGTCACGGTAAACCCCTGCTGTTGCAACGGTTCGATAAGACCGGACTCACCAATGACAAATACTCTCCGTTTCGCTGCAGGCAATGTATCCACCAGATAGCGGGCAGTCGCCATACTGGAGGTGAGAATCTCGTTGGCTGATACCTCAACCCCCATGTCCGCGAGTTTTTTTAGATATTGCTGTTGCGTCAAACTGGCATTATTTGTCGCAAGTACAAATGGAATTTTTTTGGCGCGCAATGTAGAAAAAAACTCTGTTAATCCTGGCAACGGTTTACTACCCTGCCATAAGACACCATCCATATCGATGATGAATGCACCCAGGTCGTTGATTGTTTGCATGATTACCTGCTTATCAAATAATGTAATTGAAATGAAACTTGAAAAAGCGTCGCACAGAACAAAATAGGCTGTCCAGTTATAAACGAACGCGAAAATCGTTAAAAACCCGGAAAAATTGACATAAATGAACCTTGTGCTTTATAGTCTGCGAGCGTATTTTCAACGTAAAACTACAAATTAAATCAATTATTAGGAGCATGTCAGCATGGCAAAAGCACTTATCCAAATGGCTCTGGATTCTCTGGACTTCGATCAAACTCTCGCATTGGCAGAACAAGTTGCACCTTATGTCGACATTCTTGAAGTCGGTACACCTTGCATTAAATACAATGGCTTGGAAATCGTCACTGCCCTGAAAACCAAATTCCCTAACAACCTGATTCTGGTTGACCTGAAAACAATGGATGCTGGTGAATATGAATCAACTCCATTCTATGAAGCAGGCGCAGATATCTGTACTGTTCTGGGTGTATCTGATAAAGCAACTATGGGCGGCGTAATCAAAGCAGCCAATGCTAACAATGCAGAAGCCCAAATTGACTTGATCAGCGTTAAAGACAAAAAAGCTGTTGCAACTGAAGCCGCTAAAAACGGTGCGCAAATCATCGGTGTTCACACTGGTTTGGATGCGCAAGCAGCTGGTCAAACACCATTTGCTGATCTGCAAGCAATCGCTTCATTGAATCTGGGTGTACGTATTTCTGTCGCTGGTGGTCTGAACAAAGACACCATCCAGAAAACAATCCAAGCTGGCGCAACTATCGTTGTCGTTGGTGCTGCTATCTACGGCGCACCTTCTCCAGCAGATTCTGCTAAAGAACTGCGCGCATTGGTTGATGCTGCGTAAGCAGAACAAACAGTAGCATAAATAAAAACGAGTGGCCCTGTGCCACTCGTTTTTTTTACGCTTAGCTGACTCATCCGGATTTAATGTTGCAAGTTCTGCCGGTATAACTTATTGACCATGCAGATAAATTGGTCAAAAACAGCAGAGCGTGATTATAATCCGTAGTCTGCAATCCTGCTGGCTTGCCACACAGAATCTAAAATAGTAATTTACCCGTTGCACCAACCTCATCATGTTGGGCAGATGGGGTTAAAAATGTAACAGGGGTATACTCATGAGTGATAAAGGATTTTTTGCTTCAATCTGCAGCTTTTTTAAAGGCTTGTTTTCGTCTGACAATGACAGTTGTTGTAAACCGGAATCAAAAACTGCAGCAGCACCGAAAAATACAAATGATGGTTTAACAGGTGTAGAACGCTACATCCGCAACCAATCACAAAGCGGTTCGAAATTAACTGGTGTTGAAAAATATATTCGCAACAAACTGTCAGCAAATAAACCGATGACAGGTGTTGAAAGATACATTCGCAGCAAAGCTAATGCCGCTCCATTAACCGGTGTTGAGCGTTATATTCGCAGCAAAGCTTAATTAGCCTTTATTACGAATAACTTACCCGCCACCTACTGATGGTGGGAAAATAATCGGTATTAAACCGGCTATGGTCGTCGTGATATTAAAAAAATTTTAAGCTCAACAGCTCTACAAACTAACTCAAGAAGGTAAGAAAATGGCGAATTTACTTGATCAATTAAAGCAAATGACCGTCGTTGTTGCTGATACGGGTGATATTCAAGCAATTGAAAAATACACTCCACGTGATGCAACAACTAACCCATCACTGATTACAGCTGCAGCGCAAATGCCTCAGTACCAAGGCATTGTTGACGATACATTGAAAGCAGCACGTCAATCACTTGGCGCAGATGCACCTGCATCTGAAGTTGTCTCTTTGGCTTTTGACCGTCTGGCCGTATCTTTTGGTCTGAAAATTCTGGAAATCATTCCAGGTCGTGTTTCTACTGAAGTAGATGCCCGTCTTTCTTATGACACTGAAGCCACTATCGCTAAGGGTCGTGACCTGATTGCACAATACGAAGCAGCAGGTGTTTCACGTGATCGCATTCTGATCAAAATTGCTTCAACATGGGAAGGCATTCAGGCTGCAGCCGTTTTGGAAAAAGAAGGTATTCACTGTAACCTGACTCTGCTGTTTGGTCTGCACCAAGCCGTGGCCTGTGCTGAAAATGGTATTACGCTGATTTCTCCATTTGTTGGACGTATCCTTGACTGGTATAAAAAAGATACTGGTCGTGATTCATATCCTTCAAACGAAGATCCAGGTGTACTGTCAGTCACAGAAATTTACAGCTACTACAAAAAATTTGGTTATAACACTGAAGTTATGGGTGCAAGTTTCCGTAACGTTGGTGAAATCACTGAATTGGCGGGTGTTGACTTACTGACCATTTCTCCAGCTCTGTTGGATGAATTACAAAACACAGAAGGCACTCTGGAGCGTAAACTGTCTCCAGAAGTCGCAGCTAAATCTGATGTTGCAAAACTGAATTTGGACAAAGCCACTTTCGATGCCATGCATGCTGAAAACCGCATGGCGGCAGAAAAACTGTCAGAAGGTATTGATGGTTTTGCCAAAGCACTGGAATCACTGGAAGAACTGCTGGCTACACGTCTGGCAAATCTGGAAAGCTAATTATTGATTAGCAATCTGCAATCAGGTTGCGGATTATCCGCAACCTGATTCAACAGATTTTGGCTCAATTGACTTATCGCCAAATTCTGAACTATAGTCCCGCTCGCACTGCGAAACGTGGCAATAATTTTTATTAAAATTTTTAGGAGTAAATACACATGGCTGAAATTCAAATGGCTCTGGATTCATTGGATTTTGACGCAACTATGGCGCTGGCTGAACAAGTCGCACCTTACGTCGATATTCTGGAAATCGGTACACCTTGCATCAAGTACAACGGTCTGAAATTAGTTAAAGCTCTGAAAGCTGCTCACCCAGACAAGAAAATTCTGGTTGACCTGAAAACTATGGATGCTGGTGAATACGAAGCAACTCCTTTCTTTGAAGCTGGTGGTGATATCACTACTGTATTGGGTGCTTCTGATGAAGCGACCATGAAAGGTGTTATCAAAGCTGCAAACGCTAACAATGCAGAAGCTCAAATCGATTTGATCGGTGTTGAAGACAAATCTGCTGTTGCAAAACAAGCTGCTGCTAACGGCGCGCACATCATCGGTGTTCACACAGGTCTGGACGCTCAAGCTGCTGGTCAAACTCCATTCGAAGATCTTAAAACCATCGCTGGTCTGGGTCTGAATGTTAAAGTTTCTGTTGCTGGTGGTATCAACAAAGACACCATCCAAAGCACAGTTCGTGCTGGTGCTGATATCGTTGTTGTTGGTGCTGCAATCTATGGCGCACCTTCTCCAGCAGAATCTGCTAAAGAACTGCGTGCATTGGTTGACGCAGCATAAGGATTAGTAAAATGACAATGCATCGTGATCTAGTTGTAAACAAAATCACTGATATTCTGAAGGCAACTGACAGTTCACTTGAAGCCGAATTTGTTGCTATGTGTGATGATGCCAAGCGCATCTTCATCACAGGCGCAGGTCGTTCAAGACTGGTAGGCAACTTTCTGGGTATGAGATTGATGCATAGTGGTTATACCGTCTATGTTCAAGGTGAAATCAGTACACCAAGTATCCGTGAAGGCGATTTGTTAATCGTTATTTCGGGTTCTGGTGAAACAACACAGCTGGTTTCATTTGCTAATAAAGCTAAATCTGAGAATGCTAAAGTGGTTTTGATTTGTTCAAAATCCAGTTCAACGATTGGTGATATCGCAGATAAAACAATTCAGATTGGTACTGATAATAGCTTTGCCCCAACAAAGGGCATGCCAATGGGAACCATGTTTGAATTGTCTACTTTGATTTTCCTGGAAGCCATCGTTTCTCATTTAATTCATGAGAAAGGTATTCCAGAAGAAGAAATGAAATATAGACACGCTAATATGGAATAACCACTTTCCTTAGCAAAAAATAAAAACGGGCAATCTTCGGGTTGCCCGTTTTTTTATGTCTGTCGTTCTCGTCCCTCAAAACGGTATAATATCTGGCTATTTAAATTAAATCGGTTCTGAGAGTTATGTCCGCCAAAACACTTTATGACAAATTATGGGATCAACATGTTATCCGCAGCGAACAGGATGGTACTGCACTGATTTATATTGATCGTCATCTGGTTCACGAAGTCACCTCTCCGCAGGCTTTTGAAGGCTTGCGCCTGGCTGGCCGTATTCCATATCGTTTGAATTCAATTTTGGCAACGCCGGATCACAATGTACCAACCAGCCATCGTGAACAAGGTATTGCCGATCCAATTTCACGGTTACAGGTTGAAACGCTGGATCAAAATTGCGCACAATTTGGTATTACTGAGTTTGGCCTGAATGATTTACGTCAGGGCATTGTGCATGTTGTCGGCCCGGAACAGGGCGCTACCCTACCCGGTATGACGGTAGTTTGTGGTGACTCGCATACCTCTACGCATGGTGCTTTTGGTGCATTAGCTTTTGGTATTGGTACATCGGAAGTTGAGCACGTAATGGCAACGCAATGCCTGATTCAACGTAAATCCAAGAACATGCTGGTAAAAGTCAAAGGACATGTAAACCCAGGTATTACGGCGAAAGATATCGTTCTGGCCATTATCGGTAAAATTGGTACCGCTGGCGGTACCGGCTACGCCATTGAATTCGCCGGTGAAGCCATTCAGGATTTATCCATGGAAGGACGGATGACTGTTTGCAACATGACGATTGAAGCAGGTGCCCGTGCTGGAATGATCGCTGTGGATGACACAACAATTAATTATCTGAAAGATCGCCCTTTTGCGCCTAAGGGGGAAAACTGGGATAAAGCCATGGCAGCCTGGCGTGACTTACACAGTGATGCTGATGCGCATTTTGATAAGGTCGTAGTACTGGATGCCAACCAAATCAAACCTCAGGTTACGTGGGGCACTTCCCCAGAAATGGTGGTTCCTGTTGATGCCAATATTCCAGATCCCGCTGCAGAAAGTGATGCTGTGAAACGCAATGGCATGCTGAAAGCACTTAAATACATGGGGTTGAATGCGAATCAGCCAGTTCAGGAGATTCGTCTGGACAGAGTATTTATCGGTTCCTGCACCAACTCACGTATTGAAGATTTACGCGAAGCTGCTGCTGCAATTAAAGGCGGAAAAGTCTCCGCTACTGTAAAGCAAGCGATGGTTGTTCCGGGATCGGGATTAGTGAAACAACAGGCTGAACAGGAAGGTCTGGATAAAATCTTTGTAGAAGCAGGCTTTGAATGGCGTGATCCAGGTTGCTCGATGTGTCTGGCAATGAATGCAGATCGTCTGGAAGCAGGTGAACATTGTGCCTCTACATCCAATCGCAACTTTGAGGGACGTCAGGGGCAAGGTGGTCGTACACACCTGGTGAGTCCGGCAATGGCGGCAGCCGCAGCGATTGCAGGCCACTTTGTTGATATTACTACGCATTAATGGCGACCAATTATCAAGCCGCTGAGGCTGAACTCAGTACCTTGCGCGATTTTCTGCGATGGACCACCTCACGATTTGAAGAAGCCAGATTATTTTTTGGTCATGGCAATAACGACGCGTTTAATGAAGCCACACAACTGATTCTGCATAGCCTGAAACTTCCGGTAACTGAATTACCGGAATTGTTTCTCGATGCAAGGCTGTGTAGTGCTGAAAAACAGGCTTTATTGCATTTGGTCAAACGGCGAATTGAAGAACGGGTACCTGTTCCCTATCTGACGCATGAAGCCTGGTTTGCTGGCCTGCCTTTTTATGTCGATGAACGTGTACTCATTCCACGTTCTCCTTTTGCCGAATTAATTGATAGCCAATTTGCTCCCTGGTTACAGGATGCAGATTCGGTCGAACGTATTCTGGATATGTGTACTGGCAGTGCCTGCATCGCAATTGCACTGGCCATGACGTTTGAAGGTGCTGAAGTTGATGCTGTTGATATCAGTGATGAAGCGTTGAGCGTCGCCCAGATTAATAAAAACAAACATTTGCTCGGAGATGAGCTGTCGCTTATAAAATCAGATCTATGGACGGAATTAAATCAATCTCGCCAATATGATTTGATTATCAGTAATCCCCCGTACGTGGGGGATCTTGAGATGTCCAGCTTACCAGCGGAATATCATCATGAACCGGTCCATGCGCTGCAGGCTGATGATAATGGTCTTGCTCTGGTAGAACAGATCATTATTGGCGCAGCGACGTTTCTTTCGCCACAGGGATTATTGTTTGTTGAAGTAGGCAATAGCGATCTCGCAGTGGATGAAAGATGGCCGGAAACACATTTTTTATGGCTGGATCTGGAGCAAGGTGGTCATGGGATCTTTATGCTGACCCAAGCACAATGTGCTGAGTTTGCAGCCGCTTATTCCTGAGTTTCACTGACCGGACTTTCAGACTCTGACTCAAAAATCCTTACACAATTACGGCCCGCCATTTTAGCCTGATACATTGCCCGATCAGCCATTTCAAACAGGCTGTTAAGCGTGTCCTGTTTATCCTGTCGAAGCGTTGCCACACCAACACTGATTGTAATACCGATACCAGCGGGCTTAAATCGCGTCAGCCGTTTCTGCATACGTTGCATCAACAGTGCCGCAGTCTGATTGTCACAGCCTGGTAAAAGCAAGACAAACTCTTCACCGGACCAGCGGGCAATCATATCAACATCACGAACGTGGCGTTTGAGCCAGTTACCCAATTCCGCCAGCAGATTGTCGCCACGGACAAAACCATATTGTTCGTTGATGGATCGAAAATGATCTAAATCGATAACCGCCATCGCCAAATCACGTTTGAATCGATAGGCCTCACTTAAATATTTACCGGCAAATTCACGTAGTGCATGACGGTTAAATAATTGCGTCAGCTCATCCAGCATTGCCAGACTGCATAGTGAGTTTTGCTGTGCCCGCAGTTCTCGGAAATTCTGATAGCTGGTAATGTGATTAAACACCCGTTGACGCAGTTCTTCACGGACAATCGGTTTAGAAACAAAATCATTTACGCCGAGATGAAATAACTCAATTTTGCGTGACACATTATCAAAGCCGGAAGTCGCGATGATGGGTACATTGCCATAGTCTTCACGCAAACGACGAATCTTTCTCACCAGCGTAATTCCGCTCATACTGCCCTCCAGCATGATATCGGTAATCACCAGATCATAATCGCCGCCACTGAAGGCCTCCCATGCTTCTTCTGCAAAGGTATAAGCATCAACATCCAGCCCCATATCGGTTAATAAATCGATAATGATGGTCTGTAAAACCCGGGAATCTTCGATAAACAGTACTCGGCCGGATAACTGGCGGGTTTCGCGCTGAGCCAGGCGTTGCACATAAATACCTAATTCGGATTCGTCATGCTTGCTGAAAATGTCGGTGGCACCGGCCAGCAATGCCTGCTTGAGGGTTCGGGCGTTATCCGTTTCTGTCATCACCAGCACAGCAGCATAATCATAGCCGTTGATTGCTCGTAATTGACCGCAGAACTCGCTGCCAGCGATATCCGACAGATCATCACTGCAACAAACTAATCGATATCGTGTCTGCTGAGCATGTTCAAGACCTTGATTCCCAGTCTCTGCGTGGTCCACTTCAAACCCGGCAGCCGATAATAGTGCACGAGCCTTATTACGAAATTCAGTAGATGCGTCTACTACTAATGCATTGAGTTTTTGCACTATGCCAATCCTTTATTCTAATGTGCATTCTGCCTGTTGCTGAACATTAACAGCAAGCTTTCCCTGACAGAATTTGTTGCGTAAAACTTGTCCGAAGGTAAAAACCACAAGGATGATACCATTCTTCCTCGCCGTCATGCCCTATCTGCCGGGTAATTACCCGACTATTGGCTGCTTTGGGCCTTATCTGTAAAAAACGTCCCAGTTTCGCTGTCACGGCACCTTCAGCTATCATTATTTCCATCAACTCTTCCCAGTCCTGCTGCAGCACTGTTTCCTGCTGTTCTGAAGGCTGCCATAAAATCGCCTGTCCAATAAATCGATCCGCTAATGCTATAGCGTTATCGGCTTCAACCGGCAACCACAAAACCTTGCTCAGTTTACGACGTAACCATGATGTCTGCCAATGCGTTTCAGACAGAGCTTTGGGAGTCACCGTGCAGACATATGTCGATTCTTTTGGCTCACCGCGGGTATTCAATGGAATGGTTTTTAATTCAATACCCAAAGCAACAAAATCCGGTTCCGCTTGATTACCGGCATCGGCGCCCAGAATGCGCTCCAGTAGATTCCCTAACCAACCTTTATGACGGCGCAAATCTACAGGAACCGTCAGGCCGGATTGCTGTGCAAGCTGACCCACCGTTTTGCCAGCTATTTGTTGGCAACGATGCATCAGTTCAGCTTCAGAGGCAGGGGGAGAAACTGGAACCGGTTCCGGGTAAATATGATCAGACATGAGTGACATGATAATCTAGTACGTTTAAATCTGCTTAAGGCGATTCCGGTGAAAGCGCTTACTATAGAACATCTGAATAAAACCTATCGCAATGGCTTGGAAGCACTCAAAGATATCAATCTGACGGTTGAAGAAGGTGATTTTTTTGCACTGTTAGGGCCAAATGGCGCTGGCAAATCCACTACCATCAGCATTCTAACGTCGTTAGTCACAAAAACCAGTGGCTCGGTAACCATCTTTGATGCCGATCTGGACAGTCAAACCGAGTTGGCTAAAAGTTATATCGGGTTGGTGCCGCAGGAATTTAATTTTAATGGTTTTGAGCAGGTTAAACACATTCTGGTGACGCAGGCCGGTTATTATGGCGTTCCAGCAAAAGAGGCCGAACCGCGAGCCGATGTCTTGCTGAAGCAATTAGGACTTTGGGAAAAACGTCATACGCCTTCAAGATCATTATCTGGAGGTATGAAGCGCCGATTGATGATTGCCCGGGCGCTGGTACACAATCCACGCCTGCTTATATTGGATGAGCCGACAGCGGGTGTGGATATTGAGCTGCGGCGCTCAATGTGGGTGTTTTTACGTGAAATCAATCAACGTGGCACCACTATCATCCTGACGACGCACTATCTTGAAGAAGCGGAAAATCTGTGTCGCAATATTGCCATCATCGACAAGGGCCGTATCGTTGAAAATACTGATATGAAATCGTTATTAAATCGCCTGGATAAAGAAACTTTTGTACTGGATCTGCTGGAACCTTTGACTGACAGCAGTTTGCTACAGGGGATTGAATATCATCAGGTAGATCCAACAACTATAGAGGTCGAGCTTCAGCGCCAGGAGGGCCTGAATGATTTATTCACCGTGTTAACCGAACGCGGCATTAAAGTAGGCAGTATGAAAAACAAGGTGAATCGTCTCGAAGAATTATTTTTAACCCTGGTTGAACGTCCGGAGTCTGTTGAATGAATAACCGCCGCCAGCATCACTGGATTGCCTTTTCAACCATCGTCACCCGGGAAATCAGGCGATTCCTGCGGATTTGGGCTCAAACGCTGTTACCCCCAGCGATAACTATGACGTTATATTTCATTATTTTCGGTAATCTGATTGGTAGCCGAATTGGTGAGATGGATGGTTTCAGTTATATGGAATATATCGCCCCCGGCATCATCATGATGGCGATTATCAACAATGCCTATTCCAATGTCGCTTCGTCTTTTTTCAGTGCCAAGTTTCAAAATCATATTGAAGAGCTGATGGTTTCTCCCGTTCCTAACTATATTATCCTCGCAGGATATGTTGTCGGTGGAGCAGCCCGCGGCCTGTTTGTTGGACTCATTGTGACATTGGTTTCACTGATATTTACCAAACTTACCGTTCAACATATCGGGATTACCATTAGCATGGTCTTTCTCAGTGCCGTCATGTTTGCATTAGGCGGATTTATTAACGCCTTATACGCCCGCAGCTTTGATGAAGTCTCAATCATTCCAACCTTTATCCTCACCCCGCTGACCTACCTGGGGGGCGTGTTTTATTCGATTTCACTGCTGCCCGAATTCTGGCAAAACGTTTCCATGCTGAATCCGGTTTTATACATGGTCAATGCATTCCGTTATGGCATTTTAGGTGTTTCGGATATTCCGGTAGCCGCTGCTTTTGCCATCATCCTGGCCTTTATCGCTGCACTGACAAGCTATGCGCTTTATCTGCTGCATAAAGGTACTGGCTTAAGGAATTGAAGAGCATTAACCACAGAGACACAGAGGGCACAGAGTTTTATAAATAGCTTGTGGCTTATGGTGACTGACGTTTAAGTGGTGTTTTAAGGCATTTAAAAAATAATCCGCAGATTACGCAGATGCACGCAGATTAAATAAATGGTTTTCAGGTTGATGCAGTAATGCATCACAAAAGAACTCTGAGGGCTAGCTTCTTTCAAACCGACTTGTTAAAGCATTCATAAAACATCTGCGAAAATCTGCGTAATCTGCGGATATAACAACCAAAAGCCTCTGTGTCTCTGTGGTTACTTTTAGTCTCAGCCTACTAATTTAATCGCATCGCGGACCACTTCAATCCCGGCGCCGGGTAAATGCGCATTTTCACTTAAGTGCCGCCGCCAGCGACGAGCCCCTGGCAAGCCTTGAAACAAACCCAACATATGGCGGGTAATGGACTTCAAGGGTCTCCCCTCTTTCATACGCATTTCAATATAAGGCAGCATCAATTCGACTATTTCATGCTGACTAGGGATTGACCGATCATCATTAAAAATTCGTTTATCCGCTTCAGCCAATAGATATGGCTGGTGATAAAGTGCCCGCCCCATCATTACTCCATCTACTCTTTGCAGATGGTTTTCAGCCTCGTCCAGCGTGTGTATACCGCCATTGATATCCAGATGCAAATCAGGAAACTCCTGCTTGATTTGATACACCTTTGAATACTCAAGTGGAGGGATATCCCGATTTTCCTTCGGGCTTAAACCTTTTAACCAGGCTTTACGGGCATGAAGAATCACTGCATCGACTTCAACCTGATAAATTGCGTCGACAAATTCTCTGACAAATTCATAACCGTCCTGCTCATCAATACCTAATCGGGTTTTGACTGTGATGGGAATATCAGTTGCCTGCTTCATCGCAACCACACATTCAGCCACTAACCGGGGTTCGGCCATTAAACAGGCACCGAATCGACCATTCTGTACACGATCACTGGGGCACCCGACATTCAGGTTAATTTCCTGATAACCAGCCTGGGCACCTAAGGTGGCACATTTTGCTAATTCTGCAGGGTCACTGCCACCCAGCTGCAATGCCATGGGATATTCATTTTCATCATGTGCCAGAAAGCGTTGATGATCGCCGTGGAGCAATGCGCCTGTGGTGATCATTTCGGTATATAGCAAAGTATGCTTGGAAATGATTCGGCACAAATAACGGAAATCCCGATCGGTCCAATCCAGCATCGGTGCCAGTGATAAGCGATGGGCGAATTTAATATTGGCTGTCAAAGTCATAATAAAACCTGTTTAATCCGACATTTTCGCAAATCAGCCGTTAAAATGCCCATTTAATACGTTATTTAAGTCAGTCGATGAGCACCATCAAGATTAACGATCACTCCGTTGCCGTTGTCCGAAGCGCACGCAGAAAGACCATTGCGATCAAAATTCAGGATGGCAACGTAACGGTGCACTTACCCAAATTAATGCCGTTATGGTTGGCAAAACAATTTGTGATGCGCAAACAGCAATGGATCGAGGATAAATTAAAAAAATTCCAGCAGCGTCCACCCAAACGACAATTTATTGAAGGTGAGTTACAACCTTTTATGGGCGAGCAATATCCATTACATATTATTCAGGAGCCACAACGCCAGCGACTGCATGTCCTGCTTGATCAACAGAAACTGGTGATTATGGCACCGCCCAATGTCACAGCCTTGCAAATAAGACAGGCGTTAGCAAGATGGTACAGACGTCAAGCAGAATCGTTACTGCCTGAACGAGTAAAACAGCTTGCTGAGCAAACTAGCCTGCGACCCAATCTGGTTCAGATTAAAAGCTATAAAGCTCGCTGGGGCAGTTGTACTATGAGAGGAGATATCCAGCTTAACTGGCAATTAGTTCAGGCCACACAGTCGATAAATGATTACGTTATCATTCATGAATTATGTCATCTACGTCAGCATAACCATTCAAAGGCCTTTTGGGATTTGGTTGAACAATTTGACCCCAATTTCCGTGAACATCGCCGTTGGTTGAAACAGCATGGACATCAGCTCGTTATCTAGGGTCCTTGATATTTCATAGCCACTACGGCTTGGGGCTATGAAATATCAACAAAGCCTTTAAGAAAGGCTTAACTTGGTAATTTTTTCATTATGAATTAATATATGCCACATTGGATAAGGAACGCTGCGACAGAGAACCCTCTGCTAGGCTTATTCAATTTTACATTCCAAACGGCGTTCATTATTACGGGTCACTGGTAGTAATGGGCGTTTCATCCGAACTTTACCCATAGTTAAACTATCATTACCTTATTTGAATTTTAATGAGGAAGTTGTCTATGAGTAATGCTTATCTTTTTACCTCTGAATCTGTTTCAGAAGGTCATCCAGATAAAGTAGCAGACCAAATTTCCGACGCTGTTTTAGATGCAATCCTGTCCAAAGATCCCCACGCTCGTGTTGCCTGCGAAACTCTGATTAAAACCGGTGTAGCGATTGTGGCTGGCGAAATCTCAACCAGCGCCTGGGTAGACTTGGAAGACATTGTTCGTAAAACCATCACGGATATTGGTTACAACAGCTCCGAGGTCGGTTTTGATGGACAGACCTGCGGGGTCATGTCAGTTATCGGTAAACAATCCGGTGACATCGCCATGGGTGTGGATCGTGAAACAGAAGAAGATCAAGGTGCCGGTGATCAAGGCTTGATGTTTGGCTATGCCAGCAATGAAACTGAAGTGCTTATGCCAGCTCCTATCACTTATGCACATCGTCTGGTCAAACGTCAGGCCCAAGTACGTAAAAGCGGTGAATTACCGTGGTTACGCCCTGATGCCAAAAGTCAGGTGACATTTGCCTATGAAAATGGCGTACCGGTGGGTATTGATGCAGTGGTCCTATCAACCCAGCATAACCCTGAAATCAGCCAAGCTGATCTGAAAGAAGCGGTGATGGAACTCATTATCAAACAAACGCTTCCAGCTGAATGGCTAACAAAAAATACTCGTTACCATATTAATCCCACCGGCCAATTTATTATTGGTGGTCCTGTGGGTGATTGCGGCCTGACCGGTCGCAAAATTATCGTCGACACATACGGTGGCATGGCCCGCCATGGTGGTGGTGCATTCTCCGGCAAGGATCCTTCAAAAGTCGATCGTAGTGCAGCATATGCGGGTCGCTATGTAGCGAAAAACATTGTTGCCGCCGGACTTGCTGATCGTTGCGAAATTCAGGTTTCGTATGCCATCGGCGTTGCAGAACCTACCTCCATTAGCGTGGATACATTTGGTACAGGCAAAATTGCTGAAGATAAACTTGTCGAATTAGTTCGTGAACATTTTGATTTGCGCCCGGTTGGCCTTATCAAAATGTTGGATTTAGTACGTCCCATTTATCAGCAAACTGCCGCATATGGTCATTTTGGACGTGAAGACGCTGACTTCAGTTGGGAACGAACTGACCTCGCTCCCGTCTTACGTGAAGCAGCAAAAATCAACTAACACAGGAAATTATCATGCAATCAGCAGTAGAAAACTTAAAACCAGATTACAAAGTTGCCGACATCAGTCTGGCGAAATGGGGCCATCAGGAAATCAAAATCGCTGAAAGCGAAATGCCTGGATTGATGGCCTTACGTGAAGAATATGCTGGCCAGCATCCGCTGAAAGGTGCGCGTATTGCAGGTTGTCTGCATATGACGATACAAACTGCCGTGTTGATTGAAACACTGGTTGAATTAGGGGCTGAAGTGCGCTGGTCTTCTTGCAATATCTTTTCAACACAGGATCACGCTGCAGCGGCTATTGCCGATCAGGGCATCCCGGTCTTTGCCTGGAAAGGTGAAACCGAAGAAGAAGCTATCTGGTGTATTCGTCAAACCATCATTGGCACTGATGGCTGGCGCCCGAATATGATTCTGGATGATGGTGGTGATTTGACCACGATGATGCATGAAGACTATCCGGAATTACTCGACGATGTTAAAGGTTTGTCGGAAGAAACCACCACCGGCGTACATCGTTTGTATGAAATGATGAAAGCAGGTGCCTTAAAAGTCCCGGCGATCAACGTTAACGACTCAGTCACCAAATCAAAATTCGACAATCTGTATGGTTGCCGTGAATCACTGCTTGACGGTATCAAGCGTGCAACCGATGTTATGGTTGCTGGCAAAATCTGCGTGGTGTTAGGTTACGGCGATGTCGGTAAAGGTTGTGCACAAGCTTTCCGTGGCATGGGCGCTACCGTGATGATTACTGAAATCGATCCAATTTGTGCCCTGCAGGCAGCAATGGAAGGTTACCGTATTGTCACCATGGATGAAGTCGCTGATAAGGCCGATATCTTTGTGACTGCTACCGGTAATATCAATGTCATTAATCATGATCATATGGCAGCGATGCGTAACGAAGCTATCGTTTGTAACATCGGTCACTTTGATAACGAAATTGATGTAGCTTCACTACGTAACTACGAGTGGGAAAACATTAAGCCTCAGGTTGACCACGTTATTTTCCCTGATGGTAAGCGTATTATCCTGTTGGCTGAAGGTCGTCTGGTCAATCTGGGCTGTGCAACCGGTCATCCAAGCTTTGTAATGTCAGCGTCTTTCACTAATCAGGTCATGGCGCAAATCGAGTTATGGCATAACAGTGCCAACTACGAGAATAAAGTGTATGTCTTGCCAAAACGTCTAGACGAGAAAGTGGCCCGGCTGCATTTAGGCCGAATCGGTGCTAATCTGACCGAATTAAATGCTGAACAGGCCAAATATTTAGGGCTTGAGCAACAAGGCCCCTATAAACCTGAACACTACCGTTACTAAGTTAAGCAGGGCTAACCTAAGTGTTAGCCCTTTTTCTTTTACCTAAAGTAAGCATCATGTCCAAACAACCTGTTATCAGCTGTGAATTTTTTCCGCCAAAAACGGAAAAAGGTGCACAAAATCTTTTATTGGTGCAAGAGCGATTAGCTGTATTAAAACCTGAATTTTACTCCGTGACTTTTGGTGCAGGGGGATCGACTCAGGATAATACGCTTGAAGCGGTTATCGCTATACAACAACGCGCAGCAGAGACCGGAATTGATGCAGCTCCGCATTTATCCTGTGTGGGATCATCAAAAGAACGCATCCGTACTATCCTGCAAACCTATATCGATAATGGAATTTCCCGCGTGGTGGCATTAAGAGGTGATTTACCCTCTGGCATGCGTGATCCGGGTGATTTTCGTTATGCCAATGAACTGGTGCAATTTATTCGCAAAGAAACCGGCGATCATTTCACTATTGAAGTTGCAGCTTACCCCGAAGTACATCCTCAGGCACAGGATGCTGGTGTCGATCTGGAAAATTTCAAACGTAAAGTTGATGCCGGAGCTGACAGCGCCATTACACAGTATTTTTTCAACATTGATTCTTATCTGTATTTTGTAGAACGCTGCCAGAAAAAAGGCATTGATATTCCGATAATTCCCGGCATTATGCCCATCAATAATTACACTCAACTCGCGCGGTTCTCTGCAGCCTGTGGTGCAGAAATTCCTCGTTGGCTCAAAAAACGTCTGGAAGAGTTTTATGATGACAGTGTCTCGATGCAGGCATTTACTACCGATTACCTGACTGAATTTACTGAAAAACTGATTAAACTGGACGTACCCGGCTTACACTTTTATTCAATGAATAAAACACAGCCTGTATTAACCGTTTGCGAACGACTGGGATTGGTTCGCTGATTATTAGGCTTCCTTAGCCATGGACTTTTTTGGTACATCTTTTACCGCAGCGCTTAAACTGCTGATAGCTTTTGATGCTACTGTCTGGGAGATTATTCAGACATCGGTCAGTATTTCCGTTGCTGCTGCTTTCATTGCCGCTTTACTGGCGATCCCTGCGGGTGTGTTTACGGCATTAACGGAGTTTTCCGGTAAAACGACACTGCAACATATTCTCAATACCTTAATGGCCATGCCTACCGTAGTGATTGGGTTATTACTATATGGGCTCTTCAGTCGAATGGGACCATTAGGGGAATTGGGATTGCTTTATACCCAATCCGCCATGATTATTGCGCAGAGCATCTTGATATTTCCCATCATGATGAATCTGACTCTGGTGACCGTCAACACCGCTGATCCAAGGCTAATTTTGACCTTACAAAGTCTCGGTGCAGATAAATGGCAACAATGCTTTCAGGTATTAAAAGCCGTTAGACTGGCGGTGCTGGTAGCTATTCTTACAGGCTTTGGACGCGCCATTGGTGAAGTTGGTGCTGCAATGATGCTGGGGGGGAATATTGAAGGCTATACTCGTACGATGACTACCGCCATTGCACTGGAAACCAGTAAAGGCGAATTTGAACTGGCATTGGCGCTCGGCATAGTGTTGCTAATGATCGCTTTTATCCTGAATTTCGCTTTGTCCTGGATTAACCGGCGACTGACATGAACTACGCCTTTCAACTAGACAACATTAAAGTTCGTTATAACGGTGAGCTGGCCCTGGATATTGAGCAACTCAATATCCCCGCCAATGAATGCATGGCTGTACTAGGTGAAAATGGCGCGGGGAAATCCACCTTGTTTCACTTATTGGCTTTATTACAAAAGCCCGATTCAGGTGATATCAGCGTATTGGGCGATAAAATCACTGATTCACAAGCCAAACAACGTCAGAAAATCGGGCTGGTCCCCCAACATCCCTATATGCTACCCGGCACGGTAAAAGACAATATTCGCCTGGCGCTGAAGTTACAAAAAGTGGATAAAGCCCGACATACATCTCAACTGCAACAGGCATTGGAAACCGTCAACTTGACCCAGTTGGCTGATCAGACCGCCAGCACTCTGTCGGGTGGAGAACAACGGCGTGTTGCGATTGCCAGGGTGCTGGCATTTGAACCGGATATCCTGTTGCTAGACGAACCATTTGCCAATCTGGACAGCTTTCACCAGCGCCAGCTGGAAGATGTGATCACCATGTTGACTAACGATGCTAAGCGCACAGTACTGTTTTCAACCCATGACCGTCTGCAGGCTTCCGCTATCACACCTCATACAATACAACTGCTTAAGGGCAAACCGGTTTCGGCTCCCCTGCTGAACCTGTTCCATGGTCATTATGATGGCGAAATCTTTCATACCAAAACACTGAAAATCTTTGCCGCGGAAGGCTCTCTTTCTGCCCGACATATTGCAATCGATCCGCTGGTGATAACGATTAGTACCCATGCTCATTCGGATAGCAGCGCCCGTAACCAGTTACCCGGACGACTTACCAGCATCAGCGAAGCGGGCAAAGCGGTGCGCCTGACAGTTGATTGTGGTGACAAATTTGAAGTGATTATCAGTCACCAGGCTTTATCTTCTCTAGGGCTTTCTCTGGGCGATTCACTATGGATTAGTTTTAAAGCCACTGCAGTTACCCTGTTGTGATTTTTATTTTAGAAAGACGTATAGGCAACGGCGCGACGATTGCGGTAACATAAACTCATGGTCACAACATTAAATCAAAACATTAAGTGAAACCCTCATTACAGCTACGCATTGGTCAAAGCCTGTCGATGACTCCACAGTTGCAGCAAGCGATCCGTTTGTTGCAATTATCATCCTTGGAGTTGCAGACAGAAATTCAGGAAGCACTGGAAACCAATCCCCTTCTGGAGGTTGAGGAAGAATACGACTACGACGAACCAAGCTCTGTCCGTCGTGATGAAGATACCGGTAGCCGCGAAATCAGCGAACTGGAAAATACTGATATTCCCGAAGATCTGCCAGTCGATAGCAAATGGGAAGATACCTACGATAATTCCCAGAGCATGACGAGTTCCGGCCCATCCGGAGACAGTGATTTTGAGCGGGATAATCAGGACGAAAGCAGTGACAGCCTGCAACAGCATCTACTCTGGCAAATGCGCCTCACTCCATTTAGTGAAACTGAACAGGCAATTGCCACCACTATCATTGACTCCATTGAAGACGATGGCTACCTGAAAACCACATTGGAAGAAATTCAGCAAAGCCTTGGCGAAGAATTTGCTGAAGTAGAACTTGATGAAATTGAAACGGTATTGCACCGGATTCATCATTTTGATCCCGTCGGTGTTGGTGCTCGGGACTTGCGTGAGTGTTTACTGATCCAATTACGATTATACGAATCGACTGTCGCTTTAAAGCATGTTGAGTTGCTTACAGAACTGATAGACAAACATCTGGATACATTGGCTAAACGTGATTACGCCCTGATCAAACGTGCTTTGAAAGTCAGCGATGATGAATTAACCGATCTGGTTCGCTCAATTCAGTTGCTTAACCCGCGCCCCGGCAGTAGTATCCAAACTGACAAAACTGAATATATCGTACCGGATGTTTATGCGATAAAAGTTCACGGCAAATGGCAATTGTCGCTCAATCCTGACAACGCACCTAAACTGCAGATTGCCGAACATTACGCCTCGTTAATTAACCGGGCCGATAGTAGTGAAGAGAACACTTATCTGAAAAATAATTTGCAGGAAGCACGTTGGTTTCTGAAAAGTTTACAAAGCCGTAATGAGACATTACTTAAAGTCACCCAAGCAATTGTGGAACGTCAACGTGACTTTCTTGATCACGGCGAAGAGGCCATGAAACCTTTAGTATTGGCAGATATCGCCGAAACCGTGGAAATGCATGAATCCACCATCTCCCGCGTAACGACTCGCAAATATCTGCACACGCCACGGGGAATTTTTGAACTTAAATTCTTTTTCTCCAGCCATGTCGGTACTGAAAGTGGTGGAGAATGTTCTGCAACAGCCATTCGGGCGATCATCAAAAAACTGGTCGCCGCGGAAAATCCGAGAAAACCCCTGAGTGACAGCAAAATTGCTGATATTCTGGGAGAACAGGGTATTAATGTCGCTCGTCGTACTATTGCAAAGTACCGCGAAACATTAGCGATAGCGCCCTCAAATGAGCGTAAGCGACTGGTGTAATACCAGTTTTAGTCCACCAACAGGAGTGATGCATTATGCAATTAAATCTAAGCGGACAACATATAGATATCACTGACAGCCTTCGGGACCACGTCAATAAAAAATTCGAGAAACTGACTCGTCATTTTGATCACATGACTAACGTGCATGTAGTGTTATCTGTCGAGAAACTTCGGCAAAAAGCTGAAGCAACTGTTCATGCCAGTGGCGCCGACTTATTTGCTTCTGACGAGCAGGAAAATATGTATTCCGCTATTGAAAATCTGGTTGCAAAACTGGATCGACAAATCATCAAGCACAAAGATAAAATTACTAACCACCATCAAGCTGATGGTGTCATTCAAAAACATAACGCTAGTTAAGGAGCGGGAAATTTCATGCTTATCGCTGCACTGCTCGTAAATGCGGACAACATCAGTTTCCACGATGAAGCTACCAGCAAAAAACGGGTGATCGAAAATCTCAGTCGTATGCTGGCAGCCAATACGAGTGCAGCGACTGCTGAAAAAATCTTTCAAGTTCTACTCGAACGTGAACGTTTGGGCAGTACCGGATTAGGCAAGGGCGTGGCAATTCCCCACGCCCGTGTCCCGGATCTTACCCACACCGTGGCCGCAATGCTGACACTGGAAACGCCGGTCGAATTTGAAGCGGCTGATGGTAAACCGATTGATATCGCCTTTGGTTTATTGGTGCCGGAGGATGATACCGAACATCATTTACAACATTTGTCACGTCTGGTGACATTGTTTAGAGATGAAGAAATCTGTAGCCGTATTCGACAGGCTTCCAGTGCTGAAGCCATTTTTGAATTATTGCTTTCCATCGACGAAGAATAATCTGTTATGTCTTTGCCAGCAGCCATGGATAGTCATCATGGTGTGATGATTCATTATCGGGATAAAGGCATCTTTATTTTTGGTGAAGCTGGTGCTGGAAAAAGTAGTCTGGCACTCGAATTAATTCATCATGGCGCAACACTGATTGCTGATGATGTGGTGGATTTTTCCCTGAAGAATGAACATCTTATAGCACATTGCCCCAAACTGCTTTCCGGTTTACTGCATACCCGTGAATTAGGCCTGATGGATATCCGCAAAGTCTGTGGTGAAGCTAGCTGGCATGCCAGCACCATTGCAGATTTGTGCATTGAACTGAAACGAGTCCATCACCCTAAAGCCAGTGTTAACACTCCGACACAACACAAAGTCATTCTTGGTAAAGCTTTAGTTGTATTGACATTATCTGTTGAAAATCCAGCCTCATTTAAAACCCGAATTGATAGCTGGCTGACAATGCAGGCGTCACATAAAGGCAACCATGAAAAAATGCAGCTTTGGCAGCTTGATAAAATGGCATTTTAAGCAGCAATATTTGCCTAAAACGCTCATATACATTACATTCATTGGCGGTAAACTGCCCTTCCAGTCTGACTTTCGCTGGTGACCAAGAGAACCAAGATGACCGTAGGTATTTTAATCGTATCGCACAATCATATCGGCACCGAGTTGATAAACACGGCCAGACAAATGCTTTCCTGCTGCCCGTTGCCCACTAAAGTTATCTCTATCGAAGTCAAAGATAATCCAGACGCCATACGCAAACAGCTGGATGGTGAATTGATTGGACTGGATCAGGGTAATGGAATTTTGATTTTGACAGATATGTTTGGCTCTACTCCCAGCAATATTGCTTGCGCAGTCTCCGATCGTGAAGATATCCGAATTGTTTCAGGGCTCAATCTCCCCATGCTAATCCGTGTTTTAAACTATCCAACCCTAAGCCTTGATGAACTTGAACACAAAGCGGTTAGTGGTGGCCAGGAAGGCATTGTACGTTGTCATCACTCAGGGTATCGTCCATGAAACAGGAACAAACATTTACCATCATAAACCGCCTGGGATTACATGCCCGTGCTGCGGCAAAATTCGTCACCACTGCTTCTGAGTTCCATGCGGATATTCAAGTATCAAAGGATAATCGTCAGGTTAATGGCAAAAGTATTATGGGAGTGATGATGTTAGCCGCTGCCAAAGGCACTGAAATTCAGGTCACCGCAGAAGGTGATGATGCCGAATCTGCGTTAAACGCTATCGGGGAGTTGATTGCCAATTACTTTGGAGAAGGCCAATGACGCTTGAGCTACAAGGCATTGGCGTTTCTCGAGGTATCGCGATCGGTCGTGCCCATATTCTGTTTCACAACCAGCCGGATGTTCGTGAATATCTGATCCCGGCGTTTTCCATTGAACAGGAAGTGGAACGTTTACTTGATGCGATTGAACAGGCCAAGCAACAGCTTAAATCGATTCGTAACCATATCCCTGCCAACGCGCCGGCTGATGTGACGTCGTTTATTGATACGCATATCTTAATGCTCAACGATTCATCACTGACCAAAGTTCCGGTCGATATGATCCGTCAACGTCGCTGCAATGCTGAATGGGCGTTGCAATTGCAACGTGATGCATTAATCAACGTATTCAACGAAATGGATGATCCGTATCTGCGGACACGACGGGATGATGTTGATCATGTGGTCAATCGTATCCATCGGATTCTCGCCGATCAGGAAGTAGCGGATCACGAAATTGCTGATGGACGCCTGAAAGGCCATATCATCATTGCTGAGGATTTGACGCCCGCAGATACCGTTTTAATGCAACATCAGGGTATTGCCGCATTTGTTACCGAACATGGTGGCGCCACTTCGCATACCACAATCCTGGCACGCAGCCTGGGTATTCCGGCAATTGTCGGTGTGGAATCTGTTCGTCGCTATGTGCAGGATAATGAACCACTGATCGTCGATGGTGAAGCTGGCATCATGATTGCCGGTGCCGATGAAGGAACACTCAGGGAATATCAACAACGGCGTATTGCGTTTGATGAACATATTTCATCTCTGAGTCGCTATAAATCCCAGCCTACGCGTACCCGTGATGGCAAGACCATTACGCTGCTGGCCAATGCGGAATTGCCAGAAGATATTTCCACTATCACCAATGCCGGGGCACAGGGCATCGGGCTGTATCGGACCGAATTTCTCTATATGAATCGGTTGGCACCACCGGAAGAGGAAGAACAGCTCGCCGCTTATCGTGATGTTGTCGAAGGTATGAATAATCAACCAGTCACCATTCGGACTTTCGATCTGGGGGCAGATAAGACCGTTGATGGTGGTCGGCACCTGACTCAGACAGTGGTCACTAATCCGGCACTGGGGTTGCGTGCTATTCGACTTTGCCTGACTCAGCCCGCTATGTTCCGCACCCAGTTAAGAGCCATCCTGAGAGCATCGGCCTATGGCAAAATCAAAATCATGTTTCCAATGATATCCACCATGCATGAATTGTTACAGGCACGTAATTTATTGGAACAATGCAAGATCGAACTGGATAGGGAAGGTCTGGAATATGATCGTCAGGTAGAAATTGGCGCAATGATCGAAATCCCGGCCAGTGCAGTCTGCGCAGAAATGTTTGCCCGTCATGTAGATTTTCTATCTATCGGCACCAACGATTTGATTCAATATACTCTGGCTATCGACCGTATTGATGACACGGTCAACTATCTCTACGACCCTTTACATCCTGCTGTTTTACGGCTGATTCATATGACGCTGGAAGCGGGTAGGAAATTTAATATTCCAGTATCAATGTGTGGTGAAATGGCTGGTGATCCCCGCTATGCCCGGCTATTGCTGGCAATGGGACTGGAACACTTCAGTATGCATCCCAATGCGTTGCTGGAAATAAAGCAAATCATTAACGAAACCGATTTGAGTTTATTACCGGATAACACGCTGAGTATTATGCAAGTGTCAGATGCACTTGAAGCCGATATGTTATTGGAACAAATCAACGCACCGATTCATCATTAGCTGCTATTTGTTTCGCTAAGGCTAGTCATTTAAAGCTATTCAGCACCAAGTAAGCAGGCTAAAATAGCCTGCGTAACCTCCCCCTAAAAGTACCGACGCCCTCTGGAGCCGGATATGTCTGAGCTGGACCAACACCGCAGTCTCAATCACTCGCTGAATGCCTTTTCCGAGGCGCTGAAAAGCGGCCGCTTTGTCAGAATGCGTCGCTTATTAGCCAGCTTGCACCCTGCTGAAACCGCTCATTTACTGGAATCCCTCCCTCCCAATGAACGGCTGGTATGCTGGCCAATCATCAATCCCGAATTACGAGGTGAGGTACTTTCCTATATTGGGGAAGATGTTCGTACCGGCTTGATGACCGGCATGGATACTGCTGATCTGTTGAGCGCTACTGAAGATCTGGATACCGATGATGTTGTCGATATTCTTCAGGATCTCCCTGGCCATGTGATGCAGGAAGTGTTGCGAGCCATGAACTCGCAACGTCGACGTCGGATTGAAGCCATTCTGGCTTATGAAGAAGATACCGCCGGTGGTTTGATGAACACCGATGTGGTCACCGTCCGCTCGGATATCACATTGGAAGTGGTCTTACGTTATTTACGTAAATATGGGGAGTTACCCGAAAACACTGACAGTCTTTATGTCGTTGATCATCAGGATAAATATCTTGGAACGCTGCGCTTGTCACAGGTTGTCAGCCGCAGCCGTTCACTTACTGTACGCGAAGCAATGTCGCATCAGGTCGATCCTATTCCCGCCAATATGTCGGACCATGATGTCGCCCACCGTTTTGAAAAACATGATCTGATCTCCGCACCTGTCGTCGATAAAGATAATCACCTGCTGGGCCGCATTACCATCGATGACGTGGTGGATGTTATTCGGGATGAAGCAGAACACTCTTTACTGAGTATGGCCGGTTTAAGTGAAGACGAAGATACGTTTGCCCCGGTCAAAAAAAGTATTCATCGCCGCTCGGTATGGCTTGGTATCAACCTGTTGACTGCATTTTTAGCGGCATGGGTTATAGGGCTATTTGATACCACCATTGAAAAACTGGTGGCTTTGGCTGTATTAATGCCAATAGTTGCCAGCATGGGCGGTATTGCCGGCAGCCAGACATTAACACTGGTCATCCGTTCTATGGCTCTGGACCAGTTGAATGATAAAAATCAACGCTGGTTATTACGCAAAGAATTTCTGGTGGGCATGGCCAATGGGGTGATTTGGGCAATTGCTATCGCTTTTGTAACCTACCTCTGGTTCGGTAATTTTTTACTGGGAATCATGATTGGTGCAGCCATTATTGTTAATATGACAGCTGCTGCCGTTGCCGGGGTAATGATTCCCCTGGGATTAAAACGTATTGGCATTGATCCCGCATTGTCCGGCAGCGTTCTGTTAACCACTGTCACCGATGTAGTCGGATTTATGGCTTTCCTCGGTTTTGCTACTCTATTTATCGTTTAACTCGGATTTTTGATTATGTCAGGCAACAGTTTCGGAAAACTTTTCACAGTCACCACTTTTGGTGAAAGCCACGGCACCGCCCTGGGGTGTATTGTCGATGGTTGCCCCCCAGGACTGGAATTATCCGAAGCCGATCTTCAGAATGATCTGGATCGGCGTAAACCGGGTAAAAGCCGCCATGAAACACAGCGCCGTGAACCTGATCAGGTCAAAATTCTTTCCGGTATTTTTGAAGGCAAGACTACTGGAACCCCGATTGGTTTGTTGATTGAAAACATGGATCAGCGATCAAAGGATTACGGCAATATTGCCGAGCAATTCCGCCCGGCCCATGCTGATTATGCCTATCACCACAAATACGGTTTCCGTGACTACCGTGGCGGTGGCCGATCATCAGCACGTGAGACCGCAATGCGCGTTGCCGCTGGAGGTATTGCCAAAAAATTTCTTAAACAACGTTATGGTATCGAAATTCAGGGTTATTTGAGCCAGCTTGGCCCGATTAAAGCTGAAACGCTGGATTGGGCGCATATCGAAAATAGTCTGTTTTTCAATCCTGATCCCAATATTGAAAGCGAGCTGGAAGATTATATGGATGCTTTGCGTAAGGAAGGCAACTCCATTGGTGCTCGCATTAATGTCATTGCACGCCATGTACCTCCGGGTTTGGGTGAGCCTATTTTTGACCGTCTGGATGCTGATATCGCCCATGCGATGATGAGTATCAATGCGGTAAAAGGCGTGGAAATTGGTGCCGGTTTTGAATCGGTTACCCAGAAAGGTACTGAACATCGGGATGAACTGACACCGGAAGGTTTCCTGACCAATAATGCTGGCGGAACATTAGGTGGTATTTCCAGTGGACAGGATTTGCTGGTAAGCATGGCGCTCAAGCCTACTTCCAGTCTGCGTATTCCCGGAAAAAGTATCAACACACGTGGAGAAGCCATCGAAGTCGTCACTCATGGTCGTCATGATCCTTGTGTCGGTATTCGTGCCACTCCAATTGCAGAAGCCATGCTGGCACTGGTATTGATGGATCATATGTTGCGTCATCGGGCCCAGAATATGGATGTAACCACTGACACCCCGATTATCCCGGCACAAGCCTAACCTGATCGCTGGTGCCTTTTTCCGGACTACCCTACTGGCGGCTGTCAGGGTTTTATCTATTTTATTTTGCCACTCTGGGCATTCTGGTGCCCTATTGGGGGCTTTATCTGCAATGGGAAGGATTCAGCGCCCGACAAATCGGTGAATTAACCGCCATTCTATTGGCAACCCGAATCATTGCTCCGAATGTCTGGGGCTGGATTGCTGATCACCGCGGACAACGTCTGAGAATTGTTCGGCTGGCCAGCTTACTGAGTATCGTGGCGTTCTCAGGCATTTTTATTTCACAGAGTTATTACTGGATTGCCGTTGTATTAATGGTCTTCAGTTTTTTCTGGAATGCTTCTCTTCCTCAATTTGAAGTCACTACACTGCAGCACCTTGGTGAACATAGTCATCATTACAGTAAGATCCGCGTTTGGGGTTCTATTGGTTTTATCTGTGTTGTGGTCTTACTGGGTTGGCTAATGGATCGTTATGATGCCGGCATCGTTCCCTATGCGTTGTTAGTGTCCATCAGCGGTATCTGGCTGATCAGCCTCACGGTTCCTGAATCTGCCAGTCGTCACCTGAGTCTCAATCACATCCCTATCAGACAGGTGCTCAAACAACCTGCTGTTCGCGCCTTTTTAGCTATCTGCTTTTTAATGCTGGTCAGCCATGGGCCTTACTACACGTTTTACAGTATTTATCTGGAACAGCATGGCTATAGCCGTACTTTGATTGGTCAATTATGGGCGTTAGGGGTAGTCGCTGAATTAATGGTGTTTCTGGTAATGCATCGCTGGCTACCCCGCTTTGGCATTCGCAAGGTATTACTCGGTAGTCTGCTACTGGCAGCTTTTCGCTGGTTGCTGATTGCGCTTTATGCTGACCAGGTTGTTATGCTTATCGCCGCACAATCATTACACGCTGCCAGTTATGGTGCTTTTCATGCTGCTTCTATTGCATGGGTACATCAGCACTTCACTGGTCGTAATCAAGGCCGCGGACAGGCGTTGTACAGCAGTATGAGTTTTGGTGCTGGTGGCGCAGTAGGAAGTTTATTGAGTGGCTATCTATGGCTGACTCCGGGACCGGAAATGACTTTTATGCTGGCAGCTGTAACTGCGATAGGTGCTTTTTTAATCGGCTTTATCTGGCTTAAAAGCAGCAAATCCTCTGCGGAAAAACAACCACATTATTGACATGGTAAGCTTCCCTTAAGTACCGCAAAGCCGCTATACTCCTGCATTGATAATTTCAAAGCCAACAGTGCTCATGCACTGCTTCTGACTAGGTGGGATATGCATTTCTCAATTAAGAAAGGGCTGACATTGCCCCTTGCTGGTGCGCCGGAACAAAAAATTAGCCAGGCTAATCCGGTCGCTTCAGTTGCTGTGTTGGGGCTCGAATACGTCGGCATGAAACCAACGATGCTGGTTGAAGAGGGTCAGCGGGTTAAACTGGGTGAAGCCATATTCACCGATAAAAAAACCCCCGGCGTAACCTATACGGCTCCCGGCGCTGGCATAATCAAAGCGATTAATCGTGGGGCCAAACGGGCTTTGCAATCAGTGGTGATTGAGCTTGAAGGTGACGAGGAACTCACTTTTAAATACTACTCACTGGATGAATTACCGACGCTCAGCCGAGAGCAGGTTCAACAGAATCTGGTTGAATCTGGATTATGGACCGCTCTACGCACTCGTCCCTACAGCAAAACACCTGAACTGGACAGTGAGCCCAAGGCAATCTTTATAAATGCGATTGATACTAATCCGCTTGCTGCTGATCCCAACCTGATTATTAACGAATATGCTGACGATTTTCGTAACGGTCTAACAGTATTGAGTCATCTGACCAGCGGTAAACTTTATCTCTGTCAATCACCGAAGGCAGCTCTACCCACTCCAGATCTGAAAAATCTTGAAACTCCAACATTCTCAGGTCCACACCCTGCAGGACTGGTGGGTACTCACATACATTTTATTGAACCTGTCAGCAGTAAAAAAACAGTTTGGCATATCGGTTATCAGGATGTCATCGCCATTGGCAAACTTTTCACCACGGGTCACCTTTGGGTAGAACGGATTATTTCACTGGCAGGACCAATGGTAAATAAGCCACGGCTCATCCGTACCCGCCTTGGAGCCAACACTGAAGAACTGGTTCGCGGAGAAGTCCAGAATATTCGCTCCCGTGTGATTTCCGGATCAGTATTCAATGGTCATACCGCCAATAACTGGGCTGCATTTCTTGGTCGTTTTCATACCCAGATATCTGTTCTCGAAGAGGGGACACATCGTGAGATACTTGGATGGATCCGGCCAGGTGGCACCAATAAATACTCTGCCCTGAACGTTTTTTTCAGCAAAATATTTGGCAAGAAAGATTTACCGCTCACCACTTCACAGAATGGTAGTCCACGCGCCATGGTTCCGGTGGGTGTTTTTGAAACCGTTGTTCCTATGGATATTTTACCAACGCAACTGCTGAGAGCTTTATTGGTCAGAGATACTGACTCTGCTCAGGCATTGGGGTGTCTTGAGTTGGATGAAGAAGACTTGGCCTTATGTTCATACGTCTGTTCTGGTAAATATGACTATGGTCCTGCGCTGAGAGCCAACCTTACACAAATAGAAAAAGAAGGATAACCATGGCGCGTTTAAGAAGATTCCTAGACCGGATAGAGCCGTCATTCCAAAAAGGCGGAGCTTACGAGAAGTACTTTGCCGTTTATGAAATGATCGATACATTCATCTATAGCCCTGGCGATGTTACCCGGGGCTCGCCACATGTTCGTGATGGTATCGATCTTAAACGGGTTATGAGTTATGTCGTACTAGCGACTTTTCCTGTTTTAATGCTGATGTTGTGGAATACCGGTTTTCAGGCCAACAGTGCCATGGCGCAACTGGGCATGTCGACAATTGAAGGTTGGCGCGGCTGGATCCTGACCAGCTTTGGTATTGGTTATGATCCTAATAGCCTGTTCTCTAACATGTTCCATGGCCTGCTCTACTTTTTACCGATATATCTGACCACCCTAATCGCCGGTGGTACATTTGAAGTTATTTTTGCTGCAGTGAGAAACCATGAAGTAAATGAAGGCTTCCTGGTGACGTCAATGCTCTACAGCCTTACGCTTCCGCCCTCTACCCCCCTCTGGCAGGTTGCGCTGGGTATTATTTTTGGTGTGGTAATTGGTAAAGAAGTTTTTGGTGGTACCGGTAAAAACTTCCTGAATCCGGCATTAACGGGTCGTGCATTTCTATATTTTGCCTATCCAGCACAAATGTCAGGGGATGCCGTATGGACGGCTATTGATGGCTATACAGGAGCGACCCCCCTCGCTTTGGCAGCATTAGGTGGTTTGGAATCCGTCACCGAAGCAGGCTACACCTGGACACAGACATTCATAGGTCATATGCCCGGCTCATTAGGTGAAACCTCTACCCTGGCTATTTTGCTCGGTGCAGCTTTCCTGCTTTATACACGCATTGCCTCTTTCCGTATCATTTTCGGGGTATTCCTCGGCATGGTGGCCACTAGCTGGCTTTTCAACATGATTGGCAGCGATACCAATCCAATGTTTGGACTTCCCTGGTACTGGCATTTGTCTCTGGGTGGCTTTGCATTTGGTATGGTTTTCATGGCAACCGATCCGGTGTCTGCTGCCATGACCAATAAGGGACGCTGGATTTACGGTATTTTGATTGGTTTTATGACGGTACTGATACGGGTCGTCAATCCTGCCTTCCCAGAGGGTATTATGTTAGCCATTCTGTTCGCCAATATATTTGCCCCACTAATCGACTATTTTGTCGTTCAGTCCAACATTAAACGAAGACTACAGCGAAGCTAATCATGGCAGAAATTACGCAGAAAAAAGGTTTTTTAGGCCAGCTGATGCAGCTGCCAAACGATGATCCTAAAAAGACTATATTCATTGCCATTGTGCTTTGTCTGGTTTGTTCGGTTCTGGTTTCAACAGCTGCAGTTTCATTGAAGTCCCGGCAGATTGTGAATCAAAAAAACGATATCAGACAAAATATTCTGGCCGTTACCGATCAGTTTGAGCCGGGTATGGATATGGAAGCAGCTTTTGAAAAATTTGAGGTTCGTTTAGTAGATTTGGCCACTGGCCAATACGCTGAAACAGATCTTGATCCAGCCACTTATGATCAGCGTAAAGCATCTGGTTCACCAGATTTGGGAGTACGTCTAGATAATCAGCAGGATGTAGCCGGAATTGGTTCACGAGCTAAATATGCCCCAGTTTATATTCTTCGGGATGGCGATAAAATCCAACAACTGGTTATTCCTATTCATGGCTATGGATTATGGTCAACCATGTACGGATTTCTTTCTTTAGGTAGTGATTTCAATACTATTCAAGGGTTGCGTTTTTACGAACATGCAGAAACGCCCGGCTTAGGTGGTGAAATAGAAAACCCGCGCTGGTTAGCCAAATGGGAAGGCAAAAAAATATATGACGAAAACGGCAATGTGGAATTCAGGGTTGCCCGTGGTTATGTGGATAACAATTCACCACAGGCAGAATACAAGGTCGATGGATTATCTGGTGCCACACTGACCAGTAAAGGCGTTTCCAATATGATTTCATTCTGGTTAGGTGAAGATGGATTTGGCCCTTATTTGCAAAGTATGCGTTCCGAACAGGGGATTAACTGATGGCAAGCCAAGCAAAAAATAATGTTATTGATCCAATTATTGATAATAATCCGATAACGTTACAGGTTTTAGGAATTTGCTCTGCTCTAGCAGTAACCACCAATATGACCGCAGCGCTGATCATGTGTATTGCGCTTACGTCGGTTACAGCTTTCTCCGGAGCCATCATCAGTTCAATTCGTCATCACATCCCTTCAAGTATCCGTATCATTGTTCAAATGACGGTCATTGCCTCATTGGTAATTATTGTTGACCAGATTCTCAAAGCTTATGCGTATGAAGCCAGTAAGCAGTTATCTGTGTTCGTCGGACTGATTATCACCAACTGTATCGTTTTGGGTCGTGCCGAAGCTTATGCTATGAAAAACTCTCCCGGTATGAGCTTTCTGGATGGACTCGGAAATGGCTTGGGTTATAGCATGGTCTTATTAGTCGTAGCGTTCTTCCGTGAATTATTTGGGGCTGGCAAACTGTTTGGCCACACCATTATTCCGGTAGCGAATGAAGGTGGCTGGTATGTCCCCAATGGGTTGATGCTGTTACCGCCAAGTGCTTTTTTTATTATCGGTCTGATGATTTGGGCTATCCGAAGCTGGAAACCACAGCAAGTTGAGGCACCAGATTATCAGATTCACCAAGTACACCGTACGGAGGTCTTGTAAATGGAGCATTACCTCAGTCTGTTTATTCGCTCAATTTTTGTTGAAAATCTGGCGCTCGCTTTCTTTTTGGGCATGTGTACCTTTCTCGCGGTTTCTAAAAAAATCGAAACTGCTTTGGGGCTGGGTATCGCCGTTGTCCTGGTTCAGGCCATCACGGTGCCGACCAACAATCTGATTTATCAATATCTGCTTAAAGAAGGTGCCTTGTCCTGGGCTGGCCTACCGGATGTGGATTTAAGCTTTTTGGGTCTAATAAGCTATATCGGTGTTATTGCCGCGATGGTGCAAATCATTGAAATGGCAATGGATAAATACGTGCCGGCCCTTTACAACGCACTGGGTATTTTCTTGCCATTAATTACGGTCAACTGCGCCATTTTAGGTGGTACGCTGTTTATGGTTGAACGTGATTACAATCTGGCTGAAAGTGCGGTGTATGGTGTAGGTAGTGGCTTTGGTTGGGCTCTGGCGATTACAGCAATTGCAGGCATCAGAGAAAAACTTAAATATTCCGATGTCCCCGATGGTTTACAAGGTCTTGGCATTACATTTATTACAGCTGGATTGATGGCGTTAGGGTTCATGGCATTTTCGGGGATTCAACTCTAATGGAAATCATCTTAGGCATTGTTCTGTTCACACTTATCATCATGGTGCTGGTATTTGTAATTCTCAGCGCCCGCTCCAAGCTAGTGGCAACGGGTGATATCGAAATTATCGTTAATGATGAAAAAACCATAAAAACCAAGGCCGGCGGTAAGCTTTTAGGAGCTTTGGCTGATGCGAATCTTTTTGTCTCTTCTGCCTGTGGTGGCGGTGGCACCTGTGCACAGTGCAAAGTAAAGATTTTTGAAGGTGGTGGCTCAATTCTCCCCACTGAAGAATCGCATATCACTAAACGTGAAGCCGCAGAGGGTGATCGCTTATCTTGTCAGGTTGCCGTTAAGCAGAATATGCGGATTCAGGTACCGGAAGAAGTTTTCGGTGTTAAGAAATGGGAATGTACCGTTCGTTCCAATGATAATGTCGCCACATTTATTAAAGAACTGATTCTTGAATTACCTGAGGGTGAAAGCGTTAATTTCCGAGCCGGTGGCTTTATCCAGATTGAATGTCCGCCGCATACCGTTGAATATAAAAACTTCATCATTGCCGATGAATACCGCCCGGATTGGGATCGATTTGATTTATGGCGTTATAAGTCAGTGGTGAAAGAAAATGTGGTTAGAGCCTACTCTATGGCTAACTATCCGGAAGAAAAAGGCATTGTAATGCTGAATGTGCGGATAGCTTCACCACCGCCAAATGCCGATGATGTTCCACCGGGCATCATGTCTTCCTACATTTTTGATCTCAAACCGGGTGACAAAGTGACTATTTCTGGTCCATTTGGTGAGTTTTTTGCCAAAGATACGGATAGAGAAATGGTATTTATTGGTGGTGGTGCCGGCATGGCACCAATGCGTTCGCATATTTTTGATCAGTTACGCCGCCTGAAATCCAAGCGTAAAATGACCTTCTGGTATGGTGCTCGCAGTTTGCGTGAAATGTTTTATACCGAAGATTTTGATGAACTTGCCGCGGAAAATGACAACTTTACCTGGCATGTCGCTTTATCCGATGCTTTGCCAGAAGATAACTGGACGGGCTACACAGGCTTTATTCACAACGTCATATACGAAAATTACCTGAAAGATCATCCTGCACCGGAAGATTGTGAATATTATATGTGTGGGCCACCGATGATGAATGCAGCGGTGATCAAAATGCTTGAAGATTTGGGTGTTGAACCGGAAAACATCATGCTTGATGACTTTGGAGGCTAAGATGAATACTTTTCTTGCCGCATTTGTGATTATTCTACTGGCTGTTACAGCCATGGCCATCGGGGTAATATTTGGTCGCTCAGCAATAAAAGGCAGTTGTGGTGGATTGAATCAGGTTGGGCTGTCGGGAAGTTGTGGCGGGGCCTGCTCGATTCAGGAAAAAGAAGAGTGTGAAGCCCGTAAGCGGGCACAACAACAAAACTAAACAGCGTCAGGGAGTAGCCCATGCTTGCATCACTCAAAGTCAAAGATCATATGAATGGCACCAAGATCACTTTTACACCTGAGATGGATGTATTACGTGCAATTCATCAGCTGATTGAATTTAAAATCTCCGGTGCTCCCGTTATCGATCAACATGGTAATTTGATTGGTTTTCTGTCTGAAAAAGACTGTATGCAAGTGGCGCTTAATGCTGCTTATCAGGGCGAATCAGCGGGAAAAGTTGAAGAGTATATGCATAATCAGGTTGAGACCATAGATTTTGAAGCATCAATCATTGAGGTCGCTGAAAAGTTTTTAAAAACTGCCTACAAGTGTTTGCCCGTGATTAAAGAAAATCGTTTAGTCGGATCAATTACCAGACAGAATATTCTTAAAGCACTTGAGCTGACGTCCAATCCTGATAGCAAGCAACCAGCAAAGCAATCTACAAAACAAAATATTCATGTCAGTAACAGTGTTTCCTGACCGATAGATAACTTTCCTTTTAAACAACCGCTATCCGACAGTTTTAAACTATTCACGACTGATTTTGCTGCAGGATTTTTTTGCATAAGCAATTTAGTGTAAGCTTGGTTTATTCCAATCAAATCGACTGAGTTTTTATGATTTATAACAGCATACTCGACACAATCGGTAATACCCCTATTGTTCGTCTAAACAACATAGCCCCCAATCACGTCGAAATGTACGTTAAGGTCGAAGCCTTCAATCCGATGGCTTCTGTAAAAGATCGACTGGCATTTGCAGTTATCGATGATGCTGAAAAACGTGGAGTATTAAAACCCGGTCAAACAGTTATTGAAGCTACTTCAGGTAATACAGGTATTGCTTTAGCAATGGTCTGTGCAGCGAAAGGATATCCTTTTGTTGCCACCATGGTCGAAACCTTCTCGGTTGAACGTCGTAAAATCATGCGAGCTATGGGAGCCAAGGTAATTCTTACTCCGGCAGCTGAAAAAGGCACTGGCATGGTTAAAAAAGCAGAGGAACTCGCTGAGAAACATGGCTGGTTCCTAGCTCGACAATTTGAAAATCCTGCCAATCCCGCTTTTCATCGAAATACTACCGGCCCTGAAATCCTACGTGACTTCGCAGGTAAACAACTCGATTATTGGGTCTCGGGTTGGGGCACTGGCGGTACATTAACCGGCGCCGGGGAAATGATTAAACTTGCCAGACCAGATACCAAAATTGTTGCAACAGAACCTGCTGCAGCTTCCATGCTGGCTGGGGATGACTGGCATCCACATAAGATTCAGGGGTGGACTCCGGATTTTATTCCAGATGTTTTAAACCGTGATGTTTACGATGAGCTATATCCAGTTACTGATGAGGAATCCAAAAACTGGGCATTACGATTAGCCAGTGAAGAAGGTATCTTCTGCGGATTATCTTGTGGCGGCACCGTTGCAGCAGCAATGAAAGTCGCTGAGAATGCAGCCGATGGTTCGGTTATTCTGGCTATGCTTCCTGATACTGGAGAACGCTACTTATCCACTTATTTGTTCGAAGGAATGAATGAAGGTTCAGATGATGAATGGCTGAGCAGCTTAGGCTAGTCAGCCATTTGAATTTATTCAGGCAGTACTGCAGCTACAGCCATTGACCAACAGCAAGTGTGATCCGCTCCTCCCACCAGATAGCTTTTTACTTTGTCACGCGTTTTAAATTTTGACAGATAAGACATTAATACCGAGCCGGGTACCACAAAATCATGATCACCTATCAGATGTACTTGAGGTACAGCCTCTAATGCTGCGCTGTAATCAATTGGGTTTAAAGAGCCAGACAGTGGTGCTGAATCATTAAACTCAGTCCACCATTTATGATCCAGATTACCTGCCACGGTCAATAATAGTGCAACATCGCTCCTTTTTGATGCAATAATTGAGGCGATAGCCCCACCACCAGAATAGCCTACAAGTCGAATTTGACTTGATTGATACTGCTGTTTCAATGCAGAAATAGCCTTATCCATCGAATCCACTACGGCTTGAGAATAGCGGTGTGATGTCCATAGTTCACGATTACAGGAATTAAATCGGGTAGCTTTGAGATATTGGCAGGGACGCCCTATATAGACACTATTACCTCCGGTCTCCTGCGCTAGTCTTAATGCAACACCAGGTTCACCATCCCCTTCAATAAAAATATTCAGCACTTCGGCCTGCTTTAAATCAGGAGGAACAAAGCCGATCATGATATGTGAACCACCAGACAGAATCAGACGATTCCAGGATGATATGTCATTGGCTTGCACGGTAAATGAAAGGACAAATAGCAGCATGAACATTTTCATGGAACACCTCCTTTAAGGGTGACATGAAAAATTCTGCATAGAGGATGCCAAATTCTTATTTTGTAGTTTCCTACTATACAAACAACTTATTTAACCAAAAGGATTCCAGTTCAATTATGAAACCACAAATTAAACGATTTCAGACTAATAATGAATACTTTTTTGTTGAAGGATGTTATATCAATGAACTTTCCAACCACCTGGAAGATTCTGAACTTTCCATTGCTCGTGCCAGAGTGGAACCAGGGGTTACCACCCAGTGGCATCAGTTAAAGGAAACAACTGAACGCTATGTAATTCTTGAAGGTAAGGGTGTTGTAGAGATCGGTGATATGGCCCCACAAAATGTTCAAATGGGAGATGTGGTGATCATCCCGGCTTGTACCCGTCAAAGAATTACTAATATCTGCAACGAAGATCTTGTGTTTCTCGCCTTATGCACACCTCGTTTTGAAACAGATAACTATCAGTCTGTATAAACTTAGAACGGCTTTTACCCAGCTTATATTGAAACCTGAAGGAACTTTATAATCATCCTGGCGATTGTCTATTACCATTTATGATTACCACTTAATATGGATTTAAACTGACAGTACTTTATTGCGAAACTTAAATCTTTTGCTTAAATGCTTGGAGTACGGACATGAAAACGATCACTTTTGGAAACTTCTCAGCGCCCAGCGTTGCACCTATCACTTCAGACCTTGAGGGTTGGGTCCCATTTGAAGGAGCGCCAACGATGACGACCTGGCTTGAACATGTCTCAGAAGACGGTAAGTTATTGACGGGTTTTTGGGAAGCAACGCCCGGTACCTATCGGGTAACCTATAATGCTGATGAAATGGTTCACATGTTCGAAGGCAAGGCCACATTGAAGGATGATGATGGCGAGTCTGTAACCTATAAAGCCGGTGATAGTTTTCTGGTAAAGGCGGGATTTAAAGGTACTTGGAAGACGGAACAAACAGTACGCAAGATTTTTGCGATTAGTGTACCTCAAGATGTGACATCACCCTTTGGTGAGTAACTAATATTTCACTGGCTAACCATTCCATTACTAAGTAAGTGAGACATGCTGTTAATCAGATAAATATTAACGTCATTAAGCTAACACCGCCTAGGGCAATACCTAAAGATTATGGTTTGTCCTAGGCTTTTTTTATGTCCATGGATGGACGGTATGCCGCTAATGCAGGAGTAATTAGCGGCCACATTGGTTGTTCACATGCTCAGGCAGGATAATGCAAACCTTCAAGACAAAAAAAAGAGCCCATCCGATTGGATGGGCTCTTTTTTTGTATTAAAGCCTGGCAGTGACCTACTTTGATGAGATGCATCCCTGCATCTCACCCTGCGGGCGCCTACCGGCGTCCATTTTTGTTCCAGACAAAAATGTCACATGGGGTGTTGCCATGCTCAAGTTAAATCACCACAAGTTTTGAATATAAAAAAAGCCCGGCGCTTTCGCGTCGGGCTTGTTTTATATTAAAGCCTGGCAGTGACCTA